>JAIQFI010000008.1 GCA_020073345.1 Terriglobia bacterium
CAATTCAAGCGTACAGAGCAGCATCGCAGCGGCCGGAGGGATTACCCGAGCCGTCGGTCCGCTGGCGAATCTGGCCAAGGCCGGTACGAATACCGCTCTGGACGGGCAAGGCGCTACGACTCGTGATACTACTTTGACCGCGACAATTTCCGCCGTGGTGACGCAAGTCCTTCCGAACGGAAGCCTGGTGATCCAGGGCACGAAGAACGTAAAAATAAATTCCGAGAACCAGGTGCTCGGGCTGCGCGGCATCGTGCGCCCCGTGGACCTGAGCACGGCAAACCTGGTCTCGTCGGACCGCGTTGCGCAGATGGAACTTCAAGTCAATGGCAAGGGCGTGGTGGCGGATTCGGTAAAGCGACCGTTCATTTTGTACCGGCTGATCCTCGGCCTGCTGCCGTTCTAGGAGTCAATACAACGTGAAAAGATACTCGGCATTACTTGGATTAACCGCGCTGCTGGCCGCGCCCGCCGGGGCTGCCACGCGCCTCAAGGAACTGGTATCGCTGGAAGGCGTGCGCGACAACCAACTGATCGGTTACGGCCTAGTGGTCGGCCTCAACGGTACCGGCGATCGCAAGCAAACCTTCTTCTCCGCGCAAAGTCTGGCCAATCTTCTCCAAGAGATGGGTGTTTCGATCAACCCCCTGCTGATCACGGTTCGTAACACCGCGGCGGTAATGGTAACGGCTACTTTACCGGGCTTCGCACAGGAGGGCGTCCACATCGATGCCACCGCGGCGGCTATCGGTGATGCCCCTAACCTGCAAGGCGGGATGTTGCTGATGACCAGCCTGAAAGGCGTCGACGGCCAGACCTACGCGGTGGCGCAAGGCGCGGTGGTCACCAGCGGGTTTGTGGCCGGCCGGTCGACAAACAGCCAGACCGTAAATCATCCCACCGTGGGCCGCGTGCCCGGTGGAGCGATCGTCGAGCGTGCCGCACCATCACTCACTCCAACCGGACGCCTGAGACTGCAACTGCGCCAGCCGGATTTCACGACTGCGGTGCGGGTCAGCGAGATTGTCAACAAGAAGTTTCCCAGCGCGACGCCATTGGCGAAACCCGAGAATTCGGCGCTGATATCCATCAGTGTGCCGCCGGAATTCACGTCACGCGTCACTGAGTTCGTGGCGGGTATTGAAGCCCTGGAAGTGGACGTGGACCGTCCCGCGCGTGTCATCGTCAACGAACGAACCGGCACCATCGTGATGGGCAAGGAAGTGCGAGTGTCGCCGGTGGCCATTATGCACGGCAACCTCACGGTGGAAATTCAGACCCTTCTTCAAGTCTCTCAGCCTCAGCCGCTCGCACAGGGAACGACGCAGGTGGTTCCACAGCAGACGACTACCAGTGGCGAAGAGAAGGCCCGCAACCTGGTGCTCAAAGAAGGGGCCACGGTGGAGCAGTTGGTGCAGGCCCTGAGTTCGATCGGATCCACGCCGCGGGACATCGTCGCGATTCTGCAAAGCCTGCGCGCGGCCGGGGCGCTCGAAGCCGATCTGGAAGTAATCTGATGACGATACCGTCTCTTCCCAGCGCGGGGCTTGGCATCACGGCGCCACGTACAGTGGACAGTCCGGAAAAGATTAAAGACGCCGCCTCGCAGTTTGAAGCGCTCCTGATCGGGCAGATTCTCAAAGCCGCGCACGGAGACTCGGACGAAGGATCGTTCGGTGGCGATTCGGATCCTGCCTCGGCTTCCGCTATGGACTTCGCTAACGATTACTTTGCGAGGGCGATGGCGGCGAAGGGCGGATTGGGACTCACCAACATGATCGTGGCCGGCCTGGAGAAACAGGCGACCCCGTCAAAATAGCCCCTTACGCGCTCCAGCCGCGCGAGGTTACCGGAACCGCTTCCTGATAATATTCTCCCGAATGGTCGCCGGCGCTTGCGGGTTGCTCCTCCGGCTGGTCAGGTTCAAGTCGCCGCACTGGGGTCGCGACCGGTTGATTCGCCTTTGCCAGATCCAGGCAAACGCCCTTCCAGCCTTCTTCAAGAGTGCTCAGAATCCCGACGGCGCGATGTAACGCGTCCTCGGATGGTCCTGCGTGGCCCTTCAGAATCTGCTGCTGAACGTAGGCGTACAGGGAAGCCAGCGTCTGCGTGAACGAAGCGCCTACCGAGTGATCCAGGGCCGCCATCAGCTCGTTGACCGCTTCCTGCGCCCGGGTAACCTCTCGGGACCGCGCCATGGCGTCGCCGCTCTTCAGATAACCGATGGCCTTTTGCAGGCTCTGAATCGCGACCTGGTAGAGCATCTCAATCAGCTCCGCGGGCTGCGCGGAGAGGACGCGGCTCTCTAGATATTCGCGCTGGGCCTGTTGCACTGGATCAGAGCTTTGCACAGAGTTCATATCGCAAATGGCACGACGGTTTCGACGCTTTTTCGTGCTTCGAACTGTTTTGCCTGAGCCCCAAATACCCCCAAAGGGGGGTGTTTTACCCCTCATAGGGGGTACTAAGACTTTCCTGAATACAGGCGATCTTATTCACAGGCAAGGACCTGGGTGGGGCCCTGACCGGCGGGACCAAATGTGCAGACGCCGGCATCGTGACCAAAGCCCTTCGGGTTCTAGGTATTAATCTGCTCGAAGAAAGTTGGACACAGGCGATATGCTCTGGATTGGTCCCGGCAGGGACACTACCCTCGCGGAAGAAGTGGCGCGTCACACTGGACTAAAAGCCACCTTCGCAGCCACCGACACGCAGGAGTGGAAGAAGCGGGACACGCGGCGGTGCCGGGTGATCGTACTTGAACTCCCGGCTTCTTCGGCGTTCGTACAAGAGGTGATGGCTGCGGCGCAGGACGCGGTGCGCCCGCTTCCGGTGGTGATTCTGGATCGCGAGGGCAGCCTGGACGAATCGCTCATTGGACCGTCGCTCGGCCTATTCCAGCACATAGTGGGGGACCGGTCGCCGCAGGAGATCAGTGCCCAAGTAACGGCTGCGCTCGAAGCGGCCGCGCAGAAGTGCCCCTTCGAAGCGCAGGAATCCTGGAGCAGACTGCTGATCGGCGAGAGCCAGCCGATGCGGGAACTGCGGGCGATTATCCGGCTGGCGGGCCCGCGGCAATCGACGGTGCTGATCACCGGAGAGACCGGCACGGGTAAAGAAAGAGTCGCCCAAGCCATCCACATGGCCAGCCGGCGGTCGGGAGCTCCCATCGTCGCAGTCAATTGCGGCGCGCTTCCGGAACACCTCATCGAAGCGGAGCTGTTCGGCCACACCAAAGGCGCCTTCACCGGGGCCGTGGGACCCAGAATGGGCCGGTTCGAACAGGCTCACCGCGGCACCATCTTCCTGGATGAGGTCGGCGAAACGCCGCTGATGTTGCAGCCCAAACTGCTGCGCGTGCTGCAGGAGCGGGAATTGCAGCGCGTGGGCAGCTCGGAAACGCTGAAGGTGGACGCGCGCATCGTCGCGGCGTCCAACATGAATCTGGAGCAGGCGGTGGCTCAGAAGCGCTTCCGCGAAGACCTGTTTTACCGGTTGAACGTGATTCCCATCCGCGTGCCGACGCTGCGGGAACGCCGCAGCGACATTCCCCTGCTGGCCGCGCATTTCATCGAAGCAGTGTGCCGGCGCGAGGATCTGCCGCAGAAGACCTTGACCGCAGAAGCCCTGCGCAAGCTAACGGAATTCGAATGGCCGGGCAACGTTCGCCAGCTCGAGCACGCCATGGAAATGGCCGCGGCCCTGAGCGGCGATCGCGAGACCATCTACCTGGGCGACATCGATGTGCACCTGCAGTCGCCGGCGAGGGAGCTGAGCGGAGCCGCTCTCAATGGAGACGAATTTTCCGTGGGCGTGCCCACCGACGACCTCCCCTTCGAGGATCTCATGGGCAAGGTGGAGAAGCTTCTGCTGGAGCAAGCCCTGCGGCGCCACGGCGGCAACAAGGCCAAAGCCGCCAAGGCCCTGGGTCTCAAGCGCACCACCTTGTTGTACAAACTGAAATCGCAGGATTACGTGGCGGGTGCGGCATAGATGCCCGTCATAACGAATTAAGATGGCGCAGAGCACTTCAGCAGTGGCAGTCACGGCCCGCCCCAAACTTCTGGCGCTGCCTGGTGGCGCCCCCGTGGGTCTGAGTGAGATGGCCGTTCCGGTCGCCGTCGTGGCGATCGTGATCGCCCTGATCATGCCCATGCCGGCGATGCTGCTGGATTTCCTGATTGTGGTGGACATAACTTTATCCGTCATCGTGCTGCTGGTCTCGGTGTATATCCGCAAAGCCGTGGATTTCAATGTATTCCCCACCACCCTGCTGTTGCTGACGCTGTACCGGCTGGCTCTGAACATCTCCTCCGCGCGCCTGATCCTGTTGAACGGTAACACCGGAATCTCGGCCGCGGGCCATGTGATCGAAGCCTTCGGAAGTTTTGTGGTGGGCGGCAACTATGTCATTGGCGCCGTGATCTTCCTGGTGCTGATCGCCATCCAGTACGTGGTGATCAACCACGGCGCGGTGCGCATCTCCGAAGTCACGGCCCGATTCACTTTGGATGCATTGCCCGGCAAGCAGATGTCCATCGACGCCGATCTCAACGGGGGTCTGATCGATGAAACGGAAGCGCGTAAGCGCCGCAAGGCCCTGGCTTCCGAGGCCGAGTTCTACGGAGCCATGGACGGCGCCTCGCGTTTCACGCAGCGGGATGCCATCGCCAGCATCCTGATCACAGGCATTAACATCATCGCCGGATTCCTGATCGGAGTCCTGCAGCACGGCATGGAGCTGCGAAAAGCGCTCGAGACCTATACCGTGCTCACCATTGGCGACGGTCTGGTTACGGTGATCCCCGCGCTGATGATCTCGATTTCGGGCGGCTTGATCGTCACCCGCACCGCGTCGGAGGAAACGCTCGGCGCCGAGTTTCAAAAGCAGGTGCTGGGCAGCGCCCAGCCGCTGATGCTGGCGAGCGGGGTCCTGGTGGCGCTGGCGCTTTTGCCGGGACTGCCCACTCTCCCATTCCTGCTGCTGGGAGGCGGCGTAGGCGTCGCGGCCATGCGGCTGCGTCAGAAAACTGACAGAGAAGCCGCGGTTCTGACAGCTTCCGATGTTAAACCGAAAGAAAACCTCGACGGCTTGCTGAAGCTGGAGCCGCTGTCGCTGGACGTCGGGCTCGGCCTGGTGAACCTGGTGGAACAAGGCCAGCAGTCTCCCCTTCTGCAGCGCGTGGGAGCCATTCGGAGGCAGCTCGCAACCCAGCTCGGATACCTGCTTCCGGCCGTCAAAGTGAAGGACAACGTAGCGTTGCGGTCACGCGAGTACGTGATCCAGATGCGGGGCATGGAAATCGCGCGCTTCGAGCTGATGCAAGGCCACGAACTCGCTATTTCCAGCGGAACCGCGGACACCGGGATCGCCGGCAAGCCTACGCGCGATCCGGCCTTTGGACTGCCTGCTTTGTGGGTTCGCCAGGACCAGGCCGACGTGGCCCGCGGCGCGGGATACACGGTGGTCGATCCGGTCAGCATTATCGGAACGCATTTGACAGAAGTGGCGCGCCGCCACGCCCACGAACTCTTCACGCGGCAGGACGCCAAGAACTATTGCGACCGCGTTTCCCAGGAGAATCCCAAGCTCATCGAGGATTTGGTACCAAAACTGCTCTCCTTAGCGACGATTCAGCGAGTATTGCAGAACCTGCTGCGGGAACGTGTGCCAATCCGTGACGCAGTGGGCATTCTGGAAGCCATGGGAGAAGCGGCGCAGACCACCAAGAACCCCGTCCTGCTGACGGAATACGTCCGCCAGGCGATCCGCCGCGCCATCACGCAGCCGCTGGTGAACGCACACGGTGAGCTGCCGGCCTACTTACTCGAGTCCTCGCTCGACCGCGCGGTGGAAGCCTCTGTGGAGCACGGCGAATGGAACAGCGTGGCAAGCCTTGCGCCCGAAACGATCACGGACATTCTGGCGAAGCTGAAGCGCCGTGTGGACAAAGCCGAGTCCGCCGCCATCGTAACCAGTTCGGGAACACGCTATTTCCTGCGGCAGCTGGCGGAATCCAGCCTGCCTAACCTGACAGTACTCTCGCACAGCGAAGTCCCGCCGGACGTCAAAGTGCGGTCGCGCGGAGTCATTGAATGAAAGACTCAAACGGCATGAAGATCAAATCCTATTTCGCCAAGTCCGTCGACGAGGCCATCGCCAAGGCGCGTGTGGAGCTGGGTTCGGAGGCGTTGCTTCTGAACACACGGAAGATCGCGGACACCGGAACAGGGCCGGGCTATGAGGTGGTGATGGGCGTGGCCGGTTCAGCTCCTGCGCGTGCAGGTGCGGCGGCGGCTCGTGCGACGGCGGCTGTGCCGGCGGAATCCGCTCGCCGTGCTGAAGTAACCCCCAAAGTGGCCACCGAGATGGAAAAGCTCCGCGCGCAAATGGACGAGCTGCAGACCTTGTTGGTGCGCTCCGCGACCAGCGCGTGGGCCGCACAGCGCTCCGTTCCCGAGATCGCCAACGTGTATACGCGCCTGATCGCGGCGGACGTCGACCCGGTTGTTAGCAAAGACATCGCCGATCGCCTGGAAGCCGCCATGGCGACCGATGCCTTCTTTCTCTATACCGGCCCGGAAGCCGAGGGGGCACAGAATCAATGGAAGATTCTGAAATCCGACCCGGACCGCGTGGAGAAATTCCTGCGGGCCGAACTGGAGAGCCGCGCGGTTCTTCGTCCGCGGCTGGGTGTGAACGGATCCAAAGGCGCCGTGGCCTCGGTCGTGGGCCCGACCGGCAGCGGGAAGACCACCAGTTTGGCCAAGCTGGCGATGGCCGCCAGCGCACAACGTCCGGTCAGGCTGTTGTCGCTCGACACGTCGCATCCCGGAGCCCGGCAGCTGTTGAGTTCGCTCGCCACTCCGGCCATTACATTCTCAGCCGTCGATTCCGCCGAGGATCTGCCGAAGCTGGTAGCGGAAGCGCGCAAGAAAGAGTGCGTACTGATCGATACGCCCGGCTTTAGCGCCCAGCAACGGCCCGCTGCTGAAGCATTGGCCGCCGCGCTCGCCGCTTGCGGCGACGTGGATGTGCATCTGGTCGCGCCGGCCTACATGAAAGCTCGCGATCTGCGAAATTCTATCGACAGGCACCGCCTGTTTCAACCTTCCAAGTTACTGGTCACAAGAATGGACGAAACGGAAACGTTCGGCACCGTATTCTCGGAGGCGGCCCGTGCGGGTCTGGCTCTCTCTTTCCTCTCACACGGCCCCCGGATCCCCGACGATATTCGGGCAGCCACCGCGGAGGATCTGCTGGCAATGGTGCGGGAACGTCCCCGCGAGCAGGCTGCGGCGCATAGGGCGGCATAAGGTAACGAATGGCCAGTCTCACACTCTCGTACTCCGGACCGGCGGCAGAGCCGTCGAGCGAACGGGAGAAGCTCATCCTGGAGCATCTGCCCCAGGTGCGCTGGGTGGCCACACGGATTCACGAGAAGCTTCCCGACTCCACGTGTCTGGAAGACTTGATTTCTATCGGCATCGTGGGCCTGATCAACGCCATCGATAATTTCGATCCGCAATTCAACGTGAAGCTCAAGACCTACGCCGAGCACAAAATTCGTGGTGCGATTCTCGACAGCCTGCGGGGCCTGGACGGGGTTCCTGCTCACAAGCGCAAGAACCTGAAGCACATCCAGTCGACCGTGGGGGCCCTGGAGCAGCGCCTGCAGCGCGCGCCCGCGGAAGAAGAGATTGCGGCCGCGCTGGGAATCAGCCTGCAGGCGTATCAGGAAGCGCTGCTGGAACTGCGCGGGATCAGCCTGGGCAGCCTGGATGCCGCTCCGCGGCATGAGGATTCGCGCAGCTTGATCCATTTCATCGCCACGCCCGAAGAGAACTCGCCGGCGCGCGTCCTGGAGCGCTCCGAGCTCGAAAAGCTGATCACCGAAGGCTTGAAAAAGATGCCCCGCGTGGAGGGGATGGTGCTGGATCTTTACTACCGCCAGGAACTCGGCATTCGCGAGATTGCGCCCATTCTCGGTCTGCACATCACGCGTGTTTCCCAGATCAAGGCGCAGGCCATCCTGCGGCTGCGAAATTACCTCCAACGGCACTGGCCCACCACCAAGGGGACCTATTAAGCGATGGATAAACACGAACTCATCTCGGGATTTCTCGACGCCTTCGCGCGCGCCGTATCGGAAGCTTTGTCGGAAACGGGCCCCGAGGATATCAAAGTCGATTGGAGTCTGACTCCCGATCCAAACGATGACGCCGAAGCCTGGGCCTGGTGGTCCGGCGGACTGAGCACGCATCCGGGCGCGAATTTCTTCATGGGCGCTCCGCAAGAAACCTGGGAAAAGCTCGGCCGGGGCGGCAGTTCGGAAAATACGCGAGAGAACGGCTTCGCGCTGACCGGCCGCTGTTTTGCAAAAGCCGTCGCGGAGCATTTCGGATCTCGCGCGGCCGCGCAGGACTCGGGGCCCTCGGGCGCTCCTTCCGACAATTGGACCCGGATTTCCATCGAAATCCGTTATCCGGCTGGACAGTGGCCGAATGCCCAGTGCGCGCTCAGCCCGGAATTCGAGGAGGCGCTCACGTCGGAGAAGATCGGCCCGCAGAAGGTGCAGCCGGCCGCCCCGCCGGTCCCCTCACACGCCGGGCCGATGAACCCGAACGACATGCTCATGCACGTGCAGGTACCGGTGTCGGTTTCCTTCGGCGCCACACAGATCCGCATGAAGGATCTGCTGAACTTGACCGCCGGATCGGTGGTGGAGCTCGACCAGGCGCTCCACGATAACGTGGAAGTCCGGGTGAACGATCGCGTGATCGCACGCGGCGAAGTGGTGGCGGTGGACGGCCACTATGGAGTTCGCGTACTGGAACTGACTTCGGGAGAAGGCCCAGGAAAGGGGATCCGGGCGTGATCAGCCGGAGCGCCATCCTGCTGTTGGTGAGCGTGGCCGCGAGCGTACTCGGAGGCCTGTGCTGGAAGCTCGCCCGCCGCGCCCGAGCGGGCCGGAAACGGCGCCTGCGCAGGCTGGAAATGGAGCTGCGCCTGGCGGATGCGTCGGAAGCCTTTCATCAGGAGGTATTCAGGTTAGAACACTATCGAGTACTACGGCCCAACGCTTCGGAGCGGAAGGCCGGATTATTTCCCTCAACAAAAGTGAGTTCGCTGCGATATATAAAGGGGCGCCAGAATGAAGATTGACGAGCGCAAAGCCTTGAATACTCAGAAACCCCAGTCTGAGAAGCTCTTCGAGACGAAGGCTGAAGTCTCCTCCCGGACCGGGAAGACCTCTTCCACGGCCGGGGAAGACGGCGTGGCCCTGGGAAGCCAGGATCAGCTTCGCCTCCTGGCGATGACTCCCAGCGCGGAAGAGATCAGCCGCGTCGAGCGTCTGACCCAGCTCGTGCAATCCGGACAGTACCAGGTGGATTACCAGGCACTGGGCGGCGCCATGGTCGCAGCCATGCTCAAGGGTTACTGAGCGCGGACTGGACATGACACTCAAAGAGCGTTGCCAAGCCGGCGAGGCCAAGTTGGAGCAGGTTTCCGCCGCACTTCTCGAGCCCCGGCCCGAAATTCTGGACCGCTGTGAGGCCGACCTCCAGGAAGTCATCGGATTGCTGCAAAACGAACCGTCCGACTCGCCGGCGCAGACCGCTGCTTCCGATCGTCTGGAGGTTCGCACCGAGCTGCTGCGTCTCCGGCACAGGATCCGGCTGCTGGCTCTGCAGGTGCAACAGGCCGCCAATCTATGCCAGGGCTGGATCCAATTGACCCTAAGCCAGGGCTACACGGATCAAGGAACGCCGGCCGTGCCGCCGAGCCAGCCGCAGGCCGCATACGAGGTCTGATTCGCCATGAGCCTGTTTGCCAACTTAAACACCAGCGCCAACGCACTCCGTGCGTTTGAACAGTCTCTCGAGATCGCGCAGAACAACATCTCGAACTCGTCCACCGCGGGCTACGCCAAACAGGTGCCCACGCTCGACGCGCTCCCCTTCCAGCCACAAACCGGACTTATCGGAGGAGTTCGGGCCGGCGATCCTCAATCCACGCGGAACGAATACCTGGAACAGTCGGTACGGTATCAGACCGGCCAACTGGCGAACTTCCGGGCTCAAACGCAGGCTCTAGGCGGAGTCGAACCGATCTTCGACGTCACCGGCCAGACCGGTATTGTGGCCGCGCTTAACAGCCTGTTCCAAAGTTTTTCGGCGTGGAGCGTCAATCCCGATTCCGCGGAGTCGCGGCAGGATGTTTTGTCCAAGGCGCAGGACTTGGGCGCAAGCTTCCAGCAGGCGATGGCGGCACTTTCAAGCGTCACCAGCAACGTCAGTAATAACATCGACAGCACGGTCTCCCAGATCAACACGCTCGCAGCCCAGGTTCGCGACTACAATCTCCAGGTGAACCAGGGCCGGGGCGTCGATGCCGGGATGGATGCGCACCTGCATGACACGCTCGAAACTCTGAGCGGATTGGCCGGCATTACTGCCCGATTCGAAAGCGACGGCAGCGTCACGCTCCTGCTGGGCGGACAAACGCCGCTGGTGATCGGCGCTCGCCAGTATTCTCTGAAATCCTCCTACTTCAACACAGCCATACCGGTGAATCCGAACGCCACTCCGGCCACCCACATTCTGGACGCCAGCGGACAGGACGTCACCGGCAATGTCGCAGGCGGCACTCTGGGCGGGTTATTGACGGTTCGCAACACCGTCCTTCCTGCTCTCCAGGGCGATAGCCAGCAGGCGGGCGCTCTGAACCAGCTCGCCAAGAAAGTCGCGGACCGGGTGAATCAGCTTTTGGGCTCCGGGTTGGATCCCGCCGGGAATCCCGGCCTGCCGCTATTCACCTATGATGCTTCGAGCGGAGCGAACACGGCGCGCACGCTCGCCATCAATCCGAACATCACCGGCGATACTTTGGCCGCGCTCGATCCGGGTCCGCCGCAGGTCGCCAATGGGATCGCGCTGTCGCTGGCCGGATTGGGAGATTCGCAGGCGCCTGCGGACACCATCGGCGGAAAATCTATTTTGGACTTCCTGAACGGACAGACGCAGATCATCGGGCAGCAGGTGGCGGACGCGACGGCCGGCCAGACCGTGGCCCAACAGTCCGTGGCGCAGGCCCAGGCCCTGCGAACTCAGGTATCCGGTGTTTCGTTGAATGAAGAAGCCGTCCGGGTGATGGAACTCCAGCGCGGCTACCAGGCGATTTCCAAGATGATCAGCGTAATCGACGGGCTGACCGACACGCTCTTGAACATGGTCACGTAAGGCCCGAGGAGAAACCAGTATGCTGCAAAGCTTTGATCCGGTGAGGGCGCAGTTCCTGGCCGACCTTGCCTCGCTGAACAACCGCATGGCCAAGACCCAGGCCCAGCTTACCTCGGGCTTGCGAATCAGCCGGCCATCGGACGATCCGTCGGCAGTTGGCGACGTGTTGCAGCTTCAATCCGATATCGGCCGGGTCACCCAGGTAGCCACCAATCTGAATAACGTCAAAAGCGAAGTCGACTCCGCGTCGGGAGTGGTACAGGATTCCATATCTCTCCTGGATCAAGCCCGGTCGTTGGCGGCCCAGGGCGCGTCGGCCACGCTCTCGCCCGCCGTACGGCCAACGCTGGCCGCGCAAGCCGAGCAGATCCTCAGCGCGCTGGTCAACGCCAGCCGCACCACCTTCGCCGGGAGGTATCTGTTCAGCGGAGACACCTCATCGCAGCCGGCCTACGACTTGAATCTCGCCAACCCGAACGGAGTCGACCGGCTCCTCACGGTCCCGGCCACCCGGCTCATACAGGATTCCAACGGCGTCGTCTTCGCGGTATCGAAGACCGCGCAGGATCTTTTTGACCATCGCAATCCCGATGACAGCATCGCGGCGGATAATGTTTTTGCGGCCGTGAACAGCCTGCGCGTGGCGCTGGCTAACAACGATCAGGCCGCCACGGCCGATGCCGCCACTTCGATTCAAAAGGCCCAGGATTATCTCTCGCTGCAGAGCACCTTTTACGGCGCAGTGCAGAATCGGGTAAGCAACGCGCTGGATGTTGCGCAGAAGTTCCAGCTCCAATGGAAGACCGCGCTCAGCAACGAGCGCGATACGGACATCGCCGCGGCCACGACGGACCTGACTCAGGAGCAGCTCAGCCAGCAGGCCGCGATGCAAGCCGAGGCTTCCATGCCACGGAATAGTCTGTTTGATTTCCTGAAGTAAGCCCTTACCGGATCGGGGCCGGGACGAGTCTCGAAACCTGTCACAGACGGCTATTCTTTCTTGGCAGGCTCGGTCTTCGCGGGATCGATCTTGGCGGGCTCGGTCTTGGCGATCGCATAGTTGTTCAGAATCACCAGGTCCACGCGGCGGTTGCGCGCTCTGCCCTCGGGCGTATCGTTATCGGCCACCGGCACCGTATCCGCATAGCCGGAAATCGATAGACGTTGAGCGGGAATCTCGAAGCGGTTCGACAAAACCTCCATCATGGTAATGGAGCGCGCCGCGGAAAGTTCCCAATTACTGCGGAAGCGGGTCGTGTGGATGGGCACGGCATCGGTGTGGCCTTCAATGCGGACCGGATTCGACACCGCTTTGAGCGCCCCGGCGACTTTCTGGAGCGTCGGCATGGTGGCCAGGTCGACGGCATCGGTGCCCGAAGGGAAGAAGGCCGCCTGCTTGAGGCTCACGACGATGCCTCGGGGCGTCATACTGACCTCCACCTTGCCCTGCTTGATCTCTTCTTCCAGTTCCGCCGACAGCGTCTTGAGAGAGACGCTCAGCTCCATCACTTCCTGCTGTGCTTCCTTGGCGGCCTTCTGCACTCCGCCCGGACCGTGCATCTGAGCGTTCCCCTGACCCCTGTCGTCCACGGTGCCGCCCAGCACTTTGGCGACGGCCGGCGGCATGCTGACGGAATGACCTTCCTTGAGCGCCTTCTCGACCGCTTCGGAGATCTGCTTGGCTTTGGACTTATCGGTCTGCGAGGAAGCGAACATCACCACGAAGAAGGCGAACAACAGCGTGATGAAGTCGGCATAGGAAACCAGCCAGCGCTCGTGATTCTCATGCTCGGCGTGCTTGGGACGCGGCATGCCTAACCTTTGGCCGCCGCCGGGGCCGCAGCGCCGCTGGCCTGCGCTTCGGCTTTGTTCTTGCTCTTACCGGCATGCTGGAGGAAGGCTTCCAGTTTCACCCGGATCAGTTTCGGGTTCATGCCCTCCACGATGCTGCAGACGCCCTCCAGCAGGAGTTCTTTGTCCTGCGCGTCCTGGCGAATGCGGGCCTTCAGCTTGTTGGCCGCCGGGAGGAGAACCAGGTTGGAGACCGCTACGCCATACACCGTGGCCACGAAAGCGACAGCGATTCCCTTCCCTACCTCTTCGATGTTCTCCAGGTGCTTCATCACCTGGATCAGGCCCAGGACGGCGCCGATGATGCCGATGGTGGGTGCGTATCCCCCGGCCCCTTCGAACACCTTGGCGGCGGATTCGCGGTGATGTTCGGACTGCGCAATCTCCAGCTCCATCATCTTGCGCAGCTCCTGAAGATCGGTGCCATCGACGGCCAATGACAGCGCCTTCTGGAGAAACCTATCGCCTATCTTCTCCAGATCCTCTTCGAGCGAAACGATGCTGCTTTTGCGGGCCTTGGTGGCGTAGGCGATGATCTCTTCCACGGCCGCCGCGGGGTCCAGCTTTTCTTCGAAGAATACGCTCTTGAGCCCCCCTACCGCGGCCAGGAGCGAGGAGAGCGACGAAGTCACCATCACCGCGCCAAGGGTTCCGCCGAGCACGATGATCGCCGCCGAGATCTGCACAATATCGCTGATCTTGCCGCCTTCCCACATGAGTCCGCCGATGATGCCGCCCAGGGCAATCAGCAGACCCGCAAAGCTCGCGATGTCCGGCTTCGAGCTCTTGAGATTGGATTTGGGAGCCGCTGCTTCCTTGTCTGCCATGGGAGCTGTGTTACCTGCTTTGCGACTCGGATTCTGAACTATGTTCGCGCGGCGCGGTCAACCTGGCCAGATCAGGACTGAGCAGCTTTTGACGAAAAACGATCACTTTGTCCACGACCTCCTCGGCCGATTCAAGCACCATGAACTTCTGCCCGGATGTAAGCGTCACGACTGTGTCAGGTGTCATGTCGATGTGTTCGATCAGGTCCGAGTTGACGATCAAGGGAACGTGATTCAGCCTGGTTAGTCGTATCATCGGCTCTGCCCGGGTTGTGGGCAGAGTCCATATCGATGAAAAATCAGGAAAGTTTACCTGAAGTTATGCACCCGGGCCGCCCGTGGAAATAGGGAACTAGCCCTAAGAGATCGCTAGGTAACTACCCGGCGGTTACTTCAGTCCCTCACGCGGTTGGATGTTGCGGAAGAGGAACACCGGGGTCGTTTACCCGGCGTATCCAGGCACGATTCGGGAGCATCTCATATCGAGAAGTATGGAAAGCTTGCTCACCGCTTCGCCTATTTCTACTCCACGCCGCTCCGGTTCCTGCCACGGCAGCACTAAAGCAATCCCCTTAGTCCGCCGATCTGTTCTCAGGAAAGGCCATGCTCTCCACACTTCCGTCATCTGGCGCAAAACAGTTTGAAGTCGGCCAGCCGGATTCCGCCAATCCGCGTTTCAAAACCCTGCGGTCGGTCCACGAACGGTATGCGGCCAGCGTGGCCACGGCCCTGTCGGCGTTTCTACGCTCGGACTTCCAGGTGAGCTTCAAGGATCTCTCGGTTCAGACCAGTGGCGGCTTTCGCGCTGCCCTGCCGAGTCCCACCTGCCTCATGGTCTTCCGGCTTCACCCGCGTGACGAGCGCATGTATCTGCACCTGGACTGCGCCACCGTGTTTGGGTTACTCGAACTCCTGTTGGGTGGCAAGTGTGGTCCCGACCCAGTCGCGCCGCGAAACCTGACCGAGATCGAATGGAGCCTGCTGGAGGAAATTGCCCGGGTGATGGTGCGTCCCTTGGGCGAGGCCTGGCAGCTCTTTGCGACCGTCGAGTTCGAGGTGGAATCCCTGGTCAGCGAACCTGCCTTGTTGGCGCCGAACGATCCGAATCAGCCTTCCAGCCAGCCGATGATCCGCCTGGCCTTCGATCTGGGATGCGGGGAACACTCGGGCGCGCTGGAGATAGCGGTGGCACAGTCGTTCTTCGACACTGTGGGAACCGCTCCGGACCAGAAAGGGACGCCCGATGCCCTGGAGCCTGATGCGCGTCAGAAATTAGCGCTGTTGGACGAAGCCGGCGTGTCTCTGGAAGTCCGTCTGGAAGGACCTCTCCTGCCGGTCGGTGACCTCATGAGCCTAAAGACGGGGCAAGTAATCAAGCTGAACCATCCTTTGGATCAGCCCTTGCGCGGAGTGCTCAACGGAGCGCTCTCCATGGAGGGCACTGTGGTCGGCTCCGGGAAAAAGCGGGCGTTCCAGATCGCGGCCTTGCCCTAAGAGTGACGGGAAGTCTCCCGAATCAAATCCGGTTTTCACGCCACAGAGATTGAACTCCGGCCAGGTGCTGCAGCAGCTGAACGGAAACCTGCAGATCCTCGGCGGGCGACTCGCCTCCGCACCGCAGCCAGTTGCGCATCGCGTCCGCGATGGTGGCCAGCATTTCCATTCGCTCCCGCTCGTCTTCTCCCGTCAGAGGCCAGCCGGCCGGCTCAGCGGAGATCCAGGCGAGCGTCAGAGTCTCTCGCAGACGGCGCAAGTCGCCACTGTTCCAGGCGGAAAGAAGGAGCCGCGCACACTGTTCTGAAGCGGGAGCCGATTTCGTTTTCATCATCATGCGGATGGACTGCAGGACATATCGATCGGCCCGGTGCGCAGTTTAAAATTTTTTGGGACCCTCGGGCGCCAAGTACCAAAAGTGGCCTGTTTGCACTTTCTTAACAAAAAAAGTCTGAAATACTTCGCGGGCTTTGCGAGATGAATAGCACGCTCCTGGAAGTTGGACCGAGCGGATTCGGCAGGATGCCGAAGATTTCAATTAGAAAAAGGACGTGACGCAATGTCATATTCGTTTCAGACAAACGTGACCTCTTTGGTAGCCCAGCAGAATCTTCGGGTGAACAGCGACTTTCAAAGCCGAACCATCACTCGCTTGACCTCCGGTTATCGAATTAATTCTTCGGCGGATGACGCCGCGGGCCTGGCAGTTGCCAATAAGTTCCGCAGCGACGTGGCCGAGTTGCAACAGGGCGTTCGGAACGCCAACGACGGTGTCAGCATTCTCCAGATCGTCGATGGCGGCCTCAACAACGTTTCGAACATTCTGGACCGGCTCAAGACGCTGGCCACGGAATCGGCCTCGGATACGTTCAGCGGCGACCGCGCCACTCTGGATACCGAGTTTCAGGGCTTACTGGCTGAAATCGACCGCCAGGCAGCCAACATCGGGTTGGCCAGCGGCGGCGGCACGGGCGGCCGGTTCAACGTGAGCCTGGATGTGTACATCGGCGGCGGCGACACGCAGGCGCACGCCAAGGTGACCATCGACCTGAGCGGCGCTGGGAATCAGGTGGATACCTCCGGTCTGGGAATCAGTACCGACGCGGTCGATACCAAGGCCCACGCGCTCACCGCTCTTACCGACATTACTACGGCCATCTCCAACCTCGGCTTGGTCCAGGGAGCTGTCGGAACCGGGGAAAACGAGCTAAACTACGCCGTCCAATTGGCGCAATCGCAGATTTCCAGCTTCTCTGCGGCGCAGTCGTCGATTCGCGACGCGGACGTCGCTACCGAAGCGGCCAACTTGACCAAGGCGCAGATCCTGGAGCAATCCTCCGTGGCCGCCCTGGCACAGGCCAACGCCGCGCCGCAAGCGCTGTTGAAACTGCTCCAATAAAGCGGTTAGTCCTAATGCTCTGAACAATCTGGGCCGATTCTCTACCGAGAACGGCCCAGTTTTGTATTTAAGGGCACGAAGCGTCCGCAGCGCTCCGTTTTGCGCGGAAGAAGCGGAAGAAGAAGATAGATGAGCGACAACTCCACGATTTTCACGGGCAGTAGCCGATACTCCAGCGACCTGCAGCAGGTGCTCAATCGCTCCATCGCGATCGCCTCCCTGCCGCTGGACCAGCTAAACAATCAGCTAACCACTTTGCAGAATCGCTCCGCGGCTTTAGATGCCCTGGACGGGAAGTTCACCGCGCTTCTGACGGCTTTGCAAGGGGTTTCCTCCGCGACAGTCTCCAGCTCCGCTCAAGTGTCCGACACCAGCGTGCTTTCCGCCTTGAGCGATTCCACGGCTATGCCGGGCACCTACGCCATTCACGTGGTGAGCCCCGGGGCGCCTACAAGTGCGCTCAGCAACAGCAGCCTGCCGGCGGTTCAGGATCCTTCCACACAATCAATCTCGGCGGCCGGTTCGTTCACTCTGACGGTGGCGGGCACTCCTGTCACGATTACTCCATCCAGCAATACCCTCAGCGCTCTGGCGGAAGCCATCAACTCGTCCGGCGCGAATGTCACGGCGACCATCATCAACTTGGGCTCGCCCTCTGCGCCGGATTACAAACTATCGCTGCAGAGCACCAAGCTAGGCAACATCGCCATTCAGCTCAATGACGGGTCCCAGGATCTGCTCAGCACTCTGTCGACCGGATCGCAAGCCCAATACCAGGTCAATGGGCAGCCCGCCACCCCCATTTCCTCGGACTCCAGCACGGTGACGATCGCCCCCGGCCTGACCGCGGATCTGCTCGCGGCCGGCGATGCGGACGTGGTGGTCACGCGCAGCGGCTCCGCTCAATCGAACGCCCTATCCTCGTTTGTGGGCGCCTACAACGCGGCTATGGACCAACTCAGCCAGAACCGTGGCCAAGGCGGAGGTCCCCTTACGGGAGATCCGCTCATCAACACCCTTTCGCAATCGCTCCGGGATCTGACTGGATTCACCGGCGGCGCCGGCTCGGTTCAGAATCTGACCGATCTGGGTCTCACCTTCGATAAAACCGGGCATCTGTCCTTCGACCAAACCGTGTTCGACAATGTCCTGGCGGCTCATCCCAGCGATGTTAGAGCCTTCCTCGGTTCGCCCTCCACCGGCGGGTTCTTGAAGGCTGCGACCGACACCCTCAACACTCTGGAAGACCCCAGTACCGGCACCATCGAAACCACACGGGCTAGCGCACAGACGGCGATCACCAACCAGAACCAGAAGATCGCCGACGAGCAGGATCGCATCGACATTCTTCAAAACAACCTGATCGCCCGCATGTCCGCCGCGGACGCGCTGATCGCTTCCCTGGAGCAGCAAGTCAACTACTTCACCAGCCTTTTTGCGAGCATGAATGGAACCAAAACTAACTGATCGCCTCCACGCCGCGATTCAGACCGGCGCGTGGAGCACAGCGCAGGAGCTGCTCGCGTCGTTTCGTGTGGAAGTGGAAGCCGCCTGGCGAGCCGCCGCCACCGAGCAGGAACGCCGTGAGATTGCCGAGAACGTGACCGGCTTCTTGCAGTGGGCGCGTGCGATGACCATAACCAGCCGCGAGCATGCGCGCGGGAATCTGAACCGTCTGAACCGCCGGCTGGCGTACGCCGGGCCGCATCCTTCCAATCCCCATCGGGGCCTGGACGCGTAACCAAAGCGTCAGGGATCTGACGGGATCGTCTGATTTGCGACGCTCCGCCTAAATCATTCCGCTTGGAATCAATGGCTTACACCTTGGCACGGGAACTGCTTTAGGGCAGGCATCGTGTTTGAAGCTGTCGCCGGAAATCTCGAACGGTATATGAATCTGCTGAGCACCCGGCAGAAGCTGGTAGCGTCCAACATCGCCAATGCCGACACGCCCGGATACCACACGCAAGACATCGATTTCCGCGCCGAGTTCGCCCAGCAAATGCAGGCGCAGGATTGCGGGGGCTCCCAAACGACCGGCCCTCAAACCATCGAACCGGATGGCCTGCCGGTGAAAGCCGACGGCAACAACGTCAGCCTGGACCGCGAGTCTCGCATGCTGGCCGAGAACGCGATGCGCTTCCAGGTGGCAGCCAGCCTGGCCCAATCCGAGCTGCACTCCATAAAAAGCGCCATGGAAGGTACCAACGCATGAGCCTTTTCTCAGCCCTCTCTGTAAGCGCCTCGGGCATGTCCGCCCAGCGGGCGCGCACCGAACTGCTGGTGGAAAACCTCGCCAACGCCGACACTACACGGACTCCGGAAGGCGGTCCGTATCGCCGCAAGGATGCCGTGTTCGCATCGGATCCCGCGGTGGGCCAGTTTTCGGCGCTATTTGAATCCCAGGTCAATCCGTCCAGTTCAGGCGTGCGCGTGGCTCAGGTGGTCACCGATCAGCGCGATCCGGAAATGCGCTATATGCCCGGTCATCCGGACGCGAACAAGGACGGCTACGTGGCGTATCCCCGCATGAATCCGGCCGAGGACATGGTGGATCTTCTGAGCGCCTCGCGTGGATATCAGGCCAACGTGGCCGCCATCAGCGCGGTGAAAGACATGATCCAGCATTCGCTTGATTTGTTCAAATAGAGAACTTCCCGATAAACGATCGCTATGAACATTTCCGCCATCCAGCCGTCCAGCATCCGGCCCATTGGAACGCCGATAGAAATCGGCGGTCCGGCTCGCCCGTCCGGGAGCAGCGAATTCGGCAACATCCTGCAAGGAGCGATCGACCAGGTGGAAGGCGCCAGCAGCAACGCCAAGCAGAGCGTTCAGAATTTTCTGTCGGGCGATGGCGAAGACCTGCATACCACGGTGCTCGCCGTGCAGCGTGCCAGTCTCGAATTCGACATGCTGATGCAGGTGCGCAATAAAGTTGTTTCCGCTTACCTGGAAGTCATGCGCATGCAGATGTAGCAGCGCGTTGACGGACCTATTACTCCCATGGACCAAGTCAAACGAATCGTAGGAACCCTCTCAGGCCGTCAGTTGACGACCATCCTCCTGGTGGCCGCGCTGGTAGCGGGAGGAATATACGGGCTGACCCAGTGGCAGCGCGAAGCTGGATTCCGCCCGCTATACACCACCGCCCTGGCGCCGGAAGATGCCGCTCTCGTGGTGCAACACCTGAAGGAAAGCAGTGTTCCCTATCGTCTGTCGGCGAACGGCACGATTGTTTCCGTTCCCGAAGAAAGAGTCGCCGAGCTGCGTCTGGATATGGCGGCCGCCGGCCTGCCCAAAAGCGGGCGGATCGGCTTCGAGATCTTCGACAAGACTAATCTCGGCATGACCGATTTCGCCGAGCACGTGAATTACCGCCGCGCGCTGGAGGGCGAGCTGGAACGCTCGGTCATGGCGCTGACCGAAGTCGAGCAGGCCCGGGTTCACATTTCGTTTCCCCAGGAATCGGTGTTTCAGGAAGCCCGCCAACCCGCCAAAGCCAGTGTGCTGGTGCGTCTCCGCGGCGGATCGCAACTGCCCGAGACCGCCATCCCGGCCATCACGCACCTGATCTCGAGCGCAGTGGAAGGCCTGGCTCCAGACGCCGTTTCGGTGCTGGATATGCGCGGCAATCTTCTGAATCGCGCCAAGCAGGTGAGTGCTGATTCCGGTTCTAGTTCGGGAACATCCGAGGCAGCGCTGGAGTACCGGCACAGCGTGGAACAGGATCTAACCGCCAAGCTGGATGCCACGCTCGAGCCTCTGGTGGGCGCGGGCAGATTCCGCGCCGCGGTCTCCGCCGACACCGACCTCACCAGCGGCGAGCAAAGCGAGGAACACTTCGATCCGACCCAGTCCGTCATGGTGAATTCCCAAAAGACGGAAGATGTTTCGTCGCCGGCGCGCACCGCCGGCGGAATTCCAGGAACAGCTTCGAATCTCCCGGATCCCGCGCCTGCCCCCGTGACCGTGGGGGGCGGCTCTTCCCGCAAGACGGAAAGCGTCAATTACCAATCCAGCCGGACGGTGAAACGCACCGTGCTTCCGCAGGGCGGCATCAAGCGGCTTTCGGTCTCCGTCTTGATCGACCAGGAAGTGCATTTCGAAGGCTCGGGCGCGCAGGCCAAGCGGGTTCTGACCGCCCCGCCACCGGAACGCATCAAAGTGATACACGATCTGGCCGCCGCCGCCGTAGGATTGAACACCGAGCGCGGCGACCAGTTGATCGTGGAAAGCCTCCCGTTTGAATCGACCGTCAACCTGGAGCCGCCGGGACCAGCGCCCGCGGCGCCTGCCCCGCCGCTCACGCCCCTCGAGCAGCTCAAAAAGAATCCGAAAATGCTCTACGGGGCGGCCGGCGGCGCGGCTGTGCTTCTCGCTGGCCTGTTCTTCCTGGTGTTCAAGATGATCAAGAAGTCACCGCCTCCGCCGGCGCAGGTGCGCCAGCCAGAATCTCTGCCTCAGGCGGGCGCCGAGCCGGCAGCCGCGCCAAGAGTAGCGGGGGCCGACAGCTGGGCGCCTTCGGCACTCTCCTCGATGGGCGCATCGCCGCTGCCCGCGCTGGCTCCGGCCCGGATCGAAGTGCTGACCAATCAGATTCGCGAGACCGCGCAGAAAGACGGAGAAGTCTGCGCCGGCGTGTTGCGCGGATGGCTCCGCGAGGAGCAAGCCTGATCCATGGCTGCTCCCGCACACGCTCCGGTTCTTTCCGGCATTCAGAAAGCCGCGATACTGTTGATCTCCGTCGGCGATCAGACTTCCGCGGAGTTGCTCAAACGCCTGGGCGACGACGAAGTCCAGGCGGTCACGGCCGCCATCGCCAGTCTGCCGGCCATTTCCCGGGAACAGGCGGAGGCGGTACTGGAGGAATTCCGTTCCGCTACTTCGCACTCCGGACAGGGACACGGCGGCGTGGATTTCGCCCGGCGCATTCTGACTTCCGCATTCGGGGCCGAAGGCAGTAAGAAACATGTGGAACGGTTACCCAAAGCAGCGGGCCGCAGCTCCGACGCCGGCCAGCGCTTGCAACGGCTCGATCCGCAACTGCTCGCCCGGTTCGTCGAAAGCGAGCATCCGCAGACCATAGCGCTGGTTCTGGCGCACTTGAGCGCGGGCCAATCAGCCGCCGTGCTTCGTTCGATGCCGGCCGAACTGCGGGCGGACGTCACCATCCGGCTCGCGAGCCTGGACCAGATTTCGCCGGTGGTGATGAACAAAATCTCCGCCGTCATTTCGCGCAAACTGCAGACAGTGGGCGAGGTCAAGCGCGAATCCTCCGGCGGCTTGCGCGCCGTAGCCGAGATTTTCAACCAACTCGATGGTGATATGTCCAACGAAATTCTGGCGCAAGTAGGCGAGCGCGACGCCGGACTGGTGGAATCCATCCGCCAGAAGATGTTCGTGTTCGACGATCTGATGATGATCGACGCCAATGGCATCAAGGAACTGCTGGGCCGCGCCGACCGCCGCCAGCTCACCGTCGCCCTCAAGGGCAGCAGCGACGAGCTGCGCAAACACCTGCTGCAGGGCATGTCCCAGCGCGGCGCCTCCATGCTTCTGGAAGACATGGAAGCCCTGGGTCCCGTGAAGATCCGGGAGGTCGAAGACGCGCAACAAATGATGATCGCCCTGCTTCGCCAGCTCGAGATGGAAGGCGTCGTGAGCCTGAAGGGGGGCGGCGATGAGCAATACATCGTCTAAGATCCTTCGGGATGGCGACTCTTCTACTGTGACGCCGATGGCGTGGCGCACCACCAGCACGCCGCCTCCTCCTCAACCGCGGCCTGCCCAGGCTCGGGCCGTGGATGCGGGCGCCGCACCAGATTCGCGGCAGGACGAAGCCCAAAAAGAATCCTATCAGCGCGGATTTTCCGAGGGCCGCACCATCGGCCACGATCAGGCCGCCGCGGAACTCCAGCCGGTGATGGACCGGCTTTCGCGCTCGCTGGCCGACCTTGCTTCCGTCCGGTCCCGCGTGCGCAAAACGGCCGAATCGGATCTGCTGAAGCTGGCCATCGCGATCGCGCGCCGCGTGCTTCATCGCGAGCTGACGCTCGACCCTGGTTCCATCGAAGGGCTCATTCGGGTGGCTCTGGAGAAGCTGGAATCGCGAGAATTGTGCCGCGTGCGCGTGCATCCCGACCAGGAGCCCGTGATCCGGACGTTGCTGGCCCGGTTCTCCGCGGCGCCCGTGGAATTAATCCCCGATCCCGCGCTGCAGTGCGGGGACGTTCTGTTCGAGACGGCGCATGGCACTCTGGACGGCTCGATCGAAGCCCAGCTTCAGGAAATCGAACGCGGTTTTGCCGACAGGTTGCGCCGGTGAATTTTATGCGTGCCGAAGTTCCCGATCAAGACGTCCTGGCGCCGTACCTGGAAGATCTGGAGCAGCTCGATCTGCTGCCGTGGTGCGGCAAAGTCACCGCCACCGTAGGCCTGCTGATCGAATCGCAAGGGCCGGCCGTGGCCATCGGCGACTTTTGCGAAGTGTTCACGACGAAAGGGCACAGCATCCGCACGCAGGTGATCGGATTCCGCAACGGGCGAGTGCTGTCGATGCCCCTGGAAGAACCCGAGGGTTTGCAGCTAGGCAGCCGCGTGATCGCGCGCGTACAGGACGCCCGGCTGGCGGTTGGACCGGGCCTGCTGGGCCGTGTGCTGGACGGATTCGGACAACCCATGGACGGCGGTCCTCCCGTGGAAGCCGCGAATTCGTACCCGCTCTATGCCCCGCCCCCGAACCCGCTCAAGCGGAAGCATATTACCGAACGCCTGGTCACCGGCATCCGCTCCATTGACAGTCTCCTGACGTGCGGGAAAGGCCAAAGAATCGGCCTGTTCGGCGGCAGCGGCGTCGGCAAGAGCACGCTGCTGGGCGCCATGTCGAGAAAGAATTCGGCCCAGGTCAGTGTGATCGCACTGATCGGCGAGCGTAACCGCGAGGTCAAGGCGTTTCTGGATCAGGAACTGGGCCCCGAGGGCATGCAACGTTCGGTGGTGATTGCCGCGACCTCCGACCGTCCCGCGCCGCTCCGAATCCGCGCGGCATTCGTGGCGCTAGCTGCCGCCGAATACTTTCGCGACCAGGGCCTGGACGTGCTGCTGGTGATGGATTCGGTGACACGCCTAGCCATGGCGCAGCGCGAAATCGGATTGGCCGCCGGAGAGCCGCCCAGTCAGAAAGGCTATCCGCCTTCGGTGTTTACGCTCCTGCCCAAAATCTTCGAGCGCGCCGGGAACTTCGAGTCCGGCTCGATCACCGGCTTCTTCACCGTCCTGGTGGAAGGCGACGACTTCAACGAACCCATTTGCGACGCCTCTCGCGGCATTCTGGATGGCCACTTGATTCTTTCCCGCGATCTGGCCGCGATGGGGCATTACCCGGCCATCGATGTACTGAGCTCCGTCAGCCGCCTGGCCAGCAAAGTCGCGAGCCCCGAGGAAACCGCGGCCGCGCAGAAGATTCGCGAGGCCCTGGCGATCTATCAGCAATCCGCGGATTTGATCCAGCTCGGAGCGCACGTGCAGGGCACGAATCCGAAGCTGGATCAGAGCATTCGCCTGCGCCCGCAGGTTCTCGACTTCCTCAAGCAGTCCCCGGATACGCACACATCCCAGCAGGAGACCACGAGTAGGCTGTTCGCCCTGGCCAAGGAACTGGCATGAAGACCTTCCGGTTTCCTCTCCAGCGGGTTCTGGAATGGCGCGCGCTGCAGTTGCGCGTGGAAGAGGAAAAGCTCGCGGGCTTGCAGCAGCAACTCGCTTCCCTGCTCAAGTTGCGCGAAAAACTGGCGTCGGAGCGGACCCGCTCCGAATCACACCTGTTCGCCTCCGGCACGGCAGCCGGATCCGACCTGCAGTCCTGGGCCCTGTATCAGGCGCGCCTGGCCAAGCAGCAGGAGCTCCTGAAGACGCAGTTCGCGCAATGCGAGAAACTGATCGCCGAACAGCGCCAGCGCCTGCTCAAAGCCCGCACGGACCATCGCGTTCTCGAAAGACTCAAGGAAAGGCGCTGGAGACAGTGGGTGTTTCTCAATGACCGTGAAGTGGAAGATACCGCCGCCGAGGTGTACCTGGCCAAGTGGGGCCGCGAGGACTTGGAAAACAAGACGGCAGAGACGGCATGAACATCTTCTTCCTCACGGAAACGGAAAGCGGCTGCTATAAATGGCGCGGCGCCATCCCCGCGAAATACTTGCGCAAGCGGGGGCACACGGTCCAAGTCTTTTCGGACACATTCCAGGGGTATGAGTCTCCGGACGTTCTGGTCGTTTTTCGCACCCACTACCCCGATGTCTTCAAACTGGTGAAGTGGTGCAAGCAGCGTGGGATTCGTGTGGTCTTCGATACCGACGACGCCCTGGATCTGGTGCCCCGGCAAAACGTCAATTATCGCGGCCTGCAGGACCGGCTGGATCTTTATGACTTTCTGATCGAACAAGCCGACGTCGTGACCACCACGACTCCCGTTCTCGCCGCCGATCTCCGGGAGCGGAATCCCGATGTCGTGGTCCTTCCCAACAGCGCTGATCCCGAGGAATGGCGAGTGCTGCCGCGGCAGGCCGGCGTTCGCATCGGCTGGACCGGAAGCGCCACGCACTTTCACGACTTGGCCGTAGCTCTTCCCGCCATTCGAGACCTGCAGAAACGGCATCCCTTCACCTTCGTGCTGCAAGGAATTTGTGCCGACGCCAGCCTGGAAGAGTTTTACGCGAGTCTGCTCGTAACGCACGGCAAGTCGTTTTCGAATTCGCCACTTGGTAAATCCATGAAGCGATTCATGGAAGGGCTGCGGGGCATTCGTTACGAGTTTCACCCCATGGTTGGGCTCGAGCGGCACGCCGAGAAAGTCTGCGAGCTCGGGCTGGATATCGGCATCGCACCACTGGTGGACGACTCGTTCAACCAGCACAAAAGTTGCATCAAGTACTACGAATACGCCCTCTCAGGCGCGATCACGGTGGCCTCCCGCGTTTTGCCGTATTCGGCGGAAGTGCCCATCACCGCCAAGAACAGCCGTCAGTCGTGGAAGGATACGCTAGAGCCGTTGCTCGATGCCGATAGCAAGGCCGAGCGCGACCTGCTGTGGGGCCAGCAGCGCGACTGGGTTCTGACTCACCGCAACATACAGCGGAATGTGGAACTGTGGGAGCAGGTGTATCGAGGCGAGCTGACCAGCTCGACCGCCGCGACGGATCAGAACGCCGCGTAAGCGTAATCCTCTAAGCCGCCGGCTTATTCTCCGGACCCGCCATGGCCGCCGCCATCTGCTCGAGTTTCCGATAGAACTTCGGCGCGTCCGAATCCCTGCGGCGATCCACGATGCCGGTGGAGGTTTCGATGGTCAGCATCTGCGCCACACCGCTGGTCCAGACCGGGTAGGACATCGAGAGCTTGCGGTTAATTTCAGTGGAAAGCGCCATGGCGTCGGACGGGTCCATTTCCAGAATCGCGCTAAAGATGTCCTCGCTCCACCGTCCGATCATGGCTTCCCCGCCCAGGACGCCGTCGAACTGCTGCACCAGACCTCGGAGAGCCTCCGTGATCACACCCGGCGAATACTGCCGTTCTAACCTTCTCAGGTTGCGGGCGCTGACCAACAGCACGCAGAACGGATCGTTATGCTGCAGCAGATGTTCGATGCGCTCATTCAGCTTCTGCCGGTTCCACGCACCCGAGGCGTGGTCCCGTTCCATCCGGCTGCGCTCATTGTCCATGGCCTGATGCAGAGTGCGGATTTCGTCTTGAAGTTGCGTCACCACCAGTTGATGATTGCGGCGCAGTTGGCCGTAGCTGTGCAGGATCGCGCCGGTCGCGGATTCAATGCCGCAACGGATCTGTTCGATGTCGTCACTCGAAGCCAGGGCTTCCAGCTGGTCGATTTCCTGGCGAAGCTGGAGTTCGCAGTTCTCTCCGCTGCTGGAGACGGTTTCCGCAAACACTCTCATGGCGGCAGCAGCGTTTTGCAGATCCTTGCGCATTCGCGACATCTGTTCGCGAGCCTGGTCGCGATAGTTGCGGAGTTCCCCCCGCAGGGAGGCTTGCACGGCGCTGTAATGCTCGGGTGCGGAGGCCTGGCCGCACTGCGAATCCAACAATTGTAGCCGCTGCCGGAAATACTCAGTGCTGTGAGGGTCCAATTCCACGGCGTATTCCGCGGAAGATTTGATGGCCAACCCGTAGCACTTCGCCAGCGTCTGCTTCAGTTCTTCCAGACGCTCCAGTTCCGTCGCCGCCTTGCGCAAAGAGATCATAGCCTTCTGAATTAATCGGCGGAAAGATTCTTGGACTTGAGGTTCTAAGGTGAAGCGAAAACAAGGGATACCGGCGACGGGATCTGAACGACTTGACCGGTTGGACTCAGACCCCCGGTCTTCGGATCGATCGCGAAAACGACGACGGTGCCTGAATCCTGGTTGGCTGCCAGCAGGTACGCGCCCGTAGGATCGATCGCGAAGTTGCGGGGCGTCTTGCCCTGGGTCGGAGCATGACCCGCAGCCGTCAACGTGGCCTTACTCGAATCGATGCGAAACACCGCGATGCTGTCGTGCCCACGATTCGAAGCATAGAGGAACTTACCGCTGGGATGCACCGCGATCTCAGCCCCGCTCTTCGCTCCAGCGAAATCGGCGGGAAGCGTCGAGATCGTCTGTAACTCGTTCATGCTCCCGTTTTCGTAACGGAAGGTGGTAATCGAAGCTGCCAGTTCGTTCAGCACGTAGACGAACTTGCCGTCGGGCGCGAATGCCAGATGCCGCGGTCCCGCACCTGGCGCGGCCTTCACGAACGCGGGCGTACCCGGTGCGAACGTGCCCTTGGCCGCATCGAAGCGATAGATCACCACCCGATCCGCGCCCAGATCGGGAACCAGCACGAACTGGTTGTCGGCTGAAACCACGACTTCATGGGCGTGCGGACCCTCCTGCCGTTCCCGGTTCACACTCGATCCGGAGTGCTGAACTACTGTGGATGCATCTCCCAGCTTGCCGTCGGCGCCCACGGGAAACACCGCAACGCTGCCGCTGTTGTAGTTTGCCGCGAACAGCCATTTCCCGGTGCGATCTAGAGAGACGTGGCACGGACCGGCCCCGCGCGACGACACCGAGTTCAACAGCATCAGCTTCTCGCCGGTCGCGAACGCGCTCAACATGCCGTTCGCATTTTCGTTCGCCGAGTATAGAAACCGGCCACTCGGATGCAGCGCCAGAAAAGCCGGATTCGAGCTCTCCACGGCGAGGATGGGCTCGGTCGTTTTCCCGGTGGAGGAATTCAATCGAAAGGCGTAAATTCCCTTGCTTGCGCCGCTTGTGTACGTGCCCACGTATACGATCCGGTCCTGGGCTAGGAGCATCGTGGTCGCCGCAAGCATCAAAGCTGTCGAATAAGGCTTCACTGCCCTTTGTAACACGCGTCCAAACAAAAAAGGCCGGCCCGAGCTCTTACCTGAGGCAAGAGCCGGACCGGCCACTCAAAAGGGACTGTTGTGTCTTAGACGCCCACGTAAACCGTGTGCCCGTCTCGATTCACAAGCAGAAGGGTTCCGTCTTTGGAGTTTCGAACCGCCGCTTCAAACTCGGCGACGTTTTTCACCGGCTTCCGGTTGACTTCCTGGATCACGTCGCCTTGCTTCAAGCCGGCGCTGGCCGCAGCACTGCCCGGGCTGACCTCGTTCACCACCACACCGGCGGTGCCGGCGGGCAGGTTGAGGCCGCGCGCGACTTGCGAAGTCAGGTTTTCGACCGAGACTCCCTCCAGCGCGTCGGCGGAGCCGCTATCGTTGCGTCCGCTGCCGCCCCGATTGCGAGCTTCCTCAGGATTCAGCTCGCCCAGCGTGACCGGGAGTGTGCGCTGCGCGCCATCCCGCCAGATTTTCAGGTTCACATTCGATCCTGGCTGCATGCTGGAGATCATGTTTCTCAGCTGGTTGGCATCATAAACCGAATGGTCGTTCACATCGAGGATGATGTCGCCAGTCTTCAGGCCGGCCCTGGAAGCCGGGCTGCCGGATTCTACTTCGCCCACCAGCGCGCCCTGCGAGTCTTTCACTCCGAACTGACGGGCGATAGTGGGCGTCACATCCTGCGGAAGGATTCCCAACCGTGCGCGGGTCACCTTGCCGTTCTTCAGGATCTGGTCCATGATGTTGCGGGCCAGGTTCACCGGCACCGCGAATCCAATGCCCTGGTTGCCTTCCGACCCATGCGCGATGATGGCCGTGTTGATACCGATCAGCTCACCGCGATCGTTCACCAGTGCGCCGCCCGAGTTGCCGGGGTTGATGGCGGCATCGGTCTGGATGAAGTCCTCATAACCCTCGATTTCGTTGCGCATCCCGCGATGGGTGGCGCTCACGATTCCCAGCGTCACGCTCTGGCCCACGCCAAACGGATTGCCGATGGCCAAGGCGTAATCGCCGACTTCAACCTTCTCAGAGTCCCCGATGGTGATAGCGGGCAGATTTCCGGCATCGATCTTCACCACTGCGACGTCGGTCTTGTCATCTTTGCCGATCACGCGCGCCTTAAACTCGCGGCGGTCCGAAAGAACCACTTGCACGCTGGTGGCTCCATCCACCACATGGTTGTTGGTCAGGATGTAGCCTTCTGGACTTACGATCACGCCCGAACCGAGACCTTCAGAACGCTGTTCATCCGGAATATTCGGAATGTTGAACTGGCCGCCGAACTGATCGCCAAAGAACTGGCGGAATGGGTCCAGTTGCCCCTGTCCGCGGCGCTGTCCGGTCTTGACGACCATGGACGATTTGATGCTGACCACGGTCGGCACCACGGCCTTCACCACCGGCGCAAATCCCGTCCGGCTCGGCCCAACCTTACCCTCCGTGAATTTGAACGTCGCCGGCGGATTTGCCTGCGAACTTTTTTGGGCATGAACGACACTCAGGCCGCCCAATACCAACCCCAATGCGACAACTACGGCGGCGACCACTCGCCCCCGCCCAAACGCATCTCGACTCATATCACCTCCACAAGTAATTCCAAAGACTTGGAACCGGCCGCAGTCTCCGGTTTCAGCCGGGATTGTGGTCTCGCCTTATTGGACGCAAGGACGGCAAAAAGGTTAGCGGGGTCCAGGAACTGTCGAAATGACCCGCGGAAATGTAGAGAAATATTAACGTTTCGGAGCCGGTTCGATCTTCGCCCCGAGGTTGATCCAGGCGCGGATCAAAGCCAACTGCTCCTCGGTCAGCGTACTCGCCGGCGGCATCCGCTTTGCCGTCGTGTCCGTCAAGCGCGTGTAGAGCAAGCTGCGCTGAGCCTTACCGGGAATCACCGCCGGGCCGGACGCCCCGCCCTGCAACACGTTCTCCGGCGCGTCCACCCTCAGTCCGCCGGCCGCCATCGCCGCCTGGTGGCAGGATACACAGTTCGCCGTCAGAATCGGCTCGATGTCGCGATAGTAGTTGACCGCTTCGGCCTTAGGCTTCCTGGGAGGCGCTTTTTTACCAGACTCTTGCGCGTTCACAATCGCCATTCCACTCAGCAGCAGTAGGAGGATTCTCTTGGGCATTCGGTCCCTCTCGATTATCCCATGTGCAGTCGCCGGGCCATTCTCTGCAAACACGGAAATCGATGATAGCTTTACGTGGGATGCGTCAACTCGCCCGCGGCCACCCACTCTGCCTGCGCGATTTCACACAGGCAGGAGCCACTCCCCAAGCGTGCTCGTTCATTTTCAAGCGTTCGGTTTTGGATCGAAAAGTGCTGATTATCCACCGACGATCGCGAGGTAAAGCATATGGGAAAAATCGTGGCAGCCATGGCCACCATGCACGCTCCGCAACTTTTCACGCGGCCTCCCGAGGAGGATCCGAAACAGCTCGACGCGGGAATTGCAGCCATGCGGAAGCTGGGCGAGATTCTGGATGAGACCAAGCCTGACGCCCTGGTGATCTTCGCCAGTGACCATCTGGAGACGTTTTTCCTGCAATCCGTGCCGACCTTCGCGGTGATTGCTGGAGAGCGCGCAAAGACTGCCTTCGCCGGCCGAACCTGGAATCCGGCGATTCACCAGGGGTTGGCCGAGGACCTTCTGGAAGGTCTGGTCCGCCGCGATTTCGACATGGCGTACTCGCAGGACGCGGTGCTGGGACACTCCTTCGCCGCGCCCTTCGAATGGATCCTGGGTACGCGGGACATTCCCGTGGTGCCGATTTTCGTGAACACGTATCTGCCACCCTTGCCACGGCCTCAGCGCTGTGCCGCTTTGGGCCGGGCGGTCGCGGAAATCGTGGCTGCCAAGCCGGAGCGCGTCGCGCTTCTCGCCAGCGGCGGAATGTCCCACTACCCTGGTACTGCAAAGTACTATCAACCCGCGTACGATTTCGACCGGTGGTGCATCCGCGAGCTGGAGAACAGCCATACGGGTTCGTTCCTGAATCTGACGCCGGAGCAGTTGGACGAGGTAGGCAATACCGAGATGCTGCCCTGGGCCATCGTGCTGGGCGCGGCCGGCGCACAGCATATGGAACTGTTGTCGTACCAGGAAACCTCGCATCATGGCCATGCGGTGGCGCGCTTCCTGCCCGGCGAAAAGCGGAATGCGGAACCGTCGCAGCCCTATCAGTTCCAGAGCCATCCGTTTCATTACTACGACCACCCTCCGATCTCGGCTTACCGGTTGAACAAGCTGCTGTATGAGTCGCGCCATAAACCGGCGCTGCGACAACGAATGTTCCGCGACCTGGATGCCGTATGCGCCGAGTACGGCCTGGGAATGGCGGAGGCCAGCGCGATGCGGGCGGTCTTCGAGTTTCGGCACCTCGATGGAGACCGCCCCGCGCTGGACGCGGAGCCTGCTGTAGGCGTGGGCGCCCATCCGGTGGGTGCGTTGATGGCGGTCCACGTTCTGCAGCAGGAGAAGCGGGCCATGCGCAAGCCCGCGTTGGTCTCGCACGACGTCGCGCTAGCGGTTACGCACTGATCGTTCGGCTATCGATCAGCGTCGCGATGATACGGCGCGCAGCGCTCTCCGGCCGCTCCTGATCGCCGTGAATCACCAGGTCCGGATACAGAGGAGGCTCATATGCCGCCTGCAGCCCCGGCACCGCGCGTCCGTCACGATAGATGCCCTTGGGATCGCGGCTCATGCAAACCTCGAGCGGCGTATCCACATGCACTTCGAGAAACCGTGGGATCTGTTGCCGTGCCCTGTCGCGATACGTGCGAAGGTTCGCGGTTGCATCGAAGATCACCGCAACGCCATGCCGCGCCAGCAACGCTCCTATATAGGCGATCTGTCTGTAGAACGCGTCGCGTTCAGCTTCATCGTAGCGCGGCTGCGGCGTGAAAATCCGCCGCAGGACGTCGGACTCGAGGACCTCCACATCGACGCCGCGGGTACGCAGTTCTGATGCCAGCGCGGCCGCCACGGTTGATTTTCCGGATGCCGGCAACCCGGTAATCCACACCGCAAATCCGTGTTTCGGCTCACTCACCGCAGTAGGCGCCCGCCATCGCCGGATCGAATTCATCCTTGGCCAGAACCGCCTGCACGAACGCCAGCAGCTTGCCGCGGACGTCGTCGGAAAGTGCCGGATACCACACCGGGCTGGCCAGCACCAGTCCGCGGAACGCAAAGAACGGCGCCGCTACTTTCAGGATTTCGCGGTCGCCGCTTTTCTCCAGATAACGCGTCCAGAAGCGCTCGAACAGGATCTTCCACGGGTCCTCGCATCGCCCGCTGCATTGCAGCGAGAAGAAAAGATAGTTCAAGCTCAGGCAGGTAACATCGTCGGCAGGCTCGCCCCACTCGCCGCGTGAGCGGTCCAGGACCCCGAACTCGACCCCCTCCTGAAACAGGATGTTCCACGGATGAAAATCGCCGTGCACCTGCCGGAGCCGGTGCGTCAATGGCTTCAGCTTCCAGCGCCAGCGAACGCACTGGTGTTCGATCTCCTCCAGCAGCGTCGCCGGAAACAGCGCGTGGGGCGGATACGAATCGGTCAGGCCCATGATGCATTCGCCGTGCCCCACCAGCTCGCGGATGCGGCGCGTATACAAGCCGGGTTCCGGGCCCGGCGTTTTATGGATCTGCACCAGGTAGTCGCACAGGGCGTCTGCTCGTGCCAGGTCGAGATCGCTCAGTACCCGAGTGCTGAGCACCCGCTCCAGATCCTTTGCATAAGGCGTTCCCTGCGCATATTCGGTAAGCAGGCAGAACTCTTCCGCCCGGCCGGCCGAGATCAGGCTTCCGTCGAACTGGAACGCGCCGACATCCAGCGACCGCACGTGCCGCGGCAGCCGATTGAACGCCCGGTGTTGCCACAGCAGGATCTGGGCCCGGTCCGGCATGTGTTCATGCCCGAACCGATTCGCGCTCATGGTGTGGAACACGGCGCTGCGGCATGCCTCGCCTGCCGGCTGATAGTCGATCCGAATCGGAGTCCCGTAGCCATAGGCTTTGAGATCGCCGTTGCCCGTTTCGCCCAGCAGGGTCAGCCCCAGCACGTGGACCTTTTTGCCCAGCAGCCCGCCCAAGTACCGCTCCATCGCCTCCTTGCTCAACCTCGTGTTTAGCTGGGGGCTCGGCTCCGGCATACCGGCTTAACGGATCACTTCGACCGAACAGTGCGCATGCAGCGCGACGCCTTCGGACACGCTGCCCAGCAGGAAGCGCTCGATGCCGCGATGCCCGTGCGAACCGAGCACAATCAAGTCCGCGTGGCTCTGGTCGGCTCCCTCGATGATCACGGTTTTCGGTCCACTCAGCAGCACGGAGACCGATTCGGAAACCTTGGGAAAGGTCTTCGAGAGAATTTCTACGGCTGCGGCTACTGCATTCTGGGCGCGCTTCATAGCTTCTCCCCGCACTATTTCCAACTGCTCGGAATCCACGTAAGGCGGCTCGAACAAGGCCTGCGCGGATCCCATCACCAGTTCCACTACGCTCAGCACCCCGACCTCGGTACCTGCGGGCCAAGGCCGCTCCGCGATCGATCGTGCGGCGCGCTCGGCAAACTCGGAGCCATCCGTCGCCAGGAGGATCTTGTGAACGCCCGGCGGCTTGCCCGGCATCTTACTATCATGGGCCCTTACAATCTCTACCGAGCATGGAGCGTGGCGCACAACCGCCGACGCGACATTCCCCAGGAAAAAGTGCGTCAGCGCGGAAACACCCTGCGAGCCGACGAAAACGAAATCCGCTTTCGTCTCCTTGGCCCGGTCCAGAATCACGCGTTTCGCATCTCCCTTGAGCGAGACGCCCCCCGCTTCCATGTCCCAGGCGCGAAGCTCTTCCGCTGCGCGATGCACCAGGTCGGAGGATCGCCGGACGGCCTCTTCGGCAGTCTGGGATACGGTCCACAAATGAGCCGGCTCCACTACATTAAGAACTTCCACGCAGGACTTAGGTGGCCAGGGCCGGGCCGCAACTTCCTTAAGTACGGCTTGGCTCGCCTCGGAATGATCAACAGCAACGAGTACTTTCATGTCCATGCTCCTTCCGGGCATTTGCCTTCCGGGCCGCCCACCGGAGTTACTGCACGTACACTGCCGATTAGACCTTGGCGGTCCGTAACCGCAATGCGTTGCTGATCACCGAAACCGAGCTGAAGCTCATCGCCGCGGCGGCGATCATGGGGCTAAGTAATAGTCCGAACAGGGGATAGAGCGCTCCTGCTGCGATCGGGACCCCCAGGGAGTTATAGACAAAAGCGAAGAATAGGTTTTGCTTGATATTGCGCATAGTGGCGCGACTGAGCCTCCGTGCCCGCGCGATGCCGCGCAGGTCGCCCTGGACCAGGGTCACGCCTGCGCTCTCCATGGCGATATCAGTACCCGTCCCCATGGCGATCCCGACCTGAGCCTGGGCCAGCGCCGGCGCGTCGTTGATTCCATCCCCCGCCATCGCCACGAAACGGCCAGATTCCTGGAGCCGCTGGATGTGGAGGCGCTTGTCTTGCGGCAGCACTTCGGCGAGGACTTCGTCGATCTCGAGTTGCTTCGCCACCGCCTCGGCCGTGATCCGGCTGTCTCCGGTCAGCATCACGATCCGCATGCCCTCGGCGTGAAGCTGCCGGATTGCCTCGGCGGTGGTCGCCTTGATGGGATCGGCGACACGGAGTCGTCCCGCGAACTTGCCGTCCACGGCGACAAACAGGGCGCTGGACCCCGTGACGTCCACGCCGGCTTCTTTCATCACTTCTCGCATCATGGCGACATTTCCGACTACGACGTCCATTCCATCGAGATTCCCACGAGCGCCTTTGCCGGGAACCGCCTGAAACCCCTCAACGGCCCCCAGAGAAATGCCGCGATCCTGCGCCCCGCTGACGACCGCATGCGCCAGAGGATGTTCGCTGGCCCGTTCCAGACTCGCGGCCAGATACAGCAGGCGCTTCTCGTCGAATCCCGGCGCTGGATCCACTGCCACCAGCCTCGGCTTGCCTTCGGTCAGCGTGCCGGTTTTGTCCACCACCAGCGTGTCGGCCTGGTGCAGAAGCTCGATCGCCTCGGCGTTCTTGAATAGGATGCCCATGGTGGCGCCTTTCCCCATCGCCACCATGATCGACATAGGGGTCGCGAGCCCCAGGGCGCAGGGGCAGGCGATGATCAGAACCGCCACCGCATTCACCAGCGCGTGCGCCAGGCGCGGCTGAGGTCCCCACGCGCTCCACGCGAAAAACGTCACAATCGCGATCGCCACCACCGCGGGCACGAAGTACGCGGCCACCTGATCGGCCAGCTTCTGAATGGGCGCCCGGCTGCGCTGCGCGTCCGACACCATGCGCACGATCTGAGCCAACATCGTTTCGGCTCCGACCCGCTCGGCCTTAATGATGAGCGATCCGTTGCCGTTCACCGTCGCTCCCGTGACTCTGGCGCCCGTTGTTTTTTCGACGGGCAGGGGCTCCCCCGTAAGCATCGACTCATCGACGGCGCTCGCGCCCTCGAGCACCACGCCGTCAACCGGAATCTTTTCCCCCGGACGCACGCGCAACACGTCTCCGACGCCGACGTGATCGAGTGGTAAGTCGGTTTCAGCTCCGTCCGCCCCGATCAGGCGTGCCGTTTTAGGCGCAAGCCCGAGCAACGCTTTGATCGCGGCTCCCGTGCGGCTGCGGGCTTTGAGTTCCAGAACCTGACCGAGCAGCACCAACGTCACAATCACCGCGGCGGATTCGAAATAGACGTCCACTCCCGGCCGGAAGATCAAAGAGAAGAGACTGAAGACGTACGCCGCACCGACGCCGATGCCGATCAGCGTGAACATATTAAGGTTGCGGCTCACGATAGACTGCCAGGCGCGCACGAAAAACGGCCATCCGCCCCACAGGACTACAGGAGTCGCCAGAGCTAGCTCAATCCAGTTTCGGGTACCATCCGGCCCCAGCATCGCCATGGACATAATAAGGAGCGGCAGGCTCAGCGCCACGCTGACCCAGAACCGCTTTTGCATGTCCGGCAATTCCGGGTTTTCCGCTTCCCCCAGCTGGATTTCCTTGGGTTCGAGCGCCATCCCGCAAATCGGACAGGTTCCGGGCCCGACCTGTACCACCTCGGGATGCATCGGGCAGGTGTACTCCACGCCCTTGGTTCCGTCCGCTGGCGCCGCAGGCTTCGGCTCCAGGTACTTCAGCGGGTCGGCTTGAAATTTGGCCAGGCAGCTCTTGGCGCAGAAGTAATAGGTCTGGCCTTGGTACTGGAAGCTCCCGGCCGCGGCGGCGGGAGTAACCTCCATGCCACAAACCGGGTCCTTAACTTTGGGTGCCGTCGTGATAGACCCGGAAGACGCCGGGTGGATCTGGAAGGGGTTGTTGGTGCTCACGGCAAGCCGCCCATAATTGATGTTCGCACGGTCAGTTCAGTAACGCCTTGACTTCGTATGTGTTTGAATGTACGATCAATTCCGGTATCGTGTACCCGCGGCGCTGCGGGTTTAGAGGAGACTGCCAAGGTGCAAATCCAGTTGCGGAATCGGTTGGGAACTTGTTTGCTGGCTGCAATGGCGGGAGTGGCGCTTCTTTCGCTGGCAGTAGTACCGACCCCGGCGCAGGCTCCGGCCTACAAAGCCCCCAAGACCAAGGACGGAAAGCCCAATCTGAACGGCATCTGGCAGGCGATGAATGAGGCCAATTGGGACATCCGGCCGCACGCTGCTTCTCAGGGTCCCGTATACGCGCTCGGCGCCGCCTATTCGGCGCCCGCCGGACTGGGCGTGGTCGAAGGCAACGAGATCCCCTATAAGCCCGAAGCGGCCGCCAAGCAGAAGCAAAACTTCACCGACCGTTTGAAGCTGGATCCGGAGATCAAGTGCTACATGGGTGGCGTTCCGCGGTCCACGTACATGCCGTATCCGTTTCAGATTGTCCAAGGGACCGGCACTGTCATGATCGTTTACGAATATGCCGGCGCCGTGCGGGTTATTAATATGGGTGCGCCGACCAAGGCCCCGGCCGATAGCTGGATGGGTTGGTCGAATGGTAAATGGGATGGGGAATCACTGGTGGTGGATGTCACCAGCCTCAACGATTCGACCTGGTTCGACCGCGCCGGGAACTGGCACAGCGATGCGCTGCACGTGATCGAGCGCTATACCGCCATCGGGCCGGACGCGCTACAGTATGAGGCCACCATTGACGATCCCAAAGTATTCACGCGCCAATGGAAGATGAGCATGCCGCTCTACCGCCGCCTGGAAAAGAACGCGCAGTTGTTGGAATATAAGTGTGTGGAGTTCGCCGAAGAGGTCCTGTACGGACATCTTCGAAAGCAGCCTTTAAAAGGAGACCTTAAATGAGACGACACCTTCTCGGTTCACTGATCGCTCTGGTCGCCGTCGTAGCGTTTGTCGCGCAAGTGAGCGCTCAGTCCCAAGTGGCTGCGAAACCGGCTCCAGCCGCCAAGGCCTGGACCATGCCGCGAACTCCTGATGGCAAACCGGACCTGCAGGGCGTATATTCGAACGCCACAACCGTTCCCGTGGCGCGGCCCGCGTATCTGGGCGCGAAAGAGTTCTACACCGACGAAGCCGATAAGACGGCTTCTGCCGCGCAAGCGCAAGCCGCCGGCGGCCGAGGCGGACGCGGAGGAGCGGCGCGCCCCGCAGCTGCCGCGGACCCCGAAGGCAACGGGCTCGCCGTGCACTATGACACCAGCCAGTTTGGTCTCGGCGGACCCACTGTCAAGAGAGCCGCAAGCCTGCGGACCTCCATCATTACCGGGCCCGAAGGCCGAGTGCCGGCCCTGACACCGGAAGCACAGAAGGCCGCCGCGGATCGCCGAGCATTCCAGCAGGAGCACCAGTGGGACAGCGCTCAAACCCGCCCGATCGCCGAGCGGTGCATCACGTGGGGATTTGAAGGTCCTCCGATGATGCCGGTGGGCTACAATTCCACGTTGCAGATCGTGCAGGGTCAAGGTTACGTAGCTATCGTCCAGGAAATGATTCATGACACCCGCGTCATCCCGACCGACGGCCGCCCGCACGGACCGGCGCAGATCAGGCGTTGGATGGGCGATTCAGTCGGCCATTGGGACGGCGACACGCTCGTGGTCGAAACCGTCAACTTCGAGCCCCGGACACCCTTCCAGCAAAACCCGTTCAGTGACGTCGCCAAGGTCACCGAGAGGTTCGCGCGTGTCGATGCTGATACGGTGCAGTATCAATTCACGGTCGACGATCCCAAGACTTGGGTGAAACCCTTCTCGGGCGAGTACAATATGGTCCACATCGACGGCAACGTCTATGAGTATGCCTGCCATGAAGGCAACTACGGCATGGCCAACAACCTTAGCGGCGCCCGCGCCACTGAGAAGAAGTAAAGAAGTAAAGGAGCGATCCGATGCGAACGAAACTGGCTCTTGTTATTGCTGGGGCGGGGATGCTCCTCGCTGCGGTGCCCGTGTGGGCGCACCACGCTTTCGCGGCGGAATTTAACGAGAAGGCGCCGCTCAAACTGCAGGGCGTCGTCACCAAATGGGAACTGGTCAATCCCCATTCCTGGATTCATCTGGATGTGAAGGGTCCCGACGGCAAGATCACCAAGTGGATGGTGGAAGGCGGCAGCCCCAATTCGCTGTTCCGCAACGGATTCACCAAGGAATCGCTGCCGGAAGGAACCGAGATCATCGTCGAAGGCTACCGTGCCAAGGATGGAGCGGATCGCGCGGTGGGCGCCAATCTCACCTACGCCAAGGACGGCAAGCGCCTGTTCATGGGCGGCTCCGCGCCGGGCGCCAACGGCGACGGCAAGTAACCCGATGTCCCAGCGAATCGCTGGCGTGAATTTGTGGGCGGCTGCAATCGCAGCCGCCTTTCTCATTTCAGGAACCGCCGCCGGCCAATCTGCGAAGGTTAAGAGTGCATCAAAGCCCTGGGCCGTTCCCCGCACTCCGGACGGCCAGCCCGATCTTCAAGGCGTCTGGACCAACGCCACCATCACACCTTTGGAACGGCCTGCCGAGCTAGCCGGCAAGGAGTTCCTGACCGAAGCCGAAGCCCGCGATTTTGAGAAGAGCGCGTTCGCGCAGATCAACAGCGAACGCCGCGACGGCGGCCCCGAAGTGGACGTCGGCCGGTCTTACAACGAATTCTGGCGCGACCGGGGGACCAAGGTCGTGGCCAACCGCAGAACCTCGCTCATCACCGATCCGCCCGATGGAAAAATTCCGCCGCTGACCCCGGCTGCGCAGAAAATACAAGCCGACGCGCGTGCATATCAGCGTCTCCATCCCGCCGACGGACCCGAAGACCGCAACCTGTGGGAGCGCTGCCTCACCCGCGGTGTTCCCATGATCCCGGGCCCTTACAACAATGATTTTCAGATTATCCAGGCTCCCGGATACGTGGTCATCTTTCACGAGATGATTCATGAGGCCCGCATCGTTCCTCTGGACGGCCGCCCGCATGTAGAAAAAGAAATTCGTGAGTGGACCGGAGACCCGCGCGGGCACTGGGAAGGCGACACGCTGGTGGTCGAATCCACCAACTTTTCCGAAAAAAGCAATTTCCGCGGGTCGAGCGCCGGGTTGAACCTGGTGGAACGCTTTACTCGCACCGGACCGGACACGATCCTCTATCAATTCCGGGTCGATGACCCGTCCACGTTCACCAAACCCTGGTCGGCGGAGATGCCCATGACCACTTTGGACAGTCCGATCTACGAGTACGCCTGCAACGAAGGCAACTACGCCATGCTGGGGCTGTTGGGTGGCGCTCGCGCCGACGAAAAGAAGAAGGGGGCGAAATGAAAACCAGACTTGCCGCGATGATCGCGTCCATGCTGCTCGCCGCCGTGTTTGCCGCCAGCCAGACCGGACCTGCGAGGCCCGCGGGCAAGAGCTACGCCCCGCCGCACACGCCCGAAGGGCAACCAGACTTGCAAGGCATCTGGTCCAACGCCGTTCTTACGCCGCTCGAGCGGCCCGCGGATCTCAAGGACAAAGCGTTCTTCACCAAAGAAGAAGAGGCCGCCTACGTCAAGCGGATGATCGAGCAAGGCAACAAAGACAGCCGCGCCGGCGCTGGGACAGATGCGGATGTAGCGCGCGCCTACAACGACTTTTGGTGGGACCGGGGAACCGGTATCGTCAAGACTCTCCGCACCTCGCTGATTACCGATCCTCCCGACGGCAAGATCCCCGCACTGACGCCGTTAGCCGAGAAGCGCGCCGCTCAAGTGAAGGAAGCCAGACGTCTCCATCCCGCCGATGGCCCCGAGGATCGTCCCGTGGGAGAGCGCTGCATCCTGTTGAATAGTGCCGGGCCGCCGATGATGCCCAGCGCGTATAACAACAACTACCAGGTGGTCCAGACGGCCCAAAACTTCGTAATTCTGAATGAAATGGTCCACGACTCGCGCGTCATACCGTTGGACGGCCGCCCGCACGTTCCGCAGAGCATCCGCCTGTGGATGGGAGATTCGCGCGGCCATTGGGAAGGCAACACGCTGGTGGTGGACACGACGAATTTCACCAGCCAGGCGCCGTTCCGGGGATCGGGCGAGAACCTGCACCTGACCGAGCGGTTCACGCGCATGGATGCAGAAACGCTGCTCTACGAATTCACCGTCGACGACCCCGAGTCATTCACCAGACCCTGGAGCGCGGCCATCCCCAGCACCAGGACCACCGGCCCGATTCTCGAGTACGCGTGCAACGAGGGGAATTACGGCATGACGGGACTCCTGTCGGCCGCTCGTTCCGAGGAAAAGAAAAGCCCAAAGTAGTAGGATAGTCTGAAGCGCCAAGGAGAGAAATCTTATGCGTAAGAAACTTGCAGTTCTGTTGGGGATCGCCGGCTTATTGATGGCCGCGGCGCCGATGTGGGCGCATCACGCTTTTGCCGCGGAATTCGACGCGCAAAAGCCGGTGAAGCTGAAAGGGACCGTCGCCAAGGTCGAGTTCATCAACCCGCACTCCTGGATTCATATGGATGTGAAGGACGCCGACGGCAAGGTCACGCGCTGGATGGTCGAAGGCGGCAGCCCCAACGCGCTGTTCCGTCGCGGCGTCACCAAGGACGCCCTGCCCCAGGGAACTGAGATTATGGTCGACGGCTATCAGGCCAAGGACGGGTCAAATCGGGCAAACGGCAGGGACATTACATTCGCCGACGGCAGGAAGCTGTTCGTGGGCGGATCGAATCCGGACGAACAGCCGAACGCGAAATGAGCAGCAAAGTACTGGCGCTGGCCACGTTGATTGTCGCCAGCACGGTGTTGGCGCAGACGAAGAACTACACTCCACCGCGAACGCCCGACGGTCAACCCGACCTTCAAGGCGTCTGGACCAACATCACCATCACGCCGCTGGAGCGCCCCGCCAATCTCGCGGGTAAGGAGTTTTTCACTGCGGCGGAAGCGCGCCAGTATGAGAAAGACACCGTCGAGCGCAACAACGCCGATCGCCGGGACGGCGGCGCGCAGGCAGATCTCAGCCGTGCGTATAACGACGCGTGGTACGACCGCGGCACCCGAGTGGTCGAGACGCTGCGGACCTCGCTAGTCATCGATCCGCCCGATGGACATATTCCCCGAATCGCCCAGGGTCAGCAAGCAGCTCTGCCTCCGGGTGGATTTGGCAGGCCTCCGGAAGGTCCGGAAGACCGGGCTCTGACCGAGCGCTGCATCCTGTGGCCTACCGCCGGGCCGCCGATGATGCCGAGTTTTTACAACAACAACTACCAGATCGTGCAGGCGCCGGGATACGTGACCATCCTGGTCGAAATGATCCACGACGTCCGGATCATTCCGGTTAGTGGGCCGGTCGGCGCGCGTCCGCACGTGGACGCGAGTGTTCGCCAATGGATGGGCGATCCGCGCGGACACTGGGAAGGCAACACACTGGTGGTCGAGACCACCAACTTCAACGACAAAGTTCGCTTCCAGCGCGCCGGTCCCAACATGAAATTGGTGGAACGCTTCACGCGCACCGCGCCGGACACCATCACGTATGAGTTTACGGTCACCGATCCTTCGGCGTTCAGCAGGCCCTGGACCGGGCAGATCCCGATGAAGAGAACCGAAGGGCCGATCATCGAGTACGCCTGCAACGAAGGCAATTACGCGATGGAAGGCATGCTGGCCGGCGCCCGCGCCGACGAAAAGAAAGCCGCGGCTAAGTAGAGTGGACCACTGGGCTTAAACGGTTAATTTCGCGACGATTCCAACCGCTACCCAGATGACGCCGAAGATGGCCCATTTTTCCCCGGCAGTCAGACCGTCCGGCTTCACGGATCGCGTTTCATTGAATTGAACGACTCGAGCCGTCCCTTGCGCCTTGCTGCGAGGCGCCAGAGTGAATTGGCCAGCCGTAGCCGAATCCATCCGGCCTTTCAGGGTTTCACCGCTGTTCAGTTCCACCTTAACTTTGCGGCCAACTTTCAGTTTGGCCACCTGTTCCGCAACCGTTAGATCGGCGGCCGGCGCGGGAAGAACTCCGAGGACCAGCAGCGTAGTCAGGATGCAACCTGTGATCGCGCGAAGCATGCTTCAAGACTCTACACCCACCACGCATGGATGTCCATCTTCGCCGTGATTGACACCGCGTCCGTTCGAATGTAGCATTGAAAGCCGGCGGCGCATCGGCGCCGCTACGAACAATTCCCTATGCGCCGAACGCTTACTCTCCTATCCACAGCCGTCGCCGCGGCTGCCTGTATCTCGCTCATGGTGACTCCCGGTAAGGCCCAGGCCCCCGCGGCTCCTGCGAAAGCGGTTGCCAAGGCGGTTGGGAAGGGTCCCCGGATGACCGACGGCAAGCCGAACTTGAACGGGGTCTGGCAGTCCATCAGCACCGCCAACTGGGACCTCCAGGATCATTCTCCGGCCCCCGGCCCATTCTGGCAGCTGGGCGCGATCGGAGCGATCCCGGCCGGTCAGGGCGTGGTCGAAGGCAACGAGATTCCCTACAAGCCCGCCGCGCTCGAACAGAAAAAGAAGAATAAAGCCAACTGGCCGGCCGAAGATCCGGAAGCCAAGTGCTACATGCCCGGCATCCCGCGCGCCACCTACCAGCCCTTTCCGTTCCAGATCATCCAGTCCAACCGGGACATTCTGATGGCGTACGAGTTCGCCAGCGCTAACCGGCTGATTAATATGGGGAAACCGATCGAAGCCGGCTCCGATACCTGGATGGGGACCTCCAACGGCCACTGGGAAGGCGATACCCTGGTGGTGGATGTCACTGGATTGAACGGGCTTAGCTGGTTCGACCGGGCAGGGAATTATGCCAGCGACAAGCTGCACGTCGTGGAGCGTTACAACCGCCGCAGCAACGACGTCATGGACTATGAGGCCACTATCGAAGACGCGAGCGTGTTTACCCGGCCTTGGAAGATTACTCTGCCCCTCTACAAGAGGGCGGAAAAGAACGCCCAGATCCTGGAATTCAAGTGCGTGGAGTTCGCCGAGGAACTGTTGTACGGAAAGTATAAAAAGCAACCGGCTGGCAAGTAAAGGAGAACCCGCATGAGGCAGCGCGTCCTGACTTCTCTGATGGTGCTGACAGCGGTTCTCGTTGCCGTGCTGCTGGCAACCATGCCAGTCATTGGCCAAGCCCCGGCCGGAAAAGCAAAGAAGGCTGCCTACACACCGCCCAAGCTTCCCTGGGGCGATCCGGATCTGCAGGGCCTGTGGCCGGGAACCGACCTGATTGAGGTACCGATGCAGCGAGATCTCAAGGCGGGGGAACGAACCGAGGTGACCGAAGAGGAGTTCGCCCAGCGCCAGGCTAAGGCGGAGCGAACCGCCGCGAATGACAAGGTGGCGTACGTCGCCAAGGATTCGAAAGTCGGCATCAATCCTCCCGGGTACTGGCTGGAACACGGCAGGCCGCAGAAGATCACGTCCCTCGTCGTGGATCCGCCCAACGGGAGAATCCCCGATCTGACTGACCAGGCCAAGCAGAAGGCGGCGCAAGCCAAGCAGGCCAAGCAAGGGCATGGTCCCAACGAAACGTGGGAGGACCAGAGCCTGTATGACCGCTGCATCTCGCGCGGCGTGATGGGATCCATCTTGCCGGTGATCTACAACAACGGCACCCAGATCGTGCAAGGCCCTGGCTACGTCGCGATTCGCTATGAGATGATTCACGAGACCAAGATCATCCCGCTGGACGGGCGCCCGCATCCAGGCTCCAACATCAAGAGCTACATGGGAGATGCGCGCGGCCATTGGGAAGGCAACACGCTGGTGATCGAAACTACCAATTTCCTAGGCGACAAGAACGGGATCGGGCTGAACGGCGGCGGCACCCCTCACAGCGCCGACATGGTGCTCACGGAAAAGTGGACGCGCGTGGCGCCCGACATGATAGAGTACACCGCCACCATGAACGATCCGAAAACCTGGGTCAAGCCCTGGACGGTCCGGATGCCGCTGCGGCTGAACCCGGAATTTCCGCTGTACGAGTACGCCTGCCACGAAGGCAACTACGCGATGTTTAATATGCTCAAGGGCGCTCGCGCCGACGAGGCTGCGGCGGAAGCGGCCAAGGCCGGCAAGAAGTAGGACAGGAGATCATTTCATGCGAAAAACACTCTCGATGGCAGTCGCGGTCGTGGGATTCCTGATGGCTGTATCGCCGGTGCGTGCGCATCACGCTTTCGCGGCTGAATACGACGCCAAGAAGCAGGTTCGGCTGGAGGGAGTGGTCACGCAGATGGAATGGATTAATCCCCATGCCTGGATCCATATCGACGTCACGGGTCCCGACGGCAAAGTGACCAGTTGGATGGTGGAAGGCGGAAGTCCCAACATTCTCCTGCGTCGCGGCTTCAACAAAGGCTCGCTCGAGAAGGGCCAGAAGATCACCGTCGATGGCTTCCAGGCCAAGGACGGCTCGAATCGAGCGAACGGCTCAAACATCACCTATCCGGACGGCAAGAAACTGTTCCTGGGCTCTTCCGGAACGGGCGCTCCGGTAGATCCCGGTCCGGGTAAATAGGCGATTTATCCTGACACTTTCCCGCAGGCTGGTCCGCGCGGCGCGCGGATTCACGGATGTATCCCCTCAGGCGATCGAAAAAGTCAAAATCGCGCTGCTGGATTTTCTTTCGTGCGCGTATGAATCGCTCGATCTTCCCCAGAGCCGGCAGGCCATCACGGCGATGGGCCGCGCGGGCAACGGTCCGGCTTCGCTGATCGGCACGCGGGTGCGTGCTTCGGCTGCGGAGGCCGCGTTCGCCAACGCCGTGCTGGGCCATGGATTGGTCCGGGAAGACATGCACACCGGCTCGGTGAGCCACCTCGGGATCGTGATTTTTCCCACGCTGTTGGCGCTAGCGCAATCTCGCAAAGTCAGCGGACTCGATTTTATCCGAGGAGCCGTGTGCGGCTATGAAGTGGGTGCGTCGGTCGGCCGCGCGCTGATGGATCAGGAGACGGTGCGCATTTTCCGGCCCACAGGCATTACCGGACCATTGGGAGCGGCGGTGGCCGGGAGCCGCATGCTGGGGTTCACGGAAGACGCGGGTGTGAGCGCGCTCGGCCTCGCGGCGAATGCCACGGTCGGCTTGAATGAATGGCCTGCGTCGGGCGCCGACGATATGTTCTTTCACGCGGGATTCGCCGCGCGCAACGCGGTCACCGCGGTCGAGCTGGCGGAACTGGGTGCGTTCGCATCAGAAACGGCTTTGGATGGGGCCGCGGGACTATTCGCGGCTGTGCGGCGAACCCATCGGATAACCGCGGTAACACCATTTGCCGGTAACCTCGAAATCTTCTCTGTGTATCACAAGCCCGCGCCGGCCTGTAACTACGCGCAAACGGCGTGCCAGGCTGCGCTCGCGATTGGCGTCAACAGTGAAGACATAACAGGCGTTCAAATAAAGTGTTCGGCCGCCGCGATCAACTATCCGGGCTGCAACGCGCCGGGTCCGTTTCAGCGGATCCTGCAAGCCAAGATGAGTATCCATTTCTGCGTCGCGGCGACGCTGGCCCGGCGATCAATCGAGGAGAGCAATTACCGGCTGCTAGACGATCCCGAGATCGCGCGGCTGATTAGCGTCACAAAGCTGGAAGAAGACCCGGATTTCACCCATGCCTATCCGGGCGCGCAGGGCTCGGAGGTCATCGTCACGCTACGCAACGGAAAGGTGCTCCGGCAGCGGATGCGCGACCTGGTCCCGGCGACACCCGATCAGATCCGCGCGCGGTTCCGGTCAGCAGCCGGTGCAGCAAAACCGATCGAGGAAATAGTGGACCAGCTGGATCAGGCTGAGGACGTGGGCTCGATCGTCTAGCGTCCGCGCTCAGCCGCGCGAGCGGCAGGAGCGACGCGTAACTGGGCTTCTTCCAGGAGCTTGGCTTCCTGATAGGTGAACACCATGCGGTGCACCACAGTCAGATTGCCGAGCACTGCGATCACCCACAACACGGGCGCCATGCGGTCGAACAGTGCGCCCAGGATCAGCAGCACCACGCGCTCTGGCCGCTCCATGAATCCGACCTTGCACTTAGGGATAGAGTTTTCCGCCCGCGCGCGGGTATAGCTGATCATCACGGAAGCGGCCATCACCAGCGCTGTCAACACGACGTAAAACGGCCGGTTGATCGATCCGTACCAGACCAGTAAGCCCATCAGCAGCGCCAAGTCCGAATAGCGGTCCAGGACCGAATCGAAAAAGCCGCCGAAGCGCGTAACGCGGTTGGTCTCACGGGCGACGCGCCCGTCCACCATATCGAATAATCCCGCGCCGATGATGACCACGCCAGCCCAGCGGAACTGTCCGGCGGCCAGAAGAACCGCCGCGCCGATATTGATCACCAGGCCCAGGAAGGTGAGCACGTTGGGATGAATCCTGGAGAGCGCGAGCCCGCGCACAATCAGCCGGATGACTTTGTTGCAGGCCCAGCCGATCGCGTGAGTGTAACTCATCGACTACTTGGCCCCCGCTTGCTGATGAATGGTGATCAGCTCCATGATCTCCATTTCCCGAACGCCCCCCGGAATCTGGATTTTCACGGTATCCCCCACCTGCTTGCCCAGAAGGCCACGACCGATCGGGGAAGTGGTCGAAATCATACCGTTCTTGGCATCCGCATCCTCGGTCGTAACCAGCTTATAACGGATCTTCTCGTCCTTGTCGAGGTCCAGCACGACCACCGTCGAGCCCAGCCCCGCGCGATCATGCGGGATCTTGGACATATCGATCATCGAAAGCGCCCGCAGCCGGGCATTGAGCTGATTCAGGCGGGCGTTAACCATGCCCTGGCGTTCCTTGGCTGCGTGATACTCGGCGTTTTCCTTCAAATCGCCGTGAGCGCGGGCTTTCAGGATCTCTCTGGGGAGCTCGATGCGAAACTCGTTTTCGAGCGCCGCGATTTCTTCCTGCAATTTCTTGATGAGCTCTTGCATTCCGCTTCAGTAGAAATTATAGCGCGCGACTTCAAGTGGGCAGGCGTCCACGCCTGCGCAGGGCTTCAGCCCCGCTTAGGACTTGGGCGGACTGAAGTCCGCCGCAGGTCTCGAGACCTGCCCTACTGCGAACTTGGCAATCCATTGAGGAATGAGCTTACGGACCTCTTCAGCCGGAACAACGCGACCTTCTTCAGCGGCCTTGATTCCGCGCTCTATCGCGGCAGCCGTCTCAGCATCTACCTTGACTGCTTGATCTGCCTTCATAGGAACAGATTCCCCTGCCCCAGCAATCCTCGCGGATCGAAACGGCGTTTGACCGACCGCATGGACTCGATTGTCTCCGTACCGTACTGAATCGGCAAAAGATGTGCCTTGCGCTTGCCTAAACCGTGCTCCGCCCCGACGGTCCCGCCCATGGCCACGACTTCTTTCGCCAGCTCGACCGCGATCTCGGTGGCCCGCTCCCATTCCTGGCGCGTTTCCGGAAGAACTTCGGTGTGCACATGGGCGTCGCCAATATGTCCGAACATCACGAACTTGTCGCCAAAATTTTGGGTGAGCACGCTGCGATAGATCGCAAGGATGTCGCGGTTACGTTCCAGGGGGACAGCATAATCCGTAGCGAGAACCACGAATCCGTCCCGGCGCAGGCGCTCATGAATACGCTCGGGCAGACGATGCCGGAACTGGCGGAATCGCTCCCGATCCGCCGCAGAGGCTCCGAACCACGACTCGTCTTCTAGAGCCCCGGTCATGTCTAGCTCGGCTTCCCCTTCGATCTCAATCAAGACCGCGGCTCCATAGGGAAACTCCATCAGCTTGATGGAACGAGAATCCAGAAACTCGAGCATTCGCAGACCGGGCGTGGGGCGCCAGCGGTCAACGGCATCCAGTGCGGCTTCCTCAGTTGGGAAGAAGACCACACCGCCCAGGATCTCCCCCGGTGCGGGCAGCAGCTGAAGCTCGGCTTCGGTGACTACGCCCAGTGTTCCCTCACTGCCGATGAACAGATCCACGTAGTCCATACCAGGCTCAAGCCGGTAGCCAGCGGAATGCTTGCGAGTGCGCGGCAAAGGAATGCGCGGAACATCGAAGTCGACTTTCTGGCCGCGCCGATACTCGACCACGCTTCCATCGAGATGAACGATTCGCACCGCCTGAACATGCCGCCGCGTTGCTCCGTAGCGGAAGCTGCGCGAGCCGCTGGCGTTGGCTCCGATGTTGCCGCCGATCGACGACGTGTTCTCGGTGGGATCGGGCGCGTAGAACTGTCCCGAGGCGGTGGCCGCGGCCTGGACCTCGCGGAGCAAGACTCCCGTCCCGACGCGGGCTTTCCCCGGGGAAACATCCAGCTTGCGGAGTTGCGCCATGGAGATCGCCCACCCGCTTTTCGGCACAGCGCCGCCCGCCAGTCCCGTGAGCGCACCCATGACGGTGACCGGAACGCCTTCGGAGGAAGCGCGTGTAAGAATCGCCGCGACTTCGTCTTCGCTGCGGGGAGTGAAAACCTGGTCGGCCCGTCCGGCGTAGCCGGAAGCGTCGGTGATGTCCATAAAGCTGGAATACTGGAGGGGTTTATACCGCTTTGCGCTGGCGCGTCAGGCCTTCGAGCAGCATGCCCGCGATCTGTTTTCCGTTTTCGAAGGCGTCTTCGTAGACCCGGCGCCTTTCGACGCGCGTGAAACCGTACCCCAGGCGATACAGCCGCTCGAGCGATAACCCGGCCACGAAGGTTCCCGTCCAGGCGATGGCCGCCTTGGGAATCAGCCCGCCGCCGAAGGGTATTTTCGCCACCGCCTCGCGCGCCAGAGAACGCCATCCGAATGCGCCCATCGCCATCGAGGCAATCTCGGATTTCTGTTCGCGATATCCCACCTCACGGTCGCTGGCCGCGGCCAGCAGGAAGCCCATGCGGATCTGATTCATGGTGAGGAACGCCGCGTCCGATCCATATTCTCCGACGACCCACGGTAACGAAGCCAGGCTGGGGACCACGTCCGGCAAAGCAGTCACCAGGCAGAACAAAGCGTTCTCTTTGGCGACCGCGCGGATCACGTGGTGGGAGACTTCCTTGCGGAACGGATCCAGCCGCCGGGCCAGTGGCAGCATCAAGTCCTCGCGTTTACGCACGATGCGCCGGACGCAATCTTCCGGTGCGTCTGGATCGAAGGAAAACGTCTGGGCGGGCCGGAGCAACGATGATTCGTAAATCTGCACGTCGCAGGACGGCCCACCGCCCCGGATCAGCATCTGCAAGGCCTCCGCGCGGCGCTCCGGAGAGAGATGGTGCGGAGCGAAGAACCTCTCCATGCTGCCGAGCGATTCCTGGGAAGCCGCGACCAGGCCCACGCGCACGGGCCGGTCGGCCTCCGCCCGCACTTCCGCGGGATTCAGATTCACGAGCGCTTGTCGGATCTGCCGAAAGACTGCGAGGGCCATGGCTGCAACGAACCTGATGGAGCCCGGAACATGACCCGCAGCTCCTGTCTCCATTCTATCCCGACGCCGATGCGTTCCAACTGGATCCCGGAAGAAAAGTACTGCAGTACCGTCTCATTGGACGGATGGAAATCGAGCGCGGGAGCGACCAGCAGCAGCCGTGGCGGGTCGGGACGCAGCGGAATACCGGGAAAGTATCCGCGGCCTTCAAACTCACCCCGTTCCAGATGCCATTTGACGCGCATCCAGTAATCCAGGGCCTGGAGCGGCAAATGGATGTCCTCACTGGCCTTAACCTCGATCACGACCAGCCGGCCATCGTAGTCCACCGCCAGAAGATCCAGAATGCCGCGAGAGCCTGCAGCGAACTGCGGGGCTTGGCCGTAAAGAGGCGTGTCGCGGATGCTGGCGTCCAGGCGGCTGATGGAGGCCCGTACCTGCGATTCGAGCCACGCCTCCGGGTGGCGTAAGTACAGTGGATTTCGACGGTCGGCTGCAGCGGCGCCGCGGAGACGGGCGAGCCCGCGAGCAAGATTTTCGATCTCCGCAAGCTGGCGAGGGTTCGAAAGATGTGCCGCGTGGCGATCATCGATCCCGAAAAGCAAAGCGGAGCTCGAAGTGCGGGCGAACTCGAGACCACGCACCGCCAGGCTGATCGACCCGTCCGGGCGCGGCCGGCGCTCGACCCCGTCTATGCTTTCGAGACGCTCCACCCACGCGGCGAGCTCGGTCTCCGCCGACGGCGCGCAAAATGGGGCATTAAATGTATCCAGGCGCGTCGAGAAGTTGGTATAGTCTCCGGGCTCGACGGGCTCTTCCAAAATCCCGGCGCCGTGCACGAAGACCCGGTACTGCGCGGCATCCGCGTTCAGATAGCGGACCCGGTGGCAAGTGGTATTCTCGGCGCCAATGGGGACGAAGATCGCGAGCGTGCCGACGAACAAGCGCGTCTCGCGCCGCCGCAGATAATCGAGCCAAATCAGCCCGAAGCTCAGCACGCCGTCTGGATCGGTAGCATCTTCGCCGACGCCGATCGCGGCGATCGCCTGGGTGCCGCGGCAGAGCAGAGCCCGCGGGTAGGCGGGCGACAGACTGTGATGCAGGCCAGGTTCGGTGCTCAGCTCCACCAGCTTCCAGCCGCTGTACTGACGGCGGAGCGACATTCTAAATTGCTCGCGATACTTGAGTCGGCCGCCCCGCCGGGCGGCGGCGGTGTTGGACGCTTCCGCCAGATCGATCAGCAGCAGCGAGCCGGTGCGGCCGCCGAAACGTTCGACTTCCAGCTCCAGAAAGCCGCGCCGGATCTTACCGATCGCACGAATCCGGCGCACCAGGTTGCGGGTCTCGTTCCAGCACTCCAGCGTGCAGGCACCATCGCGAGTCCCGAGCACGAACCTGCCGGCCTGGATCTCGAGCGGGTCTTCGCCGGGTTCGAGCAGCACGGGCTGGCGGGCGGTCTTTAGGAACTCTTCGATTGCTTCTCGCGCCACTCGAAATTAGTGGCGGCGGCGGGTCAGAATATCAGTACTTTCTTCGAGGAAAGATGTTTTTCGAGCTCCTTGCGGTCTCCGAAATAGGAGGGCTTGGCCGTTCCCTTGCTAAACAGGTCGCGGGCCTGATCGTCGAAATGTCCGGACTCGGGACTGTCGCTCTCGCCCGGCACCAGGATCGAAACAGAACGCGGGACGCCCGACAATTCCACGATCTGCGTCGCGGTCTGGCCGCCGCTGCCCATCATGACGGCGCCGCGTCGCTCGAAGGTGATCGCGCGGGGCGTGACCATGCCGGCCTCCGTTACGGTTCCGCCTCCGGCCGGGTTCGACTGTAAAGCGCCATCGCGAGCCACACGAAATATCGTGCCGTAATCCGCCCGATAGGGCAACTCGATTTCGACCTGGTCCTGGGCCTTGCGGAGCGCCGCGCGGATGCGATTATTACTCAGCGAATCCGGCGGTTCAAGCGCCGAGGCCTCGGGCTGCCCCAGGGCCATCTTGAAAAGATAGAAGGCCAGCGCCTCCACGGAGGTTGCATCACTGCGGCGGCTCCAACCAGTCAGCATGCGGACGAAAGGCAACTCGGGCGCCACCTTGACCAGGCGCGCCTGCCAGGCTTCCGCCTTGTATACGGCGGTCGAAAACGCCACATCCGCCACTCGTCCGAAGGGCCAAGTGTTTTGGCTGGCGAGCAACTGGCGAACGCCTGCTTCCGCCTGAGGCACGCTTCGCTGACGCAGTAAAATACCCTGGTCGGGTACTCTTCCGGAACTGTCGTATATTTCGCCCTGGGCGGTCCCGACCAGCGCACTGCCGGGGATTTGTCCCATGCGGAGCGCCGCCTGCGATTCGGTCAGGCTGCGAGCCGTGATCATCGCCCAGGCCTGCTCCAGAGCGCGCGGACCCGCAGTATCTTTCGAGCCGCTCCATCCAATGGCTACGGACGCGTTGTGGCCGATGATCGGAAAAGGAATACCGGGCGGCGCGACACCCGACAGGGCCAGCTTCTCATCGGATGCGTACCAACGCATCTCATACGGACGGCCGTCGTCGTTCCATCCGCCGAGTGGATCCAGAATGGCGATGACGTTCCCGTTGGAGGTGCGGGAGGGACCTATCAACACATCGTTCGATCCATGGATTCCCATGAACGCGCGGCGGCTGAACGCGGCGACCATGGCAGGCGTGACGGGGGTGTTATCCGGCCCGGCATGTTCGGACAGATAACGGTTGATACCCGCGCAGAAGGCTTCGACGATGGCTTGGATTCGCGCCGAAAGCAGCGTGGGTTCATTTCCTGCGCCGCGTAAATTTCGCAGAAGCGCGTCCTTCCGGTCTTCGGCCTGGGCGTATCCGGCGGCATAGGCGGCTCCGGTGGAGGTGCGGGCGAAGATGTGTGGCGTGCCGAACGTATCGCGGAGGGTTTCGACGGATTCGGCGCCGAACGCGCCGAGGCACGAGGCCAGCGATAGAACCAGGCCCAGCAGGAGAACGCGCACCGGCTTTGCGGTAGCAGCCCTCAGCGGCTGTCGTCGTCGATGGCGATCTTCATCATCCGCAGGAACTTCTGGTCCTGCGAAGTTAGTTTGATCTTCCCCACCCGGCGCCGTCCGGTTTCGGGTTGGGATTCCAGTTCCACCGTTTCCTCGGTCTCATCGTGCTCGTCGGATTCAGCGCGTTTATTGAATCCGATGGTGGCTTCCAGAACCAGGAAGACGTCGTAACCGGCGCGTTTGATCTCCCCAATCGCGGCGGCTATACGGTCGGAATCGGAAAGCGACTCGTTGATCGCGTTTCCCAATTCCTGCATGAGATCTCGCAAGCGATCTTCCAATTGATTCCTCGTTTCTGCCGGTCGAACCCCGTCCGCGGGTCCGATGCCACCTTCAGCATACCACCCGTTTTTCGGGAGGTCGATGCGTTTCTTCATACATGATATCGGCCGCGGCGGCACGGTCTGTTAGGATGAGGGGTGCGGGCGATGAAGATCGATAAACGCAGCAAACTGGGCCGGTTTGTGGAGCATGTCATGCCCGGCGTGGTGCGGCCTTTGCGGGTGCTGTGGCACGAGATCATCGGCTTTATATTCATTGTTTTGGCCGTGATCTTCGGGGCTTCGGCGATCCGCAACTACCATCTGCTGCAATCCGAAGAAATCAGCATGCTGCGGCTGGCGGCGTCGTTCTTCCTGCCTGTCCTGATGGCGTATTTCGGGATCACTTCCTTCCTGCGAGCCCGTAAAGCCTCGCGTTCGTGAACAAAGGGATGACCGGCGCATGAGCAAATCAGCCGAACTGCCCGGCCAGTATCCGTTCACGCGCGGCATTCATCCCGGGATGTATCGCGGCCGGCTCTGGACCATGCGCCAGTACGCCGGCTTCGGATCGGCCGAGGAGAGCAACCGGCGCTACCGGTTCTTGTTGTCGCAAGGCCTCACCGGACTTTCGGTGGCCTTCGATCTGCCCACGCAGATGGGCATGGACGCGGATCATCCCCTGGCCGCGGGCGAAGTGGGCCGCGTGGGCGTGGCGATCTGTTCGCTGGCCGACATGGAAACACTGTTTGATGGCATTCGACTAGATGAAGTCACCACGTCCATGACCATCAACTCTACGGCCGCGATCTTGTTGTCGCTGTATACGCTGGTTGCAGGCCGCCAGGGAGCCGATCTGCGCAAGCTTTCGGGCACCATACAGAACGACATCTTGAAGGAGTACATCGCGCGCGGGACCTATATCTATCCGCCGCGTCCGGCCATGCGAATCGTCACCGACTTGTTCGCCTGGGCGGGTACTGAGCTGCCAGAGTGGAACACGATTTCGATCAGCGGCTATCACATTCGCGAAGCCGGCTCGACGGCGATTCAAGAAGTCGCGTTCACGCTGGCCAACGCCATCGCATATATCGAGTCTGCGATCCGCGCTGGACTAAACGTCGACGCATTCGCGCCGCGAGTGTCGTTCTTCTTCAACGCGCACAGCGATTTTCTGGAGGAGATCGCCAAGTATCGGGCGGCGCGGCGGCTATATGCGCACATCATGAAAGAACGCTTCGGGGCGAAAGACCCGAGGTCAATGATGATGCGGTTTCATGCCCAGACCGCAGGATCGACGCTTACGGCGCAGCAACCCGACGTGAATGTGGTGCGCGTGGCGCTCGAGGCCATGTCCGCCGTGCTGGGCGGCACGCAATCGCTACACACCAATTCTCGCGACGAGGCGCTGGGGCTGCCCACGGAGGAATCCGCCAGGCTCGCTCTGCGCACGCAGCAGATCATCGCGCACGAGAGCGGAATCACTAAGGTCGCCGATCCGCTGGGCGGAAGCTTTTACATCGAAGAGCTGACCGACAAAATCGAACGCGGAGCACGGGAATATCTCGACCGGATCGACGCGATGGGCGGAACGCTGGCCGCGATCGAGAAGGGCTGGATCCAGGCGGAAATCCAGAACGCCGCGTACGAATTCCAGCAGCAGGTGGAACTCGGGGCGAAGATCGTGGTGGGCGTTAACTGGTTTCAGCAGGAAAACGGGCAGTCCCTGGCGGCATTGCGCATTGATTCGAATATTGAACGGCAGCAGATCGAGCGCTTGCGGCAGGTGCGCGCATCCCGGAATCGGTCGGCGGTGGAGTCGTCCCTCGATGCGCTCGAGGACGCAGCGCGCGGCTCGGACAATCTGATGTCGAAGATTCTAGCGGCCTGCGAAGCACTCGCGACGGTCGGCGAAATCTCGGATCGCATGAGAAACGTTTTCGGCGAGTATCGTGAGGGCTGAAGTTCACATTATCGGAGGCGGGTTGGCCGGCTGCGAAGCGGCTTGGCGGGTGGCTCGCGCGGGCGGACGCGCAGTTTTATATGAAATGAGACCGGTGCGTGCGACGCCCGCACACAAAACCGCGGAGCTGGCCGAGCTGGTGTGTAGCAATTCCCTTAAGAGCGAACAGGAGAATGGCGCTCCCTGGCTCCTCAAAGAAGAACTACGCCGGTTAGGTTCGCTCCTGATCGGGCAGATCGCGCCCCGAACGCGAGTGCCCGCCGGCCACGCCCTGACAGTGGATCGCGACTTGTTCGCCGCCGAGGTCACGCGCGTGCTGGAAGCGGACCGCGCGATCGAGATCCGCCGCGAAGAAGTCACCGCTCTCGATCCGGAAAATATCTGGATCATCGCAAGTGGACCACTGACATCGGATGCACTGGCAGCCGAAATCGGGCGGCTGACAGGATCGCAACGGCTGTTCTTCTATGACAGCATCAGTCCGATTGTCGACGCCGAGTCGATCGACACGTCGATTGCCTTCGCCGCTTCGCGCTACGGGAAGTCGCTGGACGGGACCAACGATTACTTAAATTGTCCCTTCGACAAGGCGGAGTACGAGACGTTTCTGGACGCGCTGTTAGCGGCTGACAGTGTGCCTGCGCACATCCCCGAAGACAACCCTGGCGAGGATCGCGTGAACTATTTCGAGGCGTGCCTGCCGATCGAAGAAATCGCGCGGCGCGGACGCGATACGCTGCGCTTCGGGCCGATGAAGCCCATGGGGCTGACCGATCCGCGCACCGGCCGGCGTCCCTACGCAGTGGTCCAGCTTCGCAGCGAAAATGCGCGCGCGGGCAGCTTCAACCTGGTGGGGTTCCAGAATCACATGCGTTTCGGCGAGCAGCAGCGCGTACTTCGGATGATCCCGGGCCTCCAGAACGCCGAATTCTTGCGCTATGGGCAGGTGCACCGCAATACCTACATCAATGGGCCTGCGTTATTGACCCCCGCACTGCAATTGCGCGCGCGCCCGCAGATCTTCTTCGCCGGACAGATTTCGGGTGTCGAAGGATACGTTGAATCGATCGCAACGGGACTCGCCGCCGGGCTGGGGGCAGCAGCGCTGGCGGCCGGCGAGCCCGTGCGCATGTTCCCGCGCGAAACCGCCATCGGATCGCTGTGCGCGTACGTCTCCGGGGCCGATCCGGCCAATTATCAACCCGCGAACATCACCTTCGATCTGCTGCCGAAGCTCGAAAACCCGCCGCGCGACCGCAAGCTCCGGCACGCAGAAGTGTGCCGGCGAGCGCTGGCTGCGCTCGAGCAGCACTTATACTCGCATGCCTGAGGCGCCTACTTCAGAGCTGGCGAACGCAATCGACCGTTATCTTGCCGACCTGCGCCTGCAAAACGCCTCGCCGCACACGGTACGCAACTACGCGAGCGACCTGGAACAATTCGCCAGCTATTTCTCGCCTCCAGGCCAGCGGGCGCCCCCGCCTGCCGAGTTCACGGTGCTCCAGATCCGAGAATGGCTGGGTGATCTTTACCATCGCCGCTTGAGCCCTGTTTCCGTGCGGCGCAAGCTGGCGGCGGTCCGCTCCCTGTTCCAGTTTCTGGCAAAGCAAGGCAGCGTTCCTACGAATGTCGCGCGGCTGGTGAAGACGCCCAAAGCTCCGCAACGCCTGCCCGCGGTTCCGACCGCCGAGCAAACCAACGAGCTCATCAATGCTGTGGCCGAAGATCGTCTGGAGCGCCCGTTCCCCGAGCGCGACCGCCTGATTTTCGAGCTGCTGTACGGCTGCGGCCTGCGCATCAGCGAGCTGGTGGGACTCGATCTGGACGATTTCGATTATCGCGAGCAATGGATTCGCGTGCGCGGCAAAGGCCGCAAGGAGCGGCAGGTTCCGTACGGTGCGACCGCCGCCGCCTCGCTCGAAAAGTATCTCGCGGTGCGTTCCGCCAAGCCGAAGGAGCGGGGGCTACTGATGAACCACTTGGGCACGCGGCTTTCCGACCGGGGGGCGCGCGGCATCGTGAAGCTGTACGCCCGCCTGGTTTCGGGCGATGCTTCCATGCATCCGCACAGTCTGCGGCACGCCTTCGCGACCCATCTGTTGGCTGACGGAGCGGATCTGCGCGCGATCCAGGAACTGTTGGGGCACGCGCGTCTGGCGACGACGCAGAAGTACACGCAAGTGTCGCTCACGGACTTGATGGCGGTGTACGATCGCGCTCATCCGAAGGCTCGCAAGCCCTGAAGCCAATCCCGCAGCCGCGCACGAAGTCCCACAGCCGGACACTGCATTTCGGCCAGCTACGCTGAAACCACGGGACTTTTTTACGGCACGAAACCTGCCTAACTTTCGTCAGTAAGTTATGTTGACCAGCTTGGAGTCTCCGGCCATGGCAGTTCCCGTCGCCGCTACTCGACCCTATCGCGTCCTGGTGTGCGACGATCAGCCTGACGTACTGCATGCCTTGCAGCTCCTGCTTAAGGGCCAGGGGTACGAAGCCGTGACCGTGGATTCGCCGCGCGCGTTGTTGCGCGAGGCCCGCTCCGACGACTTCGATCTGATTCTCGCCGATTTGAATTACACGCGCGACACCACTTCCGGTGAAGAGGGTCTGGATCTGCTCGCAGGGTTGGAATCGCAGGGTAACACCACGCCGGTGATCGTGATGACCGCATGGGGCAGCATCGATCTCGCGGTCGAAGCCATGCGCCGCGGGGCTTGTGACTTTGTGCAGAAACCCTGGGATAACGAGCGCGTGCTGGCGGCGATTCGCAAACAAGCCGATTCGGAACGGGGCCGCCGGTCGGAGCTCGAAATCGCGGCGACGGTGCAGCAAAAACTGTTTCCCCGCGCGGCCCGGCAGTTGCGCACCATCGATTACGCCGGACACTGTGTCGCTGCACGGGGTGTCGGCGGCGACTACTATGATTTCCTAGACCTGGGTGATGGCTCGCTCGGATTTGTGCTTGCGGATGTCTCCGGGAAAGGGGTCCCCGCGGCGCTGCTCATGGCGAATCTGCAGGCTTGCTTCCGGACCCAAGCGGCGAGCGGCGTACTTGGACCCGCCGAGCTGTTGGAAGCCGTCCACAAACACTTCTACTCATCCACTGGATCAGACCGGTTCGCGACGCTGTTTTTCGGATCGTATGACGACCATACGCGGCAGATGCGCTACGTCAACTGCGGCCATTGCGCGCCTTTGCTGCTGCGAGCCAACGGGGAGTTGATCAAGCTCGAACCCACCGCCACCATGCTGGGCGCGTTCGAGGACTGGAGTTGCGGCGAGGAAGAAGTCAGCCTCGAGCCGGGCGATACGTTACTGCTCTATTCCGACGGCGTGACGGAAGCGGCCGATGCTACTGACGATGACTTCGGAGAAGACCGCCTGGTTCGCACGCTGCGCGAAAGCGGCGCGTCCACGGCGGGCGATTTGGTGCGCGAGATCGTCAAGGTAGTCTCGGTGTTCAGCGAGGCATCGCTTGGGGACGATATCACCGTGGTCACGATTCGCGGCATTCAATAACGCTAAAATCTAAGGACCATGAGTTCCTGGGCCGCCGGGCAGCAGCTCGGCCCCTACACGCTGCTCTCCCCCGTTGGCGCCGGCGGTATGGGCGAGGTGTGGAAGGCCCGCGACACGCGCCTGAACCGCGTGGTCGCGGTCAAAAGGCTCAAGCGCGAGCATAACGCACGCTTTGAGCAAGAGGCCCGCGCGATTGCCGCGCTGAATCATCCCCACATCTGCCAGATTCACGACATCGGTCCGGATTACCTGGTGCTGGAGTATATCGAAGGCGCCCCGATTCGTGGCCCCCAGCCTCCCGAGGAATCCGTGCGGCTCGCGATTCAGATCGCCACCGCTCTCGACGCCGCGCATCGCAAGGGCGTCGTGCACCGGGACTTGAAACCGGCCAACATCATGGTGACCACGGAAGGTTCGGTGAAGCTGCTCGACTTCGGGCTGGCCAAGCAGGTGACCGATTCCGACGAAACCCGCACCATCGAAGGCACTGTGATGGGTACGGCGGCGTACATGGCTCCGGAGCAGGCCGAAGGTAAGCCGCTGGATGCGCGTTCCGACGTCTTCAGTTTCGGCGCGGTGCTGTATGAGCTGTTGAGCGGCCGGCGGGCCTTTAGCGGCGAGAATTCGATCTCGACCATGGCAGCGATCCTTCACAAGGAGCCTGCGCCGCTGGATGCCTCACCCGCGCTCCAGCAGATCGTAAAGCGCTGCCTGGCCAAGCAGCCGGCGAATCGTTTCCAAACTATGGCCGAGTTAAGAGCCGCGCTCGAAATCGCGCCTGTGACCGCTGCGAGCGCGGAGGAGCCGCCCTCCATTGCCGTGCTGCCGTTTTCCAACATGAGCGCGGACAAGGAGAACGAATATTTCAGCGATGGTCTGGCCGAGGAGATCATCAACTTGCTGGCGCAGATTCCAGGGTTGAAGGTGATCGCGCGCACTTCGGCATTTGCGTTCCGTGGCAAGGAGATCGACATCCGCAAAGTGGCCGAGGCGCTTGGCGTCGCCACGGTCCTCGAAGGCAGCGTGCGCCGCGCCGGCAATCGAATTCGCGTCACCGCGCAGTTGATCACCGCCGCGGACGGGAGCCATCTGTGGTCCCAGCGCTACGACCGCGATATGGAGGATGTATTCGCCGTTCAGGATGAAGTCGCGGCGGCCATCGCGAGTACGCTCCACGCAAAGCTGTCCCCGAAGCCCGCCGAGCACCGGCGCCATGCACCCAAGCTTCCGGCCTACGAGGCATATCTGAAAGCCCGCTATTACCAGTGGAAGTTCACCCCGGAATCGCCGGCGAAAGCCAAGGAGTGCTACGAGCAGGCCATAGCGCTCGATCCGGAGTTCGCTCTTGCCCACGTGGGGTACGCGGATTACGTTCTCTTCCAGACGCTCTTCAGTGGCCTTCCGGTCAGTCAAGCCGTGCCAGTGGCGCGAGCGATGGCGCAACGGGCGCTCGAGTTAGACCCTCATCTGCCCGAGGCATATGGCATTTTGGGAAATATTGCCGGCAGCTTCGACTTCGATTGGAAGGAGTCCGAACGGCTCTTCAAACTGGCGATGGCCCGGGATCCGGTTCCAGCGCTTGTCCGAGTATGGTACGGAATGTTCTACCTGGCGAGGGCAGGGCGCGCCCAGGAAGCGGTCGCTGAATGCGAACGGGGGCTGCAGGAAGACCCCCTGAACATTACATTCCGGGTGTGCCTCGCGAACTGTTTCATGTGGGCAGAAAAGTACGCGGATGCCGAGAGAGAGGTCAGGCAAACTCTGGAAATCGATCCGCAGTTCTATCCCGCCTATGGAGTGCTGGCGGGTTTGCTCGTGGCGCGGGGAATGTTGGCGGAAGCCGTCTCCTGCGCTGAACGTGGTCTGCCGTGGACGGGTTCCCTAATTGCGGGCCTGCGAAAACGACTGGGTGATACAGCTGGCGCGGAGGAACTGATGCGGAACGCTCCCCTCGTCGACGCCTATGGCGGCCCAATCGTGCGGGCCATCTTCCATTTGTACTGCGGGGAAATAGACGCGGCAGCGGATTGGATGGAGAAGGCCCTCGCCCAACGCCATCCCGGCGCCTGGATGATGCTGGCAAACCCCCTCGCGAGGGAGATACGGTCCGGGCCCCGTTGGCCGGCGCTGGCGAAAATGCTGAACCTGCCGGAAAGGGTCTAAGCCCTGGCCTGGTAGGAAGCGTCGGACGTGGAAACCCGGATCTTCTCGCCTTCGTTGATGAACGGCGGCACTTGCACCACTAGACCAGTCTCCATCTTCGCGGCCTTGGTTACGTTCGAAACCGACGCACCTTTAATTCCAGGTTCGGTCTCAGCCACGGTCAGGTCGACAGTCGCCGGAAGCTCCACGCTGATGGGCTTGCCTTCGTAGAACTCGACCGCCACCTTGAGATTCGGCGTCAGATAATCGGTCGCGTCCCCGAGCAGGTCCTTGACCAGGTGCATCTGCTCGAAGGTTTCGGTGTTCATGAAGTAGAAGTACTCGCCGTCGTCGTACAGATACTCCATCTCCTGCTCATCGAGCGAAGCCTTCTCCACCTTGTCTTCCGACGAGAACCGATGCTCGATCATCGTGCCGGACTTGAAGTTACGCATCTTCACCTGAACAAAGCCCCGTAAGTTGCCCGGCGTGCGGTGTTCCATCTTGAAGACCGAGAACAGGTCGTTATTGAACTTCACCACCATGCCCGGGCGGAGTTGTGTTGCGGGAATCTGCATAAGGGAAGCTTCAGTTTAGCAAACGCCCCTAGAAAATCCCCAATTTTCCCTCTTGACAATGTATTAGTTAACTAGTACACTATAAATCGAGATGACTAGGACGGCGCCTTTTACCTTCAAGCTGGACACGCGCAGCGGCGTGCCGGTTTACCGACAGCTCATCGATCAGGTGCAGGCGGGAATCGCTTCCGGCAACCTGGCCAGCGGCGATCAGATCCCTACCGTCCGGCAGGTGGCCGTGGACCTGGAGATTAATCCCAACACGGTGTTACGAGCGTACCGGGAGCTCGAAATTCGAGGCGTTCTGGATACCCAGCAGGGCACCGGGACGTTTATTTCGGAGCGCAAAGTTACGCAGGACGATGCGGAGCACGGGCGCCGACTGGAGCAACTGGTGAGCGAGTTCGTGGCGCGCGCGGGCGCCGGCGGATTCACGGTGCCGGAGTTGATCGAGAGCCTGCGCGAACGCCTGCCGGAAGACAAAAAGAGGAGATAGCAAATGTTCGAAATGCTGGAAAGCAAAAGAGTGAGCAGTCCCGGACTCGCCATCCATATCGGGTTGATCGTGCTGGGCGCCATCGCAACCGGTAAGCTTCGCACTCCATGGCCTTTGCTCGCGGCTGTCCTGATCGGGCTTTATTGCCTGTTCTCGATCAAAGTCGTTCGCCAATGGGAGAAGGTGGCAGTCCTGCGCTTCGGCAAATTCAGGCACTTGCAGGGTCCCGGCGTCTTCTGGCTGATTCCCGTGGTCGATACGTTGAGCCCTTATGTGGACCAGCGGATTCGAGTCAGCAACGTCTCCGCGGAATCGACGCTGACCCGCGACACGGTGCCCGTCAACGTCGATGCGATTATCTTCTGGTTGGTGTGGAACGCGGAGAAATCGATCCTGGAAGTCTCCAGCTACGTGGACGCCATTACGCTGAGCGCGCAGACGGCGCTGCGCGAGTCAATCGGCCGCCATAACCTGGCGCAGATGCTCTCGGAGCGGGAAACGCTGGGCAAGGAGCTGCAACGAATTTTGGACGAGAAAACCAATCCATGGGGGATCACCGTACAGTCTGTGGAAATCCGCGATGTCCAGATACCGCAGGCGCTTCAAGATGCGATGTCGCGTGAGGCGCAGGCCGATCGTGAGCGGCATGCCCGCATCATTCTGGGCGAAGCCGAGACGCAGATCTCGGCCAACTTCGCCCTGGCGGCAGACGTCTATCGCGATAATCCCGTCGCGCTGCACCTGCGCGCCATGAACATGCTGTATGAGGCCATCAAGGAAAAGGGCGCGATGGTGATCGTGCCTTCCTCGGCGGTCGAAACCATGGGCCTCGGCGGCATGCTGGCCACGACCACTCTGGCCAAGAATCAGTAGGAGGCGGCTATGAGGACGCTGAGAGTCTTGGTTGTCATCGCGAGAAGCCTCGCGATTCTGACGGCCGGCATGATGTCCGCAGCCGTCGTCGATTCACTGACCAATGCGAACGCAATTACTGCCTCCCGGCTCTGCTGTATCATCAGAAGTACACCCTGATGATTCCGGAAACGATCCCCGAAGGACTTACATTCGACGACGTTCTCCTGCTTCCCGCCCGCAGCGACGTCGTCCCCGCCGAAACCGATACCCGGACCTGGATCACGCGCAAGATCGGCCTGAACATTCCCATCGTCAGCTCGGCCATGGACACGGTGACCGAATCGCACCTGGCCATCGCGCTGGCGCAGCAGGGCGGGCTGGGCCTGATCCACCGCAACATGTCGATCGAGCGCCAAGCCGAGGAAGTGGACCGCGTGAAACGCTCGGAAAGCGGCATGATCGTCGACCCGGTCACCGTGGATCCGGAGCAGAAGATCGGCGACGCGCTGGAAGTGATGAAGCGCTATCGCATCTCCGGCGTGCCGGTGACCAAGAACGGCAAGCTGGTGGGGATTCTCACCAATCGCGATCTGCGCTTCGAGACGCGCTTCGACCTGCCCATTTCGAGCGTGATGACCAAAGAGAACCTCATCACCGTGGCCGTCGGAACCACGCTCGAGGAGGCCGAAGCCATCCTGCACCAGCATCGCGTTGAAAAACTGCTGGTAGTGGACGACCACTACAACCTAAAAGGTCTGATCACCGTCAAGGACATCCAGAAGAAGCTCAAATATCCCAACGCGGCGAAAGACGCGCAAGGACGGCTGCGCGTGGGCGCGGCGCTGGGATCGTCGGGTGATTTCCTGGAACGCGCGCAGGAATTGGTCCGTAGAAAGGTCGATGTACTGGCGGTGGATTCCGCGCATGGCCATCAGCAGCGGGTGTTGGAGGCTGTGGCCACGTTGAAGCGTATGCTGCCCGAAGTGCAACTGATCGCGGGCAATGTCGCCACCAAGCAAGGCGCCTGCGATCTGATCGGTCTGGGCGTGGACGGAATCAAAGTCGGAATTGGGCCCGGATCCATTTGCACCACGCGCGTGGTGAGCGGCGCGGGCGTTCCGCAGATCACCGCGATCGCGGAATGCTCGAAAGCCACCCAGGGCAGCGGCGTACCTCTGATCGCCGATGGCGGCATCAAGTTTTCGGGCGATATCACCAAGGCCATCGCGGCGGGCGCGGACTGCGTGATGATCGGGAGTCTCCTGGCCGGCACGGAAGAGAGTCCGGGCGAGACGATTCTCTACCAGGGACGGACGTTCAAGAGCTATCGCGGGATGGGCTCGCTGAGTGCGATGAGCCAAGGTTCGGCGGATCGCTATGCGCAAGAGGCCGGCATGGCCGCGAGCGGTAAGCTGGTTCCAGAAGGTATCGAAGGCCGCGTGCCGTATAAAGGCCTACTGGCGGACCTGGTGTATCAGCTCGTCGGCGGCTTGCGCGCCGGCATGGGCTACTGTGGCTGCGGAACGATTCAAGAGCTGCGCGAGCGGGCCGAGTTCGTCCGGGTCACTTCGGCCGGCCTGCGCGAGAGCCACGTCCACGACGTGATCATCACCAAAGAAGCTCCCAACTATCGTCTCGAATAGCGGCGCTTGGAACAGTGGCGTCTTGAGTAACGGTCCCTCCAAAACCTGTCTTTACGTAGCCGCTGGACGAGCGCTGGGCGCACGCGAGCCCGACGAATCCATCCGCAATCCGGATTATCTGGCCGAACGCTTGCTGGGTCCCGACGAGCGGGCCCTGGTCGCGGACCAGGCCGTAGTGCAGGCGTTGGATCTGGATTTCGCCGAAGCCCGCAAGAATATCGAAGCGCTTAGCTCCGCGATCATGATGATCATCCGCACGCGATTCATCGAGGAGCGTCTGGAACACGCGATTCGCGACGGAGTTTCGCAAGTCGTGATTCTTGGCGCGGGGTTCGACACGCGGGCATATCGGCTCACGGAATTGCTCAAGAACGCGCGCGTGTTTGAAGTCGATCAGACGTCCACCCAGGAATACAAGAAACGCCGTATCCGGGAAACCGGTATTGAGATTCCGGCGAATCTGACCTATGTGCCCGTGGACTTTCGGCACGACAAATTAGGCGACGTTCTCGCGGCGGCAGGCTACGACTCCGCCCGCAAAACGTTCTTCATCTGGGAAGGAGTCACGATGTACCTTCCCGAAGCGGCCGTCGACGAAACTTTGCGCTGGGTGGCGGCGCAGGCTCCCGGCAGCACCATCATTTTCGATTTCGTCGGCGCGATGCTCATCAAATTCATGGCGACTGCGGATTTGAGTATGTTCCCCGAAGCCGCGCAGAAAGCCTTCGAACGACTGCGCAAGCTCACAGCCGGCGAGCCCTGGATTTTCGGTCTCCCCGATACAGGCGAGCGCGAGTTTCTGGCCAAACTAGGCTTGGAGCTGCGCGAGTTGCTCCCCGTAGGCGGCCCGGATTCGATGAAGCGCTACCTCACGCGCAGCGATGGAACGCCGTACATTCCGATGCCTCCGCCCCAGCAGCAGGCCCAGTCGCAGCGCGGGGGCTACTGTCTGGCGGAAGCCTTCGTGCCCGCGCGTTAGGGTAATACCAGGTATCCGATCCCGATCAGAACTGGAAGGCTGGCGAGCATTACCCAGCTCCACGGATTCCCCATGTTGGACGTGAGACCGATTCCGTCCCGCCGCGCCACAAACAGAGCTGCGTCGTTGGGGTTGTAGTAGATCATCCCGCCCTTCCAGCATTCGTTGGGAGGCGGATCCACGGGCGTGCGCGGATCGTTGGATTTCTTGATCAGGTAAATAATGCTGACCACAATAATCGGAACCCCGCCGACTGCGACTACCGCGAACGGCAGATGGACCACAGGTCCTAAAGCCACACCGGCCAAAGTGAGAGCCAAGGTCCATTCGGCAGCCACAACGTACCCCACCATCGGCCTTCGGAGGGGTTCAGACCGGCGCGATCCATACCAAATCGCGAGAGCAAATCCGAAGAACCAAATTATCAGTTCGGCCCCAAAAAACAGCGGAGCGTAAACTCCTCGGAAGGACCGATCTGCCCAGCGGTTCGGATTTCCATCCAGTCCCCAATGGACCGGGTACCGGGACGGAATGCTATCCCAGTGCGCGTGTAGGTACAGAGCGGCGGTTACCAACAACAGCAGGGGTACGAGACCAAGCCATACGAACCACGGCAATCGCTCGGACGAGGCGCTCAGTTCGAGTTCCCGGAGCGGTTGCGGCTGGACGGCGAACGCTCGTAGCTTCCGGTTTTGCAATACGAAAGTGGTGAACCCCGCCAGCATCATGATACCGGGCGCGAGGAGAAACAAGGGAATGAATCGTGAGCCCAGCAGCACGATCGCCATTGCTCCAGCAACGGCGGGAACCAGGATGGCGAGTCGAAATTCGCGGATCGCCCTGCGTCCTTCCGGGCTCAACCGGAAGTCGGCACCGACCACCACTCCGAACAGGATCTCCCGCCGTACCATATTCGGAAGGGCGAGCATGATCAAGCTCATCAGCACATGGGCCACCAGAGGAATCATGACGATCATGAGTTGAGTCCCTCCGCGAGCGCGCGCAATTCGGCTGCAATTTTAGCCGGTGGGACGCCGCGCGCGCGCATTTGCGAAATCAATTCGCGCAAGCGCTGGCGATAATCCGCGACTTCATTCCGGGATGCGTTGGCCGGCTGAGTTCGCTCCACTACCGTCGCCCCGCGGCCGTGGCGCAGATCGAGCCAGCCCTCTGCGGCAAGCATACGGTAGGCTTCGGCGACCGTATTGAAGTGCACGCCCAACTCCATCGCGACCCGGCGGACCGACGGTAAATGGCTGCCGGGTTTGAGCCGGCCCTCCACCAGCTCCACCCGCAGACCGTCGGCGATCTGCCGGGTCGCGGGGACCGGAGAGTTGAGGTCGATGCGAATACGGGGGCCCGCCATCACTGTACAGTGTATAAGAACACTATACAGTCTGTCAAGAGACTACCCTCGCCTTGAATCGGCCTTGCGAGACTCGCACTTGGATCTCGGAATCGACCGGCACGTCCGCGGGGGATTTCACGATCGTTTTTTCGCCTTGGCCTCCCCGTTCCACAATCGCGTAGCCGCGGTCCAGAATCTTGAGCGGGCTAAGCTGCGCCAGATGCGCCGCCAGTGGGCCGAGTTCGCCGTTAGCGCGGCTCAGCCGCAGCCGGATCGCCTGGTTCACCGCCGCGGCACACGCTTCCAGGCGTCGTCGAGAAGCCGCGAATTGCAGCCGGACATCGCGCTGGACTAGTCTTGTCGCCACTGCATCCAGGGAACGTTTACGCAGGCCCAGAGCGAGCCGAACACCGTCGCGTAACGCGTACTCCAGCTCGTCAACTCGCTGCATCCGCCGGCCAAGAGTTCGATGCAGGCGCGCTGGGTCGATCGCCGCCGAATGAAATCGTCGAGCCCGCAGAGCGAGCGTTAAACGAGCCGCCTGGCGCAATCGCCCCTCCGCTCCGGACAATCCCTCCAGCAGGCTTTGGCGTGTTGATGCGACCAGTTCCGCCGCCGCTGAAGGCGTAGGCGCGCGGAGATCCGCCACGAAATCGGCGATGGTGAAATCCGTTTCGTGACCCACTGCGGAAATAACCGGCACCGGTGACGCTGCGATGGCACGCGCCACGCGCTCCTCGTTAAACGCCCACAGGTCTTCGAGTGAGCCTCCGCCACGGGCCACGATCAGCACCTCCGGCCAGCCGGATTCCGCAAAGTATTCGATGCCGGCGGCGATCTGCTCCGCCGCTCCCTCGCCCTGCACCTGCGCCGGATAAAGGCGGATGTGACGCCCCGGGCAACGCCGCTCCAGAATGTGGATCATGTCGCGGATCACCGCGCCTGAAGGCGACGTCACGATCCCGATCCGTTCCGGCAGCGACGGCAGCGGACGCTTACGGGCCTGGTCAAAGAGTCCTTCAGCGGCCAGCTTCCGCTTCAGCTGCTCGAACGCCAGTTGGAGTGCTCCGTGGCCCTGCGGCTCCAGCGCTTCCACCACTAATTGCACTTCGCCGCGAGCGTCGTAGAGATCGATGCGTCCGCGCGCCAGCACCGCCACGCCGTCCTGCGGCTTGAACTTGAGATAGCGGGCGGTCATTTTGTAGCACACGCAGCGGATCTGCGCGGATTCGTCTTTCAAAGTGAAGTAGTAGTGGCCACTGGGCGGGAGCTTCGCACCGGAAATCTCCCCCGCCACCCAGATATCGGCGAACTCACCCGACAGCATCGCGCGCATCTCCGCGGTCAATTCGCTGACGGTGTACGATCGCCGCTGGAGGCCCCAGTCGAGTGTGAACTGTTCCATGCTTTTTCCAAAAAGAGTTTGCTCTATGTGTTCCAGTGTAAGCCGCTGCCGCGCGTGGAAGTGTTTCCGTATATCATGTGGGAATGACTTCCAAAGAAGCTCTCGAATTTGCGAAGAAAAACGATGTCAAGCAGCTCGATCTGCGCTTCACCGACCTGCCCGGCGTTCAACAGCACGTTTCCTATCCCATCGGCGAGCTGAGTGAGTCCAGCTTTGAGGAGGGCTTCGGCTTCGACGGCAGCTCCATCCGCGGCTGGGCCGCCATCAACGAATCCGACATGCTGCTGGTACCCGACCCGGCTACCGCGATCCTCGATCCGTTCTTCGAAGTGAAAACCCTGGTGATGATCTGCAACGTCATCGATCCCATCACCCGCCAGAGTTACGACCGCGATCCGCGCTGGATCGCCCGCAAGGCCGAGCTGTACGTGAAGAACTCTGGGTTAGCCGACACCGCCTTCTTTGGCGCCGAAGCCGAGTTCTTTATCTTCGACAGCGTCAGCTTCGACCAGAACGCGCACGAGGGCTTCTACTTCATCGACGCTGAGGAAGGCCGTTGGAACTCCAGCCGCAAGGAGAACAACCTGGGCTACCGGCCGCGCTATAAGGAAGGCTATTTTCCGGTGCCGCCCACCGATCATCACCAGGACCTGCGCGCCGAGATGGTGGAGACCATGGGCAAGGTGGGTCTCGATATCGAGTGCCATCATCACGAGGTCGCCACGGCCGGCCAGTGCGAGATCGATCAGCGCTTCAACACGCTCACCAAGTCGGCCGACAACATGATGCTGTACAAGTACGTGATCCGCAACACGGCGTATCAGTACGGCAAGACCGTTACCTTCATGCCGAAGCCTCTGTTCGGCGATAACGGCAGCGGGATGCACACCCACCAGAGCCTGTGGAAGGGCGGCAAGCCCCTGTTCGCCGGCGATCTCTATGCTGGTCTGAGCCAGATGGCCTTGTGGTACATCGGCGGATTGCTGAAGCATGCGCGTGCGCTGGCCGCCATCATCGCACCCACTACTAACAGCTACAAGAGACTGGTTCCGGGCTACGAAGCGCCGGTGAATCTGGCGTATTCCCGGCGCAACCGCTCGGCGGCGTGCCGCATTCCGATGTACTCGGCCTCACCCAAAGCCAAGCGCGTCGAGTTCCGGCCGCCGGATCCGTCTTCCAACCCGTATCTGGCCTTCGCGGCGATGGTGATGGCCGGATTGGACGGCGTGCTGAACAAGATCGATCCAGGCGAGCCGCTGGACAAGGACATTTACGATCTGTCACCGGAAGAGATGAAGGCGGTGCCGTCCATGCCGTCCTCGCTCGAAGAGGCCTTGAGCGCCATCGAAGACGATCACGCGTTTCTGTTGAAGGGCGACGTGTTCACCGAGGAATTGCTCGAGAACTACATCGCCTACAAGCGCAAGAATGAGGCGGATGCCGTCCGGCTGCGCCCGCATCCTTACGAGTTCGCCCTGTATTACGACATCTAACGTCAGAGCGCCGCTTCACCGCGCTCGTCGTTGCGGATGCGAATCGCATCCAGCACGTCGGTAACGAATACTTTCCCGTCGCCGACTTTTCCACTACGGGCGGCGGTGGAGAGCGTGCGGACGATTTCATCCACCCGCGCGGAAGTCACCACCAGCTCGATCTTCACCTTCGGCAGCAAGTCGACTTTATACTCCTGGCCGCGGTAGACCTCCGTGTGGCCTTTTTGGCGCCCGTGGCCGCGCACCTCCGAGACAGTCATCCCGTCGACGCCGATACCGAGCAGCGCATCCTTCACCTCGTCCAGCTTGTGGGGCTGAATAATCGCTTCGATCTTCTTCATTCGGTGGTCCCTTCCTTTTCTTGGGGTTATCTACTTGGGTATCTACATGATGCCCCGGAGCCTTTCTCCTTCCAAACGAAACGTTTGGATTGGATGGATCAAAAATATCTATTGGACGTTTTACCAAACTGCCATTAGGCTAAAGCTTAAAGCTCAGTCCGCTTTTGCAAATCCATTAACCTCAGGAGGTCGTAAATTGTATACCCGCTCGAAGTGTGTCTACGTGTTCTTGACCGCGGCGTTGGTTGCAACGTCCGCTTTCGGACAGGCGCCAGCGCCTGCACCGGCTCCCGCCCCCGCCCCCGCTGCGGCCCCGGCGCCCCCGCCATGGTCGGTAGGACCAATCGATTTCAGCGGCCTGGTGGACGGCTACTACAACTTCAACTTCAACCACCCGGCATCGCAAACCAACGGCCTCTATAACTTTGATACCGCCGCCAACCAGTTCAGCTTGAACATGGCCAAGTTGAGCATGTCTCACTCGGCCGATCCTGTTGGATTCCAGGTCGATTTCGGCTTCGGCCATGCGTTCGACATGATCAACGGTATCGACAACAACGGCCTGAGGACCAAGAATATCGAACAGGCCTTTGTGAGTTGGAAACCCAAGGGCAAGGATAGCGGTTTTCAGATGGATTTCGGTAAATTCGTGACCAGCGCGGGTGCCGAAGTAATCGAGAGCAATGCCAACTGGAACTATTCCCGCTCCTTGCTGTTTTCGTGGGCGATCCCCTACGATCACTTCGGTTTGCGTTTGACCGAAACCAAGGGCCACTTCACCGGCGGATTTCAGGTGGTCAACGGCTGGAACAACGTGGAAGACAACAACTCGGGCAAGACGCTGGGATTCGTGGGGAACATTACCACTTCCAAAATCAGCTGGATGAACAACTACTACGCGGGTCCGGAAAATGGGGGAACCAATACCGGCTGGCGGAATCTTTATGACACCACCGTGCTCTTCACACCTTCGGGCAAGTTCAACGCCTACGTGAATTTCGACTACGGCCAGAACAAGAGCGGGACCGGCCCTTCGGAGTTTACGGCGAAGTGGTATGGGGTAGCCTTCGCCGGCAAACTCCAGATGAATGACCACAACGCCATCACGCCCCGCTACGAATGGTTCAAGGATCGCGACGGATTCTCAACCGGCTTGGCTTGCACCACCGGGAAAGAATGCGACGCTCTCCAGGAGTTCACGCTGACCTACGAATACAAGTGGACACAAGGCTTGCTGGCGCGATTCGAGTATCGCCATGACTGGAACGCAGTCGAACAGCCATTTTACTTCCAGCGCGGCAACGGTGGCTCATCCAAGCATCAGGATACGCTGACTCTGGGTATCGTGGCGTTCTTCGGTCCTCACTAGAGCTATCGGAGGATAGCCTCCGAGAACTATCGACTGGTTAGAATTGGCCGCGCGTGGCGCATATGCCGCGCGCGGCTTTTGCTTTTGTGCGGCCTTGGTTCATCCTGCAATCTGCTTTTTTATCTGCTGTTTGGTCATGCTCCGACAGTCTTATGGAACCGATTGAAATAATCAATTGGACACCTCCCCACATGACCGTTAGACTGAAAATCACTCGATTGAACCAGCCTGCCAGGTGTAGCAAGCGGGTATCGATCGGGTAGTAGTTCAGCCCCGCATTGCCACCACGTTCATCGTCGCTGGCGGGGGACAAGCTGCCCGACAATCTGGCGGCTTTTGTCTTCAGGCATAGAGATTATTCAGAACCCAAATAGAGGAGGAGTACCCTTCATGGGCGCCAATTCAACACAGGCAGTAGGCCTTGCGGCCTTCCTGATCGCGTTCACCCTGATCTCAGCCGGCATCGCGGGCGGCGGCATTCTGGTGAGTCTGGTGGGCGGAGTTTTGTTGCTGGTTTCATTCGGCGTGTTCCTAAAAGCCAAGCCGTGGGAAGAAGCGGAGTAAAAGGAGATCACTATGGCAATCGCAGGATTAATCGTAACGTTACTAGGCTTCATTATCTCGGTCGCCAGCCTCGGGATGAGTTCGTCCGTGGGCGGCCGCATGGTGATCGTCCTCGTGGGGCTGGCCGTCAGCCTGGCGGGGATTATCGGACTGATCAACCCGGCCTATCAAAAGAAAGCGGCCTGGAGAAAGTGACCGGAAAGGCAGACGAGAGGATCATGAACATGACACGACGCATCGCATTGTTAGCAGTGACGCTCATGATGGTGTCACTCGCGTGGGCACAGGCGCCCGCGACTCCGCCAGCCGCGGCTCCTGAAGCACCCGCGGCAGCGGCTCCTGCAGCTCCGGGAGCGGCTCCCGCTGCTGCCCCGGCGCCTGCACCCGTAGCCATCACCGATCAAGACCTCAAGAACGTTCCGACTCCTTCGGCGGATGCACGGGCCAAAGGCGATCCGGATGGCTCGCTCACTGGAACCGTAGTCGACGTGGTCGTCGCCGATAGCAAGAAGGGCTTGACCATCGCCGACCTGGCGAATCAGGCCGGGCAGAACAGGATCGCCATCAACTTCGTATGGACCCTGATCACGGGCTTCCTGGTCATGTTCATGCAGGCGGGTTTCGCCATCGTCGAAACCGGCCTGTGCCGCGCCAAGAATGCCAACCACACCATGATGATGAACTTCATGGTCTACGGCGTCGGTATGCTGGCCTACTGGCTCATCGGCTTCGCCATTCAGATGGGCGGCGTGGGAGCCCTGGGCACCCTGGGCAGCACACCCGTGCTGGGCGGCGAGTATGCGATTACCCTGTTTGGGAAATCGTTCGGCCTGTGGGGCCAGAACGGGCTGTTCCTGATGCACAAGGGCACTTACGACGTCGCCGTGATGGTGATGTTCCTGTTCCAAATGGTGTTCATGGATACCGCTTTGACCATCGTGACCGGTACCGTGGCGGAACGCTGGAAGTACGTGGCTTTCATGGTCTCCTCGTTCATCATGGGCGCGTTCACCTATCCGCTGTTCGCGAATTGGGCGTGGGGCGGCGGCTGGCTCGCGAACCTGGGCGGAAACTTCGGTCTGGGTCATGGCTACGCGGATTTCGCCGGCTCCGGTGTCGTGCACTCCGTGGGCGGGATCACCGCCTTGGCGATGGGAATCCTGCTTGGTCCACGGCTCGGCAAATACAATCGGGATGGCAAGGCCAACGTCATTCTCGGCCACGACATCGTGCTGGTGCTCTTGGGCTGCTTCATCCTGGCATTCGGCTGGTTCGGGTTTAACCCCGGATCCACGCTGGCCGCATCGGGGAACGGCGCTCTCCGCATCGGATCGGTCGCGGTCAACACCATGCTTGCCGGCATGGCGGGAAGTTTCGGGGCGATGCTCTACATGTGGATGCGTTACGGCAAGCCCGACGCATCCATGAGCGGCAACGGACTCCTCGCAGGGCTGGTGGCGATCACGGCGCCTTCGGGCTTTGTGAATCCCGTCGGTTCGGTCATTCTCGGCTTGATCGCCGGCGTGCTGGTTTGCGTCTCGGTAGAATTCGTCGATCGAGTCCTGAAAATTGACGATCCGGTGGGCGCCATCTCAGTCCATGGAACCAACGGCCTCTGGGGCGTTATCTCGGTCGGACTCTTCGCCGACGGCAAGAGCAACTACGGCGGCTCCTGGAACGGTGTCAACGGCAACGTTACGGGCTTATTCTATGGAGACGCGAGCCAATTGGTGGCACAGCTCATCGGCGTCTGCACCCTGGTCGGGTTCGTGTTCACCTTCAGTTTCGTGGCGAACTGGATCGTCGACGCCCTTGTCGGCCAGCGCGTCGGGGCAAAGGCCGAGCTCGAAGGTCTGGATATGCCTGAAATGGGCGCTCTGGGCTATCCCGAGTTCGAACTGAAGGCCAGCGCCGCGAGGATGTAGATAGAGGAAAGAATCGGAGGACCTTCACCATGGCAACAGCAGCCACGACGTTCGAACTAATACCGGCCGGGCCAGCGATGCTTCAAACCCCGGTCGGTCCGGTGCGGGTCCTCCCGATCCCATGGCGGGATCCGCACACGGTCGAGCCGGAGGAACTGCAGCAGTACATCTCCATGCTCGAGCGGGCGTGTGTGGAACATCCGCAGAATGCGGATTTCCGGACTTGCCTGGGCATGGCGCACGCGATGAATTACGATGTCTACCGGTCCATGGACGCGCTCGAAGAAGCGCGCCGGATCGAGCCGGACAACTTCTTTGCGCAACTGAAGTTTTCCGAGCTGCACTATCGCCTGCGGGCACTGATCCGCGCCGAGGAGGAGACGCTCAAGGCGGTGAATATGGCGGGTAACGCCTGGGAATTGTCCCTGGCCCGAAAGCAGCTCGCCGAGATTCGACGCTTGAGGCGGGAGGGCACGCAGAAGCCGGCCTGGACTAAGCCGCTCTCCGTACCGGTGGTCATGCTGGTGCTGATGACGGTGATCAGCGGCATCCTGTTAGCCTGGAAGTGAAGGACGACACAGCATGAGAAATTGGGGTTACTTTTTCGCGGCCGCATTTTTTGCATCGTACTTGATGGTCTCCAACGGTGTGCCCTTGCTTCCGGTGCTCGCGGGGGTTGCGGTCGCAGCTTTGTCTATGTGGTTGAGAACGGCGTCGGGGCGGAAGGTGGCGCGGGGTCCGTCGCACTGATTTCGCGGCTTTCGCTTCGGCCCATTCGTTAGGTCTTCCCATGCCGGCTCACGATTTCCCTCTTCCAGTAGTCCTCCTCATCGTGTTTGGCTCGGCCAAGCTCATGGGAGAGCTCTTCGTCAAGCTGCGCCAACCCGCTCTGGTGGGCGAGATCCTGGCTGGGGCGGTCATCGGACCGAGCGTTCTGGGCTGGATCGCCCCCAACGACACGCTCAAAGCGCTGTCGGATCTGGGCGTGATGTTCCTGTTGTTCGACGTCGGCCTGCAGGTTAAAGCCAAGGAGCTGCTGCGCGTGGGCGGTACCGCCACACTGGTGGCCACCGTCGGCGTGATCGTACCCTTTTTTGCGGGTTGGGGCATTATGCTGGCCTGGGGCGCTCCCCAGTATGAGGCTGTATTCGTCGGCGCTTCCCTGGTGGCGACGAGCGTCGGGATTACAGCTTCCGCCCTTTCCGCCCGCGGCCTTCTGCACGAAGTCGCCAGCCAAATTATTCTAGCGGCAGCCGTGATCGACGACGTCCTGGGATTGATCGTGCTGGCTGTGGTGAGCAGCGTGGCGACGGGGCACGTGAACTTTCTGGAGATCACGCTCACCGCCGGCTTGGCCACTGCGTTCACCGTCATCCTGGCGAAATGGGGCACCTCGGCGGTGAACCGGGTCTTGCCCCACTTCCATACCCGGGCAGAAGCCGAGGACGCGCAGTTCCATCTCTCGCTGATCCTGCTATTTGCCCTCTCCGCCATGGCGATCTACACCGGAGTGGCGGCGATCGTGGGAGCCTTTTTGGCTGGCTTGGCTCTTTCTGAAACAGCCGACCGTCGCGTCCGCGATCTCACCCGCGGCGTCAATGAGCTGCTGGTGCCCTTTTTCCTGGTCGGGATCGGACTCCATCTGGATCTGGCCGTATTCCGAACCCCTGCCACCTTGACCCTGGCGCTGGTGATTCTGGCCGCCGCCATCGTGACCAAGCTGATCGGCTGCGGCCTGGGCGCCGTCAGCCTGGGTTGGAACAACGAGACCTGGCAGAACATGCTGAAGATCGGCCTGGGGATGGTCCCCCGGGGCGAGGTCGGGATGGTGGTCGCCCAGATGGGGCTCAGCATGAAGGTGATCAGCACGGAAGTCTATGCCGTAGTGGTATTTATGGCCGTCGCAACCACGCTTGTCACACCCCTGCTCTTGAAAATCGCCTTCCGCAGCCCGGTGCTCGAACCAGCCCAAGTTTAACCGTTCGGAATCAATCACCTGGTCATCGCCCGGCCCTATCACCTCCATCCAAACTTTCTATTAGCAGCTGCCCCTCTCCGGCGCTAAGATATCTTGTATGTCTTTGAGGGTGGAACGTCATTTGGCCGAGCCATGCCCCTGTGGGCGGCGCCGGTTCTAGGTAGCTGAGCGAAATCCTACACCGAAGCGTAAACTCCCTCGCACAGCGTTATCCAACCAGTTTTTTTACAAGTCAAGGTATCAAGGAGATTCATGATCAACGGAAACAGCGGATTGCAAGACTTCCTGAGGCTTCCCTACGCGGAGCTGGAGGATTTGAACCTGAAGGCCAAAGAGCAGCGCATGAAGCGCGTTCCGGTGGAGCAGATCCGGGAAGAGCGGTTGAAGTACTTGACCGATGAGAAGCGCATCAAAGCCGTCACCCTGCTGTTCAGCGACCTGGAAGGCCGCCTGCACATGCTGGATTACGACAAGAAGTTCCTGGTGAAGAGTTGGGACAACCTGACGTTCGACGGATCCTCGATTCGCGGCTTTACGGCGCAGAAGGAGAGCGATCTGCGGCTGGGCCTCGACTGGTCCGCCTTCTACTGGGCGCCGGCGGACTTCTTCGGCCCCGGCAAAGTGATGGTATTCGGCGAAGTCATCGATAAGGACGGCAGCCCGTACACGGCCGACATCCGCGGTGTGCTCAAGAAGTTCGCCCAGGATCAATATAAGAAGAATGACTACACGCTGAACGCCGCCAACGAAATCGAAGGCTTCTTGTTCAAGGGCGTCGACGCCGAAAGGCATTATTCCGAAACCGGTAGGTTCGAGTACGTCAACACAGGCGGCTACTACCATTCGCTTCCTGGCGATCCGCTACGTCTCTTCATCGATACCGCGGCGGAAGTGCAGCGTGCCATGGGCTTCCAGAATGAAAAGGACCATCCGGAAGTGGCGCCCTCGCAGTTCGAAATCAACTACAGCTACGCAGAAGTGGTCGCCGCGGCCGATCACATCCAGCTGTACAAGCTGATCTGCCGGCAAGTGGCCACCAGCATGGGCCTCACCGCCAGCTTCCTCCCCAAGCCAGTTGTGGGCGTAAACGGAAGCGGCATGCATACCAACGTCTCGATCTCCAAAGGCGGCAAGAACATTTTCTGGGATCCGAAAGGCGAGGAGAAGATCAGCAAGGAAGCCTGGGCCTTTGTCGACCGCATTCTAACCGTCGGCAACGATATCTGCCTGCTGCTGAATCCCAGCGTGAACGCCTTCCGGCGCCTGGACCCGCACTTTGAGGCGCCCAATCAGATCATCGCCTCCGCCGTGGATCGCGGATCCATGGTTCGTATTCCGATCGGCAACGAGCGCAGCTCGCGCGTCGAAGTCCGCTCGGTCGCCCCGGATGCCAACCCGTACCTGGTGATGTACTCGGTCTTCAAGTCTGGGATCGACGGCAGCATCGCGAAGATCCCGAATCTCCGGTCGGCCAAGCGGTATCTGCCCGACAACATCTACGACGCGATGGACAACTTCAACAAGTCCGAGTGGATCACGAAGATACTTGGCGAAGACGTAAAAGGCCGCTACGCCGACCTCAAAAAGGCGTCCGCCGATCGCTGCGCCCGCTTGCTGGGAAGCATCGTCAAGACGCCGGAACTGCAGTATCACCACGAGATCTACAATCAGTACCTCTGGAACCAGTTCTAAGTTGTAATCGCGCACAACGCAGCGCGGCGTGAGCAAGTCTGATCAAAGGACCACGCCGCGCGCTGTGCGCTCAACCCTGCCGTCAACCTGTAGGATAGAGACAGGTGTCTTCCGCGTCCGTTCTCCAGATCAACGTCTCTCCAGGCGGCCTACCCAAGCGTCCCATCCCCGACGGCGTGGTCACCCCGCTGGGCATCGCTGGTGACGGACACGCGCATCCCCAAGTCCACGGCGGACCGCGCAAGGCGATCCTGATCATCACCTCTGAGGGCATCGAGGAGCTGAAGGAACAAGGCTTCCCCATGTATTACGGCGCGCTGGGAGAAAACCTGACCACGCGCGGTCTGGACCGGCGCTCGGTTCGCGTCGGGCAGCGCTACCGCATCGGGGAAATTCTCGTCGAGATCACCAAAGTCCGCACGCCTTGCGAGACGCTCAATGCCTACCCCGGAATTCAGAAGGCCATCTATGATCAAGAGGTGAAAGCTGGGAATTCGGCGTCGCCGCTGTGGGGCCTGAGTGGGTTCTATGCGTCCGTCCTAAAAGCGGGCGCGATCCGTCCCGGCGATCCGATCCAGCTGCTGGACGAAACCGCGTAGTTCGTCATGCATCGTCTGTCGAACCTCCCGTTCCGGGACCGGACCCGTGCCGCGCGCGAGCTGGCGGCTCTGGCGCCGCATCTTCCCGCCGCCGTTCAGAATCGCTTCGATCTTCTGCTGGCCAGCTCGCCTGCGCCGGAACAGGGCCTGCATTATTTCACGCGGCTCCGGGAGCAACACTCCAGCGCCTTCCATCGCTTGACGCGCTCCGCCATCGGACTGCGGCACCTGGTGGCCGTGTTCACCTATAGCCGGTTCCTGGCCGAAGAAATCCTGGAGCATCCCGATTGGGCCGAGCAGCTACTGGATCCAGTGGATTTGCAGCGCGTCAGCAGCGTCGAAGATCTCCGCGCGGGGCTCGAATCTGCGCTTCCCCCGGGCCTGCCTCCGCCCGTGGAACTGGCGAAATTCAGGCGTCGCCAGATTTTGCGGATCATGATCCGCGACGTGATGGGACTGGGCACGTTGCCGGAAATCACCGGGGAACTCACTTCGCTCGCCGACGCACTGGTGGAAGTCGCCTATGAACGGATTCACCAGGACCTTCTGGCACGCTACGGCCGGCCCAAGACCGACGAGGGCGAGGCTCACTTCGCCGTGATCGCGCTGGGGAAAATGGGTGGACAGGAGTTGAACTATAGCTCTGACATCGACCTGATGTTCCTCTACTCCGCCAATGGCCAGACCACGGGACCGGCGAGCGTTTCCAATAAGGAATTCTTCAAGCGGGCGTCGAATCAGCTGACCGGGCTTCTTTCGGCCTACTCCGCGGAAGGGATGTGCTACCGGGTGGATCTGCGCTTGCGCCCCGACGGAAGCCTGGGCGAAGTCTGCATATCGCTCGAGGGCGCGCAGAATTATTACCAGAATCGTGCCCGCGACTGGGAGCTGCAGATGCTGATCAAGGCGCGTGTGGCCGCCGGCCATCGCCCTACCGGGCGCGCGTTGCTGGATTTCGTCGAGCCGCGAATCTATTCCACCAGCCTGGACTTCTCCGCCATCGAAGAACTCTCCGCCACGCGCGAGCGCATGAATGACAAACTCGCGGCGCGCCAGGCCAACCGGCCCGCGCCACCCGGCAGGCCCGGAGGGCTTGGAGAGATGATCGATGTCAAACTGGAGCGCGGCGGCATCCGCGATATCGAATTCTTAGTCCAGTGTCTGCAGCGGCTGCACGGAGGCGCCGATCCCTGGGTCCGACACGGTGGGACCATGCTGGCGCTCGCGCGTCTACAGGACAAAGGATTCCTAACCGGCGCCGAATACGGACGGCTGGCCCAGGCCTACCAGTTCCTGCGCCACCTGGAACACCGTCTGCAATTCGACGAAGACCGGCAGACCCACCGGCTCCCGGAGGATCCGGCCGAATTGGAGCTGATCGCGCGCCGCATGCCCGGCGCCAGCTCGGGCGCCACGTCAGCGGGAGGTTCGGCAGAATCGCTGCTGCGCGAGTTGCGCAATCATTTCGCGGCAGTGTTGGAAATGTACGCGCGCGTGGTGCGCTCCCAGCCGCCCGCGGGTGCCGCCCCAACTGAAGCTTCCTCGCAGGCTGGCGGCCGCCACACCGCGTTCGTCATCCAGGCGCTCGATCAGCGCGCGCCCGCCCTGGCTGCTGCCGTCGCCCGTGCCGATCTCCATCGCGGCTATCTCCCGTTCGAATACTTTCTGGAACGCCTGTCGCACGATCCGGCGCGCATCGAGCGTCTCAATTCCGAGCCGAAACTGGCCGCCACGGCCCTGGATCTGTTCGAGCACAGCCCGCACTTCGCCGAGGAACTGATCCGGCGGCCGGAATCGATGGACGAACTGGCGCGCATCTCGATTCCACTGATCCAGGACGAGCCGCCTCCGAACGACGCCACCGAACTGCGCCGCTGGTTCCGGCGGGCAATTCTTAGGATCGAGGCCGAGAGTATCTGCCGGTCGCATCCGATTTTCGAAACGCTGGAGAGCACTTCGAGGCTGGCCGACGCCGCGATCGCGCGCACGTACGAGATCGCCATCACAGATGTGCGCTCGTCAAACCCGCCCGAGAATCCCGGCTACCAGCCCGGCAATCAGATGTCGGTCATCGCGTTGGGGCGGCTGGGCATGCGCGAGTTCGATCTGGGCTCCGACGCGGATCTGGTGTTCGTGCTGCCGGATTCCGAGGCTTCCGAGATGGTCTTTTGGACGCATGTTGCGGAGCGTGTAGTGCATCTCATCACTGCGTACACCGGCGAAGGCGTGCTGTTCGCCGTGGACGAGCGATTGCGGCCCAATGGCACCGCCGGACCTCTGGTGCAGACCGAGAGCGCCGTCACGGACTACTTCGCCCATGCCGCCGAAGCCTGGGAAGGAATTACGTACATGAAGTCGCTGGCGGTGGCCGGCGATCTGAAGCGCGCCGAACTCTTTCTCCACGAGCTGCAGCAAGTCGACTGGAGGCGTTACGGGCAGGGCGGGCGTTCCCGGGCGGATTTGCGCGAGATGCGGGCGCGCCTGGAAAAAGAGCAGGGACCCTCGCGGCCCCTGAAAGCCGGCCGCGGAGGCTACTACGATATCGATTTTCTGTTGTTATACCTGCGCCTGAAGAGCGCGGGCGTATTCTTTACCGTGCTGAACACGCCCGCCCGTATCGAGGTTCTGGAAAACATGGGCCACTTGAGCCGCCAGGACGCCCAGTTCCTGAGCGATGCGGCCACCTTCTATCGTGCGCTGGACCATGGTCTTCGCGTGATCACCGGACACGCCGAGAGCCGCTTGCCCGGATCAGACGCGCAGTTGGACGCGCTCAACGCACTGCTGCCGCGCTGGACGCCGATCCCGCTGTCGGACTTGAACAGAATTCGCTCGGAGACGCGAGCCCTGTTCGACCGCTTTTTTCGATAAGGTATTGGGGATGCAGACAGCCTTGGTCACCGGAGCAAGTCGCGGCGTGGGCCGGGGCGCCGCCATTGGACTCGCGGAGTGTGGATTCAGAGTCTTCGCGACGGGCCGCACCGTCGCGACGGCGGATCTCCCTGGCGCCATCACACGCTTGCCTTGCGATCACCTGCGGGACGATCAGACCGCGGCAGCCTTCGCACAGGTTGCCGAGGGACTGGACGTGCTGGTCAACTCCGCGTGGGGTGGCTACGAGCAAATGAACGAGAATGGCAAGTTCACCTGGCCCCTGCCCTTCTGGGAGCAACCACGGCATCGATGGACCGGCATGATGGACGCGGGCCTGCGTGCTGCCTTCGTCGCGGCGTCCCACGCCGCCCGAATCATGGTTCCGCGAAAACGCGGGTTAATCGTGAACATCAGCCACTGGGCGGCCCAGAAGTACATCGGCAACACGATTTACGGAATTTCGAAAGCCGCCACGGACAAGATGACCGCGGATATGGCTCGCGAACTTGCGCCCCACGGCATATCCGTCGTGTCACTCTACCCGGGTTTGGTGCGAACCGAATTGGTCATGGCCGCCGCGGCAGGCGGATGGTTCGATCTCTCCAACAGCGAAAGCCCCGAGTTCATCGGGCGAGTCATCGCGGCACTGGCCCGCGATCCGCGGCTCCTGGAACGCACTGGAAAGGTATGCGTCGCGGCGGCGCTCGCTCAGGAGTATGGAGTGAGCGACGTGGATGGCAAACATCCCGCGCCACTCACGGTCGAGACCGTCTGACTGATTAGCGGCGGCGCTGTTCCTTGCGCTGCTCCTTGCCGTGCTCCTCCACCCTCTTGCGACCGCCTTTCTGCTCCGCGACGCGCTCGCGCTCGGTGCGTTGCCGCACCTCATGCCGTTCCTCGATTCGAGGGGGCGGTCCAGGCCGCCGGATCGTGTACGGATGGACGTATGTTCCCCGATTCCCCCAACCCCGGCGCCACTCGCCGTTATTGATGATCACCGTGTGGGTGTTCCACACGAAGCGATTGCCACCCCAGCCCCACGGCCGGAAAGCCGGCCCGATCGCGATGCCGAAACCGAACGTAATACCCCGCCCTATCACAAAGCCGGCCCGAGGCCGGGCAAATACGATCAGAGGATCATAGTACGGCACATAGATCACCGCTGGATTCACCGGCGCAATCTCGATATACGGCCCTCCGCTGACGATAATCTGTCCGTTGGTTCGGAGATAACCGAAATCGCGGGCCTGGCGGCGCATCCGCTGGACCGCATCCATAACGTCCGCGTTCTGCGCCAAGAACGCGTCCCCCAGGTCGCGCGTCCAATTCATGTCGGAAGCCATCATGCCCAGGACCGACGGGAACGGCAGCAAAGCCTGAACGCTCGGATCCCAGGGCAACTGGTCTTCCTGAATGTCCCGCGCCAAGGCGTCTCCCGTGAGGTAGTGGTGTTGATCCGCCCATCGCGCCGCATCGGGAATGTCGTTGGGGAACGTGGCGGCGGCCAGAACCTGCGCCAGCAGTGGATCCGGATACAGCGCGATTCGCGAAACCAGACTGTCCAACTGTTGAGGTGGGAAAGATGGGGGCGCTTGCGCCAAAAGCGGGATCGCCGCCAGCATCGCAAAACCAACTATTCTTATGCGTCGCATGATTGCCTCCTGTTGCTCGCGTTGCACGTAAAAATCTCGATGAACTACCGCCGGCGCCAATAGCCGTTATAGTAACGACGGCCGGCATATCGCGGCCCCACCCATACCGCTCCGGCGTAGGGCGGCCGGGACCAGTATCCTGCACGCCAGACATAACGGGGCCCTACACGGTTATAGTAGCCGGAAACCCAAACGTACCCTGGTCCGGGGCTCGGCGGATAATACGCAACCGGGGGTGGAGGCGGAGGCGGAGCCGCATAATATCCATACGCCGGACCGACGCCAACTCCTACCGAGAAGTGAACAGCGGCAAATGCAGAGCTGCTCGCCAGCAGCATCAAAACCAATAAACTCTTCTTCATGATCGCGTCCTCCTGGCTCGAAATCTGCATTCCAGTTGCCAAAGCGGATCTGCAAGAAATCCCGTGAGTTAGAGGACTGGCTTCGCTCGCGTCGGTGGCTGATTTCCACCACGGGAGGCTGATCTTAGCCAGCAACTTTTATTCGCGGGCCGCGATGCCCAGGGCCTTCATTTTGCGGTACAGATGGCTGCGCTCGAGCCCCAACATCTCCGCCGCGCGCGTAACATTGCCTTTGGACTCTTCGAGCTTCTTGAGGATGTAATCGCGCTCTGCTGCTTCACGAACTTCCTGCAAGCTTCCAAAACGCTCCACGGGCTTGTAGAAAACCGCGCGCCGGGCACGATCGAGCGGAATGTGACGCGCGTCGATGCGCGGCTGCGGATTCATGATGACGATCCGCTCCATCAGGTTGCGCAGTTCGCGCACGTTGCCCGGCCAGGGATATTCTTCGAGCACGCGCAGCGCCTCTTCGGTCAGCTCCTTGGGCTTGCGGCCATAAGCCGTGGTGAACTCCCGCAGGAAGTGATCCGCCAGAAGCGGGACGTCCTCGATCCGCTCGCGCAGCGGCGGCACGTGAAACGGAATCACGTTGAGGCGGTAGAACAAATCCTCACGGAAATTTCCGCGTTCGATCTCTTCTTCCAGATTCTTGTTGGTGGACGCGACTACGCGCGCATCCACCTGAACCGATTCGGCCGCGCCCACCGGCTCGAAGCGCTGCTCTTCCAGCGCCCGCAGAACTTTGGCCTGGGTCTTGAGAGACATGTCCCCGACTTCATCCAGAAACAGCGTGCCGCCATGGGCTTTTTCGAGTTTGCCGGTCTTATCCTCGGCCGCGCCCGCGAACGCGCCTTTGCGGTGGCCGAATAGCTCGCTTTCGATCATTTCCTCGGGGATCGCCGCGCAGTTCACCTCTACGAAAGGCTCGCTGGCGCGCGAACTGGCGCCGTGGATCGCATGGGCGATCAGTTCCTTGCCCGTTCCGCTTTCGCCGAAAATCAGCACGCGACCGTTGGTGGCGGCCATCAGTGTCAATTGCTGCCGCAGCGCCTTCATCGGCACGCTTTCGCCGATGATGCGGAGGTTCTGTTCTCCGCCTTCTTTCAGCCGGCTAAGCTCCAGCTCCAGGCGGCGCTGCTGGACGGCATTGTGGATCACCACCATCACCTTCTCGATGGTCAACGGTTTTTCCAGAAAGTCGAACGCCCCGAGCTTGGTCGCTTTAACGGCGGTCTCGATCGTGCCATGCCCGGAGATGACCACCACTTCGGGACGATCGGCAAAAGGGATTTCCTGAATGCGCGACAGGGTCTCCAGACCGTCCATTCCGGGAAGCCATACGTCCAAGAGCACTACGTCGTAGGCGTGCCGCTGCAATTCCTCCAGGCATAGCTCGCCGCTCTCCACGGCCTCGCACGTGCAGCCTTCATCCTCCAGCACGCCGCGCAGCGATTCCCGAATGCCCGGTTCGTCGTCTACGATCAGCACCCGCGTGTTCTTCACGCGCGGACCTCAGCCTCCGTAGCGATTATGTCGAGCGTAGCCACCGGAACTTCGACGAAGAAGCGGGTGCCCGCCGGCCGGTTATCTTCCACGCGGATGCGGCCGCCGTGCTCGCTCAGGATATGGCTGACAATCGCCAGACCGAGGCCGGTGCCGCGGCCCTTGGTGGAAAAGTAGGGTAAGAAGAGCTTTTCCTTGTCTCCGGCGGAGATTCCGCAGCCCGTGTCCGCGATCAGCAGTTCCACCGAGTCCGCGGAGGTGGCGCGCGTGACCACCATCAGCCGTTTGACCATCGCGTCCCGCATCGCTTCGGCCGCGTTGTCCACCAGGTTCACCACCACGCGTTTGAACTGGTCGGGATCGAGATTGACGCGGGGCAGATCGGGCGCCAGATCCGCGCGCACGTCGATCCCTTCCAGCCGGCCATCGAAGACATCCAGCCCGTTGTGGACGACTGTGTTCAAATCGCAGGGGACCATTTGAGCTTTCGGGAAACGCGAAAACTGGGAGAACTCATCGGCCAGCGTCTTCACCGATTCCACTTCGCGCGAAATAGTGGCCGCGCACTCCCGGAGCACTCGATGGGAGTCCGCCGTCGAAGCTCCACGGTCCAACTGGCGCGCGATCCGCTCGGCTGAGAGCGCGATCGGTGTGAGGGGATTCTTGAGCTCGTGCGCGATCCGCCGGGCCACTTCATGCCAAGCCTCGGCCTTTTGGGCCCGCAGCATTTCACTGGTGTCTTCGAGAACCACCACGTAGCCCGGTGCGTCTGGCTCGTGTGCGGGCAACGCCGAAACGGTCAAGGCCAGATGCAGAACCTGGCCGGGCCGCTCCAGATCCACTTGGCTGGCAGCCAGTCCTGTGCGGCGCGCGCGCTTCATCAGATAGCGGAGCTCGGCGGCATGCTCGGGCGGAAACAGATCGCCGAGCGTAGCGGCGCGCTCCACCTGATCGGCCGGAAACAGCCCGCGCAGCGCGCGATTCACGTGCTGGATACGGCCATCGGAAGTCAGCGAGATCACACCCGTCGGAATGCTTTCGAGAATGGCTTCGGTGAACCGTCGGCGGCTTTCCAGTTCGCGACTGTTGTCTTCCAGGCCGTGCATCATTTCGTTGAATCCGCGCACCAGCGTCGCCATCTCATCGTTGGCCGGTACGTTCACGCGATACCCCAGGTTGCCCTTGCGCACCTGGCTGGCCGCCTCGAGCAGCGCGGAAATCGGCACGCTGATCTGCTTTGCCAGCATCAGCGCGATCCAGGTCGCGACGAACAGGATGAACAGCGCGATCAACACCTGGAAAAGGAGGTACAGGTATCGCATCGACCGGCGGTCGGCGGAAAGCTGGTTGTACTTATTCACATACGCCTGGATCTGTTTCTGCTTTTCCACGACATCGACATGCGGCTGCACCCGGACCACTAGCGTCCCTTGACCGCGAAGCTCATCGCGAGCAGTGAACAGGGGAGCACTGGCGCGGGAGGCGCACAGGACCCGATTCCCGGTGGGCGTATCGATCCGCAGTTCCTCGATTCGGTTCTCGCGGCACAGCCTCGCGAAATCCGCGGTGCCGTTTTGCACCTCGGGAAGCACGGCGAGCCAATGCGCCAGCGCATCCGCCCGGGACTGCACCTCTTCCCCGAGTCCCTCCGCGGCGTCCCGCAACTGGATATTCATCCCTTCCACGGGCGCGCTGAACCATTTGTCAAGATTGCGATTCAGGACGGCGTAGCTGAACAGGAACAGGAACACGACCGGTAACAAGCTGAGCGCCAGCGCGCCGAACACCAGTTTCGACCGGATACGCGAACCTTCCTGGTTGCGCTGCCGCTCCAGGTACAACTTCACGGTTTCCCGGAACAGCATGAATCCAAGCGTCACCGTCAGCAAAAAAATCAGCGTGGAGACGGCCCAGAACAGAAATGTTTCGGCTGCGTTGGTGGGACCGTACTCGCCGAAGGTGAGCGAAACCTGCCACACCACCAGCGTGACCAGAATGGCCAGAACCACCAGGCCCGCTCCGAAAAGATGCCGTTTGCGCATCGGTATATCAATTATAAGTGGGCATCCAATAGAGGGGGGCAGTGTATCCTGGAGTTCTCTGCATTCGACAAAGATATGAATCGCATTTCTTACGCGTTTCGCGCTTTCTTCTCCATCCTCTTCAGCGGCGCGCTGCCGCCCGACATCGCCCAGGCGTTCGGATACTCCAAAGCTTTGCCTATAAAAGCTATGCCCGTGAAGGCGCCACCGCCGCCTAAACCGCAGGCCGGGCCCTCTGCCGGAGCAGTACAGATTCTGGGGATCCTGCAGCGCGACGCGCGACTGGTGGATTTTCTGATGGAGGACGTCGCCGCGTATTCAGATGAACAAGTGGGCGCCGCCGTGCGCGACGTGCACGCGCAATCTCGCTTGGCGCTCGACCGCTATATGCGTCTGCAGCCGGTGATCGACGGCGTGGAAGGAACGTTCACCAAGACTGAGGGCGTGGACAAAGCCGCGCTGAAATTTATCGGCAAGGTGCCGCCCAGCGGCACTGCCCCCGGCGGTTTGCTGCGCCACAAAGGCTGGAAAGCCGAAAAAGTGGATTTGCCGCTGACCGGTCCGAATGACGTTCTCGCACCCGCCGAAATCGAGATCGAGTAGTCCCGATACGTAATCCATGAACATCGGAATCGATCTGGGCACCACCAACTCGGCGCTCGCGTTCATCGACCCGGCCCAAGCCGCGGCCGAGGACTCTCCCGCGATCCAGGTGCTCGATGTGCCGCAGTACGTCGCGCAGGGGCGCATGGAAACGCGCCGAACGCTGCCTTCGTTCCTGTATCTGGCTGGTCCGAACGCCGATCAACAATTCACCGGCGTTTACGCGCGCGAGCAGGGCGCCCTGGTCCCGACGCAATGCGTACACTCCGCCAAGAGCTGGCTGTCGAATCCGGACGTGGACCGCACCGCCAAGATCCTGCCGTGGGACGCGCAGGAAGCCGGGCGCCTGCTCTCGCCGGTCGAAGCGTCCACCCGCATCCTGAAGCACCTGGCGGAAACCTGGACCAAGGCTCAAGGCTCACCCGTAGGCGAGCACCCAGTGGTGCTCACGGTTCCCGCCAGTTTCGACGAAGAGGCTCGCGAGCTGACGGTGATGGCCGCGCGCGAAGCCGGGATCGAGAAGCTCACGCTGCTGGAGGAGCCGGCCGCGGCATTCTATTCGTGGATCGCTAACGATCTGACGCGCTCGCAAAAGAGTCTTTTTGACGGTCAGAACGTGCTGGTGTGCGACGTCGGCGGAGGCACCAGCGATTTCACGCTGATCCGCGTTGCGCGCGAGGGCGACCGCGTCGATTTCACCCGCACCGCCGTGGGCAAACACCTGCTGCTGGGCGGCGACAACCTGGATTTGACGCTGGCCTGGCTGGTGGAATCGAAGCTCGGCAAGCAGTTGTCGATCCGGCAGCGCAGCGCCCTTCGCCGGCAGTGCGCGGCTGCCAAAGAGAAGCTTCTCTCCGACCCGAATCTCAAAAGCGTCGAGGTGACGGTGCTCGGCGGCGGCTCGTCGCTGGTCGGCGGTACGCTCAAGACCGAGATCCTGCGCCAAGAAGTACTCGAACTGGCTCTGGACGGATTCCTGCCTGCGTGCGAACTTACCGATAAGCCCCAAGAAGACGCATCCAGCCCGTACCGCGAGGTAGGCTTGCCCCTGGTTGCCGATCCCGCCGTGACGCGGCATCTGGCGGCGTTCCTCGAAAGTTCCGGCAACACGCGGCCCGACGCGATTCTGTTCAACGGCGGCTTCTTTATTCCCGAAGTCCTGCGGCAGCGAGTGGCGGACGTGATGGAACACTGGTACGGCCACCGGCCCGTCATCTTCGAGAATCGCGATCTGGATCTGGCCGTGGCGGTGGGCGCCGCATACTATTCCTATGTCCGTTCCACGGGTTCCGGGCTGCTGGTGCGGGGAGGCCTGCCCCGCGCGTATTTCATCGGGCTCGCTGGAAATGGCGGCGATACGTTACGCGCGATGTGCTTGGCCCCGCGCGGTACCGAAGAAGGCTCCTCGATCGAGCTTGACCCCGGGAATCTGCAACTGGTCGCCAACAAGCCCGTCGCATTCCGGCTGTTCAGCACGTTAACGCGCACCGAAGATCGCGCGGGCGACGTCGTGACGTTTTCAGCGGAAGAGCAGCGCGAACTTCATTTACACGCTCCACTTCACGCCGTGTTGCGATTCGGCAAAGCCGGCGAGCGCCTGGTGCCCATCAAGCTTGGCGCGAAACTCACGGAGGTGGGGACGCTCGAGATCTGGGCCGAGTCGAAAACGTCGGAACACCGCTGGCGGCTGCAATTCGAGCTGCGCAAAGCGGCGGCGGCCGAAGGGCTGCAGAGGCCCGCGGCGGTGATCAGCGAAGAGGCCCTGCAGCTCGCTGCCGCGCTCATCCCGCAGGCATTCTCAAACAGTCAACTGGAACCCCAGCAGTTACCCGCCCGCCTGGAACAGACGCTCGGTTTGGGCCGTAATTCCTGGCCCGTGTCGGCGATCCGCGCGCTGGCAGACCGTATGCTGGAGCTGGCCGATAGCCGGAGCCGCAGCGCCGCGCATGAGCTGCGGTGGCTCAACCTGTGCGGCTTTTGCCTGCGGCCGGGGTTCGGATTCCCGGGCGACGACTTCCGCATCGAACAAGCCCGCCGCGTGTATGCTTCCGGCTTGCTGTTCGCGAATCAGATTCAGAATGAGATCGAGTGGTGGATTTTCTGGGGTCGCGTAGCCGGAGGACTGAACAAGAACCAGCAGACCGACTTGTTCCAGCGCCTCTCGCCTATCTTATTACCAAGAACGTCAAAACGTCCGAGGGTGAATCCAAGCTTGCTGCGCGAAATGTGGCGCGCCGCGGCAAGTCTGGAACTGCTTCCGATCCAGACCAAAACGCAGCTCGGCGATGAATTGATCACGCGCGTCGTGGCTGGCGAGTTTGTCGATACCGGCCTGTGGTGCATCGCGCGGTTGGGCGCGCGGAAACTTTTCTACGGCCCCATCAACCAGGTGTTGCCCCCGGCGACCGCCGCGCGCTGGGCAGAGCAATTGCTGAAAGTTGAAAAAGCGAGCGATGCAATTGGCGCCGTCGCGCGGCATACGGGCGACGCGACACGCGATCTGCCGGCGTCCACCTTGAGCGTCGTCCGCCGAACCTTCCCCGATCTCGAACTGGATCGCGAGCCGCAGGATCAGCTGGCCGCCATGGGCCGGATCTTCGGCGAGGATTTGCCCTCGGGTCTTGTGTTCAAAGAATAGCGTTTCATGAATGAGCTGGAACTTGTAGACCGTCTTCGCAAGATGGCCGGTATCGGGAGAAAGACCGGGCGCGGCGTGATCCGCGGTATCGGCGATGACTGCGCTGTATTTCGCCCCAAGGCCGGCGAAGATCTCTTGCTCAAAACCGACCAGCTCATCGAAGGCATTCATTTCCCGAAAAGCATGCCGCCCGACGCCGCCGGCGAGAGGGCCCTGGCGCGCGCGCTGAGCGATATCGCCGCGGCGGGTGGCGATCCGCGCTGCTGCCTGGTGGCTTTGGCTGTTCCGCGCAGCAAGTCGGATCGATGGATCCTGTCGTTCTTCCACGGACTCCTGCGTCTGGCCCGGCGCAGCGGAACCGTGCTGGCCGGCGGCGATCTCGCGCATGACGATAAAGCTCACTGCAGCGTGATGGTCGTCGGCGCGGTGAAGCGCGGGAAGGCTCTGACGCGCGCCGGCGCGCGGCCCGGCGACCAGCTGTGCGTTTCCGGACGCCTCGGGAAACCTTGGGACCAGCCCATCGAGCCCCGGCTGGCCCTCGGCCGGAAGCTCGCGGGCAAAGCGACCGCGTGCATCGACCTGAGCGACGGTTTATCGCTCGATCTGCACCGGTTGTGCAAGGAGTCTCACGTTGCCGCGAAGGTAGAACGCATCCCGATGGTCCGTGGAGCGAGCCTCAAACGCGCGCTCCATGGTGGCGAGGACTACGAACTGCTGTTCACCCTGCCTCCGCGCATGAAGCCTCCTGCGGGAACCACGCGCATCGGCGCGATCATGCGCGGCAAGGCGGGTACCGTGTGGTTCAAAGGGAAAAAGCTCGCACCCCGCGGGTACGACCACTTCGAAAGGTAGGTCTTCAGACCGGCCACGATTACTCCGTCGGCGCGTAATACCCCGTGCGCCAGTGCGCCCTTACTGGAGGCAGACCCTTGGGAGGCACGATCTTCACTTCCACGAGATGATAGCGCCCATTGCGTTCCCGATTGCTCGGCACATACCCCAGCAAGTAGCGGTTGCGCAGATCGATGCTGATCTTTTGCGCGATGTCGGAAAGCCGCATGCCCTGCGTCTTAAACATGCGGCCGCCGGTCTGCTCGGAGATGCTGTTCAACACTCCGCCGGCGTCGGTGTAGAGCGGATCGGCGAATACGCCGATCGAATAGATAAGAACGTCGCTTTCCTTCACCACATTCTTGATTTCGCCGGACGTGTAGCGGCTGTTGTTCTCACCGCCATCGGAGATCACCACCAGGGCCTTGCGCTTCTTGTTGGACTTCTTGATCTCATGGAGCCCCAGGAAGACCGCATCCAGCAGCGCCGTGGAACCTCTGGTGTGGGTGAACAGAAGCTGATAGGTGATCTTGGCGGGATCAGCCGTGACCGGCACCACCAGCCGAGGCGAGCTGTCGAACTCCACCAGCGCGAATTCGTCTTCGGGATTGGCGGTCTTGAAGAACTCGGTCGCCGCCATGCGTTCTTCCCGCTCGGTTCCGCTCATGCTGCCGCTGGTGTCGAACACCAGTCCCACGGCCACCGGCTCATCTTCCATCGAAAAGCTGGTGATGACCTGCTCTATCTTGTCGTCGAAAACGCGGAAATTTTCCTTGTCCAGACCGGCTACCGGACGATTGTAGGTATCGTTCACCGCCACCGGCACCAGGACCTCCGTGCGGTCGATGCGCAGATCGGGCCGCGGGATGTCCTCCGGCGGCCTGGAACCGGCCTTCTCCCGGGACGGGATCGTGACCTGGGCCCGAAAAACCAGCGGCAAGCACAATACGACTCCGGCAACCAGCACGATCATGGGCCGTGATCTCATGCAACTTCTCTGGACGTAATGATACTCTACGCGGAGCTACTTCGGAATCGCCATCACGTAGTCGGTAATGGCCTTCAGATCCTGCGGGTTAAACTTGTAGGCCGGCATTTCGGAGTTGGGCGACAACTTGGGCGGATCGGCAAAGTGCTGGGCGACCCAGGTTCGCGTGCGCCTCGCGGCAAGTCCGTTGAGTATGGGCGCCATCTTGGCGCCCGATCCGTTCAGCGTGTGACAGAAGCCGCACCCTCGGGCATCGTACAGCATCGCTCCCGCGATGGCCTCCTCCGGGGGATTCTCCCAGGCATCCAGAGCGCGATCGTCCCGCTTGGTCACCAGCGTCACCAGACTTTTCTTCTGGGCGGCGGTCAGACGGGAATTGGGCGCCTCGAGAGAAGGCTTTGTAAAGTGATCGAGGAGCCAGTCGGCCGGTTTCGCCGAGGGATCTTTCGCCAGATCCGGACCCGACACGGATCGCCCCAGGACATGGCAGCGCGCACAGTTGTCGCGCTCGAAATATCCGATCGCCGCGAGTTGCTCTGGCGGAAGCTCGCGCCACGGCTGCGGAGGTCTGAGACCGGCGTCGGGATCCTCCATGCTCGGCGGCGTAGTCGCCAGAGCACCTTCGGTCAAGCCAGCCCATCCGATCACGGCGAAGGCGGTGAGCGCGATCGCCACGGTTCGTTGGCGAACTCGAATCGCGCGGCCGCGATCGAGGAACGGCACCAGGAGCAGCGCCAGAATGCCCAGGTTCGGAAGAACCACGGCGCCCAGCACCTCGAGCGGGCCTTGCAGCAACTTCAACGTCTCAAACAGGAACAGAAAGTACCATTCGGGACGCGGAATATACCGCGTGTCGGTGGGATCCGCCAGGCTGCCCAGTCCCAATTTTGCGAAATTCGCGAACAGCACCAGCACCAGCACGTAGCAGAATGTAGCGACCGAGTCCTTGAACATCTGCTCCGGATAAAACTTCTTCGTCGGCTTGCCCGCGTCTTCCGCGGCCGGCGTCACGCCGTGCCTGCGGACCAGATACAAATGCAGGCCGATCAGCAGCAGCGTGGCGATAGGCAACACAACCACGTGAGCGGAATAGAATCGGGCGAAGGTGAGAGTGCCGATGGAATCGTTCTCGGCCCCCAGCAGCCGCTTCAGGTACACCCCTACTCCCGGTGCGAGCCCGACGATCTGCGTGGTGACCGTAGTGCCCCAATAAGCCTTGTTGTCCCAGGGAAGCAGATAGCCCGTGAGCCCGAAGGCCAGCGTAACCAGAAGCAGCGCACACCCGGCGATCCAGGTGGCCTCACGCGGTTTCTTGTAAGCACCCCAGACGAAGACCTGCATCATGTGGAGCGCGACCACCACGATCATGCAGCTCGCACCCCAGTGATGGAGGCCGCGGATCATAGGACCTGCCGACAGCTCCGTCATGATATAGCGGATGCTCGCGTGCGCTTCGGTGGGCGTCGGCCCGTAGTTCAGGGCGAGAAGAACTCCGGTGGCGGCTTGAATCAGAAACGCGAACAACGCTACGCTGCCCAGCACCTGAGGCCAGCCCGCGGAGGCGGGAATATCCTCGTCCAGAAAATGCCGGATCGCGGAAGGCAGACCCGTCCGTTCTTCCAGCCAGTCGCGCACGCCGTTCCCCATCACCGTTTACGACCGCTTGACCTGTAATCCGATGAGGAGCTTCCCGCCCTCCACGCGCGACACGTAGCGATCCAGGGGCCGGGGCGCGGGACCCGCCAGAACCTTTCCGTCCAGGCCGAAAGCCGAGGCATGACACGGACACTTGAATGCCGTCAGGTCGTCTTCCCAGTGATAGATGCAGCCCAGGTGAGGACACTGCGGGCTAAACGCTACCGCGCTCTGGGGGCCGTTTTTCACCACCCACGCGGTGGTTTTTTCCTTGGTCGCCTTCCACGCGTCCACACGCGTTCGGTAATAGACAACCTCTTGCGGCACGCCGGTCTCGAGGTCCGCCAGATCGGCGATTTCCACCATTGCTCCGGCACCCGGTGATTTAGGTTTGAATAACAGGAACACGGCGGCTGGAACGGCAATCACGGCCGCTGCCGTGGCCCCCAGCAGTTGAATGAGAACCGCATAGAAAGACCTGCGGGTAGGGTGTTTCGAATGGTCCTTGAGCATGAGCGAGTGCGAGTATCGACGTAGGTATGGACCTATAGGATAGTATACTCGGAACAAGCGTGCTGTTCTTTTACCCTGCTCTTATTACGCTCATCGCCATGCTCAGCGCCGCCGTGGGCGTGTGGCTGACCTCATACACGGGACTTTCCCGCCGTTTAGTGCCTTTCGGCGGAGGAGTGCTGCTGGGAGTGGCGCTGTTCTGGGTTCTTCCCGAAATGGCGCAGTTTTTCAGTTGGCAAGTCGCGATTCTGTGGCTCGCGGGCGGATTTCTGTTCCTGGCCGCGATCGACCGGTTTGTTTACCCCGTGTGCCCGGCTTGCTCCCATTCTCATCAGCACGATGAGTGCGCCACGCGGTTGCACGGGTTCGCTCTACCACTGCTGGCGGCCGCGGCGCTGCACAGCGCGCTGGACGGATGGAGCGCGGCAGCGGGCCAAAACGCCGGATTCAGCATGGCCCTCATCGGAGGCATCGCGGTGCACAAGATTCCCGAGGGACTGGCCCTGGGAGTCATCGCGCGTGCTTCGCTCGGCTCGCGGGCTTCCGCTTTGGCCTGGTGCGCCCTGGCGCAAATGACGACCATCGGCGGCGCGGACCTTGAATCGATACTAGCGCCGCACCTGGGCTCGCAAGGCTTGCACGCGCTGCTGGCGCTCGCCGGCGGCAGCTTCCTCTACCTGGGCGGACACGCCGTGCATGGCGAACTGCGCCGCAGTGGAAACGTGACGCTGGTGCCGGCTCTGACGGGCGTAGCCGGATCGAGCGTATTGCGGTTATTCTTGCGTTAAGCTTCCATTGGCGGACGCCGCCGATGCCAATCCGTCTGCTTCTGGAACAGATTGCCGATCGCGATCAGCTGGTTCTCGTAGAACGGCCGCCCCAGCAGCGAAATCGCCACCGGAAGTCCGTCCGCGAATCCGCACGGCAGCGAGATCGCCGGCAAACCGGCCAGGTTCCCCCCCGGAATCAGATCGTCGCGCGACCGCGTCGGCGGACCCGGAGCATCCAGCGGATCGGCGGCCTTGGGAGCCGGTCCCAGGCGCGCGGGCGCCAGCACCATGTCGCAGCTCAGGAACAAATCGTGGAAGGCCGCTTTCACCAGCGACCGTACGCGCATGGCGCGCAAATACTCGGTTGCGGGTAGATCCAGCATCGCCCTCAGCCCGGCGATCTGGTGCGGATCCGCCAATTGGTCCACCTTGCCGCTGCGGATCAGGTCCTCGAAAATCGAGCCCGCTTCGCCGGCAATGATCGTGCTCACCAGCGCGCCGTAGGGAAACTCGGGAATCCGGATTTCCTTGACCTTCACTCCCAGCGACTTGATCACCTCGAATGCGGCACGCAGCGCGGGCTGGGCGGCGGGTTCCGCCCCATTCTCGAAATCGACAGGCACGTAGCCGATGGTGATATCGGCGAGTCGGCGCGTGGTGTACTGAGGCGTGTAGTTGAAGCTGCGCCCGGCCGATCCCGGATCTGCCGTGTCCGCTCCCGCCATCTCGTGCAGCACCAGCGCGCAGTCTTCCGCGGAACGGCACATGGGTCCCAGCTTGTCCAGCGTCCACGAAAGCGCCATCGCCCCGCTGCGGCTGACTAGACCATATGTCGGGCGCAGGCCGGTCACGCCGCAGAACGCGGACGGCGTCAGGATCGAACCTGAAGTCTCCGAACCTATGGCAAAGGTCACAAGTCCGGACGCGACAGCCGATCCCGGACCGCTCGATGATCCGCCGCTCCAGCGCGTGCGGTCCCACGGATTCAGCCCCGGGCCGGTGAGAGACGCGGCCGCGGTGCGGTAATCGCCGCCTCCGGCGAGTTCGACCATAGAGAGCTTGGCGATCAGGATCGCCCCCACGCTATTGAGTTTCTCGATCACGCGGGCGTCGTAGTCGAACACCTGTGTGGCGTAAGGCTTGGCGCTCCAGGTGGTCGGCTGCTTCTTCACCGCCAGGAGATCCTTGGCGCCGTAGGGAATGCCCTGAAGCGGACCACGGGTGCGGTCGCGTTTCAGCTCGCGATCGACGTCCTTCGCCTTACTGAGGGCCTGCTTGCGCAGCGATAGCGCCAGCGCGTTGTAGCGCGGGCCGATGCGTTCCATGCGGTCGCAAAAGGCGCGCGTCAGCTCCTGACACGAAAATTCCTTGGCGCGCAGCTTGGCGTTCAGCTCGCTGATACTGGCGAAGAAGATGTCAGGAGCGATCTCGGCCACAGCTTAAGCCTTGAACTGGAATGCGGGCTCGACGGTCATCGGCAGCGGCACCCGGGCGATAGCCTGCGCAGCAGCCCGCTGCTGCAATCGTGCCGTGTCGACATCGGCTTCGGGTTGCGGCTTCACAGGAGGTGGAGTCTGGGCGACAGCAGTGCTCGCCAAGAGAACACCGGCTAGCTGGCGTCTGGAAATATCCATGCGCCCATTATAGGGTGTGGAGCAGGCTTCAGCCTGCAACGGGTGCTTCAGCACCCGCGCCGATTCGGAGGCTCAAGCCTCCGTTGCAGGCTGAAGCCCGCTCCACGGTCTAGTCACGCGTGAGCGATGTGATCCCGCGCAGCCAGTGCTTCCATCGCCGCTTGCTCCATGATGGCCTTTGGAGGGCGCTCGCCGGTAAAGATCTCGAACTGTCTCCCGGCCTGTTCCAGGAACATTTCGAGTCCCGCGATCACTTCCGCGCCCTGGGCTTTGGCGCGGCGCAGCAGCGTCGTCTCCCTGGGCGTATAGACCATGTCGAATACCAGCTGCGAAGGAATGCGGCCTTCGAAGAAACACTTTTCGATATTGGGAGCCATGCCGAGCGGAGTGGCGTGCACGATCGCGTCGAACGTTCGGGCTGCGGCCTGGTCGCGTGATAGCGCTTCGGCGCCGCAGGTGGAAGCCAGCGCGCGTACGCGATCTAGATTTCGTCCCGTCACCGCCAGCTTGCTGCCGGCCGCTGCCAGCGCGAACACGGCTCCGCGGGCCGCGCCGCCGTTGCCCACCACCAGAACCGAGGATTTGTTCAGCCGGACATGACGCTCCAGAGGCGAGGTGACGCCGGGAGCGTCGGTGTTGGCACCGCGCCACCTGCCCGCCTTGCGCCACACGGTGTTCACCGCCCCAATGCGCCGCGCCACCGGATCCACCCAATCCAGATACCGCAGGATCTTCTGCTTGTGCGGGATGGTGACGCTGAAACCCGCCAGCGGCAGATCCTCGGCCATCACGAAAAAATCCTTGAGTTGCCCGGGATGCACCAGGAATGGCAGATAGACCGCGTCGACGCGCCGGGCTTGGAAGGCCCGGTTATGAACCGCGGGCGAAATGGAGTGCCCCACCGGATCCGCGATGACTCCGAAAATTTTGCTGTCGCGCGAGAGCTTTCCCACGCGATACATGCCCCGCAGCTTTTTCGCGCTCACCTGTCCCGAGGCGGTTCCGCCGGCCATGTTCGGCGCGGCGTAGGTGTACAGGCCGCCGAACGCTGGCGACAGCACGCGCGTGGGGAATCCCGGTTCGCCCATCGCCAGCAGAACCGTGGGAATCTTCGGATGCGACCGCGCCAGCGACAGCACGCGCGCGTTGTCGGAGGGTTTTCGCGCCGTGGTCACGATCTTATAGGCGTGCGCCGGGATGGCCGCCATGCGCCGAAGCACCGACTCCAGCCGGGGCGGAGTGCCTCCGTAGTTGTGATAGGAAAGCACCAGGTAGGCTTCCGAGCGCAGATGCGCCAGGTGGTTCTCGCAGTTCTCCGCGCTCTCGATCTCGATATCCACCGCCTGCGCTCCCGCTTCGCGCGCGGCTTCCAGGATCTTGATCTGCTCCTCGATGCTGCCGGTAAAGCGTCCCTGGTTCTGCCGCCGGCGGCAGGTGGCCAGAACGGTGCAATCCGGATAGCGGGCCAGAAACTTCTTCAGCGCCGCCACGCCCCGCTCGGGAGAAGCCAGGTAGTCCAGGCGGAATTCCAGAAACCGTTCCCCGCAGTCGTATTCGGCGCGCGCATGGGCCAGCAAGGACTCCACATCCGGGAACCCCAGCGCGATGCACACCGTCGGGAAGATAGTCTTCTGCGCCATTCCAAAGCGACAGAACAGCATATCACGCCGCCCCTCCATCGCGTCCGGGAAGCCCTTCGGGGATGACAAAATCGAATGGGACTCTATGGAGCTGGTCGCGAAGGAACGATAGATAATTGAGGTCCTGGCTCTTCTGGCTACCGTACAAAATCCCGCGATGCCTCGGACGCAAACCGCTTTCGGTGTGCGCACTCTTACGCTGCTGCTGTTCCTGCTGATCCCCTCAGCGGCCTACCTGTGGCACTTCGGCGACGTGCCCCGCTTCGGCGATCTCCATGATGACAGCCTGTATTTTGTCTCGGCGAAATCCCTGGCCGATGGCGGTGGATACCGCATCGAAAGTTTACCCGGCGAACCGCCTCAAACCAAGTACCCGCCGCTCTACCCGTTACTGCTCTCCGTGGCATGGCACATCGATGCGCAGTTCCCGCACAACCTGCCCATTGCAGCATGGATCTCCTGGCTGGCCTTGCCCGCCGTGCTGCTGCAAATGGCCGCGCTCTACCCGGCGCTAGGCATTTCCGGCGGCCGCGCATGGCTGCTTCTGTTCCTGTTCGCGGCCAATCCCTACGTGATCCTGTTCAGCACGCAGTTGCTTTCCGAAATGCTGTTCCTGGCGCTGTCGCTTGCCGCCATGCTGCTGGCCGAACGCGCGGCTAAAGGTTCCGCGGGCGCGGCCGTGGCTGCCGGCGTGGTGGCCGGACTGGCATACCTGGCGCGCTCGGCTGGACTGGCGCTGCTGTTGGCCGCCGTAATCTACCTGTGGCCGCTGCGAAAGCAGCGCCGGAATGCGTGGCTGTTCGCCGCCTCGATGCTGCCATTCATCGCCGGTTGGATGATCTGGGCGCGCCTTCATCAGACCGCTACAAACGATCCCTCCCTGATCTATTACCTCGATTACGTCCGCTATGAGATTTACAGCGTGTCGTTTCGCGACCTGCACCTGTTTCTATGGAAGAATCTCGACGGCTTCCTGTGGGGACTGGGCGGCTTGTTGATCCCCAAAATCATGGACTCGCAGTTTCTGAAGATTCTGGCCGAAGTGGTGGCCATCGCCATGATCAGCGGGGTGGTGCGGTTGTTCCGGCGCGGCCATGCAAGACTGTACGCCCTGTTTTCCCTGATCACTGCGGTCTTGCTCGTGATCTGGCATTTTCCGCCCAATGAGCGGTTCGTGCTTCCCATATTCCCCCTGGCGCTTGCGGGACTCCTGGTTGAAGCGGAGCATCTGGTGGGGATGCTGCGAACCGCACTTCGCCACCGCGATCGCGGGCAACGTGTGGTGGCGGCGGGCTTCGCGGTGGTCGTCGCGGCGATCTTCGCCGGCAGCCTCGCAATTCAGTTATTCATGGATGCTACCTTTCTGCCGGAGGACACCCGCCAGCATCGGTTGCGGAACATCGATCGCCTGGCCGCCTACGGCTGGATTCGCTCCCGCGTCCCAGCCGAAGCTTCCTTCCTGGCCGCGGACGACGTTCTGCTGTTCCTTTACACCGGACACCGCGCGATGAGTAAACCGTTGCCGCCCGCGCTGTGGTATCGCATGGATCACGCGGGAATGGTTAGTTGGATGACCGACATCCCGCCCTTCGCGCGGGAACATGGACTGAGCTACTTCCTGTTCGCGGGGGTCGACTTGCGCCAAGGCGTGGCCAATGACGATCGCGACTCCATTGAGACGGCGATCCGGTCCAACCCGGATCTCAGTCCGATGTATCAGGCTGAAACCGCTACGGTCTACAGGTTGCGTTAGACAGGTTCGGTCAGATCACCGAGCCTTTCCACTTCCCCCTGCGGAACAGCAGCACGGCGGCCACAGCCAGTGCCGATTGGGCCATCGGGATGGCCATGAAGATTCCGTTTGTTCCCAACCCGAAACGGAACGCCAGCAGCCAAGCCAGTGGAATCTGGAATACCCAGAAGCACAGGAGGTTGAGCACGGTCGGCGTGTTGGTATCGCCCGCGCCATTGAATGCCTGTCCCATCACCATGCCCCAGGCGTAAAAAATGTAACCATACGCCACCGTCCGCAGCGTGGTGGCGGCCATCGAAACCACCCCGGAATCGCTAGTGAAGATCCGGACCAGCGGCCCTGCGAATCCGATGAAGACCACGGCCACCACGGCGAGAAAAATCATGTTGTAGAATCCGGCGAGCCAGACGGACTTTTCGGCGCGGTCGGGCTGGCGCGCTCCCAGGTTTTGTCCCACCAGGGTCGCGGCGGCGCTGGCCATGCCCCAGCTCGGAAGCAATGCGAAAAGAATAATGCGCAGCGCCAGCGTGTATCCGGCGATCGCTACGCTGCCGAAGACGGCGCACATCCGCACCATGACGATCCAGCTCGCCATGGCAACCAGGTACTGAAACATCCCGCCCAGCGAGAGCCGCACGAGTTGCTTCATCAGCGCCGGGATCAGCCGGATTCGATGCCAGTGCACCACTACCCGGCTTTTTCCGCTGCTCAGAAACCATAGTTGCAGCAGCACGCCGCACCCGCGCCCGATCGTCGTGCCGATACCGGACCCGGCCACGCCGAGTTTCGGAAACGGTCCTAGGCCGAAGATGAGCAGGGGATTGAGGACGATGTTGATCCAGTTCGCGGTCCACAACACCCGCATGGCCAGCGAAGCGTCGCCCGCGCCGCGAAACGCGCCGTTGATCAGAAACAGCAGCAGCACGGTTCCGCTGCCGCCATAGATCGCACGCGTGTAGCCAATCCCGGTGGCGATCACGTCCGGCGACGCGCCCATGAGGCGCAGCAGATCGCGTGCGAAGATGAATCCCAGGGTCCCCACTACCGCGGCGATCCCCACGCCCAGAAGGACAGCCTGGGATGCAGTCTCCGCTGCCGCTTTCGGATCCTTTTCGCCGATGCGGCGGGCCACCGTGGCCGTGGTGGCGATGCCCAACCCCAGCGCGACCGCGAACAGCAATGTGAGCAGCGATTCCGTAAAACCCACGGTGGCAACGGCATTCGCACCAAGATGCGCCACCCAGAACATGTCCACCACCGCGAACAGCGATTCCATCATCATCTCGAGCACCATGGGCACGGCCAGCATCGCGATCGCCCGGCCGATGGAGCCCTGCGTGAAATCGCGGTGCGGGTCGCCCATAATGGCGCTCTTGATGGAGTGAAACAGCCTGGCTTTTTCCGTTAACGTCGTGGGAGACATGCGTATACGATCGCTCCTGCCAGCACGATCACCAGACCCGGCCACGTGGTCGCGGGCCGGTAGGCGAACAGGATTACCAGAACTACCGCCGCGCCGAGGATGTAGAGCGCGGGCGTCACGGGATAGCCCGGCACGCGGTAGCTTCTCTCGACATGCGGCATTTTGTGCCGCAAGCGAAAGACCGCCGCTATCGTCAGGATATAAAAAATCAAAGCGGCGGATATCACGTAGTCGAGCAGATTCCCGTACAGGTTTCCGTACTGGCCGGTCGTTGTGTTGTAGGTGCGCGGCAGCACCAGGGCCGCGGCCCAGACTCCCTGGACCCACAACGACCACGCCGGTACCTGGAAGCGGTTCAGTCTCCCGGCTTGCACGAAGAACAGCCGGTCCCTGGCCATCGCGTAATACGCGCGCGCGCCGGAGAGCACCAGGCTGTTGACGCAGCCGAAGGTCGAGATCATGATCGCGATCGCCATCAGCACCGGACCGTAGGAGGGAAAGATTCGCGCGAGCACCGCGGTGGCGACGCGATCCGAGGGCGCATGCTGGATCTCGGGGATCGGCAGCACCAGCAGGTAGATGACGTTGGTCAGGAAGTACAGCAGGACAACCGCGGTGCAGCCGATTGCCATCGCCTTGGGCAGATTTGTTTTCGGCTCGCGCACTTCGCCGGCGACGAAGGTAACGTCATGCCACGCGTCAGCCGAAAAGAGCGAGCCCGATTGCGCCACGCCGATCGCGACGATGAGACCGAACACTGTCCCTGCCGCGACGCCCAGCGCGGGATCGAACGTGCCCAGAGCGAAGGGCACCGAAAAATTGGTCTGGATCGCTTCGGCGCTGCGCCCCAGGAACAACCCTGCCAGGATCAGGCCCGCGATGGCCGAAACTTTGGCGGTGGTGAAGATGTTCTGAACGATCTTGCCGTACTCCAGGCCTCGCGAGTTGGTCCACGTGAGGAGCACGATCACCGCGACACCGACCAGTTGAGCTGTGGACAGAGAAAACGCATAACCCGTGGAGATGTGGATGGGCGGAATCAGGTAACTGCTTTCCGAAATGGAAGGAACCAGAACCGACAAGAATCGCGCGAAGGCCACCGCGACGGCGGCGATGGTTCCGGTCTGAATCACCGCGAACAGAGTCCAGCCGTAGAGGAATCCCCACAGCGGCGAATATGCTTCGCGCAGAAACACGTAGACGCCACCGGCATGCGGCAGCATGGCTGCCAGCTCTCCATACGAGAGGGCTGCCAGAATCGTGAGCGCGGCGGTGACCGCCCAGGCCACCAGCAGCCATCCGGGGCTGTTGATCAGCCGCGCCATATCGGCCGACACGATGAAGATGCCCGACCCGATCATGGTGCCGATCACGATCATGGTCGCGTCGAACAGGTTCAGGCCGCGGACGAATCCCCCGGTCTCGGGTGTGGTCGGATGAGACATAGGCGTCACAGCTCCGCTAACTCTGCCATCTTCGCGTACTTCGGCTCGGTCAATATCTCGCCGATGCGCGCTCGCAGCCGGGCGAGATCGTTTTCCGTGAGCGGCTTCAGGTGTCCTTTGTAAATCGGGTGGTCTTTGGGGTACAGGGCGATGTGTTGCCCGCGGATCTGGTGGATTTGCTCGCGTGACCGTCCGAACAGGTGCAGATGCATCTTCGCGCCGCCTGGATCATCCAGACCCCAGTTCCCGAGGTCCTCGTAGTTCATTCGCTCGATTCCCAGGACGTCGTACATCGCCTTGCCCGCCGCCATCGAGATCCGCATGAAAGCGATGGCCTCCTGGTGAGTCAGGTCGGACCGGTCGGTGACCGGCTTCTTCTTCACGACGACTAGATGCCCGCCATCTTCGCGGCAATTCAACGGCAGTTCGGGCGCAACGACTTGGAAGTATCGATCCTCGTACACGCAACGATTCGATGCATCGGACATTTAGATCAGTAGGATTTGGCGACCACGACGCGACGGTCCACAGTCTCGCCGGTGACCATGCACTTGCCCGGGCCGTCGTATTCGTCGACCTGGGGAATATTCCGGACAGTGGCCTTGAACGTCTTCAGCTGCGCGTCGCAGGCCGGATCGTCCTTCAAATGCGCCATGACGAACTTGCCGCCGCCTTTTTCGGCCGTCGCGTCGCGCAGGATCGACTCGATCTCTTCCATCGAATTCGCCAGCATTGTGTTGTCTTTGAGCCTTTGCTTCGCGGCGGCGTATAAGTCGTTTTGCATTGTTTGCAGTACGGTATCGACGCGAGTCTTTAACTCGGATTGCTGAATGGGCTCCTTAGTTCCCCTGTCGCGACGCTTGAGAACCACTGTCCCCGCAGCCAGGTCGCGAGGGCCGAGCTCCAGCACGATCGGGACACCGCGGCGCTCCCAGTGGAAGAATTTCGCTCCCGGCGATTGCCCGTCGCGATCGTCCACTTCCGCGCCCACGTCCGTGGCCATGCGGTGCGCGGCTTCGAGCACCGCGCCCTTCTCGTCATCCTTCCGATAAATCGGGACCAGGACGCTCTTGACGGGCGCGAGCTTGGGCGGAATAACCAGACCCTTGTCGTCGGAATGACTCATCACGAGTCCTCCTATGAGCCGAGTGCTCACTCCCCAACTGGTTTGCCACACGTAGTCGAGCTGGCCTTCCTTGTTCTGGAACTTCACATCGAACGCCTTCCCGAAATTCTGACCCAGGTCGTGGCTGGTGCCGGCCTGGAGCGCGAGACCGTTTTGCATCATCGCTTCGATCGAGTAGGTCCTGAGCGCCCCGGCAAATTTCTCGGATTGCGTTTTCATGCCCTTGATGACGGGCATCGCCATGACATCTTCCGCGACCTCGGCGTAGATGTCCAGCATCCGCAGCACTTCCTCCTGAGCTTCGCCGTGAGTGGCGTGCGCGGTATGGCCTTCCTGCCACAGGAACTCGGTGGTCCGCAGGAACATGCGGGTCCGCAGCTCCCAGCGAATGATGTTGGCCCACTGGTTGACCAACATGGGAAGATCGCGCCAGCTCTGGATCCACTTGGCGAAAAAATGCCCGATGATGGTCTCCGACGTGGGACGAATCACGTATGGCTCTTCGAGCTCCTTGCCCCCGGCGACGGTGACGACGGCCAGCTCCGGAGAAAACCCTTCGACGTGCTCGGCTTCCTTTCGCATGAAGCTCTGCGGGATCAGCAGAGGGAAATACATGTTCTTGTGGCCGGTGGCCTTGAAGCGATTGTCGAGTTCACGCTGCAGAAGCTCCCAGATGGCATAGCCGTTGGGTTTGATGACCATGCAGCCTTTGACGATTTCAGCCGGTTCCGCCAGATCGCCCTGGAGAACCACGTCCTGATACCAGGCCGCGAAATCGGCGCTGCGAAGAGTAATGGGTGATTGAGCCATTGATTGAGATGGGTGATTCGAGATTCTTAGGTTACCAGTCCAAACTGCGGCGGTACACTGAGGGCAGAATGGCAGTCCGCCCTTTTTCGAACGAACCCGTGGTCACTTTTCGCAGTGAGGCCAACGCGCAAGCGATGCGCGCGGCGATCGAGAAGGTCCGCGGCGAGCTGGGCCGCGAGTACGATCTGGTGATCGGCGGACAACGCACCCGTAGTTCTGACAAGATCCGGTCGGTCAATCCCGCGCAGCCATCCGAGGTAGTTGGCGTCCATCAAAAAGCGGGAATCGAGCACGTGGAGCCCGCCATGCAGGCTGCGCTTGCGGCGTTTCGATCGTGGAAGAACGTCGCGGTAGAACAACGCGCCGAACTCTTGTTGAAAACCGCAGAAATTATCCGCAGGCGTAAACCAGAGTTCAATGCCTGGATGGTTCTGGAGGTCGGCAAGAACTGGGACGAGGCCGAAGCCGACACCTGCGAAGCGATCGACTTTTGCGAGTTTTATGCGCGCCTGGCGCTGCGCATGGCCGAAGCTGAACCAGCCGTGCAGCTTCCCGGCGAACGCGATCTGCTGCGTTACATTCCGTTGGGGGTGGGCGCGGTCATCTCGCCCTGGAATTTCCCGCTGGCGATCATGTGCGGCATGACGGTGGCGTCGGTGGTGTGCGGCAACACGGTAGTCTTGAAACCGTCCAGTGATTCGCCCACCGTCGCCGCGAAATTCTTCGAAGCGCTGGAGGAAGCCGGCCTGCCTCCGGGAGTGGTCAACTTCTGCCCGGGATCCGGCGCGACCTTCGGAAACGGACTGGTGGAGCATGCCCAGACGCGGTTCATCGCCTTCACCGGCTCGCGCGACGTGGGACTCGATATCAACGTGCGGGCCGCGCAGCATCGGGCGGGCCAGCTTTGGATCAAGCGCACGATTCTCGAGATGGGCGGCAAAGACTCGATCATCGTTGCGGCGGATGCCGATCTGGATGCTGGCGTCGAAGGCGTGGCGGCGTCGGCGTTCGGATTTCAAGGGCAGAAGTGCTCGGCCTGTTCTCGGGCGATTGTCGACGCTAGCCTGTACGATCGTTTCCTCGAGAAGCTCCAAAACCGCGTGGCGAAGATTCGCATCGGCGACCCGGCAGAAAATGCTCCCGCGGGTCCGGTGATCAACGCGGGCGCGCTGAAGTCGATTTCCAACTACATCGATATCGGCGCCAGGGAAGGCCGCATCATCGCCGGCGGGAAACGAGCAGCCGTCGTTAGTCAAAATGACGGATACTTTATCGAACCCACCGTGATCGCCGATGTCGCGCCCTCGGCCCGGATCGCGCAGGAAGAGATTTTCGGACCGGTCCTCGCGGTGATCCGCGCCCGCGACTTCGACGACGCGCTGGCCATCGCCAACAACACCGAGTATGGACTGACCGGCGCAGTTTTTAGCGCTTCACCGCAGCAAATCGAACGGGCCAAAAACGAATTCCACGTAGGGAACCTGTACATCAACCGCAAGTGCACAGGAGCCGTGGTGGGCGCGCATCCCTTTGGAGGATTCAATATGTCGGGAACCGATTCGAAGGCAGGTGGAGCGGATTACCTGTACCTATTCAGTCAGGCCAAGTCGATCGGCGAAAAACTGTAAGGACAGCTATTGTTTAGGAGCTTGGATCTCGTAAAGGTAGATCGTATGCATCACGCGCCCTTCGACCTTCTCCACGCGCGTTGCTTTCCAGCCGGGAACTGGGTAGTCGTGAGAAACCACACGCGCTCCGGGCTTAAGGAATTTTTCGAGGTGCGGCCGGAGTTCAGCGTTCAACTTCGTTTCCAGATACATGGTGACCACGTCGGCGCCCGTAAAATCGGTTTGCAAAACGTCGCCCTGCATGACCCGGGCTTGTCCCGTGAGGCCTGCCTTCTCGATTTCCGCCGTGGCCGAAGCGACCAGCTTGGGTGAAATCTCGACTCCGACGGCCTTGGCTTTGTATTTTCCGGCGGCGGCAACCACAATCCTGCCATCTCCGCTGCCCAGATCGTAAACCGTCTCGCCCGGCTTGATCTTGGCCATTTCGAGCATCAGATCCACAACTCGGGCCGGCGAGGCCACGTACGGCGCGAGCTTGTTGGTATAAGCCCGAGGATCCTGGCTAAAGGCCGGCAAAGCGGAAATAGCCAGCAGAAGACCAACCGAGGCACGCATAATAAAATCCCTACCGGGAAGGCGCTAGAGCGTTCCCCCCCTGATTTGATTTTACTATACGGGAAACCACCTCCGAGACGGCAAACCACAGGTCGCGCGGGCGGCTGATGCTGAACTCGATACCACGGAAGGGCCGGATCGCCTTTCCAATCGCGTCTCTCCAGGGGACACCCTGCGGGTTCAGGTTGTAATTCATGTAAAAGACCGGGTAGGTTACGTCGGTGGCCAGAGGCTTCAGCTCTTCTTCCGGAACCGATTCATCCAGCAGAACTTTGGGTCCGGCGAAGATCACCGCGTCGGGGTGGTCATTGGCGATTTCCTTCTTGATCAAGTCTGCCAGGAAACTTACCTCACCGTGCTTTTGGGCGAGCTGTTTCAGATTCACTTTCCCGGGTTCCACGCCCTGGATGGCTTTGCCGAGCGCCGGAAAATCGATTCGTTCCTCGCTGGCTTGGCGGTACAGCACCCGCTGCTCCTGTACATTGAACGCCACCACTGAAAACTTGCCGAATTGCGGTTCCCGCGACAGCCGCCGCAGCACCGTCACCAATGCCAGTGTGTCGATGGGCCGCAGGCTGGATAGGCTCGAATTCTGGGGAGCAAAGTTGACCAGGATCTTGATGTTCAGCGGCTTGCCGCCAGCCCGCTCGACGGGCGGCTCTTCGTTGAACTGTTCGTACTCGGCCCGCTCCACCGCTCCTGGAGCGATGGCGGGCTTAATTTCCTTATCCCGGTCGGCTAGCACGGCTTCCGAGTCCCAGTAAAACGAGCAGACTCGTTCCGCCCGGTCCTTCATCAGCAGATCGACATGGTACTTGCCTTCTCCGAGGTCGAATAATCCGCCCAGGGCTGCGTCGCCCTTAGCGTCGTCGGGGAGCTTGGGGACGTTGATCCGCTGAAGAAAATATGCGGGATCGTCTTTGTGGGCGTCGGAAGTCACCCGGACCAGAATGGAGAGCAGATTCTCATTGCCCGCTACGTCCTGCAGCGGCAGGACGATATCGTATCCGCCGTGAAAGCGCAGGTCGAAACCGAGAGCGGGCTTCACTGGGTCCACCGTGCAAGGCAGATCCTTGCGAACTTCCTGGGCTTCCAGGACTGCCCTATCGGAGCTATTCAGCTGGATTCTTGTTCCGACACCGGTCAGCGGCAGCTGCCCCCAGGCGGCCCCACCACACAGGATCGAGCTCAACAAGAACGAGATGGGGCGCGCCAAATTATGAAACGACCGGCCCACGGAAACTACTCCGTATCTATTAGAGCACCAAAGTGACGGCCACGTTATCGCCCCCATTCGGTCAACTGCTGGAGGACGCTCTCCGCGGCCTTTTGGCCCGCCGCTTTTTTCGAAAGACCTTGCGCCTGGCCGGCCCATTCCTTGCCCACGCGGACTTCCACGGTAAAGGTCTTGGAATGCTCGGGCCCTTCTTCGCCCACGATGAAATAGCGCGGGGAAGGCAGCTTCAGCGCCTGCGCCATTTCCTGCAGGGCACTCTTATAATCCGCCACGGCGCCGTCCACGCTTCCCTCAGCGCTTCCGTCGGCCAGCGCGAAGGAGCCGACCACGTGGGTTTCGATGAAGGCCCGCGCGGTTCCCAGGCTGCCGTCCAGATACATCGCGGCGATCAGAGCTTCCATGGCATCGGAAAGGAGAGCTTTCTTGGCGCGCCCGCCGCTCATCTCCTCGCCGCGGCCGAGGAACAGGAAATCGCCCAGCCTCAGAGTCTGCGCCACTTCGTACAGCCGGGCCGCACTCACCAAGTGAGCCTTGAGCTTGGACAAACGCCCTTCCGGCGCGGAAGGAAAGCGGCGCACCAGACATTCGCTGACCACGAATCCCAGGATGGCGTCGCCCAGAAACTCTAGTTGCTCGTTATCGCCGTTGGACGGGAGATCTCCCGCCTGCTCGTGGATTCTGGATTTGTGCGTGAGCGCGCGGTGAAACAGTTCCCGATCGCGAAACACGTGTCCAATGGCCGCTTCGAGAGCCCCCAGGTCGGCCGGCATAAGGAGGGGGATTACTGCTTCGCGGTCTTGGCCTTTTCGGCGCGCGTCTTTTCGGCCTGCGCCACCTGCTTGATCTGATCAGGAAGATTCGGCATGGCCAGCGCTTTGTCCAACGCGGCGATGGCCTGATCGGGCTTGCCAGCGTCGGTGTAGGCGCCGGCCATGCGAATGAACGTGGCGGGCTGGGGCTGGCTCGCGGTTTCCGTGGCGGTCTTGAATTCGCCGGCGGCGTCGTCGTACTTCTTCCGGGCCAGCGCGATCAATCCCAGGGCTTCATGGCCGCGCGCCAAATCATCCTTCTTGGCAGCGTCCCACTGCGCATCCGTGACCTGGGGGTTCGGCTTGTTGGCGCTGGGGATGAGCGCCATGCCGTCTTTGGCATATTTCTCCGATTTGGCGAGCTTCTCTTCTTTATCCAAGTCGAACTCGCGCGTGGTGCGCGCGGTCTCAGCGGCCAGCATGAGCATGGCATTGTAATCCTTGGGATTCGCTTCCAGCGCCTGTTGATAGTAGATGATGGCCTTGGTGACGTTTCCGCCCATCTCATACGCGTCAGCAGCCATAGTCAGGGCGAAGTTCCGGTATTCGCTCTTGGGAAAATTCTTCACGAAATTGTCGGCGGCAGCCACACGCGCGTCCACGGTGTTGGCGTTGACGATCTCCTGCAACGCCTTCAATTCTTCCGGCGCGGGCGGTTTCGGTTGCGCGCTCAACAGACTTCCAATTGCCAGCAGCGCCACTGCGGTAAAGACTTTCTTCATCACTCCTGCTCCTTTGATTTAGGATTCCTTGCGAAGGCGCCCGTCAGACCCCGTTGCGCCTCCTGCCGCGCCAGATCAGAGATACCCTGAACCGCGAGCGCGGCTTTGTAATTCTCCTGGGCCGGTTCTTTTTCGCCCTGCGAATCGGCCAACTTACCGATATACACCAGCGCCCAGGCTTGGGTGGAAGGATCCGGCTCCAACTCCAGTATCTTGCGGAAGAACCGGTCGGCCGTCTCCGGATCCCGATCCAGTAAAGCGATCCGCGCCAAACCATAATACGCTTTGGCGTGCATCGGTTTCTCTTCCGTCTCCTGCAACGCCCTCAGGTACAGTTCCTTGGCCTTGGAGACATTTCCCGCCGACTTCTCGCGATCGAGGAACAGCACCTCAGCGTCATCCAGAGTCTTGGCTGCACCCGTCAACGCGGGCGGCTTGACGTCGGAGGTGACTCGGTAGGTCCGCACCGGACGCTCTTTGAGGAAATCGATGCCCGCGATGCGTTGCTGCTCTTTCTTGACATCGATATGGGCGACCAGGTCGGGGAAGTACAGCCGCATGGCCACTTCCTGCCGCTCGTAGGGCTGCAAGAGTTCCGCGAACGCAGGGGCCAGAACAAAACCTTCGCGCGCCGCTTGCTCGGCCAGGGCGGCCCGCCTGTCGAGCCGGCTTTCCACCGCTTTGATGAAGCATTCCGTAGCCAACCGCACGAAATCGTCCCGGAACTGCTGGCCGAGGAGGGGCGACTGCAAAGCGTACTCACCCAAACGAGCCTTTTTCTGGAGATCGTCGGCGAACCGTGAGCCCAGCGGATCCACCATGTATCGCAAGTACGCGTGGCGGATATCGAAAATGGGCTGTTCCACGGACGGAGTAACCACGATGTAGTAGTCGTCGATGTAGTTGCGGAAGTGGATTTGATTGGGCGCGCCCATGAGATCCACCAGGATCTGAAACCGCCCCCGCCGGACACCTGTGTTCACGTAGCGCAGGTAGGCGTTCACCTGCTGGGCGGCAAAAGTCACCGGCTCGTGGAGCTGCGCGATAGCGCGGTCGTAATCGGGCTGGGCCTGCTGCCAGAGTACCCCTAGTTTTGCTTCGCGGTAGAACGCGGCGAGGACCGGGGGAAACTCGTATAGCCTGTCCGCGTCGGCCGGTTGAGGCAGATCCGGATTGGCCGGGGTGAAATCGGGCGCGCCTTTGCTCACCAGAGCGAAGGAAATATACTGGCTCAGTTCGTCAGCGGGATTCCTCGGCTTGTGATCGCGAACAAACCGCCGCAAGGGAGTGAGGCTCTCCAGATTCTGTTTGGCCAGGTACTCGCGCACCCGCGAACGCAGGGGATTATTGGTCGACGAATCGGCCTGTTCGTCGTAGCCCGCCGCGTTAATCGCGGCCAGGACATAGAACAGCGTCTGATTGGAATCGAGCTGGTTATAGGGTTCCGGAGGTGGGGGAGCCTCGCGTCGCGGAGGAGACGCGCCTTGCGCAGGACGTGTTTGCGGCCAAACGGCCGCCGCCGTCAGCAACCAGATCGACAGAAAATGCGCAAAGCGGCGCAACAAGACCTCTAGTCTCCCAGTATATCCAGGGCAGCCTGGAGCTCGCTTAAAGCGTGCGGATCACGGGTCGCGGCGATCCCCCGGCGGTACAAATCACGGGCCTGGTCGAGCTTGCCCAGTTTTTCGAGGGCCTGTCCGCCATGGTAGTACGCCGCGGAATATTTGGGATCCGTCGTCACAACGGCCTCGAACTCCTGAACGGCGCCTTCCAGATCGCCCGACCGGACGTGTTCCATCGCCAGGCCGTAACGCGCAAAGGTGTTGGCGGGGTTGGTAGCGATTAGCTGCCGCAAAGTTTCCAGTCGTGTGTTATCCAATCTGTTAGGATACATCCTGAAATCGTGGCGTGCCCTTTTTTTGTGCCTTCCCGCCGTTTGGAAATCGCTGGATGGGTGCGCCCGCCCCGATTTCCGCTGGGCGATCCATTTGGCGGCGCGTGCCACGCACAGGCCGAGATTGTCGAGCCGCCGGAAGCCCGCCAGCGCGAGTTGTGCAACTGCGGCTACGCCCGGGGCCGCTGCGACCGATTTCCAGGCGACGGCGCCGCCGACGCCGTGCGATTCTCGATTACCGAAGACACGCCTGACAAACTGTTAGTCGTATATGTGGTCGAAAAAGATCACGCTCCCGCCGAGTTCGGCACGTTGGAATACGGGGTCGCGGACTCCCGTCTGGAAGGGCCCCACATCAGCGATGTTCTGGTCCAGCAGGCGCGGGCGTTTCTGGAGAGCTACTTAAGCAGACGCACACGTAGCGCCAGCGCAGGTCTCCAGACCGGTCCATAAAGAGTTGCGAGAATAAGAAGAAGGCATTATGGCGATTACACTACGGCCGGACCATGAACAGCGGTTCCTCGATGCAGTGGAGGCGGGAGGTTTTGAAAATACCGACGATGCCATGGACACCGCCCTTGAGATGTTGCGATCGCAAAATGAATAGCTGCTCGAAAACCGCACGGCCATAGACGCGAAGATTCAGCAAGGAATAGCCGAGCTCGACCGGGGTGAAAGCATTCCCGAAGACGAGCTCGACGCCCACCTGAATAGGCTGAAAGCAGAACCTTAGTGAGGCGGAAAAGCCCTTGATCTCCGGTTTCTGCTAAGGCAAATTCGATTCGCCGCATTCCAGCGAATCTTTGCTTCTTCGACAAATCCAGATCGTTTCCTGCGTTAAAGCTAAGTGTCCCTTGAAAGCCACATCCATGAGAAACATCTGGGATTGGGGCGTGTAATGAATGATTTCGCCCTTTACAAACCGGTCGCAGTCCAGTTTGGGAAGGTCGGCACGGCCCGGGCCCGGGTCGAACCCATACAGGTGTCCGGGTCCATTTAAGTAACAATTTCGGTACTCACCCTCGGCTGACCAGTCCGTGGGGAAAGCCACCACTACGCGCTCTTTTCGAGGGGCATCACAGCCAACCAGTAGCATCAGAGCCACCGCTATGCCTGAGGGTTTCACCATGCCAAATTGTACAAGAGGAAAAGTCACTACAGGCCGGTAGCACAATATTAGGTGATGTACCAAATGATGAAACAGGCAGTTCGCGTGTGGGATGTGTCGTATGAAATTACCGTCTATCAGAAATCGAAAAGTGTCTGGGTTGCTGTAGGTGATTACCTGGGTGAGTGGGTAGAGGTGAAGGCGTCCAGCGCGTCTTCTGCCGCTAAACACTGGCAAGAAGCAGCGCGGTACAGGGGGAATGTAGGGGTGCCCCCCTCCCCGCTCCGGTAACAGGCCCAAAAGGGTGCGTTATTGACCAATGACCGACGAAGACGACCGCCCCCCGACTATCGACGAAATGCTTGTTGAAATTCGGGGACGGCTCACAATGCTAGAGAACAGCCTTCCCAAGCAGATAGACCCGATAGGAATCTCTCGCACCAAACTTCCGTTCAAAGTCCTTAACTACCGCGAGGCGCTAATCTGGCGCGTTGCTGAATTGGCAAGGGCGGCGCTTCAGACCTTCGAAGCACAACAGTTTGCCGCCGCTTTCGTGTTGACGCGGGCAGCGGTCGAAACAACTGCAGCCCTCTGGTATCTCGATGAAAAGATCAGCACAGCCCTAGAGCAGAAAAAGCTTGGTGATCTCGACGAGTGCGTTGTAAGACTACTTGCCGGAACCTATGCCTGGGAGGATTTTCCAGACCCCATTCGTGTTGGAAAGTTCGTGGAATGCGTCGAACGCAGCGTGCCGGGATTTAAAGAGCAGTACCAGATGCTCAGCGAGTACGCCCACCCCAACGCGCATGGCACAACAGGCCTTTATTCGACGATTGACCGAGTGAACATCCTCGTAGATTTCGGCCTAAAGGAGCGTAACACCAAACCGGCCAAAGCCCTCTGCATCGCCAATCTAAGTGTTACGCTTATGCTGTTCGAACGCACCTATAACCACCTTTCCGATCTCGTGCCGGAGTTTGTGAAGCTGTGCGAGAGAGAAATACCGCCACTTCAGCCATCTCACGAAGGGTAAGTTTCGGGGCAGAAACCGGACCCAGCGAAACCGACGACAAAGTTATGTTCTCGTCTAACATGTGGACGTCCACGAATCTACATTTCCCGCGTAGATCCCGTAGCCTACCAGGGACCCCGAGCACTCTCGACCACCCCGGAAAAGCGTCACACCATTTCCCTGCACCGTAAGACTTCGCGCGTTCAATAACTTCAAGGCTACCTCCGGCTGTTTGCCGGAACGCCCGGGATTAACCTCAAGCCAAGGAATTCGCGCGCTCTTCCATTGGAGAGCCGAGTCGGCCAACCACCAGCATTCTAGATCCTGCGGTGAGACGGCCTGCGTATCAGTGGATGTCGCCGGTACAGTCTCCGGACTCCCGCCGTGGGGAGTAAAAGCGCGCGGCACGGGGCCCCAAAAAGAAAGAGGAGCACGGTCCATCTACTCCACTGGAGTCATTACGTTGTCCGCGATCAAGCGACCGGATTCCCGAACGGCTTCATTCCCTTCTCAAGCACCGTCTTCGGAAACTGGCCGGTGCCACACAGAATGAAAGAACCAAAATCCTTGTACCAGTCACCCGCGGGAGCGACTGGGCCAGTTTTGACCCATTCTTGGAGCGCTAACAAATCCGCGACCGAGATGCGGCGCTCATCCACTCGCTGGAGCAGGTGCTGCCAGACGGGCCGAGGCAGGTCAGCGAATTGAATCTTCGGCAATCGCATCCTTCCCGAAGATCGCGCGAATCAGGTCTTTGCCCGCCTCGTTTTTGCGGGCTGGATCGTTCTCGGCAAGAAAGCGCTTATAGGAGGACTTCAGTTGTTCCTTGGCCTCCGCCTCTGCGCGAACCCCGCGTTCAGCGAGGGCGACCAATGCCCGGCTCATCGTGACGTGCTGCTTCTTGGCCGTGCGCCGGACCTCGGAGACGAGCGTCGCGGGGATCGTAACGCTTTGTCGAACGGATCTCGCCGGGGCCGTCTTTCGGGTAGCCATGCTAGCAGGATAACAGAGTGCACCAGTGTGGTGCATACAGGTCACGACTAACGGCGTAAAGGCTTGCATGTAGCTTTACGGAGATAAAAAGGGCAGAGTTGGAACCCTGCCCTTGAACCATGTTTTAGCCGCTTAGAGAATTTCGGATACTTCCGCATCCGGGTAGGTACGCTTGATAGCTGCCAGCCGACCCTCCCCCATTTGAGGGAGGATGTCGGGGTAACCATGGTCAAGCTCCAGCCGACGAGTCCATTCATTCCAGACCGCTATGACGGAACGATCCGAGTTTGGAAAAGCGATGTTGAAAGTCAAGTTTCTCTGGGCGGCTTGATTCATGGCTTGTGCAATCATTTTACGGCTCATAAAGAAACTCCTCACTTCCGAAGATATATGGAAAGGCGTGAAGGAGTCATAGAGAAATCGGGAAGATTTTATAAAGACCGGCCATCCGTTTGAAATCCCTACGGATAAATGGCGGTGTGGTAACTGGTTTTTGAGTTCGCTACGGGAACCGCACCACCATTGCGTTCACAGGCAGTTGATTCCGCCACGGGGTTGGTGCGGACGCGGGCTCGAACTTGAACTCCGGCCCCTGCCCTTCCTCGACAAAGGACGGCAACGAATACGGCATTCCCTCGGAGGCCAGGAATGAGGGACCATCCGTGATCTGAAAGTGCAGATGGGGCGCATCGGAGTTTCCCGAATTTCCCAAGAGCCCGAGAATCTGGCCGGGCTTGACGTGGTCCCCGACCTTCACGCGAAGGCTGCCGGGTTGCAAATGCGCGTAGTGGGCATAGCGGCCGTTCCCGAGGTCCAGGGACACAAAGTTGCCGGCAATGGTCTCGATCGTGATCGGCACGGCCAGAGACTCCGGCTTGTTCTCGATAATTCCGTCCTTGAGCCCTACCACGCGACCACTCGCGACTGCGAGCACCTCGGCGCCGTAAGAAGCGTAATCGCGGTTCTCAGTGCCTTTACGGACTGCCAGCTCGCCATTCTTCCCAAATTGAATCCAGTCGATGGCGAACCGCTGAGCAAGATATGCATGACCGTCCAGAGTGAGCAGAGCCCTGCGGTGTTCACTCGCATTGGAAGGACCGTTCCCGGCGAGCCAGCCCCCGCCGCGCAATGGCGGCCCGATCACCAGCGGGTCAGCGCCCGGAATAGCCGTATGGCAGCATTCGAGCGTGTTGTCGCCAGCCACCCCTTTGACGGCGACTACGAACCGGTGCTGGAGCGACGCGGGTCTCGGGTCGCCTTCGGCGATCGATACCCACATGAACAAGACAGCGTGCCTTCCGGCGGGCAGTTGGCGCACGTCCGCGCGCTTAGCAAGTCCCGGCTGCATCAGGCTCTTGGTCAGGTCCTCGCCGGCCAATTTAGCAAGCTGCTTTCCGCGATCGCTGAGCACCTCGACGCTGGACAGAGTCACCGCACGGCCCCGGCGGTCAAAGTTCGCGAGGTGAATCTCGTAAACGTAGTGAAGCTTCCCTTTGCTTGCAAAGGGCGCCGGCGAAACCGGGATCTGGATCTCCACCGGAACCGCCAATGGAGCTTGGGCCGCCGCGAAACCGCACATCCATCCGGCTAGTGCTAACCATACGCGCATTCCTTGCAGTCTATCGAAACTGGAGCAATCACGGTGGGGAAATCTGGGACAATAACTCCCAATGCGCTGCGCGGCGTGCCATGCCGAGATCGCCAGGCCGGGACGATTCTGTCCGGAGTGCGCGGCTCCCCTCAAGCCCGGCGGGGATGCCACCGAAACGGTCGCGATGCAGCAGAAGCCGCCCCCATCTTCCAACGCTTCATCCCATTCGTCATCGGAAGACGGCCGATTCCCGCCCGGAACGCTGCTCACGGAGCGCTACCGCGTCATCGGCATCATCGGCCGCGGCGGCATGGGCGAGGTCTACCGCGCCTCGGACCTCAAGCTCAATCAGCCCGTGGCGCTGAAGTTCCTGCCGGAGGCAGTCGCAAGCAAGGCAGCCTTGCTCGAACGCTTCCACGGTGAAGTTCGCATCGCGCGGCAAGTCTCGCATCCCAACGTGTGTCGCGTGTATGACATCGGTGAAGCGGAAGGCTCCGCGTTCATCTCGATGGAGTATGTCGATGGCGAGGATCTCGGCAGCCTGCTGCGCCGCATCGGGCGGCTCCCGGGCGATAAAGCCATCGAGATCGCGCGCAAGCTGTGCGCGGGGCTCGCCGCCGCGCATGCCAAGGGCGTGCTGCATCGCGACTTGAAGCCCGCCAACATCATGATCGACGGGCGCGGGCAGGTTCTGATCATGGACTTTGGCCTCGCGGCGCTCGCTGACCAGGTCGCGGGTGCGGAGGTGCGCAACGGGACGCCCGCGTACATGGCTCCGGAGCAGCTCGCCGGAAAAGAAGTTTCCGAGCGCAGCGACATTTACGCGCTGGGATCGGTGCTGTACGAAGTTTTCACTGGCCAGCGCGCGTTCAAGACGGTGGACCGCTCCGCGATCCCGAGCGCCGTGAGCGTGGTTCGCGACGTAGACCCGGTGATTGAGCGCGTGATCGCCCGCTGTCTCGATCCCGATCCTGCCAAGCGTCCGCAATCGGCGCTGGCGGTCGCTCGCATGCTCCCCGGCGGCGATCCTTTGGCGGAGGCCCTGGCGGCAGGCGACACGCCGTCGCCTGAATTGGTCGCTAATTCCGGGTCCATCGAAGGCCTGCGCGTTTCCGTCGCCGTCGCGTGTCTGGCGGCGGTGATCGTGGGCATCGGCGGGCTGTGCTGGATCGCCCAACGGCGCAACTTCGTTAACCAAACGCCCATGGAATTCGCGCCGGAGGTGATGGCCACCAAGGCCCGTGACATCGCGGCCAGTTTCGGCTACACGCAGCGCCCCGTCGATCGGGCTTTTGGGTGGTTTAAGGATCTGGGCTATACGAACTACGCGCGAACGCAGCCGGACTCCGCGAAGCGCCTGGCGCAACAGGGGACCAACCGGCCGCCGGTGTTGTATTTCTGGTATCGCGAGGCCCCGCGTTACCTGGTGCCGGCCGAAGGTGGCGCCGTATGGCTTGAAAACCCGCCGCCAGGGGATCGAGGGAATCTCCAGATCCTTTTGGATTCGGAGGGGCGTCTGCTTCAATTCCGAGCATGGCCGGAGGAGATGCCGGCTAGCGAGAAGCCCCCTGCCGATTTCCAGAAAGTGCTGGCCGTTGCGGGAATGGACTCGTCCCGGATGACGGCGGCTGAGCCTTCGTGGGTTCCACCGTCAGCGTTCGACTCCCGTGTGGCTTGGAGCGGCACGGAGGGCTCCGACCCGATTCGAGTAGAAGCTGCGGCCTGGCAGGGCCGTGTGGTTGCGTTCGAACGGCTGCTTCCCTGGGAGATGATTGCGGCCTCCACTGACCCAACATTCGCCAATTTCTTCTTGGTGCTGTTGCCTCTGGTCGCCGCCGCCGTGGCATGGCGCAACGTTCGCCTGGGCCGCGGGGACAAACGGGGCGCGACCCGCCTAGCCGGGTTCGTGTTGGTGTGTACACTCACAACTACTTTCTTTAGTTCGCACCATGTGCCGTTGGGTATTGAAGGCTTCGTCATATTTACGGCGCTGCGGGATGCTCTCTACACGCCGGTCGAAGTCTGGCTGGTCTATGTAGCTTTCGAACCCTACCTGCGCCGCTATGTGCCGAACACCCTGATTGGTTGGAGCCGGTTGCTGGAGGGCCGCTGGCGGGACCCGCTGGTGGGAGGCCATGTTCTCGCCGGCGTCGCGATCGGAATAGGCGTGAGTCTCTTCACAGCCTTTGGCCCGGGAAACCCGGCTGCGGCTGTGAGCTTGCCCGTGGATGCCAGCCGCTCCGTCACATGGCTGGCCGGCATGGTGCTGAACGGGGTCGCCGGTACTCTAGTGCTCACGTTGCTCTGGCTGCTGTTCCGTATTCCTGCCCGCCGCAATTGGCTGGCGTCCGTGCTGTTCGTCGGGGCTACACTCGCCGTGCTGGCGCCGCAATTTGCCGCCCTTGGGCGGATGGGTTCTCTGGTTCCCGGCGTTTTGGTGGCCGTGATCGCCCTGGTCATCGTGCGCTTCGGCGTGCTGGCGACTGTGGCTTTAATGTTCACCTGGTACTGCGCGATCGGTGGGGGCGCTCCGTGGACCACGTCCGTCTCGGCGTGGTACGCCAGGACCACCATGCTCGCCATCGCCGCGATTCTGGCCGTGGCGATCTACGGGTTCCGTACCACGCTCGCAGGACGCCAGTTATGGCGAGATGAATTGCAGCGGGAAGCGGCCTAAGCCTTGTACATGTACTTGATGTTGGACTTGAAGATCAGCAGATTCGGCTCGCCATCGCGGTTCACTTTAAGGCAGCCTTTGTCGTACCACTCGATCACGCCCTTCAAAGTTTCACCGTCCTTGAGCACGATGGTCATCTGGGTCTTAGACTGCATCTGCTTCAGGTAATAGAAGTTTTCCGCATTGGTCTGGTCCGGCGGGGTGGCTTTCTTGGGCAGCGCGTCTTTGCGGGGGGGTCTGGTTTCTTTCATTTCGTTCAGCGACGGCCGGATCAGTCGCCGGTTTCCGGGTTCCAAGTGCGGCTCCTTCTGGTCAGAGGCAAACTAGCGGGGTTTGGGACCTGCTAAGTCTTTCCTTCATGGATAACACAGCGCTAGCGGGATCGCAAACCAGCGGCGAATGCATCGAATGCGATCGATTTCTGGATGTTGCGCCGTCCCAATTCCACCAGTTCGTCCACGCGGGCGATCGCCCGGCGAAGCCATTCGAAGTCTACGCGGCCGGCAAGCGCATCGAGCTCAGGCCGCACGTCGTTGTTCCGCAAGGCTTTACGCAAGGCGGACGACCCATGAGCTAGGCGCATGATGTCCTCTAACAGCGAATACAGCACTTCCAGGTAGGATTCGAGCTTTTCTGTGCGCCGTGCGGCGACGGAATCGGCATGCTTCAACCAGGTATCGAAGCCTGCCAGACCGCCCGCGACCTTCAACAACGCCAGCATGGCCGTCCGGCGTCGATCATAAGCTTCGAGGTCGATGGATACCGCCAGCCCAGGTGCGCCCTCGGCCAGCGCCTGACGGCGCTCCGGCTGGTCGAGATTCCGCGCTTGGATGAACGCCCGCATGTCTTCCTCGCGGAGGCGGCCAAGCCGGAACGGAACCGCGCGCGAGCGGATGGTCGGGAGCAAATCGTAGGGATTGCGAGCCGTCAGAATCAGAATCAGGTGCGGTGGCGGTTCTTCCAGCGTCTTTAGCAACGAATTGGCCGCCTGTGGATTGGCGCGGTCGATCCCGTCGATCAGAAACACGCGCCACGAGCCTTTGAGCGGCTTGAGCGGCGCGCGGTCCTTCAAGAGCCGCATTTGCTGGATAGTGATCTGCCGCAGCGGGCCATCGGGCGGAAACGTCAGGAAATCGGGGTGGGATCCGAACACCAGCGGATCTTCATTGCGCTTGTCGGCGGGCCATTTTTCGCGGTCGGCGATCAGCGTCGCATTGGCTTCGAGGCTCAGGTCGTCCTGGTCGATCTTGGGGGCATCGTACTGCAGGAGTTCCGCCGCGAACCGGCGCGCCAAAGTGGCTTTGCCCACGCCTTCCGGGCCGGATAAAAGCAGCGTCTGCGGGATTCGATCCCGCCGGATCATGTCGCTGAGCGCGGCGGCGACGGCCGGGTTTCCAAAAAATCGTTCCAAGGAATAACACTACCATTGCTCCACATTTATAGTCTGGAAAGCGTCAGAATAGGTGCAGTCATGGTCCGAATCCTGATTTTCGGCTTGGTGGCGGCGATCGCGGCCGGCGTTGGACGAGCCCAAACCGTGGTGGTGGAACTGTTCACCTCCGAAGGCTGCTCCAGTTGTCCGCCCGCCGACCAGGTGCTGTCGCGGCTGGAACCGTCCAGATTCGCCGGCGTTGTGCGAGGGAAGCAGCCGGCGATTTCCGTGCCGCCTGGCGTTGAGATTATCGCGCTCGGCGAGCACGTCGATTACTGGGACGAACTGGGTTGGAAGGACAAGTTTTCCTCGCCTTTGTTTTCGGCGCGCCAGCAGGATTATGGAAAGGCGTTTCATCTCGAAAATGTCTATACGCCCCAGATTGTTGTGAACGGGCAAAAAGAAGTGCTGGGATCCGATCCTCGCGCGGTGCAGGAAGCGGTCAACGACGCCTGGAGGAAACCTCTCGCCCAGGTAACCATTGCGATGAGCTCGGCGCAGACGGTTTCCTTCAGCGTGTCCCGGCTGCCGGTTGGAAGCCATGAAGCCGATCTCCTGCTGGCGATCACGGAAGGCGGACTCGTTACATCGATACTCGGCGGGGAAAACAACGGACGCCAGTTGCGCCACGCGGCCGTGGTCCGCAGTCTCACCAGCCTCGGCCGGCTGGATCCGAAGCGCCCCGGAGAATACTCGGCGGTGGCACAGCTCAATCTCCGTCAGGATTGGAATCGCGCCAATCTGAGGCTGGTGCTGTTCGTCCAGGACCGTGTCACCCGGCACATTTTGGGCGCGGCTTCGGTCAAACCATAATGGCCGGCCAAGAATCTTTTCAGGAAATCTTCGACGCGCTGAAGCCTGTGTTCGAAGAATACGCCGGGCGTTTGGCGATCCAGGCGGATAAGCCTGGACAATACTACCAGGAGACCACGGCCGCGGCCCCGAGCGGGCCTTACAAAGGGAGGCGCCTGCAGTTCGGCGGGGTCAAGATCGGCAAGGCTTATGTAAGCTTCCATCTGATGCCGATCTACATGAACCCGAAGCTCCAAGCGACGATATCCCCGGACCTGAAAAAGCGCATGCAAGGGAAATCCTGCTTCAACTTCACGCAGGTCGAGCCAAGCCACATCGCCGAGTTGAAGAAGCTAACCAAAGCGGGCTTCGAAGAGTTCAAGACGTGGCCCCAAAAGTTCGGTTCTGCCTGATCTCAACAAAGCTTAGATATACTGATTTACGTTGCCTGTGACTAAGTTCGCCGTCCGATAGCCAGATCGCGGCCCTTCCCTTCCACCCAAGGTCACAGGAGAATCTCGCTTGAAAACCGAATGGTTTGAAACTTTTTTTCAGGGCCCCGCGGTCGATTTCTGGACTCGCGCCATGACCCCGGCCCTCACTCTGGCGGATGTCGATTTTCTGGAGAAGACTTTCGACGTCAAACCCGGCGCTCGCCTGCTGGACGTGCCCTGCGGCAACGGACGGCACTCGATCGAGCTGGCGCGCCGCGGATACCGGGTAACCGGCATCGATCTGTCGGAGGAACTTCTGGCTGCCGCGCGTGCTGAACTCGACGCGGACTGGCGGTTGGCCGATATGCGCGGGCTGGAGCTTGAGGCGTCAACGTTCGACGGAGCGTTCTGCTTCGGCAACAGCTTCGGGTATCTGGATCACGCCGGCGTGACGTCGTGCCTGTTCGCGCTGGCCGGAGCGCTGAAACCCGGTGCAAAGCTGGTGATCGAAACCAGCATGACGGCAGAATCGATTCTGCCAACGATCGTTCAAAAACGCTGGCACCGCTTTGGCGATCTCATGATCCTCAGTGAGAATCGCTACGACCCGTGGGAAAGCTGCCTGCATATCGATTACACCTTCGTGCGCGATGGGACAGTCGAAACGAGGCCGACTGCGCACTACGTTTTCACCTCCGCGGATCTCCGCCGGATGCTGGACGCGGCTGGGTTCAACACGCTCTCGTTTCAAGGGAGCGTGACGGGTGAGCCGTATCAGCTGGGCTCGCCCCGGCTGGTGATTATCGCCCAGCGGCGCTAGACTGCCCGGCTTCAAGGAACGCGGCGGTATTGATGTGATCCACAAAACGGACGATCTTGCCGCCGCGGAACTTAAACAAGTGGGCCACCGGAGAGTCCACGCGCTTGCCGGTCTTCTTGAGGGTGCACTGGTACCGGCCGAAAGTCCCCACCGCGTCGGCCGAGCTGAAGTAGTCGGTGATCTCAAGCTTCGGATCGGCGTGGTCGCTTGCGATCGCCTGGAAGAATCCTTTTACGGCCTCTGGACCCTTCCGGATACCGGCAAAGGCGACCTCCGCGGGCGCTTCCACCTCCCAGGACACGTCCGGAGCGAGCTGGGACAGGATGGCGGCCACGTCGCCACGGCCGAACGCCGCGTATAAGTCTTTGATGGTTTGAATCAGGTCGGACATTTGGTTTCACCTCTGCCTGAGTATACGGACGCAGAGTCGCAAACGGATGTCCGAACCTCGATTAAACCGGGGCTAGTTAAAACGGAACGTCGTCGTCGCCGATGCCCTCGTGTGCCGGCGGCGCTGCGGGAGCAGCCGGGGCCGCGGCCTGACGCGCGCGGGGTGCACTACGAGGCTCGCTGCGCGGCTCCTGCGACATTTCATCCGGCGCACCACCCTCACCGCGGCCGCCGAGCAGGATGACGTCTTCGGCCACCACCTCGGTGGTCCACACCTTCTTGCCGTCTTTGTCGTCGTAGCTGCGGGTTTGCAAGCGGCCCTCGACGTAGATCTGCTTGCCCTTGGTGAGGTACGGCGCGACGTTTTCCCCGCGCCACAGGACCACGTTGGTCCAGTTGGTTTCTTCCTTCCACTCCCCGCTGGCCTGATCTTTCCAGCGGCGGTTGGTGGCAACGGAAAACTTGGTAACCGCCGTCTGCGAGGCGGTGTAAGCGGTCTCGGCGTCCCGTCCGAGATGCCCGATGAGAGTGACTTTGTTGACGCTTCTGCTAGCCATGATTTAAGGATACCCTTTGCGGGATAGCATACCTGAATCAATTCTTATATTGTGGCTCGACACCTTGTGCGTGCTAAGATCATGAACAAATGCGAATGTTTTCCGCATTGTTCGCCCTGTTAGCGACGGCAGTGGGGTTCGTCGCCTGGGCGGCCAGCGATGATAACCGGTCGCTGGGCGGGCGCACCCGTCAATATCTCACTGACCTCATTCGCCTGGATACATCGAATCCACCGGGCAACGAATCCAAAGTCGCAACTTATTTGAAGCAGGTTGCCGACACCAATGGCATCCCGGCCGAGCTGCTGGGCGACGATCCTAAGCGCCTGAACGTGGTCGCACGGGTCAAGGGAAACGGGAAGAATAAGCCTTTGCTGTTGATGGCCCACAGCGACGTGGTCCCGGCAGAGCGCAAACAGTGGACCGTGGATCCCTTCAAGGGCGAGATTCGCGACGAGTATCTGTACGGGCGCGGCGCCATGGATACAAAATCACTACTGGCGGCGGAGCTGGCGGTGATGGTCGAGATCAAGCGTCGCAATATTAAGCTGACCCGCGACCTGATTCTGCTGTCGGAGGCCGACGAAGAGGCGGGGTCGTCGGGAATCCAGTGGTTAATCCAGCACGGCTGGCCTAAAATCGAAGCCGAGTTCGCCTTTAACGAGGGCGGATCGGTGTGGGAATCGAGGAATGGAACGCGCGTGTTTCTGATTCAGACCGCGGAGAAGATTCCGACGCGTGTGGTGTTGACCGCACGGGGCCCGGCCGGTCATGGATCGCTGCCGCGCTCCGACAACGCCGTGCTGCGGCTATCGCGCGCGCTGGTGAAGTTATCGGACGCCGACCAGCCAGTCCGGCTGACCGGGACCACGCGCCGTTATCTGCGCGAGCTGGCGGCGTTTCCCGAATATGACTGGCTGCCGCAGCTGCTCCCGCGCCTGGATAACGCGGCCACGGCTCAGGCGGCCGCCGGTCAGATTCGAATGCGCGATCCGGAGCTGGATGCGTCGTTGCGCACAACGGTAACTCCCACCATGCTGAACGCCGGGATCAAAATCAACAGCATCCCTAGCACCGCGGAAGCCCAGGTGGACGTCCGCCGGTTGCCAAACGAAACCGCCGAAGAGATCCTGGCGCGTTTCCGGCAGATTGTGGGGGATCCGGCCGTTGAAATCACGCTGGTTCCGGGGCCGCAACTGCCCGTTACCGAATCCAGCCCTCGCACCAGCGCGGCGTATCGGTCGCTCGAACGGGCCATCGGGCTGGTTTATCCGCGCCAGTCGGCGGTTGTGCCGTTCATGTCGCGCGGCGCCACCGACGGCAGCTTTCTGCGATCCCGGGGCGTGGCTGTCTACGGTATTCCCATTTTCCTGCGTGAGCCCGGCGAGAGCCGCGAGCACGGCAACGACGAAAGAATTTCTTCCCAGAACATCGAGAGCGGCGCGGAGCTGCTGTGGCAGATGGTGCTGGAAACCGCCGGGGATAACTAGGCACGTCAGAACGCCGGAACAGATCTACCTGTGCTTCAAGAATTCGTCGATCACCACGCCAACGTCCTTGGCGATCTGACGCAACAGAATCGGAGAAACATCCCGTCCTGGATGGACCGGCACAGTTGTGCACCTGCCGTCCTGGTGGCGGAACTGTTTGTGCGAGCCACGCTGACGGACCTCATCGAAACCAAGCGCTTCGAGGATGGCAATGACCTCGCGGGGCTTCAGGACCGGAATTCTTCCCATGCTCAGGGAACTGTCACGGTTTGCGTGCCAATGAATTGAGCTTCCAGCTTCGGCTCGCCTTCTTCAAGCAGCATCTCAATGACTTCCTTGAGATTGGCATTCAATTCGTCCAAGGACCCCGCCTGACTGTGTGCGCCCGGGAAGCCGGGGACATAGCCGACATATATGCCCGTGTCGGCACATTGCTCGATGACCGCTGTGTACGCTTTCATCCCGTCCAATCCTCCATCGGTTAAGTCGTTGTCGACGTCAGGTGCATGAACATCTCGAAGAACGCCCAGCCAGTGGCCGCCAGCGACAGGCCCGCCGCCAGGCGCCAGAAGTTCTCCTTAGCTTCGGAGAAGCCAGGCGTTCCCGCGAGGTAAGCCACTACGAACCCTCCCGCCAGCCCGCCCAGGTGCGCGGAATTGTCCACGTTCGGAATCACCAGTCCGAAGATCAGCAGGTAAATCATCCACTGGACGTACTGGCGGCGGAGGGCCGAGCCAAACGCGGAGCGTTCACGTGTGCCGAACGCAATCATCGCGCCAATTAATCCGCACAACCCGGCCGACGCGCCAATCGAAACCGCGGGGGACCAGTACAAGCTGGCCAAGAACCCCGTTACCGAGGAGACAAAGTAGATCGACAGGAAGCGGGGCGTCCCGAAAGCTTGGTTGACCTGCGGGCCCAGATCGAACAGCACCCAGGAATTCATCAGGATGTGCAGCAGGCCGCCGTGCAGGAAGGCCGCGGTGATCAGACGCCACCATTCCCCACGATAAAAAATAAAGGGTGCATACTTGGCGCCAAAGTCCACCAGCGTCTGCATACTCGGGTCCCCGAACCCGCCGCCACCCTGCTGTTGCGTGCGCAGCATCGTCGCCACATACAGGCCGGTATTGATCAGCAGGATCAGCATGGTCACGAAGCGCTGATGCGGAATCAGCCCCCCCAGCGCGTCCGATGGCGACCGCCGGTCAATAATGCGCTCGCCCACCTGGGCCTGGCAATACGGGCAAATCTTGTCGTCGGATGTTATGAATGCCCGGCAGTTGGGGCACATGCGGCGCTTATCCAATTTTGGGTACTCCGCCTTCAATTGTAAGGGACCCGAGCCCGCAAGCTGACAGAGTAGGCAAGCTGATAGAATCAATGGCGCGAGTTTATTCGATGCCGAGAAGCGAACAAGAGCACCGCGAGGAGATCGTCCGCGTCGGCCGGCTGATGTTCGACAAAGGCTGGATCGCGGCCAACGACGGAAACATCACCGTGCGTCTGGACGGCGGACGCATATTGGCCACTCCGCGCGGAGTCAGCAAGGGCATGCTGAAGGCCGAAGATCTGGTGCTTGTCGATTTGGACGGCGGCAAGCTTTCCGGGCCACTCGAAGTCACTACCGAGATCAACATGCACCTGACCATCTACCGCGAGCGTCCCGACGTGAACGCGGTGGTCCATGCGCATCCCCCGACGGCGACGGGTTTCGCGGTGGCGGGGCGGGCCCTGAACCTGGGCACCCTGCCGGAGGTCATCATCTGTCTCGGGTCGGTGCCTCTGGCGGAGTATGGCTTGCCGGGCACTCCGGCATTCGCGGAAGGCATGCTGCCCTATATCCCCAAGTACGATGCCATGCTCCTGGCGAATCATGGCGCAGTGGCATACGGGCCGGACGTGATGCGGGCGTTTTTCCGTATGGACACCGTGGAGCACTTCGCGCGTATCGCACTGGTGGCCGAGCTACTCGGCGGCGCCAAAGTTTTGCCTCGCGTCGAAATCCAGAAGCTGTTCGATGCGCGTCCGCGCTACGGCGTCCAATCGCACAATCGCTTCGAGCCGGGATGGCCGCTGGCGGCCGAGGATATGCCCGAACCGAGCGAAAAGCACGAGCTCACCCGCGAGCAGCTACTGGCCATCATCGATGAAGCGCTGAAGGTTCGCGGCGTTTATTAACCTAGTTGTAGCGCTGTGCCCGCTTGACCCCAACAGCCGGATCCGATGCTCCCTCAACTGCCAGACTCGATGTTTCCCAAGCTGGATGACGCGCAGATCGCGCGCTTAGCCCCGTTTGGCCAGCAAGGGGATGTGGAGGCGGGTGCAGTGATTGTGGATCAGGGCGATTCGCATCACGGCATCTTCGTCGTCTTGAAAGGCAGCCTTGAAGTCCGGAATATTTCCGCCGATGGTGCGCCGACCCTTCGCGTTCTCGGCCCCGGCGAATTCTCAGGCGAAGTCAACGTGCTGTCGGGCCGCCGAACCCTGGTCCGCATCCTGGCTCGTGAAGCTGGAACGCTGCTGGAAATCAACCGCGCGAATCTGCGCCACATTATGCAGACGGATGCCGCGCTGGGTGAGATATTCCTGAACGCCTTCATATCGCGCCGCGTGTTCTTGATCGCCAACTCCGTGGGCGATGCCGTGCTGATCGGGTCAATCCATTCGAGCGATACCATGCGGCTGCGAGAGTTTCTCACCCGCAACGGCCATCCTCACCACTATCTCGATATCGAGACCGACCCGACCGTGCACGCGATTCTCGAACAGTTCGGCATTCCCGTCACGGACATCCCGGTCCTGATCTGCCGCGGCGAGCAAGCCCTGCGCAATCCTACCAACGCCGAAGCCGCCGCCTGCTTCGGGCTGAACGACGAAATCGATCAGGGAGAGGTGTGCGATTTGATCGTCGTCGGAGCAGGGCCCAGCGGGCTGGCCGCCGCGGTGTATGGAGCCTCGGAGGGCTTGATTGTCCAGGTTCTCGAGAAGAGTGCGCCGGGCGGACAAGCCGGAGCGAGTTCCAGGATCGAGAACTATCTCGGTTTCCCGCTGGGGATTTCCGGACAGGAACTCGCCAGTCGCGCCTTTATTCAGGCGGAGAAGTTCGGAGCGCGGATCGCCATCGCCCGATCGGCTACCGCGCTAAAGAGCACCCGCTCGCCCTACACGGTCGAGCTGGACGATGGAAAATTAGCGCGCGGCCGGGCCATCATCATGGCTGCCGGGGGACGGTATCGCCGGCTGGATCTCCCCAACCTCGCTCAGTTCGAAGGCGTCGGAGTCTATTACGGGGCTACGCGAGTGGAGGCCGAATTCTGCCGCGAGGAAGAGATCGCGGTGGTGGGCGGCGGAAATTCGGCGGGCCAGGCCGCGATGTATCTGTCGGATGTTGCCAGGCACGTGTACCTGCTGGTGCGCGGGCCCTGCCTGGCGAAAACCATGTCGCAGTACCTGATTTCCCGGATCGAAGCGAGCCCGCGAATCACGCTGATGGTCTGGACCCAGATCGAATCGTTCGAAGGCAGTAAAGACCTGGAACGTTTCCATTGGCGCAACACGAAAACGGGAGAAGAAGGCGTCCTCGAAATCCGCCACGTGTTCGTGATGACGGGCGCCGATCCCAACACGGAATGGTTGCAAGGATGCCTCGAACTCGACGCCAACGGGTTCATTAAGACTGGCGCTGACGTGGCAGAGGGCTGGCCTCTGCGCCGCCCGCCCTATCTCCTCGAATCCAGCCTCCCCGGTGTTTTTGCGGTGGGCGATATCCGGGCGGGGAGCGTGAAACGCGTGGCGTCGGCCGTCGGCGAAGGATCCATGGCGGTGCAGTTTGTGCACAAGGTCTTAGCCGAGTAGCACGCCGGGCAGCTTGTAATCCTTGAACTGCTCGCGCAGCGCGCGCTTGTTGAATTTACCCACACTGGTCTTGGGCACCGCATCGATAAACACGACGTCATCGGGTAACCACCACTTGGCCACCCGTGCGGCGAGGAATTCCAGGATCTCTTGCTTTGTGATCTGGTCCCGGAACTCGGGCCGCGCCGCGACGCAGGCCAGCGGCCGCTCCTGCCACTTGGGATGAAACACACCCACGACCGCCGCTTCCGCCACTTTCGGATGCGCCATGATGGCGTTTTCCAGATCGACGCTCGAGATCCACTCGCCGCCGCTCTTCACCAGATCCTTGGTACGGTCCATGATCTGGATGTAACCTTCCGCGTCGATGGTGGCGACGTCGCCGGTCCGGAGCCAGCCATCCATAAATGATTGACGGCTGCGCGCGTCGTTGTAATAGCTGCCTGTGACCCACGGTCCGCGAGCCTGCAGTTCGCCCATGGCGATTCCGTCCCACGGCAGTTCTTTGCCCTCCGCGTCGACGATTCGAAGATCCACACCCGCCAGCGGAAACCCGTGGCGCGCCATCAGATCGAACCGTTGTTCATCCGGCAAGGATTCGTGGTGGCTCTTGAGGGAAGTAATCGTTCCGATGGGAGTAAGTTCCGTCATTCCCCATGCCAGCATGATGTGGACTCCGTACTTCTTCTCGTATAGCTCCACGAATTGGCGCGGCAGCGCAGCGCCCGCCACAACAACTCTGCGAAGGCTCGACATGTCGTGCGGGTGCGATTCGAGATGACTGTAGAGCGTCATCCACAGGGTCGGCACTCCGGCGCTAAAGGTCACACGCTCCTTCTCGATCAGCATGGCGATGTCGGAGGGCTGAAGATGGCGGCCGCTGAACACTAGACGCGATCCGGTCATGATCCCGGCATAAGGGATCCCCCAGCCGTTTGCGTGGAACATCGGGATCAGCTGCAGAATCGTATCGCGTTCACTCAACGCGAAAGTGTCGGCCATGCAGGTTCCGTAACTGTGCAAGAACAGCGAGCGGTGACTGTAGACGACTCCCTTGGGATCGCCCGTGGTCGCGGAGGTGTAGCACATGGCGGCCGCGGTGTTTTCATCGAGTCTCGGCCACGGATACGGTCCGTTGGGCGCCGCGGCGAGCATGGTTTCGTAATCGAGGGCGTCGCCCGGGTCCGTGCTGACATCATTCAGCACCACGATCCGCCGCACGGATTTCAACTGGCTGCGGATGGGTTCGAGAATGGGAAGCAGTGAGGCGTCGACGAAGATGATCCGGTCCTCAGCATGGTTGATGATGTAGGCCAGCTGTTCGGGGGCGAGGCGCAGGTTGAGGGTATGCAGCACGCAGCCCGCGCAGGGGACGGCGAAATACAGCTCCAGATGGCGCGAACTATTCCAGCACAGCGTCCCGATGCGGTCTCCGGCTTCGACTTCCAGGCTCTGGATGGCGTGCGCGAGGCGGTGCACACGCCGGTAAAAATCCAGGTATGCATAGCGGTGCATCGAACCGTCGGGCACCCGGCTGGCGATTTCCCTGGCCGGATAGATTTTGGCGGAGCGCTCCAGGATGTGCGTGAGCGTCAGCGGATAATCCATCATCGTGCCGTTCATAACGGAGTCCTAAATGCGAGAAGGGGAGCGTTGCCGCTCCCCTTCGTCACGTCGATCGTGGTTAACTCTGGAATCGTGACTTCTTGGTCCCCTTCGCATCGGGGATCTTCATTCTAACGCAAGCAGTGTGCGCGAATCAGGGGGCCAGCTGGATCACCAGCATCCGGCCGTCGGAATGGAACGTGGCGCCGGTCGCCGTGCGGGCTTCCTTGGAAGGCTCTTTGGGCGATAGATAGGAAAGCCCGGCTACCAGGCCGGTTTCGTCCAGGCTCTGCCCTACGAACTCGCGCTCCAGGTCGACGTCGGGATCGATCTTATGCGTCACGCCATTGTTGCGCTGATCGCGATCGAACCCGATGTCATGAGTGGCGGCGCCCACCCACAGCTCCAGTCCATCCGCTTTGAACGGGGCTTTCCACAGCCGCAGATGATGCCGCTGCGCGACTACGGCGATTGGTTCGGCGTGCGCCAGGCCGTAATCCTGCACGCGGCCGAACAGCATCAGCTCACTCATGGGCAATTCCACGTACGCCTGCTTGTTCAAGACGGATAGCACCCCATGCAGAATCGCATCGTCTCTGTCCCGATCCACCTGCACCCATCCGGCCGCGGCAAACGCAGCGAGCACTTTCTTCTCGTCGCCGAGAACCACAAAGTTGGTGTTATCGCCCGCGTTTCCCTGCGCATCGACCACCCGCCGGGGAATCCGGTCGATCATTTCCGCAGTGACTTTGACCGGCAAGGAATCTTTCGGCGAGTTGGAAGCCTCGGGACCACGAGACGAGAATTCGATCTTTACGTGGAACGCTCCATCCGGCGCATCATTGTCACTCTTGTTGATTCCCAGAAACAATCGTCCAACACGCGGAGACGTCCAGCTTTTACTGGCGCCCACCAGGAAGGGAGTTGTGGTGTCGCTCGATCCGACGCGGCCGATCAGGGCGCCCTGGCCGGCTTCGTTCACGGGATAAGACTTGAGCAGGTCGCGGAAGCCGCGCGACGCACCGGCCGCGGTCACAGAAGACGTTGACTTACCGGACCGAACGCTCAACTTTCCCGTGGCGCTGATGGTGAGAACGTCGCCCGGCCGCAGATCGAGCCCGGTATCCTCCCAGGAGTTCTTAGTGGACACGTCGAGTTCCTTGGCGGGCGTTTGCGCCAATGCCGCGGCCAAGCAAACCAGGAATGCGATCCACCGCATGAAGAATATTGTAACCGCGGTAAAATGAGCCTTGCCCATCTCACGTCCGGCGAATCCGAAAGTCAACCCCACCGGCGAAAGCATCGAGCCCGCCCAGAAGCCCGCGCGGGTCGAGCCAGAACCGCAAGGTCCCCGGGTATCGGCCATTCTGACCGGATACAACCAGGCCCCGGCACTGCGCCGAGCGGTGCAAGCGCTGGAGCGCTCGCGTGATCGCGAGCGGCTGGAAATCCTGGTGGTAGATTGCGGCAGCAGCGATGAAAGCACCGCGCTCGATACCGATTTCCCCGCCATCAACATGCTTCGTTTGCCGCACCACCTGGGCGCCGCCCGAGCCATGAATATCGCCACGCGCACGGCGAAGGCGGATCTGCTGTTCTACCTTTCCCCGAATGTGGAAGTTGCGCCCGAAACCGTCACCGCGCTCGCCGATCGCCTGCAACCCGACCCGGATGCGCCCGAGACCGATGTCGCGGCCGTGTGTCCGCTGCTAGTCGACGCCGAGGGGCATCCTGCGTCGAGCATTCATGCGATTCCCACACGCGCGGAGCTGCAGGCGGCCGCGCGCGGAGTCGAACTTCCCACAGTGCCCCTGGACGTTACGCAGGAGAGCATTGCCATTGCGTATCCGGAGCTGGACGCCGTCTTGATCCGCAAGCATTTCGTCCGCAGCATGAATTATTTCGATCAGCGCTTCGGCCACTACTGGGCGGACGCCGACCTGGCCATGCAGATCCGCCGCGCGGGCAAACAGATTCGCCTGTTTCCTGCCATCCGGGCGACCTATCACCGGGCGCCCGACCCTCTGGAGGGCGATCCTCTGGCTCGCGCGGATCGAGTGAGTGGCGCGGCGGCCCTGGTCGGAAAGTATGAAGGAACCGTAGCCGCCTTGAGCTTCCGGCTGGGGGCGGTCCTGTCGGCACTGGCCCGTTTTGACCTTGGAATGGTTGGCAAGCTGACCGGGGGGCAAAAGCTGGACGGGTCACAAGCCGCCTAATCGTACGATCTCTCAGGGTTTTACCCTAAGACCCTAACCTTCTGCCTACCCCTCGCCGATAGACCATCCAGCGGGTTATGCCTATGCATCTCGATGCTTTGTTGTGGTTGTTGCTTCCGGTTTTCGTTGCGGGCGGCAGCGCCCTCCTGTCCTTCTATATCATGCAAGCCAAACTGGAGGTCTCCTTGTCGAAGGAGCGTGAATCGCTGGCCGAGGCGCGGGCAACCATCAGCTCTCAGAAAGTCATGATGGAAGAACGGATACGGGCCACTGAAGAAGCGGTGAAGCGCACCGCGATGGACGAATTCCTGAAGGATTTCCGCGTGGAGGAGCGCAGCTATGTGCGCGAGACCAAGTCGCTGGACTCCGCCAAGCGCAGCATGGTGATGCAGGAGCGCCTGTTTTTCCGCAACATTCCACTCTCCAATTGGGTGGAGCACGAAATGGTGGTCGAGGTAGGCAGCGATCTGCAGCGGCTGCAGGAACAGACTTCGATCTTCACCGCGTCCTCTTTGCCCTCGGGTTCGCATGCAGGTTTGCATACAAGTGACGGACGCTTGCCGGTATCGAAACTCCTGGACAATGCGGTCCCGGCGCGTCCCGCGGCGCCCAGATCCAATTCGCTGATCGCGGCGCATGCCGTGTTCGGCGCGCAGTAACCTGGTAACCCTTCCTCTCACAACTTTCGTCTGAACGGTATCATGGGCCTGATGGCAGGGCCAGCACTGGCCGCGCGGACCGAGACCGGACAACTCCGGGACTTCGCCGCGGACTTCACGGCGTGGATGGCGTCCGAGCAGAGGCGCGTGTTCGGGCTGTGCCAGCGGCTCCTGCGGGACGCTGACGAGGCGGATTCGGCCACCCAGGATGTGTTCCTGAAGGCGTATCAGGCTCTTCGCAAAGAGGACGCCAAGGCTCTGGACGATCCGGCCCGCTGGCTCACGCGGATCGCGGTCAATACCTGCCTGGACCGGCTGCGCTCGCAGAGGTGGCGGTTCTGGCGGCGGCGTCCGTCCCAGCAGGATGAGCAGACGATCCTGCGGCTGGCTTCGTCTACCTACCCGGAGGCGGAGGACCGGTATTTTGCGGTTCAGATTCACGCGCGTCTGGAAGCGGCATTAGAGCGGCTTTCGCCGCGGCAGCGGGCCACGTTCACCCTGCGGCACTACGATGATTTGAGCCTGGAGGAAATCGGGAACCTTCTGGATCTGGATGTCGGCACGGTAAAGGCGCACATGCATCGCGCCGTGGTGAAACTGCGGCATGAGCTGCGCGATTTGTACGGAGGACGGAGATGAATCGTCAACATCTCAGCGACGACGAGTTGATCGGAATGCTGTATGGGCTCGGCAACATGAAGGATGATGCGGGCCATCTGGCGGACTGCTCCGAGTGCAGCGAGCGACTAAGAGCCATGGGCCAGGCCCGCGCCGCGACGGTGGATGCGCCGCAAATCAGCGGGCGCATGCTGGCCACCCAGCGGCAGCAGATTCTGGAACGTTTGGGACAGCCTTCCTCCGGATCATGGCGATGGATTCCAGCGGCCGCCGCCGCTGCGCTGCTGGCCGGAGCCTTGTTCTTATCGCGACCGGTACATGTTTCCGCGCCTTCCGCGCGGCCAGCCGTGAATACCGAGTCCGATGCGGAGCTGTTCACCGATGTGTATTCCATGGAGCGCGACGTCGAACCGAGAGCTGCCGCGCCGATTCGCTCGTTATTCCAAGAGGCCTCGTTCGAAAAGGAGGGTCAATGACCACCTGGCGATGGAAATATCTGTTCCCGTGCCTGATCCTGGCCGTTCCCGCAGGTCTTAGCGCGCAGGGACCGCGCGGCGGGTTCTTCCCTTGGTGGGATAGCCCCATGGTCAGCGGTCTGGACCTCACCGATGCGCAGCGCACCCAGATCCGCTCGGTGATTCGGGAGTACCGGGGGCGGATGCTGGAGGTTCGCGATCAGGTGCAGAAGGCCGAGACCGATCTGGATGCGGTCTTCAACGAAGACACGGTAGACCAGCGCCGGGGCGCGGAAGCGATCGACCGTTTGACCAAAGCCCGGGCAGACATGACCAAGTCCGTTTCGGAGATGAGCTTGCGGATGCGCGCCGTGCTGACGCCGCAACAGTGGCAGGAACTGCGCCAGCGTCAGCGAGGAATCGAAAACGTGGGCCGCGGCCCGGGATCGCAACGAGGTCCAGGACGCGGACGTCGTGTTGCGAAGGCCGGACCAAAGGATGGATCGAAGAGCTTGCCGGCGAGCGCCGCCGAAGGCCCATCCCAGACGCCCCCGCCAGCGTTAAGTCAGCAATAGTTCAGGCGGAAATCGCGCGGATCGCGGGTACATCCAGAATCCGAGGCTGGTTGGGAGGATTTTCCACCGCCCACAGAAGTGCTTTCACCATCTGATCCAGCGTGACCAGTCCCAGCCTCAGGGCGCCTTCGCGCGTGGCAGGAATCGCTTCGAGCAGCGAGTAGACTGGCGCCAGCGCCGCGGGCCATCGGTGTCCCGGACCCAGCACGTACCAGGGGCGCAGGATGGTGGTGGTCAGGTCCGTGGTTTTGAGAATCGCTTCGCATTCCTGACGGACGCGGATATACGCTTTCATCACCGGAGCGGGCTGCGCGACGCTGACGTAGACGAAGTGGGAGACTCCGGCCGATTTCGCCACGGCCGCGGAAGCACTCAGGCTGACCAGATCGATCGCTCGGAACGCTTCCTCCTTCCACGGGGCCGGATGCGCGACCCCGGTCAGTTGGACGAAAGTGTCGGCGGCTGAGACGGCGGAGGAAAAGGTGGCCGCATCGAGCGGGTTTCCCGGAACAACCTCCGCTCTATTGGGGACTTTGTGTTCGCTGCCCGCGCGCGCAAGTACCCGGACATGATGGCCGCGTTCGACCAGCTTCGAGACCAGGGCACGGCCCACGTAGCCCGTCCCACCGCTCAGAAACACCTGCCTGGGTTCCATCGTTTGCAAGATACTACGGAGGCGGGTCTGGCATCAGATGTGGTATCTGTGAAGTATCGTTGATGTAACGGCGAAGTATCGGCAGGGCGCGGTAGCCAAGTGGTAAGGCAGAGGTCTGCAAAACCTTTATTCGGGGGTTCGATTCCCCCCCGCGCCTCCAGCAACCTAGTTCCTAAGTTGCACAATCCCTAGAGCTCGACGACTCGATACCGTTTGCGGCATCTGCGGCATTAGCGGCAATTCATGGGTCAAAAATCGCGCGTTCTTTGGTATGATCGAAGCGGAAAAGATTCTGTGGTCTGGCGGGCTCCCTGGCGGGCTCGTTATGAAGGCGGGTTTTCAGGCCCGCGAATAAAAAAGCAGCAGGTTGCGGAATCTTACGAGTAGCAAAGAGAGTGAGCCTAAGGCGCGGTGCTAGGGCGCCACCGGGATGTCTGTCCCGGACGGCAGGTAGGCAGCAACTCTCCTCATGGCTGGGTTAGTGGCTTTCAAAGAGCCGCAATCCGGTCGCGTCGAAACACGAGGAAACGTGTCCGGCGTAATGAGGAGAAGTTGCGCCGTGACCAACGTGGCACTTTTCCCAACATTGCGCAGGCATCGATCCTCCGGAAAGGTGGTCATGATGCCGGTACAGCGCACCAGCACCTACCTCTCGACAGAGGAGGTTGCTCAAATGTTGGGATTCTCGGTTCGCACCGTGACTCTCTGGTTTAACCAATGGAAAGACACGGGAGGCCAGTCCGGCATTCCCGGCTTCAAGATAGGGAAGTCTTGGCGGGCTGACCGCAAAGAAATCGAAGGCTGGATCGCACGGCAGAAGGCGCCCTTTCAGGCAACCAACACAGCTTTGCGGCAAGCTCGGTAGCGGCGGTAGCTGCGGGTCGGAATCTACCACCATCCGGCGCATGCTGGGCGCATGGAAAGATTCAAACTGCTACTTGCCCTAGTTGTCATGGTTGTGTCGACACTGATCGCCGTGGCCAAGTTCCTTCTGATTGAGACTCATGATTTCTGGCTGTACGTTAAGAACGTCCAGTGGTGAACTGCTTCGGCTCAGACCAGGGCCTATCCACGAGCCGCGCCGCCAAGGCGATGAGAGGTCCATCGCTGGTGGCCAGCCGGTCGAGGCTAAGGTTCAGACTGCGGGAGCAGTGAACTAGAAGTTCTCAGCACGGCGCTTCAACTCGCGTAGTCGCGCCCAGAATTCCGGATTGTATCGGGGAAGACTCTTTCGAAGGCGTGGCCAGAGCCTCAAGTACTTTTTGACCGCCCTATCCATGCAGTCGTCAAACACCAGATCTACCAGACCCTGCCGGACATTGCTTCTGGCACGCCCCTCCTCCCAAGGGCGGAAGTCAGATGGGATCAACTCCAGTCGACTCAGACCCAAAACGGCAAATCCTCTTGCTGCTCTCCGAATACGCTTAGCTCGAATCACTTCCGGGCAAACGTTACCAAGATCCGGCGTCAACAGACAGAAGGCAATTACAAAAGGTGTAGCGACCTCTAATACGGGGGTCAGGAGGATCGTTAGACTCACCCTGGCGAGCGTGTGTGACAGCTTGAAAGCTGCCAAAACGCAACCAATTCCATGCCAAAGTTTAGAGAGACTTCCCGGAAGGTCACTGCAGTGCGCCAGCCATTCTTCTTCCATCCGAGCCTGAGACTCGGGAGGGAATTGCTTCGAAGCCCAGCGAATCAACTTGGCAGGCAGCCAAAACATCAAATCTTTAGCTTCATCAGCTAGTACCTTGCTGACTGTTGCTACCAATAGCGCAAGGACGGCGGTTTTCATACGAATGCCTTCACTAATGGCTTCCACTCCGCCGCTTCTGCGCGCGCTCGCTGCACGCCGATACCAGTCACGCTGTATAGCCTTCGTCGAGGCTTCGGAGCTGTCTCCTCTGGACTCTCCCACTTACTCTTTATCCAACCTGCCTCTTCAAGCCGAATCAGAATCGGATACAAAGTGCCGGAGGCTAGCCCGCTTAGATTTGCGATTTTGCTGCCTGCGAGCGGTTCAGCGTTCCCCATCAAGATGGACAGGATCAGCATGGTCTGGCGGGTCAGCTGTGGAGGGCGCGTCTTCATTGTAGTGACTCTACGTAGAGACTCTACTACGAATATCGAGCTACTGTCAATCTTTTTTGGCCAAGTGGTAAGGCAGAGGTCTGCAAAACCTTTATTCGGGGGTTCGATTCCCCCCCGCGCCTCCAGTAACCTGCAGTGTTTCCTCAATCCCATGAGCCCTTGGGCTTCCCTTCGGGACCTGCGATGAAGCTAGCCGGCCCGCTTGCGGCTCGCTCGCCGGGGCTTCGGCTTGGGCTTCGGCTTGCCCTTGCCCTTCAGCGCAAAGCGCCCGGCGCGACTGAGCGACCCAGGTTTCTCTAACTGGTCCTTGCGCCGGGCTGCGTTTTGCGCTGAGTTAGTGGAGAGATTGAGCGCCACTGCAGCGCGGATGAGATCCTTCAAGGCCGCCTCATCGACCTTGTCGCCTTCGTGGATGTCGATAGCGCGCCGGACATTCCCCTCGAGGCTGGAGTTGAATAGACCGGAAGGGTCCTTCAACACAGCTCCCTTGGCAAATGTCAGCTTAACCACTTTTTTATATGTTTCGCCGGTGCAGACGATGCCGCCGTGGGACCAGACGGGAGTCCCCATCCACTTCCACTCTTCGACGATCTCAGGGTCTGCCTCGTGTATGATTTCGCGCACTTTCGCGAGCATCTTCCCGCGCCAGTCTCCAAGTTCCTTGATCTTCTCCCCGATTAATTCAGAGGCAGACAATGCAGAGGCAGATTCCACCGGGACGGGCCTTTTCATGTACAGATCCAACTCTCCCCATTTTAGCTGCGCTTAGCGCAACAGCGCCGGGTAAAGCGGCGCTCACTTGTTCGTATCGGGTCCGGCACAGCTACGCCGGTTCGTTCAGAAATGCGAACGGCTTCTTGCTCGGGTAAACTGAATTGACTCAGTCACACTTATGAAACGGCTCACCTCGTTAATACTTGCCTGCGTAACCTTAGGGACGCTTGCGTCGCTTGGTGCGCAGGACCTGACGATTACGAATGCCCGCATAATCGGCGCCAACGGCAGCGCGATCGAGCGCGGATCGATCGTCGTGCGCGCGGGGAAAATCGTGTCGGTGCAGGCCGGCGCGCCCTCCACCGCCGCCGGCAAGACCGGATCTAGCAAAACCATCGATGCCAAAGGCATGACCGCCATGCCCGGGTTCATCGATGCGCACCGCCACATCAATACCGGACCCAACGAAAAGGCGCAGATGCAGGCCCTGCTCGAAGCCGGTTACACCACCATCCTGTCGGGAGGCGGTCCGGCGGAAGGCAACATCACGCTCCGGGATCACATCGACAAGGGCGTGATCAATGGGCCTCGAATTATCCCCTCCGGGGCCGTGAGGCTGAATGGCACCCCGGAAGCGGCTCGCGCCGAGGTGCGCAAGTTGGCCGACATGGGAGTCAAGTTCACCGGCGAAATACTCCTGACTCCGATCCCGGGGCCGAGCGAAAAAGAAATCGAAGTACTCAAGGCTGTCGTCGATGAGGCGAAGAAGGTCGGCGTGATGGTCCAGGTCCATGCCGTGAGTTCTAAAGCCATGGTGGCTGCTGTCGAAGCCGGTGTTCCGCTTCTGGTTCACCTCCCCAACAAAGATTGGGTAAGCAAAGAGGACGCGAAAAAAGTCGCGGCCGCAGGCACGAAAGTGTTGGGGACGGTCGGCTTCGGCTCCCCTGTATTTGGGGTGTTTGCGGACGATAACAAAGCGCGGTTCCGGGATGGGAAGGCGTGGCCTGAAGGGATCATCGATGGCGTCCGCCTAGGCGAGGAAGCCGGCTACATGCCGGTGAATGCGCGTACGATCTGGGATGCTGGCGCCATCCTCGGCTACTGCACCGATACAAACTATGATCCGAAGGCCGGGCTGGATCATGAGTTGAAGATCCTCAACGTGATGTTCTCGATGCAGGACCTCATCAAGATGATGGGGCCGAATTCGGCGTCCTACATCCAGATGAGCGACCAGCTCGGAACGCTCGAAGCCGGCAAGCTGGCCGACCTCATTCTTCTCGACGGCGATCCGCGGGAAGGCTATTGGAACTGGCTGAAAACGAAAGTGGTGGTTAAGGGCGGAGCGGTCGTCGTCGATAAACGCTAGCCCTGCGAACTCAGGGTTTACCGGAACCCTGTTTCGAGGCGCCTACCACCAGCGACTGAGTCTCGTTCGAGCACGCCAGTTCCATGATCTGGTCGAACGGAGCCAGCACCAGAGTCTGCTTCGGAACCACCCACGGCTTGGTCAGCACCTTGGGATCCTCGACGGTCGCCTCGATCTCGAGCGTGTTCGCGTCCACCCGGCGATAGCGTTCTACGACATGCATCGCGTCTGAATGGAACGATACCCGGCCTTCCGCGTAGATCCAGCTGGTATCGGTGAAATTCGTCTTATCGACCACCAGCGTGTCGCCTTCCCAATGACCCACGCCGTCGCCGCGATTGGAAGGAGGTATCGCATCCCGACGCGGCCTTCCATCGATGGGGATGATCTGGAAGCTGTTATAGGTTTCCGTCAGCATGATCAGAAACTTGGGGGTCTGAACGATCTGCCCGACTGCACCCACGTCGAATAGGCTCACATTCAAAGTGCCAAACGCCGTATTGGTGCAACCCAGTGCGGGGTCATCTTTATCGGACAGTGTCTTGGCCTTCGCCGCGGCGGCAGGCGTGTACAAACTGGTAAACGTGGGCGGGGGCGTTGCGCCTCGTCCACCGGCGGGCGCGGTAATGCTTCCGCCACTGGCTGTGCGGCCTCCGACATCCGCGCCGCGCCACCAGACACCGGAGAAGTCCGGATGACCATCGGCCGTGCGGGGTGCTTTTGCTACCGTAGTTCCCGACTGGGCGGCGAGGCGAGACGTGCCGGCCATGGACCACACCAACGCCGTCGCGATGGCGGCCGTAAGTATCGAGCGGGTCACTTGCCCGGTCCCTCCTGGGGCCCGAACATTCCATACACCTGCCCATCCGCGGTGGTGAGTTCTCTCAGCATTCCTCTATTCTGGGAGGCATCCCTGGCGCGAAAACCCTTAATGGTGACCTCGGCTCCCTGCTTGATGACGGTCGGCTTGTAGCCGTTGCGAATCATCCCGCTGGGCGTCCCGGCTTCGAAGGACCATTGCTCCACCTTCCCGCTGGCGTCCTTCACGTCGATGACGAACCACGAATGCGGGTTCCGCAGCAGGACCTCTTTGATCGTGCCGTGAACCGTGATCGCGTTACCCATATCGTACGCTGCGGCAAACGAATGATGTGCCCACGCCGGTGCCCCCATGCAGAGCGCAATCAAACCTGACGCCAAAACGGCGAGAACTGTTCGCTTCATACCACCTCCCGTGTCATCCGAGATTCCACCCGGAATTTAACACAGTTTCGAGTATATACCCAGCTGACCTCTTGATCCAGCGGGGTGCAATCGTGCGCTTCGAGCATTGGCTCGGTCGGAGTATCTCGGGACTCCTTCCAAGCCCGCCCCGGGAGGACGTGAACCATCTGGGAAGAAAGCCGCTTGACGCCCGATTTCGCTAAGAGTATACTAGCTCAGCTTTGGTTTCTTGGTAGGGGTCTCTGACCAATAGCAAACTGTACTTGGCTAAGGGGGAGGTAAGATGCGCTCATCTCTGCGTTTTGCAGGTCTATTCCTTTTTGCTCTTTCGGTCTTTGCTCAGAGCGATCGCGGAACGATTACGGGAACAATTTCGGATCCGGCTGGTGCGGTGATTGCCAATGCGGCGATTGAAGCCAGGAACGTCGCGACCGGCAGCGTTTCTCAGGTCGCCAGTTCGGCAACCGGCAACTACACCATCGCACAGTTGCCGGCTGGTACCTATCAGTTGACCGTCACGGTGCAGGGTTTCAAGAAATTCGTGCGGTCGGGTTTGGTGGTGGAGGTCGCCGCCACTCTTCGCGTAGATGCGGCGCTGGAGGTCGGAGCGGCCACGGAAAGTGTAACCGTCACTACGGAAGCATCGGCTCTCAAGACCGAAGGCGGGGATATCAGCCACAACGTCCCGACCGAAGCCATGGACAACCTGCCCATTCTCACGCTGACGCCGGCTACCGGTATCGGAACCGCGAACAGCCTGGGAAATATCCGCAACCCGCTGGCCGCCGTCGGGCTGTTGCCAGGCTCGCGGATGACCACGGATTCGGTCATGCGCATTAACGGGATGCCTTCCAACTCGCAAGCCATCAACATCGAAGGCCAGGACGCCACCAACGGCTTCTTTAAGCAGCAAAACCAGATCAGCCAGGCCGGCATGGACGCGATCCAGGAGGTCGCCATCCAAACCAGCAATTCCACCGCCGAGTATGGGCAGGCAGGTGGCGGCTACTTCAACTACACCATGAAATCCGGCACCAACCAGTTGCACGCGAGTGCGTACGACTATTTTGTGAACGAAGCCTTTAATGCGGGTGAGCCTTTCACGGATGCCGGCACCGGCCCCGGAACGACTAACTATGGCAAGGTCGGGCAGCACGTCCGCAACCCGATCCGGCAGAACGACTATGGCTTCACGGTAGGCGGGCCGATCAAGATACCCAAGGTCTACGATGGTAAAGACAAGAGTTTCTTTTTCTTCAACTTCGAGCAGTTCCGCCAGGCCGCTAATATCAGCAATACGGTCGCGATCATGCCGACGGCAGCGCAACGAGCCGGGGATTTCAGCGCGGCCCTTACTGGCAATTGCGCGACGGTCGCTCCGTCCGTCGATCCCGTCAACAATTCGATTTGCCTCAACGAGGTCTTCGACCCGAATACCACACGGGCCGTAAACGGCATTACCGTGCGAGACCCCTTCCCGAACAATAAGATTTCGCCGGACCGGATGGATCCCACGGCGAAGATCATGCAAGATCTGCTTCCCCAGCCGAACACGCCGGGTTTGTTCAACTACATTCCTCCGGCCTACTCAAATTACCGCCACACCACCATCCCCTCGTTCAAGATCGATCACAGCCTGAACGATAGGATGAAGCTGTCCGGCTACTTTTCGGAGACCAGGACCTTCTCGCCCCAGAACAACGGCTTTCCTCAAGCGTTTACCGCAACCCAGCCTCAGAATGCTCTCTCTCACACCGTGCGCCTGAACTGGGACTATACTTTGACGCCGACCTTGCTGCTGCATTTGGGCGCCGGGATTCTGCGCACCAGCAACCCCCAGGACTCCGTCCCGTACGATCAGGCAGCGAACAAGCTGTTTCCGCAGGGCCTTCCCTTTGCGGCGTCTTACTTCCCTTATCTTGCCGGAATGTCGAGCACGCTGGGAGGCGGCTGGAACGGTGGCGGCGGATTCCCCGTGACCAATACCAGTGCGGCGTTCACTCTCACGCCGGAAGCGTACGACACCAAGCCCACGTTTAACGCCAGCGCAACCTGGGTCAAGGGAAACCACACCTTCAAGTTGGGTGCGACGGCAGTGTATGAAGGAATTCAAAGCGTGAATGCCAGCCGCGCCAATGGACAATTTGGATATCTGCAGCAACAGACCGCCGATCCCGCGCAATTCGGTCAACCTTTTTCGAATACAGCTAGCAGTGGATTCGGATACGCCAGCTTTTTCCTCGGCCAGCCGAACAACGTTGCGTTAGCAATCGTGGCGCGTCCACGCCTGGGCACACACTCCTACGGGATGTACATCCAGGACAACTGGAAGATCACTCGCAAGCTGACCCTCGATTACGGACTGCGCTGGGATTACGCCATCCTCTGGAGAGAACAATATGGCCGCATGCAAAGCGCTGCCTTCGATAAACCGAATCTGGCGATCGGCGGACGGCCTGGCACGGTTCAGTATGAGGCCACCTGCAAGTGTAACTTCTCATCTGCTTATCCCTATGCCGTGGGACCGCACATCGGAGTCGCGTATCAAATCACGCCCAAAACGGTGTTCCGCGCAGGCGGGTCTATTTCCTACGGTTCTGTTTCGGATCAGGCCGGGCTGAACAGCAGCGCCGGGGACTTCTACAGTGTGTCCTCGCCGGGCTATGGAATTGCCGCGGGCTTGATGAAAGACGGGAATCCGTACGCTCCGGGCAACCGCTTCGGGAACAAACCCGTCACTTGGCCGGACTTCGATCCGCTGTTCCCATTCCCGGCGTCGCAATCGCCCTTGGTGGTCCCTCCGGCCTCACCGTTCGTCTCCATTGCTCCCAACGCCGGACGGCTGCCGCGGATTTTCCAATGGAGCCTGGGCTTCCAGCGGGAAGTCATGCGCGACCTGGTGGTGGATGCTTCCTACGTAGGGAATCGCAGCGCCTGGTTTGTAGCGCCGCTGTTGTCCCCCCTGAACTACAACGCGCTTACGCCGGAGGTCTTGAAGTCGCGGTACAACATCGATATAACAAACAAGACCGACACGGGTCTCCTAAACACGCCCATCAGTTCACCTTTGGTCACTGCCCGCTTCCCGTGGCTGGCCAATCCCGCTAGCGTCTACCCGGGATTCCCGGTGGCGCAGCCTTTGAAGCAGGCACTTCGGGATTACCCGCAGTGGAACGGCATCCCTCCTTTCCTGGGGCCGCCCAACGGAAACACCTGGTACGACTCCCTTCAGATCAAAGCAACCAAGCGCTATTCGCACGGGCTGAATGTGCAGATGGCCTACGCTTGGCAGAAGGAGCTGACCAACGGCACCAACTCCAATACCTCCTACGTCACGCCGTCTGCGCCGCTGATCAACGACGTATACAACAAGGCGCTGAACAAGCAGATTTCCGGTTTCAGCCAGCCCCAAACGCTGACCATTTCGTTCAACTACACGACCCCTAAGTTGCCGGGTGATCACAACGCGCTCAAAGCGCTGTCATGGGCCGTACGGGACTGGACGTTCGGCGGAGTCTTGAGTTACCGCAGCGGCCAGATACTTCCCAGCCCGCCCTCCGCAAACAACCTTTTGGATAACCTGGCCCGGGGACCGGCTAACAATCCCGCCCTCTGGGGCGGCGGTTTCACGTTCCTGGACCGGGTGGCCGGCCAGCCTCTGTTCAACGTTGATCCGAATTCCAAGTTCGATCCCACCAAACAACTGGTGTTGAATCCCGCGGCATGGGTGGAACCGCCGTACGGCACGTTTGGAGCCTCAGCTCCTTACTTCAACGATTTCCGCTGGCAGCGGCAGCCCTCCGAGAGCATCGCCTTCGGGCGCATGTTCCCGATCGGGAAAGAAGGGAAGTACCGCCTCCAGATCCGTGCGGAATTCCAGAACGTTTTGAATCGCACGTTTTACTCCTTGCCGTCGATTGGAGCCGCTTTTGCCACTCCAACCGTGACCATCACCACCCCCACGGGCCGCGCGAACACCTTGAGCGGCTCCACCGGCCTGCTATCATCCGGCTTCGGGTATGTGAACTGGGTAAACGGCGGCTCCTTCAACGCTCTCGGCACTGGGGCGGCACCGCGAAGCGGCCAGCTCGTAGCGCGATTTCAGTTCTGATTTAGCGGCGCGCCGGTCTTCTAGACCGGCGCTCTCCGCTATACTGACGAGGGCATGCCGAAACGCCCCCGTGACTCCCGGGCTGTGCCCGCCGAAGCGAACCTCATAGAGGCAACACCGGCCGAAGTTATGCCGGGTACTCCGTATCTTGTTCCCTGTCTGCTGCTTTTCGCGGGTAGCGGCTGCGCAGCGCTCATTTACGAAATCGTATGGTTTCAGTTGCTGGAGCTAGTGATCGGCTCCTCAGGCATCTCCCTGGGACTGCTGCTCGCGGCCTACATGGGAGGTCTGTGCCTGGGAAGTGCGCTGCTGGCGCGGCTGGTTTCGCGACTCTATCACCCGCTGCGAGTGTACGCGCTTTTGGAATTGGGGATCGCCATATTCGGTATCGCGGCACTGTTCCTCACTCCCCTCGTCGGACGCGCTTACATCGCCGGACCGGTTTCAGGAACCGCCGGATTGGTCGTGCGAGGCGTAGTCGCGGCCGTGTGCCTGCTCCCGCCCACGTTCCTGATGGGCGCCTCGCTGCCAGCCATGTCCCGTTGGGTCGAAACCACACCGAAGGGAATCTCCTGGCTAGGGCACCTCTATAGCGCCAACGTGGCAGGCGCCGTCACCGGATGCCTGCTGGCCGGCTTTTATCTGCTCCGCTTCTACGATTTGGGCGTCGCGACGTACGTCGCCGCTGGGATCAACGTGGCGGTTGCGGGGCTGGCATTAGTGCTGGCGGCCCGTGCCCCGCGACAGTCAGCGAGCGCGCCCGAGGTTCCCAGCGGCGTTTTCAATCGGGTCGAGCACGCACCGGGAGCTTCGCTGGTATTTGTTGCTATCGCGCTTTCGGGCCTGGCAGCGCTGGGTGCCGAGGTCGTTTGGACCCGCCTGCTGTCTTTGCTACTGGGTGGCACGGTTTACACGTTCTCCATTATCCTCGCGGTATTCCTGCTGGGCTTGTGGGCTGGCAGCGCAGCGGGCGCATCTCTGGCGCGCCGTGTGTCGCAGCCGCGATGGGCACTGGCAGCCTGCCAGATCCTGCTGGCCGCGGCGATTGCCTGGACTGCTTTTACGCTGGCCTCCGTGTTGCCCTATTGGCCGGTGGACCCGCTGCTCTCGGTTAGCCCCTGGTTTAATTTCGATCTCGACCTGACGCGTTGCCTCCGTGCGATTTTTCCGGCCACTCTGCTGTGGGGCGCCAGTTTCCCGTTGGCTCTAGCGAGCGCCGCCGCCGGGGGCGAAGACCCGGCACGCCTCTCTGGCTCGGTCTACGCCGTCAATACTGCCGGCTCCATTGTCGGCGCGCTGATGTTCAGCCTGGTCCTGATCCCCGGCATCGGAACGCGGGCATCGCAAGAAGTGCTGATCTGGGTGGCTGCGGTTGGCGCCCTGATGGCCTTGGCAGGCGCGAGCCTCGGCGTACGCAACCGGACACCGATGTGGATGGCCGGCGGGGCTGCCGTGGCCACACTCTTGCTGGCCTGGGGACTGACGACCACCGTTGCCGATATGCCCTGGCAGGCCATAGCCTACGGCCGTCGCGTCGCGCCCATTTTGCGCGGACTAAGTGTTGCCAGCGACAAGCTGGCAGGGCCGCTGTTTGTAGGCGAGGGAATCGATTCCTCGGTGGTCATCACGCAGCGGGGAGACCAACGGTTCTTCTACGTGAGTGGAAAATCGGAAGCCTCCTCGGCACCGGTCGACATGCGACTCCAGCGCATGATGGCGCATGTTCCGGCGCTGCTTCACACTCCACTTCCCGCCGGCCCGCGTTCCGTGCTGGTGGTGGGGTTCGGCGCCGGGGTCACTGCCGGGTCCTTTGTTCCCTACCCGGAGGTAGAAACCATCGTAATCTGCGAATTGGAATCCCTCATTCCACCTGCTTCCGACGAGTTTTTTGGCAAGGAGAACAACAACGTTCTGCGAGACCACCGCACTCGTATGGTTTACGACGACGCCCGCCACTATATCGCGACAACTCACCAGAAATTCGACATCATCACCACCGACCCCATTCATCCGTGGGTAAAAGGAACCTCCACGCTGTACTCGAAGGAATACTACGAGCTGGCGAAAAGCCACCTCAACCCGGGCGGCATCGCGGCGCAATGGCTGCCGATTTATGAGAGCGACCAGGAAACCGTGAAAACCGAACTGGCCACGTTCTTCAGCGTCTTTCCGGACGCCACCGTGTGGAGCAACTATTTGCAAGACGCCAATCCCGAAGACAATGGATACGACCTGGTCCTGGTCGGGCGCCAGGATTCTTCGCTGGTGAATATAGACGCGCTCCAGCAGCGCTTAGATCAACCCGCCCACCGGGGCGTCGCGGCCTCCCTCGCCGAGGTCGGTTTTCATTCCGCTGTGGAATTGTTGGCCTCCTACACGGGCCGGGGCTCGGACCTGGCTCCGATGCTGGTGGGTACTCCCGTCACGAACGATCTGAATCTTCGTCTACAATACCTGGCGGGACTTGGGCTGAACTCGGTCACTGCGCCGCGGATTTATAGCGATATTTTGGCCTACCGCAAGTTTCCCGATGGTCTGCTGGCCGGAAGCGATGCGCAAATGAACGCATTGCGGGCGGTGTTAGGGAGGTCCCATCGGACGTTTTAACACAGGCGGATGGCTACTGGCAGCGGCGCTTCTGATGCCAGTGAAAGCGGAGGTTTTGTGCGCGCTCGGACCGGACGCTTCTTCCTACAAACCCGCGGCGGATCAGCGCCCCACCAGCGACGCGATGCAACTGGCCAACAGAGTGAACGCGGCCGTGAAAACGCTTTGCGGCTCCCAGTGTCCCACCATGGCTCTGTTGCGGAACGCGACTGCGCCCAATGCGATGTTGATCGCCGATGCCGGACAGGCCAAACTGGTGTACTCGCCGCAGTTCTTAGGGGCCGCATACAACAGCTTCGGCGATGACGGAATCGTGGCCGTCATTGCTCATGAGGTCGGTCATGCCATGGACGCGACCATGGGCGCCGCCTGGATCAAAAAGAGCTGGACTCCGGAGCTGCGCGCCGATGCATGGGCGGGTTGTCTCCTGGCAAGGCTCGATCCGGCTCCGGCCAACCTCCAGCCAAGTCTATCCGCGCTTTCGAAGTATCCTTCGCCTTCTCATCCAAGTTGGAACCTGCGACTCCCGGCTCTCCGCGCTGGCTACACGCAATGTGGCGGAGCCGGCTCCAAATTCGATGCACGCAAGTGATCCGCCTCCCCGCCCTTGCCGGGATCACATTAGCGTGGATGACGACTCCCGGTTACCAGGAATACCACGGCCACGCGAACGTTCCCGTAAGGAGACTTGCCCGGCGGGAGCGGAGGACTGACAGCGACATCCGCAGCAGCCTGATCATGCCAGACCGGCATATAGTCAGCTTGGAGCCGTACGTCGAAGTGGCTGCGCACATGCGCGTCCAAGCCGGCGCCCGCCGCCAAGCTAAAGCCACCCTCGCTCACCGCGAATTGCCGGTTTTCCGCTCCTATGGAGCCAAGGGACCATTCGGTGTATCCCGGCAGAACGTGAAGAGTATAGTCGTCATTGCCGCCGCGCCGGTACTTGCGCCAAACAGGCCGATCCCATGCCCGCGGCCCTGGACCGGACTCGTTAGCCAATCCGTGATCGCCACCAAGCGCCGGGTAAGAAGATCGATATCGAAGCGGAGGCGTCCTGTAACTTCGTCCTCTTGTTCCTCTTCGGCTGTCAGAAGGTCGACCAACAACGTCCAAAGCGAGTGCTCATTGAGAGCCTCCGCGACGTACCGGTTCCGTGGACTGTGGCGGCTACTGCCACTGCCGTGGGCGAAGAGAACAACCCCGCTCGGCATCGAAGGGATGCTTAAATCTCCCTGCAGCAGCATATCTCCCGCCGGGATCGATACTGAGGCGTGTTCGATGAGTGTCTCTCCAGCCTTCATCTCGGGATTTCTCCTTCTGCTTAGTCCCGAGTGCAATCTGACGACCAGCCGCGAGGCGTCAGCAGGCGAGGTTTTCCTTGCCTTATGACCAGATGAGCTTGGATACCCCAGGATCTGGTGTTTCGGGCCTAAACGCACAATGCAAGCGCTGCCCGATGGATGGCTGCAATCTGCTGGAAATTGCAACCTGGTTTCCGGGCAAGTAGTCTTGAGGGATGTCCAGTTCCGACATGGATACGTGGGACCGCTTTCTCCCGAATCCGCCAGGTGAGGGCGGGTTCCGCTTCGCGTCCGCCCACGCGGGCCGTCGTGTTCTGGTAACGGGCGCGGGCGGCTACATAGGGTCCGCGCTGATCAAGGCGATTGCCAGCGCCGCCCCCCGATGCCTTGTCTTGCTGGACTCTTCCGAGCACAACTTGTTCGAAATCGAGCGGCACCTGGAGTTGCCTCACGAGGGCTTCCTGGGATCCGTGGACGACACAGATTTGCTCGACGACATTTTCAGCCGCTTTCACCCTGAGATCATCTATCACGCGGCGGCCTTCAAGCACGTTCCCCTGTTGGAACTCAACCCGATCGCGGCTGTGCGCAACAATGTCATCGGCACATGGGCTGCGGCGCGAGCGGCCGTCCGCCATGGTGCGTCGGAGTTCATCCTCATCTCCACCGACAAAGCCGTGAACCCGCACAGTGTCATGGGCGTTTCCAAGCGTATCGCGGAGTTGGCTGTAGTGGCGCTAAGCAGTGCAGCATGCCGGATGAATGCGATCCGGCTCGGTAACGTCATCGGGTCAAGCGGCAGCGTGGTCCCGGTTTTCTTGAAGCAGATTGCGGAAGGCAGGTCCGTTGCCGTTACGCATCCGGAAGCGAGCCGGTGGTTTCTGTCATTGCGCGAGACAGTCGAGGCGATCCTTGCTTGTGGAATCGCGGCCTGCGGAGCTGCCGCGTGCGAAGGAAGAATCCTTCTGCCGGACGTCGGCGAACCCGTGCGAATCGCCGAGTTGGCCAAGTTCCTCATCCACGCCGCCGGCAAAGAAATCCCGGTCCGGTTCACCGGCCTTCGTCCGGGAGATAAGCTCACGGAAGAACTGAGCTACAAGACCGAAGTGAAGGATGGTTTCGTCGAGGGACCTCTTGAAGTCATCAAGACTCGCAGGTTTGCGCCCGCGGAATTTGAAGATGTGATGGAACGACTGTCCGGCTGCATCGACAGCCGCGATGTCTCCAGGCTCATTCGAACGCTGTCCTCGGTGGTTCCAGAATATTTGCCGAGCGGGCTCGTGCTGAATTCGATGGCTAGCGCAGCTCGGGTTTAAGCAATGAAACGAAAGATCGCCGTCGTCACCACGTCTCGCGCCGACTATAGCCTTCTGTACTGGCCGTTGCGCGACCTGGCTTCGCATCCCGATGTCGATCTGAAGATTGTCGCGCTGGGGCCGCACTTGTCTCCGGAATTCGGCTGCACCGTCCAGGAGATCGAGAACGACGGGTTCCAGGTCGGCGCTCGCATCGAGTGCCTCATCAGCTCGGATAGCGACGTCGGCATGGCCAAGACCATCGGTGTGGCGACCATGAGTCTGGCGGACTGCTTTGGGCAGATGCGTCCCGACCTGGTCGTGTTGCCTGCCGACCGCTACGAAATGCTCGCGCCTGCCTCGGTCGCTTTGGCCCTGCGCATTCCGGTGGCGCATATCGAAGGAGGAGAAATAAGCGAAGGCGCGATCGATGACGCCGTTCGCAATGCGCTGACCAAGCTCAGCCACGTCCACCTCACCTCTACGGAGTCGGCGCGTGCACGAGTGATCGCCATGGGCGAAGAGGATTGGCGCGTCCACCGCACTGGAGCCGCAGCCCTGGATCACCTGCGTCGAAGTCCGCTATTGAGCCGCGAACAACTGGAGACACGCCTAACCATCGACCTTAGCCAACCGACCGCGCTAGTTACTTACCACCCCACGACGATCGCTCGGGACACCACGCGTGAAGCGGACGCGATGTTCTCCGCGATCCAGTCCATGCCGGGACAGCTTCTGTGCTGCTATCCCAACGCCGACGCCGGCAGCCGGGGGCTGATCGAGCGAGTGGAATCGTGCGTACGCCAACGCGGAGATGGCAAAGTCATTGTCAACCTGGACCCGATCGTCTACTGGAGCTTGCTGCAGTATGTGGATCTTCTGGTCGGCAACTCCAGCAGCGGGATTATTGAGGCGGCCTCCTTTGCACTGCCGGTGGTCAACGTCGGGATCCGCCAGCGGGGACGCGAGCGCGGCCGCAACGTGCTCGACGCTGAACCCACCGCCGCATCCATTCTGGACCGGATCCGCACGGCCAGAAGCACGGAATTCCGGCGCTCGCTGGAAGGTATGGAGAATCTGTATGGCGATGGCCGAGCCTCAGAAAGAATCGTTGCCCTGCTTGCGTCCGTGCCATTAGGTGAGGAGCTTCTTACCAAGCGGGCTCGTGCGTTGGAGGCCGGCGCGTGACCATGGAAATGAGGATCCCTCTTTCGGCTCCTGAAATCACTGAGGCCGACATCGAAGCCGTGGTGAACGTGCTGCGAACGCCGCGACTCAGCATCGGCCCCAGGATGGTGGAATTCGAGCAGGCGATGGCGGAAGCCGCGGGCGTCCCCTATGGCATCGCCGTCAGCTCGGGAACCGCGGGTTTGCATCTCTGCCTCAGTGCATTGGGCATCGGCGAAGGCGACGAAGTCATTCTGCCGTCCTTCACCTTCATTGCCGCCGGCAATGTAGTGTTGTACCAACGCGCCACGCCTGTCTTCGTCGACATCGATCCGATCACCTTAAACCTGAATCCCGACAGGCTCGAGAAGGCGATCACTCCGCGGACCGGCGCCATTATTGTCGTGCACACCTTCGGGCACCCCGCGGATCTCGGTCCCATTCTGGACGTCGCCCGGAAACACGGCGTACCGGTGATTGAGGATGCGTGCGAGGCAATCGGAGCGCAGTATCGCGGACGAACGGTCGGCGGAATCGGCGACTTCGGAGTTTTCGGGTTCTATCCCAATAAACCGATCACAACTGGTGAAGGCGGAATGGTCGTCACCCGGGATGCGGGTCTCGCGGACACGATGCGGGCCCTCCGAAATCAAGGGAGGATGACAACCGACGGCTGGCTCGATCACAGCCTCCTGGGGTACAACTATCGTCTTTCCGAGATGAACTGCGCGCTGGGCGTCGCGCAGATGAAGAGGCTTGGCGAGATTCTCGAAGGCCGTGAGTCCGTGGCGATTCGGTATGCGAATGCGCTGCAGGAGATTTCCGAAGTCACTCTGCCGCCTCTAAAGATCGAAGGTGGACGCTTGTGCTGGTTCGTCTTCGTGATACGTCTGGCTGCCCAGTTCGCGCGCGAGGATCGGGACTCCATCTGCGAGCAGCTAACTGCGCAGGGAATCGGCTGCGGACGCTACTTTGCTCCCCTGCACAAGCAACCGCTTTTCGCGGCGTATGCGAACCCGCTCGACGATCTGGCCATCACCGAGCAGGTAGCCGACCGCACACTGGCGCTGCCGTTTTTCAACGGTCTCACGGATGCGCAGATTACGGAGGTCTGCGGGAGTTTGCGCGACGCGATTCGGGGCATCCCCGAGTGCTCTCCTCAAGCAGCATCTGCGGCGGCAGGCCCCAAGACGTAGAGGAGATTTCCCTCCCAGCCACGTCGACGTAGTTCTCCGGTGGCGTAGTCGACGACAAACGTCTTTTCTATGGTCAGGCCAGCGGCGCGCGAAAGGGCTCGGAATTCTTTATCCGTAAACACGTGCCCCTGGGTGGTACAACGTGTCTCTTCAACGTCCCAGGTGACCGTCACGTCGCCATTCCTCTCGTCCCAGGACGCTCGATCGCGAAGGAAGCGCAAGGCCGTTTGCAACGATCCATAATGGCGCGCGTTGTAGCGATGATTTACATCGACGAAGATCTTGCCTCGCGGAGATACCAGACGCGCAAACTGACGGAGCACGCCGATTCGGCTCGCGGAGGGAAGAATGTGGCCGAGGACATTCCAGAGACAAGTGATGACGTCAAACTCAGCTTGAACCGAGTGAAGCTCTTCGGCGCGCATGGTCCAGACCTTGGCGTCGACGAGGTCCTTGCCCTGCATCGCCAGGCTGGGCTCCAGCAGCACCAGTTCCGTAATGCCCGGAGACCGCGCGATGCGCCGGGCGCGGGCGCCATCACCACTCCCGACGTCGAGCAGAGAACGGCTGCCCAGCGCGATCTCGGACAGAACCAGCTGATCGACACGATCCAGATACGCCCTCCGCCGCTTCGCTAAACGCGCGAACACGGGCGCGATCCGGTCGTAAGCAGCCACGGGATCCATGCAAGCGCTAGCCTGGACTTGTCGTTCTTGGTTGTTGTAGGATTGACCCACTCTTTTAAGTATGGAGCCAACATTTCTTCCCGGTGTAGAGAATCATCCGCAGCCGAGTCCGTATACCGACCTGATCCGCAGCATGCAGGCCGCGGGCTCCGAGTACATGCAAATCTGGCACCTGTTCGCGTTCAAGCCGGAGATGACGGCCCATCTCGCGCGTCTCAGTCAGGCGGTCATGCGCGACCCCGCACCGATTAGTCCCGGCATGCGCGAGCTGATCGCAGCCTACACCTCGGCGCTGAATCGCTGCGCGTTCTGCACCAAAGCGCACATCGGATTCGCGGCGGCGCTTCTTGAGAAAGAGCGCGGCGTCAATGGCTGGGAATTCGCCGAGGCGGTGGTTCGCGATCCGGAGAAGTCTGCTCTCACGGATAAAGAGAAAACACTATTTCGTTTCACCGAGAAAGTGACTCACCGTGCGCAGCAGCTCACCGCGGAGGACATGCAGCCTATGTATGCCGCCGGATGGGACGACGAAGCGATCTATTACGTCATCACCATCTGCGCGCTTTTCAATTTCTACAATCGATGGGTGGGCGCCAGCGGCGTCCACGTGCTTTCGGATGAAGCGCACCGGCTGGCCGGGAAACGATCGGCTGAGACGGGTTATGTAAGGAAGTGAGGAAATTATATGCCGCACATTACGCTCCCCGACGGCGTTCCGGGAATTCGCGGACTGTTTGAGCTGCGTCCGGATATCGCCAAGCCGCTGTGCGAGCTGGCGAATATCTTATTGCATGCGCCGAACACGCTCACGCCCGGGGAACGCGAGCTGATCGCAACTCACGTTTCATCCCGGAATGATTGTGACTATTGCCAGAGCAGCCACGGCGCGATCGCGGCACATCATCTTGACGGCAACGACGAACTGGTTTCACAAGTCAAGCGCGACTTCGAGCAGGCCGCGATTTCCAACAAGTTGAAAGCGCTGCTGGCAATCGCCACTAAGGTCCAGCGCGGCGGAAAGAGTGTTCTTCCGGAAGACGTCCATCGCGCTCGGCAGCAGGGCGCGACCGACGCCGAGATTCACGATACGGTATTGATCGCCGCAGCCTTCTGCATGTACAACCGCTACGTCGACGGGCTGGCGACGCTGTTACCCGAGAATCCGGCGGTCTACAAGGAGCGGGCGGGGATGATCGCTCGCAACGGCTACCTGGGGATTCCACCCAGCTCACATTAGCGGGCTGGGCTGCCATCCGCCGCACAGGTTCTCGAGCCGTCCCGCAATCCGCAGCGCGACGTCTTCGCGCCAAGGGTGCGCCGCGACCTGCACACCAATCGGCAACCCCGACTCCGTCTGCCCGCAGCGAACCACGGCGGCCGGCCACCCGGTGAGATTGTGCGTCATTGTGTAGCTGAATCCCTGAAACGTGCCCTCGTCGATCGAGCTGCCGTGGGGCAGCGCCGCGTGAGCGCAGGCGGGCGACAGAATCGCGTCGTAATTTTCGAGAAACGCGAGCATGCGTGCGCGGAAGCGATCCAGATCCGCCCAGTACTGGGCGAATCCCGCCAAGTCGGTGCGGTATGGTTCGAGCTTGGCCAGCCACCCATCCAGCAAACGATGCGTGCGTGTGCTCCCGATTGCTTCTAAATACGCGCGCAAGCCGTCGCCGCCATCCGGGCCGATCAAGCGCATCTCATGCTGGTAGCTTTCCTCGATGCCGGGTGGACGCCGCTCGTCCATCACCTGGACCTCCTTCGCGATCGCGGCCGCGGCCCGCCGCACGGCGGCGATGGTCTCGGGATCCGCCGCAGCAATGCCGTTGTCCGTGAAGAAGGCCACGCGCAAATCATCTATGCGCACCGCTTCAGGATCACCATTCGGCATGCCGATCACCGTAAAATCCAATCCATCGGGCCGAGCAAGCAGAGGCATCACAGCGCACAGATCCTCGAGGCGGCGCGCTAAGGGGCCGATCTGCCACAGCGTTTCGATCCATCCCCCCGCCGGAGGAACGTGGCCGGTGCGAGGCAGACGTCCCGAGGTCGGCTTGATGCCGGCGATGCCGCAGAAGTGCGCGGGAAGACGGACGCTGCCGGCCGCGTCGCTACCCAGCCCGAAGGGCGATCCGCACGCCGCGATCAGCGCGGCCTCGCCTCCACTCGACCCGCCACAGGTGCGCGAGAGGTCGTACGGATTGTTGGTGCGGCCGTGAATCAGGTTGTCGCTTTCGAAGGCGAACAAGAGGTCCGGCAGATTCGTTCTAGCGATCGGAATGGCGCCAGCGGCTCGCAATCGCGCCACCAGCGTGGCATCTCGCGTCGACGCGGGGGCCGATCGCAAGCCGAGCGTACCGGCCGTGCACACGGTCCCTGCCACTTCGATCGAATCCTTGATCGAAAACGGAACGCCTGCGAGCGGGCCCAGGGCAGCGCCGTGAGCTCGCTGTTCATCGATGTGTCGCGCCGCTTTCCGCGCTTCATCCGCCAACACCTCGACTACCGCATTGAGGCTCAGGTTTACCTGTTCGATGCGCTTCAGGTGCGCATCCACTAACTCCGCCGAAGATACTCCGCCGTCCCGGATCAGTCGCGCCTGCTCTGTTCCGGAACGCGCCAGAACATCGATCATTGCTGTTGGATCACCAGATGTTGTCCGGCGAGGACATCCTTCAGAACCTGCCGCGTCCCCCCGGGCCAGCGGATTTCAACGCTCGTCGCCTTCTCATCGCTTCCCAGCCCGAAGGTGAGCGCAAGGTCGCTCGCGGAACAGAAGCTTGAGCCGCTGTGCACGGCCTGCCACTGCGTCCCCGCGGCGCTGGTCACGCGCACCACCGCGCCGATTCCATCGCGATTCGAGCGCGTTCCTTCTAGTCTCACATTGATCCAGTGATTGCCGTTCCCGCCGTCGTTGCGATAAACATCGTTGCGATAAAGATGAGCGGGGCCGTGATTGGTGGCGATCAGCACGTCCAGATCGCCGTCGCGGTCGAAGTCGCCATACGCCATGCCGCGAGCCACCATCGGCGTTGGAAACGCGGCGACTTCCTCGAACACTCCCTTGCCCTGATTCCTTAGCAACAATGGCGTCTGTTGGTACATGACCTTGGGCTGCACGCGCTCGATCTCTTCATCCAGGTGGCCATTGGCCGCCAGGATATCCGGGTACCCGTCCAGATCGTAGTCAAAGAAGAACAGTCCAAAGGTCAGCTTCAGCAGGCTCGCGCGCCCGACCGCGGATTTCGGGGCTTCGTCGACGAACAGTCCGTTGCCCTCGTTGTGATACAGCCCCAGCATCTGATTGGAAAAGTTGCCGACGATCAGATGCGGTCTTCCGGAGCGGTCGTAGTCGGCTGCATCCGCGCCCATGGCAGCTCGCGCCACGCCGTCCTCGCCGAATGCGACTCCGGCGGAAAGCCCCACTTCCTGGAACTTCCCGTTTTTCAGATTGTGGTACAGCTTGTTGGGCTGCGTATCGTTGGCCACGAACAAATCGGTGAAACCATCGCCATCGTAATCAAACGCCGCGACGCCCAGGGATTTGGCTGTGGGATCCCCTAGACCGGCCTGCTCAGTCACGTCCGCGAACTTCCCGCCGCCTAAATTCCGAAAAAGCTTGGACGACGTGCCCTTGTACGACTCAGGTGTGCAATAAGACTTGGTCGATCCATCCAGGGAGCAATACAGATCGGCGTCCGGAGTCCATTGCACATAGTTGGCGACGAACAAATCGAGCTTGCCGTCCTGGTCATAATCGAGCCAGGCAGCGCTGGTTCCGAAGTTCGCATTGTGAATGCCCGCCGCGGCCGTGACATCGCGAAATCGTCCGCCGCCTTCGTTGTGGAGCAGACGGTCGCCCTCTAGCGCCGTGATGTACACGTCCTCGCGACCGTCGTTGTCGAAGTCGCCGATCGTCACGCCGATGCCGTGAGCCTCGAAATCCAGCCCGCTGCCCGCGGTGATGTCGGTAAAATGCCCGTGTTGGTCGTTTCTATAGAGCGCTGCCGTGGCACGAGGGCCGTGGCCGGTCCAGCTCTTTCCGTTCACGATCAGAATGTCGAGCCAGCCATCGCCGTCGGCATCGAAGAAGGCGCAGCCCGGCCCCATCGTCTCCGGTAGCCACTTCTTCCCTTCACGGCCGGAGTTGTGCTGAAAGTGGATGTTCGCTTCGCTCGTGACGTCAGTGAACCGAACCGGTGGTGCCACGCGCAATTCTTTTGATCGCGACGGCGCCGTCGTCCCGCACGCCGTAAGAAACACCAGGCTCAGGAGCGTGATCGTGTATCGGCTGTCTCTCATTGTTATCCTCGGGACTCAACTGTCTGGGGCGAGCCGTCAACTGCTGCGAAGCCTCATCCGCCTTGAAGCGCTGGAACAGACCCTGCTCGCGCTCCGCCTTGTCGATCTGCCCCAGCCCCCGGTAGCAGAGCATCAAATTGTAGTGCGCCTGAAGGTCCTCGGAATCGACGGCCAGCGCCTGTTCCAGCGCACGGACGGCTTCCTTATACCGGCGCTGGAGGAATAAGATGCGCCCGGTTTGATTCAGCGCGACGCGATCGCGCGGGTACTGATCCTCGACTTGTGCCAGGCTCTTGAGCGCGCCGTCGTAATCGCCATCCGCTTTCTGGATCATCGCCCGGAAGAAGTGCGCCCGCGCGAGTTTGGGACTTAGCTGCAAGGCCTTATCCGCAAAGGGACGTGCGGCATCAGTCTCGCCTTCCTGGATCAGAACTCTGGCGACGTTCACCCAACCGTCGGGATATTCGGGTTCGATCTCGGTCACGCGGCGGAACGCGTATTCGGCGCCTTTCAGGTCGCCTTGCAGAAGCAACCCGATACCCCAGTCGTTCCACCGCTCGCGATCCTGCTTGCGTGGAACCGGCTCCCAGGTTGGCTCCCCCACGGCAACAACCGTCTTCGCTTGGGCCAACGTCACGATCGGCAACTCCGGTACCGGCTTCGAATCGAAGCTGTAGATCCGGCTGTCGAACGCGAGACCCGCGCGGCCGGACTGCGCCACGCCGGCGAACGCGTACTTGGCGTAGTACTCGCTGAACTTGCGATAGTTCAGCCGAGTTTCAAGCGTGATGGGACCTTCCACGTCCTTGGGGATCGGCAAGCGGAAATGCACCGTATCCGCCGCACCGGGCGGGATCAGGCGCACGTACAAAACGCTGCGCGCCTGCCACGCATTGCGCTTGTTAATCGGGTTTCCTTCCGCGTCCAGCTGCAAGGAGCGGTAGAAGTGCGCGCCTTTTTCAACGGGTCCACGCCCGTTGTCTTCCACGCGCCCGCTCCACGCCAGCACGCGCCCGCGAGCATCGGTAGCCTTGAATTCCAGCCACACATCGAAAGCATCCACCGTGCCCGCCGGGAAGAAGTGCCCGATCTTGCGCGTGCGCACCACGGCGTCGATGGTCACGGTGGACCCGGGCCGAAATCGCACATTGGGTGCATCCAAAGGCGCGGCGATTTTGCCAACCTCCCGGATCACCGCCGGACCGGTTTGTTCCGCTTCTTCGCCGACCGCAAAAGTCGACGAGAGAACCGGGCTGTCCGTTGCACGCCGCAGCATCTGGACTTGTCCTGGCGTCAAAGGGACTTCCGTAGCTGCGAACAGATCCGCGGTAATGAATCCCGACTTCAAGAAGTCTTCGGTCTCCTTGAGCTGCACCGCATCATTATTCACGGACGCGACCGCCGTATTCGCGGCCGCGAAGCGGTGCGAGTGCACCATGCCTCCGTGGTTGCCCGGATCCTGCGACGGCACCAGGGCCATGTGGCACTTCCCGCAGGTGGCCGATTCGGCCGGATAGTAAAACGACCGCGCTCCTTGTCCCGAAACGCCGCTGGCCTGCCAGTTGTCGTATTCGTTGAAACCGCGGAACCAGCGGTAATTGTTCACCGGCTGGTCCAGATGCACCTTGTGACAAGTCGCGCAGAACTCCGACGAGTTCTGTCGCATGAAAGGCTTCATAAAGGTCCGGCGGTGCGGCTCGGGATTAAGGTAGGTGATGAACTCGTTGGCCTTCTTGATCCACGGAGTCTTGCTGGATGCCAGGTTGTGCAGCGGCGGATATCCAATGGTGAAGCCGCCGTTCCCCACCGAGCCATTGACGTGCACGATGGAGTGGCAGGAAAGGCACCCCAGACCGTTCTGCGCCTCGGGGGTGTCGACCTGCTCCTTGATCGGACGGTCGAAGCGGCCATTGAAGAAGACGGCGTGGTCATGGCATCCGGCGCACCACTTGCTGCCCTGCGTTCCGCTCAACTCCTGCATGTGCTCGATGGAGCGGCGATAGAACTGATTGTTGAAGGACGCGAAGTGGTGCATGGAACTCTGCCACTGCTGGTAGATATCCTTGTGACACTCGCCGCACAGGGCCGAGTCCATGAAGAAATCGGACGGGATGACACGCCCAGTGTTGGTGTTCGCCGCCGAAGGCCAGAACGGCGACTTGGGACCCGCGCCTTCCTCGGCCATCGACAGCGGGACGGTCTCCGGATTGCGAATACGATCCGCACGCCAGCCGAAACGCAGTGCCGCGGCCATAATCGCCAGTGCGGCGAGTCCAGCGCGCCAACGTCCCCGCGGCAACAACATCGCCAGTCCGATGACACCCAGCGCGATGTGCGCCCACAGCGCCCAGCGATTGTCGGTGACCGCGCCCTTCACCACCAGGAATCCGCCGAGCAGCGCGGCGACGATCAACACGGCGATTTTCGGGCTGCGCCGCCACTGCCAGCACAATGCGACGACTCCGGCGAGACCTACGACCACGTGCAGCAATACGTTGGCTACGTAGAAAATGGTCGCCGACGGCAGCGCCGCCACATAAGCGGCGTTCAGCAGCAAAACTGCGATGAGCAGCTTAAATTTCAACGCGCCTCCATACGTCGGATCAGGGCCTGCGCGGGACGTGTGTTGTAGGCGCGCTGATAATCGTCGTGCGCGGCGTCGCGCGGGTAATGCTCTGTGACGGGATACGGATACCGGGACATTCCGTGGAATGGCAGCGGATTCACCGTCGAAGAAAACGCCGTGTTCGGATCGCGATCCTTGGCCCAGCCATCCACCTTCAGCAGAAAATCGCGGGTCCATCCCGTACGCGGGGCTTCCAGCCCTTTCGACTCAAATTGGAGGGTAACCTCATCGCCCGATCCCATGATCACCAGACGGTCGTCCACATCCTTGAGCAGTTCATCCACCCGTCCGAACTTGGTATAAAGACCCGGCGTCGGATTCCAGAAAGAGACCGGCGAAACATGGCCGTAGAAAAACGTATCCGGCTGTTCGCGGCGCGAGTCGATGCGAGATTCCGAGAATCCGCGGAATTGCAAATCGGCAGAGACGAGAGGGATAGGCTTCGGCACGACACCGGGGTCCGATACGTCTTCGCTCAGGAAGATTTCGTCCCAATAGACGCAAAGATTGGTGACGATCCGGACCTTGCGGCTCGCGGACAGAAACTCCACGGGAACCGCGATGGTCTTGGGTTTGCCGGCGGGCATGCCCATATCTTTGTTCACGGTCTGCCAGCGGCCTTGGGCGTCCTGCACCTGAAGATACGGCACGGTCAATCCGGCAGTTAGCTCCTGCGAGGCTCTTCGAAATGTGCTGCCATCCGGCCAATCGACCCAGCCGTTGAGCAGCAGGACCGCTTTGCCGGACGGAGCCGCGCCCGCGAAATCCAGTTCCAGCGTATGCAGATCCGCCACGCCAATCTCCGACCGCCGAAACTGATCGGGATAGCGCTGGTCTTTAGACAAGAGGAGCGGCAAGACGTCCCGGCCCTGGTCGTCGTGAGCTGCTTTAGGATAGATCCGCCGCTCGACGCCGAACAGCCGGAACTCAGGATAGGGCGGCCCTTTGAACTTTTCGTTGGTGAAGATCTCCGTGCCCTCGCGGTGATCCACGGCGAACAACTGGATCTGATCCAGGTACGACACCTCGCTCAGCTCCTCGGTCACGCGAACTTCGTAGTGTCCATCCTTCTGCGAAAGCGCCGAGCCGGGAATCTGGACGTACTCGTCGTGATCCACCGGAAAGTAGCTGCCATCACCGTCGCTCGCACCCAGGGGGGCCACTCCAAGGACATCCGTGATGAACTGAAACTCGCGGCCGTTCCAGGTCCAGATCATGGGGCAGGAACCGGATAATCGTTGCGCTTCCTCGTACGCATGCGCCTGGTTGGTTGCCTGCTTGACCTCGTTCTGGATCAGCCCGTTGGGCCAGGT
>JAIQFI010000049.1 GCA_020073345.1 Terriglobia bacterium
GCTTCTACGCCAAGCACGAGGCGGTGATTTTGGGCAGCCTCTCGGTTGTACTGATCCTTGGTATTTGGCAGGCGTGCTGGTCGGCCGGCTTGATTTCGCCGCTGTTTTTCAGCAGTCCCGCAGCAATCGTAAAGCAATTCCGTTACACGCTGGTGGAAGGAACGCTGCTGGCCGACATGAGATATAGCGGCACGAACTTTGCCATCGGATTCGTGCTGGCGGTGGTTACGGGCGTGGTGGCAGGGGTGCTCATCGGCTGGTACCGCGGGCTGCGGCTGTTCTGCGATCCGTTCCTGAACGCGTTCTACGCGACGCCGCGCATCGCGATGGTGCCGCTGATCATCATCTGGTTCGGGATCGGGATCTGGTCGAAAGTATTTATCGTTTTTCTGTCGGCATTCTTCCCCGTGCTGATCAACACGGTGGGCGGCGTACGGGCGCTCGACCGGGATTTGTTGCGCGCCGCACGCGCCTTCTGCGCTTCTGACTGGCAGATTTTCAAGACGCTCGCCATTCCAGGATCGGTGCCCTTCATCCTGACCGGCATCCGGCAAGGCGTTGCGTTGGGATTGATCGGAATGGTGGTCGGCGAAATGGTGGGAAGCAGTCAGGGCGTCGGCTTCATGGTGGTCTACGGCGGACAGACCTTCAACACCGATACGCTTTTCGTGGGCATGATCGTCATCGCATTTTCAGGGATCCTGCTTACCTGGCTCGCCGAACGCCTGGAACGCCGCTTCTCGCGCTGGCGGCCGGAACGTTAGGAAGAAATGAACGAATATATTTCGCGGTTGAGCCGCCTGGATTCCTGCGCCGTCTCCGACGCGTTGGATAAGCTCGATCTCAAAGGCTCCGTCACTGGGCTTGAGCGCTTTTCGACGGATCGGCGGATTACCGGACAGGTATTGACGGTCAAACTGGACCGAGCCGAGGGCCGCGACACCTCACTGACCGGCACGCGCCATCTCTGCACCGCCGCCATCGAAGCCGCTTCGCCCGGAGACATCATCGTGGTGGAACAGCGCACCGGGCTCGATGCCGCGTCCTGGGGCGGGAATCTGTCGATCGGTGCTCAAGTTCGCGGCGTAGCTGGCGTCATCGTTGAAGGTCCGGCGCGCGATATCGATGACAGCCGCAAACTCGATTTTACGGTGTTCGCGCGCAGCCACACTGCGCGGACGGCGCGCGGGCGGATCGTCGAAGTCGCAACGAATGAACCCATCACCGTGGGCGACGTCACCGTGTCACCCGGGGACTACGTGATCGCCGACGCCAGCGCCGTGGTCTTCGTCGCGCAGGGCGAAATCGCGCGTGTGCTCGAGACCGCGGAAGGCATCATGCAGCGCGAAGAAGCCCTGGCCCAGGCGATTCGCTCCGGCACCCCGATCAGCCAGGTGATGGCTGGAAATTACGAAAACATGCTGAAGAAAGCGTAAACAATGGCGAACGACAAGAATGTTGAACGCGCTGCCAAGCTCGACACTACAGCTATCAGCGACGCCATGGACCGGCTGGGGATCGCCGGCCAGTGCCTGAACATCAAACCCCTTGACCCACGTTTTAGACTGACTGGTCGCGCGTTCACCATCCTCTACGGACCGGCAGGAACTCCGCCCGGCACCGTGGGCGACTACATCGAAGACGTGCCGCCGGGAGGCGTGGTGGTGCTGGATAACGGTGGCCGCGAGAATGCGACCGTGTGGGGCGACATTCTCACATGGGTTGCAAATCGTCGCGGCGTGGCCGGTACGGTGATCGACGGTGCGTGCCGCGATACGCATCTGGCGCGCGAGCTTGGGTATCCCATCTACAGCCGCAGTTACTCCATGCGCACCGGCAAGGACCGCATTCAGGTGGAAGCGATGGGTGGCCCTGTGAACATCGGCGACGCGCGCGTCAATCAAGGTGACATCCTGCGTGGCGACGCGGATGGCGTAGTCGCGATTCCCCAGGCGCATGAAGACGCCATCCTGACAAATGCCGAACAGATCGACGCCGCGGAATCGGAAATCCGCCGGCTGGTGAATGAGGGAAACACCTTAACCGAGGCCCGCGCCAAGCTCGGTTACCACAAGTTGCAGAGCAAGCGGTAACTCGCTGGTAGGCAGGTCCCCGGGCCAGCCTTCGTTACTTCTTCTGCGTGACCGTCCCCGGCCCATCTGCACGCGTTTTCCATACTTCGGAAAATCTACAAGCGCAGGTAATAGAGGCCTGAACTGTCTAGCCGCGGGATTTGTCTCCCGCGGGCGGCTTCAGCCTCTTTGACGGGGCTTATGGCCCAAGTCGACTACCCAGGCGCACAAGTAGACACTGTTGGCCGCCAACGCCAAGTAGGTTCCGATCGCCCGCGTTCCCACGGAGGACAACTCCCAGACGCCGTAGGCTGATCCTATCGCCAGTATAGGCTCCGCCAGCCAGACCGCCCGCTTGAGTACGGCGGGCTTGCCGCGCCAGTGGTACGCAAGCACGGGAAGCGGCCACACAAACGTCAGGAGAATCAGCCAGGAAAAGATGTCGAGCACCTCGAAGGACTCCAGCGGATAATGCCGCTCGAGAACTTCCCGATACGCTCCCTGTGCGGCGCCTGTTGGCACAGAGATAACCGTCTTCCCGTCGGGCCCAACGTATTTGCTGCATGTGTACTGTGGTAGAGCCAAGCAAGCCACCAGTAGAACCCCAGCACCGAGTTTGATCCGTTTGATGCTCACGGCAGTCCTCCCGGATTCGACCCGGCCCGGTTCCACGTCAATCCGCTGACGGAAGCGAAGGATGTAAGCTACTATACACGATTGCATGTGGGCGAAGACTGTCATTTTCGGCCTATTCGTGGTGCTGCCGCAGGGCGCGACCGCGCACGATATCCCCAACGACGTGACTGTGCAGATGTTCCTGCGACCTTCAGGCGACAAGCTGGATCTGCTGGTCCGCGTGCCGGTCAAGTCCATGCGGGATATAGACTTTCCCAAGGTCGGTCCGGGCTATCTGGATCTTTCCCGCGCGGATCAGTTCTTGCAGGACGCGGCCACGGTGTGGCTGGTTCGCGCCGTCGAAGTCGATGAGAACGACACGCGCCTGCCGACCCCGCGCCTGTTGGCTGTTCGCCCGTCGCTTGAATCGGACAAGTCGTTTGCCTCTTATGAAACCGCCTTGGCGCACATCACTGGCCCGAAGCTTCCCGAGAACACGCAAGTCCCGTGGGACCAGACCATGCTCGACGCATGGTTGGAATACCAGATTCAGTCCGATCGATCCCAGTTTTCCATCCGTCCTGGAGTAGAACGGCTCGGCGTGCGCGTGATCACTGTACTGCGCTTTCTTCCGCCGGACGGCGCAATCCGGGCGTTCGAATTCGAGGGCGATCCCGGGCTGATCCGGCTCGACCCGCGCTGGTACCAGGCGTCGCTGCGATTCGTCCAGGCTGGGTTCCTGCACATTCTGGACGGCACCGATCACCTCCTGTTTCTGGTGTGCCTGGTCATTCCATTCCGGCGATTCCGCCAGTTGCTCCTGATCGTGACTTCGTTTACGGTCGCGCACTCGTTCACGCTGATCGCCTCCGCCTACGGCCTCGGTCCGGATGCCCTGTGGTTTCCGCCGCTGATCGAGACCTTGATTGCAATGTCCATCCTCTACATGGCGCTCGAGAACATCGTTGGAGCCAGCAACGTGGGCCGCCGCTGGATAGTGACGTTCGCCTTCGGCCTGGTGCATGGGTTTGGCTTTTCCTTCGCCCTCCGACAGACGCTGCAGTTCGCGGGATCGCACCTGCTGACCTCGCTGGTCTCTTTCAACCTGGGCGTCGAACTGGGCCAGCTTTTGGTGTTGGCGATCTCTATCCCCTTGCTGGATCTGATCTTCCGCTACGTGGTCGCCGAGCGGATGGGCACCATCATTCTCTCGGCGCTGGTTGGCCACACGGCCTGGCACTGGATGACCGACCGGTGGGGCAATCTGCGCCAGTTTCCCGTCAGGTTGCCGGTGCTAAATGCGGATTTTTGGGCGGCGGCCATGCGTTGGGCCATGGTGGTGGTCGCTCTGGCGGGGCTGGTCTGGCTGGTATCCGTGCTCCTGAAAAAAAGATCGAACAAATCGGAGCCGGCACGCGTAACAGATTAACGCGAGGGGATTATGAAGACTCTCGGCGCCATTGCCATCGTAATTTGCCTGGTCACGGCCGGTTGCGGCTACCACGACCATTACCATTACGGCTACCACTCCGAATTCAGGCAAGCCCGCGAAGATTTCCGCCGCGCGGGATGGGAAGCGCGGGAAGAACTCCGGCGCGCCCGGCAGGACGCGCAGCGTGAGCTGCGCCAGGCACGAGAGGATTTCCGCCGCGAAATGCGCCAAGCCCACCGGGACTTCCGCGACGAATTCGGCCGCTGGTAACCGCATCGCTAGGATCTGTCCGCGAAACGCGCTATCCTGTAAAATCCGTCTGGCCCCGAAAACCGCTGTTTCGCGCCAAACAGGTTCGCGTTAAACCATGATCCTGAATCTGAATCACCTGCATGGAAAGTCGGCGGGAGCCACCGCGCAAGACGTTGTCGAGACCGTCTACAAGCTGGTGGAAGAAGGTCAGATCACCCCGAACGAATTCGCCAGCCTCCGTATCCAGCTCGATTGGATCCAGTACAAGCAAAATTTCCGGGAAGTGGTCAGCGTGGCGCAAGGCAGCAATCAGCGTGGGCCCATCATGGACGTGCACATCGATACCCGGCAGGTGGTGCCGGGCTGCCTGCGGGACGGCATCCTGCGGGCCATGGCGCGCGCCAATCCGGAAACTTCGCCGGAGATGCGCGATCAGGACCGCCTGCCACTCGAGGATTTCCAGTCGCTCCGCACCAGCCTCGTCTGGGAGTTCAACAAGTTGTACTGGACCCGGCTGAAGGACTGGGAGGAAGCCACCGGCAAGAGCTACGAACGATCGCTTCCGGGCGGCGTGTCGGACGGACACCAGCCGCAGGCGATCGCCGATAGCGTCGGCGATTTCTGGACTCTCTTGAAAGACATGGAGGCCAAGAAGAACCTCCCGGCGGAGATTTACATCCTGGAGATCGGCGTGGGAGCCGGGATTCGCATGGGTTTGTGGCTCGACAAGTTTCGCCAGCTCGACCAGCAGCGCCAGACCGACTACTATCCCAAGCTCCGCATCCTGTTGGGCGATTATTCCCTGCAGACTCTGGACATGTCCAAACCGGCCGTGAAGGATCACGCCGATCTGTGCAGTTTCATGGTGCTGGACGCGGTGAATCCGCTCAAGACGCTTTCTTTCCTGCGGCATAAAGTCATGCAGGTTCATTCCACCAACGTGTATGACAACCTGCCCGACGAAGAAGTGCTGCGCCGAGACGGACGGCTCTACTTTGTTCAGGTTCGAGCCTACCTTCCGATGGTCGACGTGATGAAGATCAGCGAGACCTTCCATCTCCCCGTCGACAAAATCAGGCCGAGCGTTTTCCGGCTGGTGGAAGGCGGAAACGATTTTCTGGGCGACCGTTCGCGCTGCCTGGCATTCTGGCAGGAAGTGTGGAACGCGATTCGCCTGGAAGAGCGGCTGGTCATGCTGGAGGATCTTCCCGATTTTCCGTTTCCGGAAGGCTTGGACGCATCCAAACTCGAGGACATTCTGAAGGATGCGCCCAGCGACTTCCGTTTCCATCTCAGCTCGGGCGCGCTCGAAAGCTTCCTCAACACGCTTCCGCTGCTGCACCCGCGCGGCTACCTCCAGGTGCAGGATATTTTTGTAACCGATTTCAACGCCTACCGCATGGGCTTCCACGGTCCCGGAAAGCTGGACGGAACCTTGCTGAGCTGGGTCAACGGTGTTTTGCTGCGGGAAGTCGCCGAGCGCGCCGGCTACGACGTGCACTTCGCGCCCTTTCATTACCGCAAGGGATCGAACACTTCGATTCTGTACACAACGCGACGGGAGTAGATAAAACGCAATGGCTCTTCCCCTTCTTCCCACCACCATGGTCGGCAGCTACGCGATGCCGGGATGGCTGGAACGGCTCAAGACCGAGTATTTCGCCCGGCGGATCAGCCGGCATGAGCTCGACGAGATCCACGACACGGCCGTCAAGGCCGCGATCAAGGATCAGGAAGTCGCCGGGCTGGATATCGTCACCGACGGCGAGCCCCGCCGCGACAACATGGTTGATTACTTCCTGGAACGCTTTCCGGGCGTCCAGATCGACCGTACTTCCAAGAAGTTTTACTACGATTTCTACGACAGCGCCGTGAAGGGCAAGCTGCCCATGGCGTCTCTGGGCCTGGTTCCGGATTTCAAATTCCTACAGACGTTCGCCGAACGCGAGACTAAGTTTTGCGTCACCGGTCCGCACTGCTTGACCAAGCGCATCCGCAACGAGTTCTATCCCAGCGAAGAAGCTCTGGCCACGGATATCGCGCGGGTGATGAACATGGAGTTGAAGGCGTTGGTTAAGGCTGGAGCGAAACTCATTCAGATCGACGAGCCCTACTATTCCGGGTTTCCGGAGGATCTTCCCTGGGCCGTGAAGGTGCTGAACACTCTGGTGGAAGGCGTGGAGGCGAAAATCGGCGTCCACATCTGCTACGGCAATCGCTACGGGAAGCCTTCCTGGGAGGGCAGCTACCGCTACTTGTTCCCGACCATCCTGGAAGCAAAGGTCCAGCAGCTCACGCTTGAGTTCGCGCGGCGCGGCGGCGAGGACCTGGATCTGTTCAAGGAGTTTAAACCTCCGTTTGAGCTGGGCGTGGGCGTCATCGACGTGAAAATCCATGACGTGGAAACGCCGGACATGGTGGCCCAGCACATCCGTAAGGCGCTGGAAGTGCTGCCGCCCGAAAAGATCTTCGTGCTGCCCGATTGCGGACTGTTTCACCTGCCCCGCGACGTGGCGTTTTCAAAATTGAAGACAATGGTAGAGGGAACCAAGATCGTTCGCAAAGAACTCGGTCAGTAAAATGCCCGCGCCGAACCCAGTCCGCGAAGCGCTCACCAGCGGCCAGTTCTGTTTCATGGTCGAGCTGGTGGCCAGCCGGCTGACCCGCGAGGCGAAACTGTTCCACGCCGCATCCCAACTGGCGCAGATTCCGGGACTGGTCGCGGGCAGCGTGACCAGCTACGCGGGCGGCGCGCTGGGGCACGATCCGATCCGAGTGGGAACGGCCGCGCGGGCACGCGGGCTCACCCCCAACATTCACTTGACCTGCGTCGGGCGCGACCGGCTGGATATCCTGAATGCGCTCGAGGACCTGAACGCGCTCGGCATCCAGAACGTTTTTGCGATCACTGGCGATTTTCCCAAGGGCAGCAAGGAAACGGCCGACACGCTGTACGATCTCGATTCGGTCCAATTGGTCGAAACCATCGCCGAGATGCGCGCGAAGAAGGGCTATCCGTTCTACATTTCGGCGGCCGTCTCGCCCTTCAAATATACCGAGCCCGATTGCGCGTGGCAGTATCTGAAGCTCGAAAAGAAGATCGCCGCGGGTGCGGACTACGCGATCACCCAGCTCGGTTACGACTCGCGCAAGATGCGCGAGCTAAGACGGTATATGGATGAACGCGGCCTGCGCACGCCCGTGTTCGGAAACGTGTACGTCCTGCCGCTGGGGGCGGCCAAAAAATTCAATAAGGGCGAGCCTCCCGGGTGTTTTGCATCCGACGAACTGGTGGAACAGATCCGTGCGGAAGTCGATGCATCCACCGATAAAGGAATGGCGGCTCGATTGGAGCGCGCCGCCAAGATGGTCGCGATCCAGCGGGGCCTCGGGTTCGCCGGGTCATACATCGGCGGTGACCACCAGGCGGACCGCGTCCGCTGGATCATCAAGCGCTCAGAAGTTCTGGCGTCCAAGTGGGAAGAACTCGCCGAGGAACTCGAATGGGCGCCTAAAGGCGGATTCTATTTCTTTGAAGCCAAGAAAAAAGAACCGCAGAAGCAAACTTTCTGGAATCGCGTGGCCGACATTATTGAGCCTGCCAACACTCCACAGGCGCTCAGGACCGTATTGACAGGTGTACTGGGCTGGATCGATAAAATGCCGGCCGCCGCGAGTGCGTTGGAGCAAGCTGAACTCGCCTTCAAGAAACCTGTGTTCGGGTGCCAGGCGTGCGGCAATTGCGTCTTAGGGCTGACGGAATACGTCTGCCCCATGACGTGTCCCAAGAATCTTCGCAACGGACCCTGCGGCGGGACATTCAACGGCCAGTGCGAAGTGATCCCGGAACAGGCTTGCGTCTGGGTCAAGGTATACGAACGCGCCCAGGCCGCCAATCGCGTGGATGAGCTCAAGACTTACATCCCGCAGCGCGACCGGTCGCTGCAAGGCACCAGTTCCTACATCAACTATTTCCTCGGTCGCGACAGCCGGCCGGAGCATCCGCAGCCGCTGGTCCAGATCAACGTCCCCACGCCTCCAAGACTCTCCGCAAAGGCAGAGGCTTACACCGAAGAGCAACTCGCCAAAAGCAAGTAGAATTAGCTAAGCAGTATGGCTCTGTCCACGCCGCGATTGTGGAGGGCGTGGCGCGAAGCACCGCGAGCGGAGCAGCACAATTCGGTGTTTCAAATACCGGATCGTTGATTTACATTCCCGGTCCCGCTTCGACGGGATCATTTCAAGACGCTTACGTACTTGCGCTTGTGGATCGAAAAGGGAACCTGGAGGAGCAGAAAATGCCACTTGGATCCTTCGGTTACCCTCGCGTTTCGAAAAACGGAAAGACCGTAGCCTACCAGGTTGATGCGGGCAACCAATCGGCCATTTGGATCTACCCGCTATCCAGCTCAATCGCCCCACGCCAGCTCACGATTACAGGATCGAATCGCTATCCCGTCAGGTCCGGGGATGAACGAGTCGCGTTCCAGTCGGACCGCGAAGGCGAACTGGGCATCTGGTGGCAGCGCGCCGATGGCAGCGGGCCAGTGGAACGCCTTACCAAGGCTGAGAAAGGAGTCTCTCATATTCCAGACTCCTGGTCTCGCGACGGTCAAACGCTCTCATACACGGAGATCAAGAGCGATTCCAGCTCCATCTGGACGCTTTCGCTCCACGACAAGAAGCCCACGCTCTTTGCCCAACTTCCATCATCTCGTTTAAGCAACTCCGTGTTTTCTCCCGATGACCGCTGGGTTGCGTACCAGACCATCGACAACACGGGCGGCTCTTCTCAGGTGGACGTGCAGAGATATCCGCCCGGCGACAGATATCAGCTCCCCAAGGACGGGACGGAACATCACCCGCTGTTTTCCCGCCTTGGGAAAGAACTGTTCTATGTTCGGGGTGCGGGCTTGGTCGCCGTCGTGAGCATCTCAACGCAGCCCAGCTTTACGTTCAGTAGCCCGGTCCCCGTACCTATAGGTAGTTTCAGAACTCTGCCCCCAAACGACGTGCGGGACTACGACATTCTTCCGGACGGGCGGCTCCTGGGAGTTGTTCTTCCCGGACAAACTCCCACCGGGCCGGCCGCTCAGCAAATTCAGGTCGTGCTCAACTGGTTCGAAGAACTGAAGCAGCGCGTCCCGGTGCGCTAGCCTGCTACGGCCGGCAGCAAATACGTCTTGCCAGTGTCAGAAAGTTCGCCTAGGACCTTGCGCGGAGCGATCACCACTGGCTCCGCTCAAGGATGCGGCGGGCGGCGGCCGCCAGGAACGGATCGCTCTGATCTCCCACCTGGTCGCAGACGCGGTTTAGAGCCTCGGTCACTTCGTCACTAGCATGGCGCGCAACGTACTCCTTGATAGCCTCGCTGTACAACTGGCTGCGCGACTTCCTGCTTCTGCGAGCGAGCCGCTCCGCGCCGCGAAACACGTCGTCGGGAACGGACATTGTCGTCCTCACCAACTCTTAGTATGGCTCGTGAATCGTCGGAGCGCACCAAAAGTCCGCTGCGGGTCTGGAGACCTTGCCCCTCTGGGTATAATCGTAAATCGCACTCCTCTAAACATGCCCCACAAGCTATCAAACCTTCTCATACCTGTCCCCAGCGACATTGATATTGCCCAGGCCGCCACGCCCCTGCCGATCACGCAGATCGCGGCCGAAGCCGGAATCCTTCCCGACGAGCTGGAGCTGTACGGCAAATCCAAAGCCAAGGTTCATTTGTCGGTTCGCGACCGGCTCGAGAACGCGCCCAACGGCAAGTACATCGTGGTCACCGCCATCACGCCCACGCCGCTGGGCGAAGGCAAGACCACCACTACGGTCGGCCTGAGCCAGGCGCTCGGCGCGCATCTGGGAAAGAAAGTGTTCACAAATATCCGCCAGCCCAGCCAGGGTCCTACGTTCGGGATCAAAGGCGGCGCGGCGGGCGGCGGCTACAGCCAGATCGTGCCTATGGAGGAGTTCAACCTCCACCTGACCGGCGATATCCACGCCATTATCGCCGCGAATAATCTGCTAGCCGCGGCCATCGACGCGCGCATGTTCCACGAGAGCACCACCGATGACGTGGCGCTGTTCGACCGGCTCACCCCCGCCTCGAAAGACGGCAGCCGGCGCTTTTCCACGATCATGCTGCGGCGTTTGAAAAAGCTCGGGATCACGAAAACGGATCCGAATCAGCTGACTCCGGAAGAGCGCAGCCGCTGGGCGCGCCTGGATATCGACCCGGAGACCATCACCTGGCGTCGCGTGGTCGACACCAATGATCGTTTCCTGCGCCAGATCACGGTCGGCCAGGGTCCGGAAGAAAAGGGCGCGACCCGCGTCACCGGCTTCGACATCGCCGTGGCCAGTGAGATCATGGCGATCCTGGCCCTCACCACCAGCCTGGGCGATATGAAGGAACGCTTCGGCCGCATGGTGATCGGATCCAGCCGCGCGGGCGAGCCCGTCACTGCCGACGATATCGGCGTCACTGGGGCGCTGATGGTCCTGATGAAGGACGCCATCATGCCCAACCTGATGCAGACTATCGAGGGCACTCCCGCGTTTGTCCATGCTGGACCGTTCGCCAACATCGCGCACGGAAATTCGTCGATTGTCGCCGACCAGATCGCACTGAAGCTCGCGGGATCAGATGGGTACGTGCTCACCGAGGCCGGATTCGGCGCCGACATGGGCATGGAGAAGTTCTTCAACATCAAGTGCCGCTACAGCGGCCTGACGCCGGATTGCGTCGTGCTCGTCGCGACCATCCGCGCGCTCAAAATGCACGGCGGCGGACCCAAGGTGGTGGCGGGCAAGCCGCTCGCCCACGAATACACCAAGGAGAACCTGGATCTGCTGGAGAAAGGCTGCTCGAATCTGGTCCGCCACATCGGGAATGCGCGGAATTTCGGCATTCCGGTGGTCGTGGCCGTGAATCGCTTCAAGGACGATACCCCGGCGGAAATGGAGCTGGTCCGGAAGATCTCCAAGGCGGCCGGCGCCGAGGATGCCGTGGTCAGCAACCACTGGGCGGAGGGCGGCGCGGGAGCGGTCGAGCTGGCCCACGCCGTCGTGGCCGCCTGCCAGAAACCGAGCCATTTCAAATTCCTTTATCCGCTGGAAATGAGCATCAAGGACAAGATCGAGACCATCGTGCGCGAGATGTACGGCGGCGCCGGCGTCGAGTACTCGCCCGAAGCGGAAAAGAAGATCGAGGTCTATACGCGCCAGGGCTTCGACAAGATTCCCATGTGCATGGCCAAGACGCACCTGTCGATCAGCCACGATCCGAACCTGAAGGGCGCGCCCAGCGGGTTCACGGTGCCGGTGCGCGACATCCGCGCCAGCGTCGGCGCTGGATTCTTGTATCCGCTGCTCGGAACGATGGCGACGATGCCGGGTTTGTCGACTCGTCCGGGATACTACGACATCGATCTGGATACCGAGACAGGCCGCATTATCGGACTCTCGTAAGCTACTTGCCGGCGAGCTTCTTCATGTACTCCGGATACATCGTCTCCGGACCGCCGAGAGCCGCGTCCACCGGAATGTGCCACTTATCGGCGAATTCGTGCACGAACGGATTCTGGCCCGGCATGAAGCTCGGCACCTGGGAGTTATCGTGGTTAGGCAGCTCTTCCACGTACTCGCAGGGCCACAGCCAATTGCCGGCCGTGTTGTCGTTGAGCAGGTAGTCCTCGCTCTTGACCAGCGGCTCGGTCAGGTATACCGGATCGGTCACCACGCTCACGTGCGTCAGGTGGTTGTCATGCCGGATGAAATGGTCCACCAGGGTGATGCGGTCGCTGGAAGGCAGCCCGTTGCGGCGAGTCCATCCCTGTTTGAGATGCGTGGTGTAGATGGTGAGAATGTTGCCTTCCCACTTGCCGGTGGAGAATCCCTGCCAGGTATGCGCAGCGTATGCGGGAGGATGGGGGCGACCGTCCATCCAGATCACACGATTCTGCTCATAGGTGCTGCTGTACATCCGAATCGAGACCAGGTCTTGCGTTTGGGGATCGCGTTCCTCCCAGATCCGCAACCGTAGCGGGCCACGGTGAATATAGGCCGCCGTGTGAACCTGGCACTGATGTTCGGGCAGACCCAGGCGATCCGGGTCCCAGCTCAGCGCCCACTGGCGCGCGGCAGCATTGATCGGCAGGCCCATGAAGTCGACTAGCTCCGGTCCCAATCCGCGCTCCGCGCTGTCCTCATGAAACGTAGGTCCCCAGACGCCGGAGAGATCCACTTGAGCAAGCCCAGGAACGCCGATGATGGCCGCCAGCGTGAGCAGTAACAGAACGCGATGAAAATTGGCCACAGTAAACCTCTGGTACATTCTATGTGAAACGAATGCCCCGGTCTATCTGGTCTCAATCGCTAGCTTCATTCTCTGACTCCGTGGCGGCCACGCGGCCCGCGCCCGCGGGCGTGGCGGCTGCTGCCGTAGCCGCCGAACTGGGGATCAGCCTTCTGATAAAAACGATCGCGATCACCGGCGGCAATAACGAACTCCTGGATGCCGCGCGTCGCGAATCGGCCCATCTCCGCGGAGCTGCGGACGACGACATCGGCGCCGTCATGGCCTACATGAGCTCTCGCGATGCGGCGGCCCTTCGACAGGCGATCGAAGCGCCCTTGCGTGCTGCTCGCGCTGCTGTCGCAGGACTGGAGTTTTCGGCTAAGGCCTCGGTGAAACCCTCACTGGCAGCAGACTTGGGAGCCGCGCAGGCCCTGCTATCGGGCGCGCTGCGGGCGATTCTCATTTGCATCGACGCCAACCTGCACGGCCGCGAGGAGGAACATCGCGACGCCGTTGCAGAGCGCCAAGCGATCGAGGATCGAGCACGCCGGACTGGTGTATACTCGCGCTGAATGGAGTCCTCCATGCGCAAGATCCTACTATTCCTCTTGGTACTGGCCGCGCCAGCTTTCTCCCAGCTCTCGCCCACCGCCGCCTGGGCCACCCACGTCGCCAACGAATATCAAATGTATCCCAACGTCACCTATCTGACGATGGGCGACACCCAGCTCAAGATGGATATCTATCGGCGCCGCACCGCGACCACTCCGCAGCCCACCATCATCTACATGCACGGAGGGTTCTGGGTGGCGGGCAACAAGGAAGCCGCCATCCTGAACGTGCTGCCGTGGATGGAGATGGGCTGGAACGTGGTCAACGTGGAATACCGGCTGGGGCCTAACACGTTGGCGCCCGGAGCGGTGGAGGATTGCTTCTGCGCGCTGCGCTACGTCGCCCAGCAAGCCATGATGTACAACGTCGATGTGAACCGCATCGTGGTCACCGGCGAATCGGCCGGCGGGCACCTCGCATTATCCCTGGGCATCCTTCCCGAGAGCGAAGGATTCGACCGCGAATGCGCCGCCAACACGCCCATGCCAAGGGTCGCCGCGGTGATCAACTGGTTCGGCATCTCGGATGTCCCCGATGTGATCGATGGTCCTCATCGTGCCGCCGCCGCGGTGCGCTGGTTCGGCAGTCTGCCCAACCGTATGGAGATCGCCAAGCGGGTTTCGCCACTGACTTACGTGCGCCCCGGCCTTCCGCCGATCCTGACCATCCACGGGGATGCCGATCCAACCGTGCCGTATCCCGAAGCCGTTCAACTGCATGAAGCCCTTGCCAAGGTCAACGTGCCCAATCAGCTCGTGACCATTCCGGGAGGAAAACATGGCAACTTCACGCCCCAGGAGCGCGACCGTATCTATCTGACGATACGAGAGTTTCTCGCCAAGAACGGTCTCGGACCGAAGTAAAGCGCCATTTTCGGGGAACCAAAAGGACGGCGTAGTACAATCTCATCTATGCGCCTCAAATTTGCCGTGCTACGGCTCGTGGCCACGCTGGCGATCACTGGCGCTGCTTCCGCTTCCTTATTTGCCGCCGACCGGCAACTCTTGAACGCGTGGGCCGTCGGGGACGAGGTCAAACTCGCTCCAGGAGTCAATCCAGCGATCGTGAAAGATTACTTCCCTTCGTTTTACGATTATCTGGACATCGTGCTTTTCCATCCGACCGCCGGTTATTACTCCAGCGGACGCGTCGACTTTTCGCAGCATTACCGGACGTTCCCGATCGCGCTTGCGCCTTCCTTCGGCAACATGGTCGCCGAGCAGATGTTTCAGATGTGGGACGGCATGCGCAAGGCCGGCTCTTTGGGTCCGACCGAGAAGTTCACGATCGCCGAGTTCGGCGCAGGCAACGGCGCCATGGCCGAATCGGTGCTCGACTATATCGACCATCAGGCAGCCACGAATCGAGACCCGCGTTGGCGCGCCTTCAAGGAGCAGGCAGTTTACGCATGCTATGATCGCTCGCCGGCCTTGAGTGAGATTCAACGCAACCGGAATGCGCGTTTTGGAGCGCGGTTCGAGGCGCGCCAAGGCGATGCCACCAATCCCGGAGCGACCATCGCACGTGGAAGCCTGAAGGGCGTGATTCTCTCGAATGAATTGCCGGATTGTTTCAGCGTGTACAAGGTGATCCTGGACGAAGATGGCGTAGCGGAGCTCGCCTTCACCGTTCCGTCCGTTCCGAAACCGGCCTGGACAAAGATCGAGCGGGCCCTTCCCGCGGCCGTTCGGCAGCTGATCATTAAGGATGACCAAGCTATCCATGACAGGCTGTTTACCGGCAAGAACGGCAAGAACACCACCGGCGACCGGGACCGGGTTTATTTAAGCCGGGCCTCCTTCTCCGCGATTCTGGGCGCCTTCAACGCTTCGGACAATTATGAAGCCGACGTAAAACTGCTTCAGTTTCAGGAACTGTATGTTCCGACGACAGTGGTTCCAGAAGTGGCCGAGCACTTTCGCCAGTATGCCCATGCCTATGCTTACTCTCTGATCAAAAGCGGCAAGGGCATAGTGACCTACATCAATCTGGGTGAGGGCAAATTTATTCAGGGCGCCGGCGCCGCGCTCAAGGCCGGCTACGTAATCACCATCGATTACGGCTCCAACTGGGAGGGGATCCTGGCACAGGAGTACGATCACCTGCGCATGTACGGTCCCGGCAGCTCCCAATCACACGCCGATCCGTATCATTTGCCGACCCTTAATGACATGACCACCGACGTAAATTTCAGCCACGTCGCGGCGGAAGGAAAATCGGTGGGACTCCAACCGCTGTATTTCGGACCTCAACACTCGCTTCAAGTGGGAACTCCGATTCAAATAGACGAGCCGCCGGCCGGCCGCGGGGAAACCGCGGAAGACGCGTTTGACTTTCAACAGTGGGCCGGTCTGTTTTACTCCTGGGAAGTCTACAAGGTTCTGATCCAGCAGAAGGACAAGACCGATCCGTCTTATCAGTACCGCGGCGTGCCCGCGGAGCCCTTGACGATAACAGAAGGCGAATTGAGCCCGGCCGAGCGCAAGCGACTGGAAGAAGTCGAAAAGAAGCTCGGTCGCTAGCCAGCCCCTTCTTGGGGACGCGTGTGACAGATCGAGAAGAAACTGGACTTCGGGGTCGAGTCAAGATCTGCGCGACCGAGCGTGACTACGTGTACCCAGACCGCCACTGGGTGATGTACACGAACGATACTTTTTCACCGCAAGGTCACCTGCTTGAACGACGACATCGGAACCCCGACGGTTCGCACTGGTCGACGATCTGCCGCTACGATGAGCACGGGCGAATACTCGAGAAAGTGCACACCGGCGAAAAGCCCGAGGCCCACCAACTGTTTTCGTACAACTACGATCCCCTCGGCCGGCTGGAACGCATCCTCCTGCATTCCGCTCAAGAGGGTGAGCGTGTTTTCGAATCGGTGCAATACGCTGTTGATGGGACGAAGACAAAAACGTCCTACCCTACCCCACGTGATGGCAAGACCGCTGGTATATCTGCCGAGGCGATGCTTCACATGTCGATCGATACCGTCGTCACAATGACGATTCTTGACGCCAGTGACCGTCCAATCCGCAAGGTACTTTACGACAGCGACGAACGTGTGATCCGGCGGGTTGCCTTCTGGTATGACTCGCGCGGCGTGCTGCTCGAAGAAGGGGAATTGGTTGCCGGGTCCATTCGGGACGACTTCCGAAATGTGTATCGATACGATGCCTTGGGGCGCCAGGTTGAGGCCGACCGACGGTGGGGCGACTTTGGCGGTGGGCGGCGAACCTTCGCGTATAACGACCGCGGCGACATCGTGCAGGAAAACATCGAGCAGAATACAGGCTTGCTGAGGGAAGCCACCGGGTGGGAGGCTTGGACGCAGCGATTTGCCTACCAATACGATGATTATGAGAATTGGATCGAGCGCACTACGGAGACGATCTCACAGAGCGGTGAAGCTAGGGTGAGCATGATCGAGCGGCGCGAGCTAACTTATTACTGATGGTCCTGTCCCGCGGCGTGACCGATGGCGTTTGACGCTGCGCCTGCCTGGTGATAACGTCGGGAGAGTTGGAGGCGTCATGAAAACCACCCTTATCGATCGGCGATCGTTTCTGCGCGTTAGTTCAGTGGCCGGTGGCGGCATGCTGCTGGGCCTCTATAGAACGCCTCTGAACGCCCAGGGGCCCGCCCAGGCGCCCGCGACAGCCTTCCGGGCGGATGCGTTTATCCGTATCGCGCCGGATGGGACGGTCACCATCCTGGCGAAGAATCCGGAAGTAGGGCAGGGCTCCCAAACCCACCTGCCCATGATCATCGCCGATGAGCTGGACGTCGATTGGAAGGACGTCAAGATCAAGCTGGCCGATCTCGATCAGGCCAAGTACGGCCCGCAATCGGCGGGCGGCAGCAACTCCACGCCGGTCAACTGGGATCCGCTGCGGCTGGTGGGCGCCACTGGACGGCAGTTGATGCTTACCGCGGCGGCGCAGACCTGGAACGTGCCGGAATCGGAACTTTCCACAGCCTCCGGCAAGGTGACGCACCGGCCGACCAACCGCACGATCGGTTACGGCGCGCTCGCCGCGAAGGCTGCCACGCTTCCCCTGCCCGATCCGAAGACGGTGAAGCTGAAGGACGCCAAGGATTACAAGATCATCGGCCAGCCGCTGGTAGGCGTCGATGTGGCGAACATCATAACCGGGAAGCCGATCTTCAGCATCGACTTTACGGCTCCTGGGATGCTCTTCGCCGTATTCGAAAAATGCCCCGTGTTCGGGGGCAAAGCGAAGTCCGCCAATCTCGACACGATTAAAGCCATGCCGGGCGTTCGCCACGCGTTTATCGTGGAAGGCGGGGCCCAGCTTACCGGGTTGCTTTCGGGCGTCGCCATCGTCGCGGATACGTGGTGGCAGGCGCAATCGGCGCGGAAGAAGCTCCAAGTGGTTTGGGACGAGGGTCCGACTGTTGCCCAATCCACCGTTGGATTTGCCCAAAAGGCCGAAGAGTTAGCGAAGCAGCCCCCGGGTTTTTCCTTGAGGAACGACGGCAACGCGGACACGGCTCTTACGGGCGCGGCGAAAGTCGTCGAGGCGGCGTATTCTTACCCGTTCATTTCGCACGCTCCGCTCGAGCCTGAGAACACCGTCGCGCATTTCAAGGACGGCAAGCTCGAGATCTGGGCGCCCAGCCAGACGCCCGCAGCTGGATTGCAAGTTGCTACGCAGACGCTCGGATTGCAGGCGAGCGACGTCACGTTCCATCAGGTACGCGGCGGCGGCGGCTTCGGCCGGCGGCTGACGAACGACTACGTGGCCGAGGCCGCCTGGATCGCTAAGCAGGCCGGGGTGCCGGTGAAACTCCTGTGGACCCGTGAAGACGATATGGCCCACGATTTCTACCGGCCCGCCGGTTTCCACTACCTGAAAGGCGGCGTGGATGCTTCGGGCAAACTGGTCGCCTGGCGCAATCACTACGTGAGTTTTGGGGAAGGCCAGCGGTTCGCGCCGCAGGCCAACATCAACCAGAACGAATTTCCGGCCACCTTCATACCCAACTTCTCGTTCCAGTCCACGCTGATGCCGCTGGGCTTTCCGACGGGGGCCATGCGCGCGCCGCGCAGCAACGGATTCTGCTTCGCGTTCCAGTCCTTTGTCGACGAGCTGGCGCATGCCGCCGGAAAAGACCCGCTGCAATTCCGGATTGACCTCGTTGGGCAGCCTCGACTGGGAACCCCTACGGACCAAGATTTCGTGGCCTCTCGCATGCGCGGCGTGCTGGAACTGGTTCGCGAAAAATCGGGCTGGGGCAAGCGCAACCTACCCAAGGGCCGCGCGATGGGCGTGGCGTTCCAATTCGCCCACCGCGGCTATTTCGCCCAGGTGGTGGACCTGAGCGTGGATGAGAAGAACAAGGTCAAGGTCCACAAAGTTTGGACCGCCGCCGACATCGGCCGCCACATCATCAATCCGAGCAACGCCGAAAATCAGGTGCAGGGGTCGGTGATTGAGGCACTGAGCAGCGTGATGTCCTGGGAGATCACATTCGAACGTGGCAGGGCGATGCAGTCCAACTTCGATAAGTATCCGCCGGTGCGAATCACGCAGGCGCCTCCCGAGATCGAAGTGCACTGGCTGAAGTCGGATAATCCCCCGACGGGACTGGGCGAGCCCGCCGTGCCCGCGATCCTGCCCGCAGTGACGAACGCGATCTTCGTCGCGACCACCAAGCGGATCCGCTCATTGCCGCTGGCAAAACACGGATTTTCGTGGGCTTAATTGCTGGCCGGTAGCGCGAACGCGACCAGTTCCGCGTTGTATCCCTGGCCGCTGATGGCCACAACGATGTACTGCTTGCCGTTGAGCATGTAGGTCATCGGCGAACCGCTCTGCGGAGCAGGAATGTAGACCTTGCCGGCATCCGCGCCAGTGGCCTTATTGTAGGCCCGCAGATAAGCCCCGCGACGGCCGTCCGCCATCGTGACTACGCCTTTTTCGCCGGCGACCAGCAGGGTCTTGGTGACCAGGGTTCCGGCCTGACCGGGTCGTCCCGTTCGTGGGATGTTCATGCCCTGGAGCGCCGGATGATTCCGGATATTATCCGGAGTATCGCCGTGCGCCACCTGCCACACGATTTCGCCCTTGTTGAGATCGATCGCCGTAATTCGCCCGTAGGGCGGCTTGAGGAGCGGTAAGCCCTGCACGGTAAGTCCACCGCCAGGGCCAGCAGCCGCGGCTGGAGCAGCGCCACCACGTCCTCCACGGCCACCCCCCGCAGCCGAGGCCGCCGGAGGCGGTTCCGGACCGCGCGCCTGACCCGAGATGTACATCATGTCCGATCGCGTTCCGCCCGGTACCAGACCGATCGCCGTCACGGTTGTTTGGGACGACACGTACGCGATGTGCGTCTCCGGATCGTACGACCCTCCCGGCCAGTTCGATCCCCCGCCGGCCGTGGCAGCCGTAAGTGTCGCCAGCGGGCCTTCGAACTTGCTCACGACTCCCGGAGTAAACATCGGACCGAGCTTGTATTTCGAAACCAGTTGGACCGCCTCGGCGCGAAGCTGCGGCGTCCAGTCGATCAAGTCGTTGATCGAAATGCCCTGCAGGTCGTAGGCCGGAGGCTTGGTCGGGAACGGCTGCGTAGGCGAATACCATTCGCCCGGAACGTTGCCTTTTTCGACGGGCTTTTCGACGATCGGCCAGATCGGTTCGCCCGTCTCGCGGTTCAGCACGTACATGAACGCCTGCTTGGTCGGCTGGGCCACCGCTTTCACTGTGCGGCCGTTGATGGTGATATCGGTCAGGATCGGCGGGCAGGGATTGTCCATGTCCCAGATGCCGTGATGAATGTATTGGTAGTGCCACTTTCGTGCGCCGGTCTTCAGGTCCACGGCGACGATGCTCTCGCCGAACAAGCCCGCGCCCGGACGATGGCCGCCATAATAGTCGCCGGTGGGCATCTCGACGCCGATGTACGCCAGGCCGAGCTGCTCGTCGATCGACATCTGGCCCCAGGCGCCGGTGTTGCCGGTGTAAGACCAGGAATCCTGCTCCCAGGTATTGAGTCCGAACTCGCCCGGCTTGGGAATCGTGTGAAAGATCCACAGACGCTTGCCCGTAAGCACGTCAAAGCCGCGGACGTAACCTTTCACATTGGTCTTGCTGGCTGGAACCCCGCCCGGCTTATGCGCCGCGCCCACCACCACAGTATTCCCAGCCACAAGAGGCGCCGAATGCAAGCCGATATCCGGGCTGAGCGGATCGATTTGCTGATCGTCCTCTTCCTTGAGATCCACCACGCCGTTCTTGCCGAACCCCGGGATGCGCATACCAGTCTTGGCGTCCAGCGCGACCATCTGATAGCCGGGGGTGACGTAGATGATGCGCTCTGCACTGCCATCGGTCCAGTACGCCAGGCCGCGGCCGGAAAGCTGGCGAGGCGCTGCCTCACCGCGTTTGCCCTCATTTTCACCATGGACCCACAACAGTTCGCCGGTAGCGGCATCCAGCGCGACCACGGACCGCCGCGTTCCGGCGGTCGAATACAACACGCCTTTGACCATCAGCGGCGTGCCTTCCAGATTGGCTTCCGGCCGGGGCCCGAGGTTGTCCGTCTTGAAGCGCCAGGCGACTTCCAGCTTGTCGAAGTTGGCGGCGTTGATCTGGTCGAGCGCCGAGTAGCGCGTGTTGCCCAGATCGCCGCCATAGGTTGGCCACTCTCCGTTTTTCGCGCCGGTCTGCGCCAACAGGGGCGATATCGCCACAAGCAAAACTACAAAGGTTCGCTTCATGCCGTTCTTCCTCGTCGATAGATTATATACGCCTGGAGCGGCAAACTCCACGCCCCAGGCCGCTCGCGGCCAGTTTGCTCGGAGCGCACAGCGGGCGGCGGGCACCATGACATAAGAAGCGATCACGCCGCCCTGCGTTGGCGCGGTAGAACGAAAGCAAAACGGCCCCGCTGCCGAAGCAACGAGGCCGTCAAGTGAAGTTCTAAATCGCGCCTAGAACGAGAAACGGGCGATCAAAGTGCCCTGACGCGGGAGGCTCGGATTGCCTGCCAATGTCGCGAACCCGCCGGACACGCCAGTCGAGAACGTCGCGTTGATGGTGCCGAAGCCGCTGGTAATCTGGCCTAAATTGTTCCTGCCAATCGCCAACCGAGGATTCGTGGGGGCGCCGAACGCAGGCTGCGGGTTCCCGAGGAACGTCCGATTGAACGCATTCGTGAACTCCGCCCGGATCTGGAAATTCATCCGCTCTTTAATCCGGAAGTTTCGTCCGAAGTTGATGCTCTCGTTCGGATGGCGCGGGCCGCGGAAATCCGAATAGAGCGTCTGGGCGCCAAACACGCCGTTCACGGATCCTCCCGAATTGTTGGTGGTGTAGTCGGGTGCGCCGGTCGCGGTCGGATTGGTCCAGGCTGCCGGATTCAGAATCTGATCCGTCCACGGATTGATGCAGTGGCAGTTGGGATCCTTAAGGAACAAAGGCACTCCGGGTACACGCAGCATTTGGCTGGTACCCAAATTGTTGGTCGTGGTGATGTTTGGCGGGGTGAGCAATGTGCCGCTGCCGTACGACCCGAAGATGCCCACCTGCCAGTCCCTGGCCAGCCAGCTTGCCGCCTTCCACTTATCCAGGAATTGTGCCTTGGGTGTGGTGTAGACAACCGAGAGACTGAACTGGAACGGCTGGTCCGTGGATTGCAGCTGCTTTATGGAACTGTTGGGGTTAAAGAGATCCTGCGTGGTGTTGGGATTGGCCAGAGCCTTGGACCAGGTAAATTGAGCGTTGGCCGAAAGGCCGTGGGAAAGGCGCTGGGTTGCCTGGGTCTGCAAGGAATCGTACCAGGTCCTGCCGGTGGCGGAGCCGGTGACGCCCAGAGGCGTGGCACCCGGCCCGGAAGACGCGAACTGGGGGAACGGCCGCAAGGTGTTAAGCAAAGTGCTGCCCGTCGGATAGCCCGCGTAGGGAAGCAGGTTGCCAAGCTTGGCAGTCACCCCACTTGACGTGATCGTCTGGCTGAGGAGAAGATTGTCCGCCGCGTTGGTATAGGGATGGAGTCCAAATGCGGCGTACGTTGCGGGCGAGACCTGATTCAGCAGCCCGAGTGGTCCGCTCCACCACACGCCGCGATTTCCGACGTAGGAGGCTTCCACCACCAGGTTGCGCGTAACTTCACGTTGGATCCCGATACTCCACTGGTTCTGCCGGGGCGGCCGGGAGGCGTTGCGGTCGAGGGCCTGCAGCGAATTGTTCACCGTGCCCGCGCCATTGACGATCAACGGATAGACACTCGGATCGAAATTCGGGAACACGGGTTGCGGCAGCGTGCCCGGATCCTGGACGTTGAAGAACGCGTTTACTCCCGCTGGAGAATTGGTCAAGGAATTCGCTATGCTGACGCCGATGTCGGCTCCGGGCGCGTAAACAAAACCCCATCCTGCGCGCAACACGGTCTTAGGCGTGATCTGATAGGCCAAGCCAACACGCGGTCCGATCGCGTACTTATAGTCGTCGATAAATTTGCAGTTGCAGGTTGCTCCGTAAATGAACGCACCAGGGTGACCACCGGCATTCGTATTCGCGAGTGTTGGCGAGAAGTTTCCGGTACGTCCGTACTGCTCCGTCGCCGAATTAGCGTAATCCCAGCGGAGACCCAGGTCCAGCGTGAGCTTGCGATTCACCTTCCAGGAATCCTGAAGGTAGAAGCCCCATTGCTGCTGCCCCATACGGATATCTCTCGGGGCGTTCTGAGCAGCGCTCTGCACGTCGCCGAGGAGAAAGCTGGCGTACGGGTTTCCGATCACGGAACTTCCCAGACCTTGAGGAGGATTGAAGGGAAGCGCGGTTGCCGCCGTGGTGGCATTTCCCCCGGCAGCCAAGGGCGGCGTGCCATAGCTCAAGGTGGTGCCCGAAGGGGGATTCGGGATCTGCCCCTGGAACCAGACTTCTCCACCCACCTTAAAGGTATGGCTTCCTCTGATCCAGGTCGCGTTGGCGTTGAAGGCGGGTCTTTCCGTGTTCGTCAGCGTGTGCGCCTGGGCGTTCCCGAACGCTTGCATGCCGCCAATGCTTGCAGTGGTCCCGATGTTGACCCTGGGAAAGAAGATACTCGCCTGGCACCCCTTCAACAGTATGTCCGCGCAGTTGAAGTCCCGGACCGGCCCGCCGTCGTAGAAACTGATATGCGAGTAGCCTCCGCCCAGATGCAGCAGAATGGTCGGCGTCAACGTGTAGTCATAATTGAGGCGCTCGGTCTGGGAGTAAATAAATGTTCCGCGAGCCTGCGTGATGATGGGAGGCAGGCCGTCGGCGTTGCCATTGGGGAGCGAGTACAGGCTCTCGGTTCCGGTGGTTGACCAGTAGAACGACAGCTTGCTCTTGCTGCTGATGGAATGATCCAGCTTCAACGAAGGAATGCCGGAGATGCGCGAGCTGATATTGGTGTAATTGGCGTTGTTGGTGAAGGCAGCGTTCTGCGTGGGCGGGATCAGGGCTTGGATTTTGACCGCGGTCGGGTCAAAACGCGTGGGATCGATTTTATTGCCAGGAAACGGGTTTGCGTAGGCCACGCCATTGGCGGGATTCGTGGTTCGGCTGGCAGGATCGTAAATCGTATTGGCGAAGATGTCGCGTCCGAGGCCATCCTTGGACGGCAGCGCGGTCGGGGTAACGCCTAGACCAGGATTGAATCCGGCTCCGCCGTTTACCGAGATCGCGGAAAAGTCGCCTTTGCGAAAGGCATCGACCGGAAGAGTCTGGCCCGGGTTGAGCAGCGAGCTTTCCCGGAACTCCTCATAGCTCCAGAAGAAGAAGCTACGGTTGTGCCCGTCGTAGATTTTCGGAATGTAAATGGGACCGCCCAGAGTGCCTCCGAAATCGTTGCGGCGGTTGCGATCCTGGAATTTTCCACTCTGGCCGGTGGATTGACTGAAGGCCCGTGAAGCGTTGAGATCTTCATTCACGAAATACTCGTATCCGCCGCCATGATACTGGTTGGTGCCAGACTTCATGACCAAGTTGAACAACCCGCCGCCCGCCGCGCCAAACTCCGCGGCGTAATTGCTGGTCTGGATAGCAACCTCCTGTACCGCGTCCGCGCTGGGCTGGTTCTCCTGGACCGCGAAACTCACCGTATGGTTGGTGTTGTCCATGCCCTCCAGGCGGTAAGAGGCGGTGTTGTTCGGCGCGCCGTTAATAACCATGACCGAATTGGCCGTGTAGGCAACGCCCGGAATGGTCTGCGCCGTGTTGTACGGATTGCGGATGCCGGAACTTCCGGAATTCGAATTCCCGACGCCCAGCAGAGGCAGATTGTTCAGCTGCGACAGAGTGATGTTGTGCGTCAGGTCGCCGGTTTCCGTTTGCAGCAGCGTGGACTCGGCGCTCACCGTGACGGCTTCCGTGCTCGCCCCAATCTCCAGCGGGATGTCGATGCGCAGCACTTGCGCCGCGGAGATAGTAAGATTCTGGCGGTTATATTTCTTGAACCCCTGCACCGTCGTCGTCAGCTCGTAGGATCCAAGCGGCAACTGAGTGACGGTGAAGTTCCCCGTGTCGGTCGAGACTGCACGGAAGACTACGCCCGTCTCCGTGTTCTTCACCTCGATAGCCGCATTGGCGATCACGGCTCCCGTAGGATCCGTGATCACGCCCGTGATGGTACCGTTGCCGGTTTGTGCCGAAAGCACACCGAGCAGGAAACAAACGCACAACAAGGCTACGACGAAACGCATGGATAAGCCCCCCAAAAAACTAACGCATCTGTGGCCGGGTGGCCGCTACTCTGGCTGATGTTACTGCAGCGAGGGGAGGTTGTCAATCAACAAAGGCCTGCAAATCGGCCTGTTTACATTAATTTTACCCATCCCTGCTTGCATGCAAGCTGGAATCGCCGCATATACCGGGTATGGGATCCTCGGATGCCGTGAAATCCCGAATATTGGACACCTTCGCGGGTGTGGCGGGCTCCAGGACCTACTTACTGGGGCTGTTCGTTGGGGTTCGATCCGCCCAGAAACAGCCGTTTTCCGTCCGCGAACGTGATGTTCGAGCCGTTCGCACGATTCTCCCCGTTCTTGGCCTGGTACCCTTCGACAATCACTACAGTACCCTTCTCGAGCGACTGCTTGGTGAAGCCCCGGCGCAGCAGAATGTTGGGAGTGCCGCCTTCCACCATCCAACTGCTGATCTTGCCATCCGGACCCTTCACGTCGATGTGGATCCACGCATGCGGATTGATCCACTCCATCTTGGTGACGGTTCCCTCCAACTTAACGGGCTTCTTAATATCGAACTCCGCGGCGAAAGAGTGGTGAGCCCGCGCAGGAATCGCGCAGCACCATGCAGCGCACACCAGCCCTGCGATAACTCTCATTGCGACCTCCTTTCTTCCGCCCGTGCTCCCGTGAGCGCGTTGTACATGTAGTAATTGCCCTCGTGGCAGGCGTATTCATACAAGCGATATTCGGCATCGCGCTTCAAGGGGAACTGGATGGTCCACGGTTTGGTCCAGGTTTTCGGATCTTCAATGGTCACGCGGTACTCGAGCGTATTCGCGTCCGTCCGCGTGAAGCGCTCGATCACGCGGGCTTCGCCGCTGACAGTCGCGTTGTTGAGCTGGGTCTGATCGTTAAAGTTGGTGGTCTCGACCACCAGCGTGTTGCCCTCCCAGTGTCCTCGCGAATCGCCCATCCAACTCCTGATAGTGGCTGAGGGATGGGGACGGTCGACGCCGCTGGAAGAGACGGGGATGATGCGCGTCTCGTGGATCATCTCATTGCGCAGCACGACCACGCCCGGTGCCTGCACGATTTGATCCCGTCGTTATAGGTGGAAGGCAGAATGGAGCCCAGCAGCCCGCGCGTGATGCAGCGGTCCCACAGGCTCTCGTCCTCCCAGGAATCGTGGCAGCCGCCCGCGGTGCGAGCGCAGGGCCGAGCTCGGCGGGCCGCGCCGCGATCGGCGGCTAGCTTCTGCGCCTCGGGCGTCAAAGGCGGAATGCGGCCATCCGGCGGATCCACCACCAGCGAAGCTTGCCGGTTCGGTTTGCCGCGATCGTCCCAGTAGAGCGGCGGACCGATGCTCACGCCATTCGAGCAGGTCGTCTGCGTGTTGCCCAGGCCCCCGCGCGTCGGATCGCAGCGAGTGACTTCGTTGACGGTCTCCTGGGAATCGACATCCGCTTGTCTCTTGGCGCGCTCCATCCGCTGCGCGAATTCCTGATCGGTCAGGATGGCTCGCGTGCCCAGGCTGGGATCGCGCTGGAGCGGCGTGCCGACCATGTCGGTGCCGGGCCAGACGCCTTGCAGGTCGGGATCGCCCCAGGGCGTTTTAGGCTGCGTCCACGGTTTGGCGGCTTGGCCGGGGCCTGGAACCGCGAAAAGAAGCAATAGAAATAGGGTGTTCCGCAACGCCATTCATGATACTCTCGGGTTCTCGCGAATACAACCGGCGAATTTAACCGGCTTTCAATCGCAGTACAATCATCCAATGATTGCTCGCGCGGCTCTGCTGAGTTCAACAGCGACGGCGATCGTTCTCGCGGTTCCCCTTCTGGCCGCCGAGCACAGAGTCGTCGGCCTGAGCGCCAGCGGAAAGCCCATCGAAGCGCTGGTGGTTGCGGCAGCCCCTCCCACTGCGCCCACGGTGATGCTGATCGGAGGGCTGACTGGCGACGGCGAATCCGGGCAAATGATTGCTGCGGAGGTGGAGGATCTGGAATCCAACCCGCCGAGCCGACGCCGCTTCCATCTGCTGGCGATTCCCCTGGCGAATCCGGACAAGAGTCCGCTGGTTTTCCCGCCGACGGGCGTCGCGTACCGGGAAAACGCCGAATCGCACGCCCTGTGGCGATGGATCGGCCTCCAAGCTCCGGATCTGGTCCTGATCGTGGGAACAGGCGATTTAGGCTTGGCGCAGGCGCTTTCGACAAACGCCGTGGCCGGGGTCGGCCGCGTCCCGGCACGCGTGATTATCACCGCTCGTCCGACCACGCTCCTATCGCTGCCGCGCGATATTCCACCTTCGGAAGCGCATGTCGAGATCAACCGGCGTCGCGCGCGTTCGCCTCAACAACTAGCCGAGGAGCTGGGGCGGTACTTCGGGCACGATTTCAATCAGCTCACCTATATTCCCGGAATGGCGCTGATCGCGCAGATGCGGTTGGGACATGTTTCCGAAGTGGAGAAGCTCGCCGAGCCATATCTGGATCCAGCCAGAAACATTCTGAACCGGGCGAATTCGCTGACGCTGGCCGGGCACCTGGTATTCGCCGAATTGGCCGAACGCGGCAATCCGCAGTATTCCGAGCTGGTCCGCAACGCAGCCGACCTGGGATTCTCCAAATCGGGTGAGATGCTCGAGTCCATGCCTTTTCATGACGAGATGTCGGATTCGGTATTCATGGCGACGCCCATCGTGGTGAAAGCGGGCAAGCTCACCGGCGAGCGCAGGTATTTCGATCTAGCCGCGCGCCATTTCGCATTCATGCAAAAGCTGGTGCAGAGAGAGGATGGTCTATATCGCCACTCGCCTCTGACCGAAGCGGCTTGGGGACGCGGGAATGCCTTTCCGGCTCTGGGCCTGGCGCTGGTGTTGTCCGATTTTCCCAAGGATCATCCGGCGTACCAGCGCATGATGGCCGAATTCCAGCGGCACATGTTCGTCCTGGCTCGATTTCAGGATGAAGACGGGTTGTGGCGCGAGGTGATCGATCAGCCCGGGTCGTATTCGGAAACCTCGGCGACCGCGATGATCGGCTTGGCCATGGAGCGCGGCATTCGTAAGGGCTGGCTGGATCCGGCGGCGTATCAGCCTCGCGTGGAACGGGCTTGGCGCGCTGTTCTTGCGCGAGTAGGAAACGACGGCCAGTTGGTGGATGTGTGTGAGTCCACCAACAAGCAGAAGACATTAGAGGATTACCTGCATCGCGCGGCGATTCTTGGCGCAGATCCGCGCGGGGGCGCCATGGCGATGCTATTCGCGACCGAGATGGCAGATTTGCACTGAAAAGGAGACGCATCTATGAAACGCATCGGGTTGTTACTTTTCGTGTTCTTGTTAGGCGTACTTGTCGCGCAACAGAAAGCCGAGCCGCCGCTGCACGTGGTCACCTATGTCGACGTGTATCCGAATTTTGCCGACGCCACCGCCAAACTGCTGCAGCAGTTCGCCGCCGATAATCGCAAGGACGCCGGGTTCGTGCGCTTCGAAGCCCTGCGCGACGTAGCGCGCGTGAACCACTTCGCCATCGTCGAAGTGTGGCAGAGCAAGCAGGCGTATGAAGCCCATCTGACTGCTCCGCACACGAAGGCTTTCCGGGATCAGCTTCAGATGGGGCTGGGGAGCCCGTTCGACGAGCGTTTGTACAACGCTCTGCCGTAAGTTAAGGGGCCTTCGGCAGCGCGCAGGCGAAATTGTCCGCCTGATCCGTGCTGCCGCTGCCCATCCACTGCGCTTCTTGCGGGTATGGACACAAGGGTCTGGTACGGTCCACAGTCCCATTAGTCACGTGCGTCGCGACCATATGATCCGGCGCCGAGCCTTTCTCCTGCCACTGCTCCAACGCGCTCAACGCGTCGAAGGTATTCGGACCGGGACCGCCGTTGCAGTGAAACATTCCGGGCACCATGAACAGGCGATAGAAATTTTTGGTCTCGCTCAGCCCGTGCCCGTCGCGGTTCATGAACTGCACCACGCTCTGGTAGTAATTGATGCTGTTGATCGGCGAGATATCGGGATCGGCCCAGCCGTGATACTGGATCAGCTTGCCGCCGTTGGCCTGGAACGCGCGCAGATCCGGATTGACGTTGTTGATGATGGGACCCATTTTCTGATCCAGGAAATCGACGTCGCTGTCGAACCCCTGGATACGGTCAAAGCGGAACGTCCGGAAATCCCAGTCTGGGTTTTCGTAGACGATGTTTTTCAGCGCCGGGAACCCCAGCGTGAAATGCGATCCCCGGCCGGGGTCGGTTCCCGTGATCCAGGTGCTCCAGCCTCCCTGTCCGGCTTCGCCACCCGGCATGATGCCGGGGAAGATCTGCTCGCCGTCTGAAGTTCGCGCACCTTGATAGATTTTCTTGACCGCTTCGACCTGCGGCTGCGTAAGGCAGTTCGCGGCGTCCCCGTTCTTGCACAGCAAGATCGACGGATCGAAATGGCAGCGGCGCGGATCGTTGAGAATCCCGTCTTTGATGCCGTCGATGGCATCGCAGGCGGCGTACACAGCATCGCCAATCATCTGCAGTTTCGTCGTGGGGATGTAACTGGCCGGATCGACCAGGGTGGCCTGGGCGATCCATAGGTGGCCGCCGGCGTAGAGATGCGTCCAATAGTTGGCCGGGTCCCCCGCGATGATGCCGTCGTAGTCGCGAGGGTAGCGCTGCGCTTCCGTCAGCGCTTCGAGGCCCCCTTGCGAGCAGCCGCTGAAGTAGGAATGCTCGGGGGCGGCGCCATAGAACGCTTGAATGATGGCCTTGTCGGCTTGCGTGGTCACATGCACGCTGCGATGCGCGAAATCGATCACGCGCTCCATGTGCCCCTGCGCCCAGTGCGCGTCATTGTCGGCGACGTGGCCGGTATCGGTACTGCTCGATGCGTATCCGCGCCGCAGCGGTTCGAGCATCGCGGTGTAATTGATGGTACCCGCGAGGCCGCCGTTGCCGGCTGTCAGCAGTTTCTTGTTCCAGGCCGCGGGCATCCACAGTTCGAAATGGACTTCCGGCGTGATGGTGCCGGCCACCCGGCAAAACGCCGGAACATTGATGGCCGCCCGGGCTGCGGGCGGGGTGAAAGATCCTGCCGCCACGGTTTGCGCGAGAGTGATCGTGACGCCCGGCAGGCTGAGCGACGTCAGGCGTTCGCAGGGCTGCTGTGCGGCCAGCGGCAACGCAAGAGCGGCAAAGAAGATCGATCTATTCCAGAGAGCCATAGCGAGATTCTACTGCTTTGGGCGTAATATATGGGAATCATGAGATCTCTCCTCGTGGGACTTCTGACCGCTGGTTGCGTGTTGGCGCAACAGAACACATGTACTGGTTCGCGCGATCTACACTTGACCAACGGCAAGATCGTCACGCTGGACAAACAAAATACCGTCGTGTCGGACGTCGTCATCCAGGACGGAAAGTTTACGACGGTCGGCAAGACTCGCGATACCCGGACCAGCCCTTGTACGCGCACCATCAACCTTAGGGGCCGCACCGTGGTTCCCGGACTGATCGATAATCACAATCACATCGTTCTCTTGGGGATGCGCCCTGGCTACGACATTCGCCTGGAAACCGCTACATCGATCGCCGAGCTTCAGGCCATGCTCAAGGCCAAAGCCAAGACCGTTCCGGCGGGCTCTTTCACCACCACGCTGGGCGATTTCAACGCCAAGCAGGTCACTGAAAAGCGCCTGCCGACGCTGGCAGAGCTGGACGCAGCTCTGCCGGATCATCCGTATCTCCTGAACGGCGGCGGAACGGTGACTAATAGCCGGGGCAAAGCGTTCTTCGAATCGAAGGGCATCATGGTCAGTCCTGTTGGCGTGATCGCCGGGCCGGGATTCCTGCAAGCGCTCAACGCCCTGCGCGCCATTCAGACCTTCGACGACATGAAGCGTGGAACCATGGACGCGATGGCGTACCTGAACGGCTTTGGCTTGACCACCAGCGTCGATATGGGCGCGTTCACAATTCCCGGTACGCCCGATATGCAGGACGCCTCGGTGGCCGATAACGTCGAGAGCCTGAATCCGTGGACCATGTATGACGCCTTTATGGCGCTGCACCGCGAAGGCAAAATGACGCATCGCCTGCGCATCTTCTATTTGACGCAGGACACGCGGCCCGACGTCCCCATCCTGAAGCAGCGCCTGCTGAACAACTTTCCGAATTTCGGCGACGACATGCTGAAGACTTCGGGCATCGGCGAGTTTGCGGCAGCCTGGCGCGTCACCGCGCAGGGCGGTCCCGCGAATTACGAAACCGCGCTTCAACTGGTCGCCAAATATGGCTGGGCGTTCCAGCAACACACGCTGTCTCTCATCGAAGATCAGTTCACCGCGGCGACGTTCGAAAAAGTTAACGCCGTGACGCCGATCAAGGACCTGCATTGGTCGATTGGACACGTCCCCAAGATCGACCGGCCTACGCTCGACCGTCTGAAGGCCATCGGCGCGGGTGTCGCCGTGCACGGCTGGTTGTACCTGGGAGGGACCCCGCAGAATGGCGGCCCGCCCTTCCGGACCATTGTCGACAGCGGAATTCATGTGGGCGCGGGGTCGGATGCAGCCGCGGTGTCGGTGTTCGATCCGTGGCTCGAGATCTACTACATGGTTACGGGCAAGAACTCGTCCGGCGAAATGATTAACCCGGGGCAGCAGTTGACGCGCCTGGAAGCGCTGCGGCTGTACACGTCGGAAAATGGCTGGTACACGCACGAGGAGAACAAGCTCGGGACCATCGAGGTGGGCAAGCTCGCCGATGTCGCGGTGCTGAGTGACGATTATCTAGATCCTGCCAAAGTGTCCGACGAAGCCATCAAGAAACTCAAGTCCGTGCTGACGGTAGTCGACGGCAAAGTCGTCCACGATGAACTTCGTTAAATCGGACTCAGCCGGGTCCAGTGGTAGGACAGAGCCGCCGTCAGCTCTTCCAGCTTCAGGCCTGCGCGTTTGGCCTCGACGACGACCCGTTCCAGATCGTTCTTGAGCAGACTATTCCGCCCCGAAAGGTTCTCAGCAGGTGGCTCCGCCACAATGGTTCCGATTCCAGGCTTTACTGTGAGCACACCCTCCGCAGTCAAGCGAGAAATAATCTTGTGCGCGGTATTCGGGTTAATTTTCAGGGTCTGGCTCAGCGAACGCACGGAAGGAAACGGTTCGCCTGGGCGCATCTGACCGGAGATCAGAGCCTTCTTGGCAGCGTAAACAGCTTGATCGCAGATAGATGTACCAGATTCGGGGAGAAGCGTGAGTTCTGTCACATGTGTACTATAACACATGTGTACTATAACTGTTAATACACTACTGCGCCTTGGCCTTGCCTGCGGGAGGAGGTCCACCACCCGGAATTACGCCATTCATCCGGCTGTATACCACCATCTGCCCGTAGTGATCGTAACTATGCTGGCCGAGGAAGGCCGCCGCTGCCACGCGAGTCATGGTCCCGCGCCCGAAAGGCGAAGGCACCTGATCGTACATGTTCTTCTCCGTAAGCATCCCCATGGCTTTGTGAGCGAAGGCGAGCGCGCCCTTGAAGTAGTCGATGATCTGATCCTTGGTCTTGAGCGTGTCCGGACCGTTATCGGTCGGCCCGATTTCGACGGGAGCCTTTTCGCCCGACACCGAAGCCGCGATCCGATAAATGTAGGTGGCGATGTGCCGGACCTGCAGAGCGTAGGTGCGCACGCCAGTGAATGTGCCGGGACTGGTGGGTGCGAAGTCGTACTTGTCGGCGGGCATCTTCTGCGCCAGGCCCAGGACCTCTCGCTCCACGGTGGATACCTGGTCGTCGAACACTTTGCCGAGTCCTTCGGCGGCGAACACCGAGGGAGCCATGCACAGGACCGCGAGAATTACACAGTTACGCAAGGGGAGAACCTCCACCTGCATATTGTACTTGGGCGGATGTTACCGGTGCCGCCCGCCACCGCCGTGAAAACCACCACCGCGGAAACCGCCCCCGCCGCGGATAATGACCCTCGGACTTGAATAGAACCCGAAGCCAAAACCGGGTCCGTAGTAACCGTACGGATAGTAGTAGGGATAGTAAAACGGGTCATAATAGCCGCCGTAGTAGCCATAGTAAGGCGCAGGCGCAACGGCTCTTTCACGTGGCTGACCTTGTTCCTCATATGTCTGGTAGTTCTGCTGCCGGACAGGCTGGAATGCGTCTCCCGAGCGATCCGTGGAGATCGTGACCGCGTCGATCGTACGGAATGTCAGCACGGCTTCCGGGAAAATTTCAGTGGCGTGCCCTCGTGTGACCGCAACGCCGATAACTCCCGCCATGGCTCCGCCAACCGCGCCGATTCCTGCGCCGACGCCTCCACCCGCAGCCGCGCCGATGGCAGCTCCAGCGGCCGTGGTGCCGACCACCACGCCGGTGTCGCGGCCGTTATTGGTCGGGCGATGGTATTCGATAAGCTGGGTCCGGATGGGGACCTGCTGTCCGTCGACCAGACTGAGCTCGGTCAAATCCAGGCCCAAGCGTGACCTGCCGTTGCCGTCCTTGGCTTTCACGGCTTCGGAAACGCGCCCGGCGATATTCTGACCGGGCTGTGCGATCACGAGGCCATTTGCCACCAGCGGTTGTACCAGAGTTGCGGTGAGAAAGTCGCCCGGCTGGTTCTTATCGCTCGAGAGTTTCTCGTTGATGCGAACCCTAACGAAGGTTCCAGCCGGAAGCGTGATCTGTGATGGCACCGGGGCTGAGGAATAATTCTGAGGAGGCGCGGCATTCTGACCCTGCGGGGGCCGCGAATTCTGCGCCTGCTCCGCTTGCGCCGCGGATTGATTTAGTGAGTAGGCCTGATCGTTCGCTTGACCAGGGGACGAGGTCCCGAATTTTCTCCAACCTCCGAATTCCTGTCCGTACGCCGTCGAAATCAAGCCTGCAAGGGAAAAGATGACTGCAACACGTCTTAACATAACGCACCTTCCAACTAGCAATATGCATGTTGGATGCCACCGCCAAGTGCTTGAAAGGTGAAGGATTGCGTCCGTCCGAGACGGCCGAAATTCGCCAGATGGTGGTTTTCAGCCAACCAAGTCCAGCACGTTATCGCCGATCGGGCAGCGCGAACACGTACAGCGCGTTCCCGTTGGACGGATAGTGCACTTCAGGAGCGAGCACCCCCGGCACCATGCGCGGGCTACCTCCGCCCAAGCCTGTCGAGACGGCGATGTACTGCTTGCCGCCCACGCTGAAGGTCAGCGGGAAGCCCTGCACGGACGTACCCAGGCGAGTCTCCCACAAAACCTTACCGGTCTTCACATCCACGGCACGGAAATAGCGATCCATATCGCCGACAAACGCAATGCCGCCGGCGGTGGAAAGAATCGCGGTCATGAAGGGCGAGCGCTGCTCCAGTTTCCAATTTTCCTTGAGCGTCCGGACGTCATACGCCGCGAACTTTCCGACGTTGCCGCCGCTGCCGGGCATCTCGAAGAAGCGCCGGGCCGCGCCGCCGCCGCTGCCGCCACCCTCGACGAAATCGACCTTTTGTGGATTCATCTCCTGGCAGCTCTGCGCCACCGGAATCAGGATCTGGTTGGTCGGCTGGTTATAGCTCATGGCGTGCCAGTTGTGGCCGCCCTCGGAAGTCGGGCAGTTCTGCACCCACTCGCCGATCTGGTTCTCTACGATGTCATTGCGGAAGTGCGGTTCGCCGGTTTTCGGATCGATGGAATCATAAACGTTCTGGAACACCGTTTCCTTGTGCCCGACATACTTGCCATTCGTGCGATCCAGCTTCCAGAGAACGCCGTCTTTGCCGGCGCTGAAGACGTACTTCTGGCCTTGGTCATCCACTAAGACGCGCTCGAACACCTCGTCCAGATCCAGCGTTTCCCCCGGCGCATGGTTGAACCACCATTTGAGCTTGCCCGTATCCAGATCCAGGGCTACAGTCGAGTTCGCATAGTTGGTTGCGCCATTGCCCGATCCGCGAGTCGCCCGCATCCAGGGCTTGGCCTGTGCCACGCCCCAATAGGTGAGGTTCAAGTCAAGATCGACGCTGCCGGTAATCCAGGTATCGCCGCCCGCGCGGAACAGGTCCGACAACTTACCCCAGGAGTCTCCGCCCGGATCGGCAGTCTTGGCGATCGTATAGAATTTCCAAATCAGCTTACCGGTCTGCGCGTCGTAGGCGCTGATGAAGCACTTCTCTTCGCGATACTGATCGCACAATCCGCCGCCGAGGCCTTGGAGCACTTTACCCTTTGCAATGATGGGTCCGCTGCTGGTGCTGTAAGTGCCGTTGGTGCGGTCGCCGATGACCGTGTCCCAAACGTTCTTGCCGGTACGCGCGTCCAGCGCAAAAATCTGCGCCGAGCCGGTGGTCACGTAAACCTTGTCGTCGTAAATCGCCAAGCCGCGCTGCGAGTTGCCCGTGGCCGTCTCGCCGATGCGATTCTCCCAGATGAGCTCGCCGGTTTTGGCATCCAGCGCCTGCACGATGTTGCCCGGGTTGTTGATGAACATGGTCCCGTTGTGGACCACGGGAGCAGGCTGATTGGTGCCCTCATTCATGGCCCAGGTCCACACCAGGCGCAGATCCTGCACGTTGTTCGCGGTGACCTGGTTCAGCGTGCTGAAGTTGTTGGCGTGATAGTCGTGCCGGATCATCAGCCAGTCCGCCGGGTCGGGATTGCGCATCATCGCGTCGGTGACTGGCGTGTAATTCCTCACGTTTCCGGGAATGGTCAGACCTCGAGGAGCCGGCGCTGGTGCTCCACGGCCGCCTGCTGCAGCTTGCTTTCCTTGCTGCTTGCCCTGCTTTCCTTGTCCGCCTTGAACCTGCGCTACGACTTGGCCGGTCACGCTACGAATGGCGACAGTGGAGTTCGCGGTGAGCGCCTGGTTTCCGGCCCGCGCGCCGTTCGATTGCAGGATAAACGCGGCGATGTTCAGATAATTCTGCTCGCCGAGACCGCCGGGATTATTCGGCGGCATCGCGCCTTGCATGAAACCGACCAGGTCGCCCGCGGTGCGGTTCCCCCAGCTACCGGTGAACGGGAGGCCCGACAGCGGCAGCGCGTTTCCGATTCCCGAAAGATCCGCAGCGTGGCAACCTGAGCAATTCTGTTGATACGCAGCGCGGCCGGCGTCCGCCTGCTGGGTTGTAAAGGGTCCGGCAGCTCCTTGTTGACCAAACAGTTGAAATACTCCGTAGAGCGCGGCGAACAGGGATACGAGGATGAGAGTTTTCTTCATGAGACGCGTCTCCTAATGTTGCAGCCAGCCCCACAGAGTTCCGTCCGTGGGTTTTTCCGTGTAGATCTGGACGTAGATTCCGCCCTTTTTCAGATGCTGCACCTGTTCCGGAGTTAGATCGGCGGATCCGGTGATGGTGCCGTTCATCGCCTTGGTAATCGTAAGGTCAGCGAAAGCCGGCCCACGCACGCCGGCCACAATCCCGTTCTGAAGCTTCGCGGAGACGGCGTTGGTCTTCAGCCCTTCGAAGGTTCCGTTCACGGTAAGCTTCGTGCCGGAGAGAGTCGCCGTCACCGAACCGGTCCCGGCCAGATCGGGCCGCGTCTTGGCGTCGGCCGGCAGGGCGGAGAGCCGCGTTTTGTAGGTGTCACCGCTTTGCGCCGCGCTCGGAAGCCCGAACCATCCCACTCCTAAGCCCACCATCAGGGCTGCAGCGTACCGTAAACACGCTATTTCCCGCCTCATCCTTCCTCCTGATGGCTCAAGGCTGTTTCCTCCCTGGCCGGGGGTCAGCATATCATAATTTCACCAGCCCAGTACTCTCATCCTCTCTTGAATGATGGCGCTGTACTGATTCATCCGTTCCGGCTTGCGCCGTCTGGGAGAAGGCAGGATGGCCGCGAGCCGCGCCGATTGCTCACGGCTGAGCATCGCTGCCGAGGTGTGATAGTGAACTTCGGCGGCAGCCTCGATCCCGAAGACCCCCGGGCCCCACTCGATCACGTTGAGATACAGCTCCAGCAGGCGATCTCGCCCTAGGATCATCACGGCCATGGGCGCCAGGGTGAATTCGAAGGCTTTCCGGAGGGGGTTGGCGTGCGTCGTGAAGAACAAGTTCTTGACCAGTTGCTGCGGGATGGTGGAAGCGCCCCGGGTTACTTCGCCGGCGTCGGCACTGTCCTCGATGACCTGGCGCACTTGGCCCCAGTCGATGCCGTAATGTTTGTAAAAGTTGCCGTCCTCGGCCGCGATCACGGCGTGCTGGAGCTGCGGCGAGATGCGACGCAGGGGCACGAAGGTTTGGCGTTTCTTATACGGCCCGCGCGTGAAGAGCGACTCGATACGCCGCTGGATCTGGACGCCGGTGGTGGGAGGATCGATATAGCGCAGCGCCAGCAGCGCTACGCCCCACAGCACGTGCAATCCGAGCAGAAGAAGTAGAGCCCCGGCGGCCAATCGCTTCCATAGCGGGCTCGTCCGGCGGATGCTGGATTTTCGCTTCAAGAATCAGTATTGCGCAGCCCTGCGATAGACTGATTTGAGAATGAATCTGAAAAACGCAGTAGCTCTCGTCACAGGCGGAAGTTCGGGCATCGGACATGGCATCGCCAAGAGCCTGATCGATAGCGGCGCTCGTGTCGCCATCACTGCGCGCGAAAAAGCTAAGCTCGACAAGGCGGCCAAAGAGTTGGGGGCGCATGCGATCCAGGCCGACGTATCCAAGGAAGCCGACGTCCAGCGCACCATGCGCGAGATCCTCGAAAAATTCGGGGATCTACACATCCTGGTCAACAACGCCGGCTCTGGATCCTTCAAGAAGCTGGTGGATCTTGATCTTGCAAGCTTCGAGCGCACCTTCGCTACCAACGTCACCGGAGCGATGCTGATGGCGCGGGAGGCCGCCAAGCACTTTATTTCCCGCAATCGCGGGAACATCGTGAATATCGGGTCCACCGCGTCGCATCGGGGCGCGCCCAATGGCACGGCGTACTATGCCAGCAAATTCGCGCTGCGAGGCATGACGGAATGCTGGCGCCAGGAGCTGCGCAAGAACAACATCCGCGTGTTTCTGGTGAATCCCAGCGAAGTAATCACCAGCTTCGGCGCGGCCGCGGGGTTCGAGCAGAAAGACAACCCCAGTAAGCTCCGGCCGGAAGACATCGCTCATGCGGTGAAGTCCGTGCTCGAAATGGAAGATCGCGGATTCATCACCGAACTGACAGTCTTCGCCACCAATCCCATTGACTAAAAGACAAGTGGATTAGCCTGTAACCCTCGCTGCGTTCTTCGGTACTACGGAGCGGAGGTGTTATGAAACTTGTATTCGTCTTGTTGACTCTCGCGGGCGGGGCTTGCGCACAGCTACGGGATAATCGAACTCCCCAGATGGGTTGCGAGGGCAGAAACTACGACCGCGAGCGCGAACGTTTCTGTGAAATTCGCGAGCAAACGATAGCTGGCGTGGGCCGGCTTACCGTGGATCCGGGGAAAAACGGGGGCGTGACCGTCAAAGGCTGGCTTCGGAACGATGTTTCCATTCGCACAAGGGTCGAGACTTGGGCTTCCTCCGCCGGTGAAGCCGGGGCGCTCGCCGGGCTGGTTAGCGTGGACGCCTCGGCCGGCCAGGTCAAGGCTTCCGGTCCGGGTTCACAGCGCGATTCCGGATGGTCGGTCAGCTACGAAATCTTCGTCCCCCAGTCGACCGATCTCAGCATGACGAGTTTCAACGGCGGCATCAATCTGTCCGACGTTCGAGGACGCATCGAATTCAAAGCCAGTAATGGCGGCGTGCGGCTGACACGCGTCGCCGGCGACGTCACCGGCAAGACTCTCAATGGCGGAATCCAGGTCGAGCTGACCGGAAGGACTTGGGAGGGCGGGAAGCTCGAGGCGAGCACCACCAACGGCGGCGTGACCCTTGCCATGCCGGAGAATTATTCGGCGCACATTCAGACCGAGACCGTGAACGGCGCGATCGATACGGATTTCCCGGTTAGCGTAACGGTGCAGGGCCGCATCCGGCCGCAGAACCTGGACTTTAACGTCGGTTCCGGCGGGCCGCTGATTCACGTGAGTACCACGAACGGAGGCGTGAAACTGCGGAAAATTTGAGACACTGAGCATGTGCGCGTTCAGATCACCAAGAAGTCGGACGGCTCGGGCGTGCTGCGCTGCGTGCGCGCCGACGGTTCGGTGACTTGGCAGAAACAGACCGATCGCCATGCCGCGTACTTTTCGCTGCATGACTTGACCCATTTCGCCGTGGAGACCACGCTCGGGTATCAGCGAGGGTTTTTCGGACTGATTGCCGAGGGCTGGGATATCGAGGACACCACCGGCAAAGGCGCTCGCGGGCCTCTGCCGCCGGAAGCGGGCGAGGCCGAGATGATCGTCGGGCTCTTTTCCGCCGAGCGAGCAAGCGGCGTCATTTGGGGCGTGAACGAGTTCA
>JAIQFI010000050.1 GCA_020073345.1 Terriglobia bacterium
GTGAATCTTCATGAGATGCCTCCTTGTGATGTTTCGCCACCTTTCTTTGTGCCAGAAAGAGTGGCAAAAGTCTCCTCTGAGTCTCGTCCCGGCGGAGCCGCCCGTCGCTCGCCCAATAGGGCGACGGGCGGTGTAGCTGGGCACGAGACGACCTCGTTTCCCGGTGGTGAGTCCCCGAGCAGCGAGGCGGCGGACCATCCCATTAGCTATCTTGCGAAAGATCTAAAGTAATACGATCATGGGAGATCTCCGCCGCTACTAGCGAACGGCGGGCACTCCAATCCGCCCGATTGCGATAGACGCCATTTAAGATGAGATTCCTATTCGTGGCCGTCCTCGCCGCGTTCGCGGCCGGATGTAGCGCCCCCGTTCAGAACGCGGCGAAACCGCCATCTGCAGAAGAGCCGGCTTCCGCGTCGGCCGTTTTAACCGATTCAAGGTCATGGATCATGACATCATCGCCTTCCGGGCATGCCGAGAGTCAGCGAGCGGTACTTCTTCTGGACAGGGGAGGGAAAGAAGGAAACTGCCGCTGGCAATTGCCGTCGCAGCCTACGTAGCCTCTTCAAGCTGGCCGGAGTTCCAGCACGGTCATCCGCACCGGTTTCGTGACATCTTTGCCGTCGAGCTACTTTTGGCCGGTGTTCCGCTGGAGCGCGTGTCCATTCTGTTGGGACACAGCAGCATCAGGATCACGGAAAAGCACTACTCTCCATGGATTCGCGCCCGCCAGGAGCAATTGGAGGCAGATTTGGAGCGAAGCTGGATCACCGATCCAGTCGTGCTCGCCGCGACGAAGGGTACACCAGAGGTACACGAGAAAAAGGAGAGTGCTAACTGATGCAAAACAAACCAGAAACTTTGGTGAGCCGGGCGGGACTCGAACCCGCGACCACCGCATTAAAAGTGCGATGCTCTACCAACTGAGCTACCGGCCCGATCGGGAAAGTGGAGAGACCTCTATTGTAACGCGCGCTCCACGGCAGAGGCCAGTTGCGCGAGGCCCGCGCCCACATCCGAGCCCAAGTGAACATGCAGCGTCCGGCGGCCGCGCTCGCGCAGAACCTGCAGATCGCCGCTCGCCTGCGCCGCCTTCACCACTCCGAACGTATACTTCTGCCCGGGCACGGGAACATCCTTGGCATCGTCGCAAGTAATCTGCAGGAACACGCCGGAGTTCGGCCCGCCTTTGTACGCCTGACCCGTGGAGTGCAGGAAGCGCGGCCCAAATCCCAGGACCGTGGCGACTTTCTTTGCGTCGCGAACCCGGTAGCGAATCCCCTGCAGCGCGGCTTCGTGCGCGGCATTCATCTGGATGTAGGCCAGCGTACCGAAATAGTCGCCGGCATGAATGGTGCTCAGGTGCGCACGGACGCGCGATTCCAGATCTGCGTCTCCGATCCGCACCACATCCTTCTCCGGCGGCAGCGAACGCGATTCTTCGAAAGCCGACGTCAGCTTCTTGGTCGCGATCTTCGCGGCTTCGACATCCGGCTGATCGAAGGGATTCACGTTGATGATGGAACCCGCCACTGCTGTCGCGATTTCCCAGCGGAAGAATTCGGCCCCGAGGTGGTAAACGTCCGGAACCGACAGCCGCACTACGGGATGTCCGGCCGCTTCGAGTGCGGCCACGGCGCGGTCCTGTTGCGGGTCGGGGGCATTTTCCAGGCGCTCGTAAACGAAGACGCGATCCGACCCGTACACTGAGGGCACGCCCAGCGGCTCTCGATCCACTGGAATCAGCCCTTTGCCGACCTTGCCGGTGGATTCAGCTACAAGCTGCTCGAGCCAGGCACCCAGATCGTGAATGCCGGGGGAGGCAATCACGGTGACCTTATCGCGCCCGGCGAGGGCAAGAGATCCCAACAGCGCGCCCAGCACGACACCTGGATTCTGGGTCACATCCACTGTCGAGCCGGGGTGCGGCGGCGAACACGCTCGCACCATGCCCTGCGCCAGACCCAGAAACATGGGAACGTCGACGCCCATCCCCGCGGCCGGTATCATTCCGAAATCAGAGAGAGCCGAATATCGTCCCCCGATGCTCGGCAAGCCGAAGAAGATGCGCCAGAAGCCGTCCTGCTCGGCCACCTGCTGCATCTTCGATCCAGGATCGGTGATGGCGACGAAGCGGCTCCCGTCGCGGCCGGAGCGTTCGAAGAAATATTGCTTGAAGATGTTCGGTTCGAGCGTCGATCCGGATTTGCTGGAGACGATAAACAGCGTGCTGGCCAGATTGACGCGGCTTTCGACCGCCAGCAACTGCGCCGGGTCGGTGGAATCGAGCACGTGCAACTCGGGGAATCCGTCGTGTTTGCCGAAGGAAAGCGCGTGCACTTCCGGGCACAGGCTCGATCCACCCATCCCCAAGAGCAGGATGTGCGTAAATCCGCGCTGCCTTACTTCTTTGGAGAATGTGGCGAAGCGCGCGGCGGCGTTAAGCTGCGCCTCGACGATATCCAGCCAGCCGAGCCACTTGCTCTCGTCGGCGCCGGTCCACAGCGAGGCGTCTTTGGACCACAGACGGGCGACCTTGTTACCGGTACGCCAGCCGTCGAGAGTGCGCTGCAGTGTTGCGCGCTGATCCGGAGTCAGCGTGAAGGTTCCTGGGGAAGACACAATGCTCCGATGGTAGCATCGGGGCTTCTGCTTTTGGCTGATGGTTAGCCGGCGCTGGGCTTGGCGATATCCACGCCGCCCTTGAAATAGGCGCCGTCTTCGATCACGATTCCAGCGGTTCTCACGTCGCCCACCAGGTTCGCGCCCTTGCGGAGTATGATGCGCTCGGAAGCGTCGATATTGCCTTGCACCGCGCCGGCGATATCTACCTCTTTCGCCTTGATGTTGGCGGAGGCTTTTCCTTTGGGGCCGATGGTGAGGCGGCTATCCAGCTCTACTTGGCCTTCCAGTTCGCCGTTGAGCTGCAGCGTTTCTTTACTGGTGACCTCGCCCTTGATCTTCATCGTCTCGCCGATCAGTGTACCGTCCATGTATTCTCCGTTCCTCTCGATGTTGTCCGGTCACCGTACCACCCGACGGTACCCTATTGATCTTAACTTTATTTCTCCATCTTGTGGAGCTGGTAAAACCCGCTCATCTTCAGCGTGACTACGATTGGCTTGCCGCTCAGGTTCAGCCAGAACCATCCGTGGATCCCTTCGAACGGGGCGACGAACGTTCCGTTGCCCTTGGTGTTTTCCTGCTCCTCTCGATAGCGCGTCGCATGCTTCGGGTCGTTCGACGGTTCACCATGAAAGTCGTAGTATACGCTTTCGCGATCAACGGACCAGCTGTAGACCATCGATTCACCCGCCTTCATGGAAACTTTGTACTCGATCTCGCCGTCGGGACCTAGTGGAATCTTGACGGTGTCGCTCCGGTACTCGGTGGGATAGAACCAGGCGTTCGTTGTGAGCGCGGGTGTGGTGGTCGCCTTGCCGTCGCCTTTTCCGTCCGCTGGCGCAGCTTCCGCTGGCGCCTTAGCGACCGTAGGCGTCGCGAGCGCAATCAGGCCGGTTAGCTTGCCGAAACCTGTGGGATCTTTGCGGTACTCGGCAGGCATAATCACGCAGACGGTAAGAACAGCTCCCACCAGCGCGGCGATCGCCAGGCGCAGCAGTAAGCCGCCACGGGATGGCATTTGCAGAGCGGGATTCATATGGCGCCTCCAAACTTGTAGCCGGCGAGTTGATACCCGATTAAGAGGAAGCCCGCGGTCATCAACAGCACGTTGGCGAGTACCGCGTGCTTCCCGAAGTCAGCCGTGCGGCGCCATTGGGTCATGACAAAGAGAATCACGGTGAGCGCCAGGAGCTGGCCAATCTCCACTCCTACATTGAACGAAATCATATTAGCCACCAACCCTTGGCGCGAGAGATTAAACTCCTGAAGCTTTGTCGCCAGGCCGAATCCGTGGATTAACCCGAAGCCGAGGACCGCGGCTTTCGCGTTAATCTGAAAGCCGAATAAGGTTCGAAATCCGTCGAGATTGTCGAAGGCCTTGTAGACGACGGAGAGTCCGATCAACGCGTCCACGATGTAGGAGTTCACGTGGATTCCGCCCAGCACGCCCGCGAGCAGCGTGATGCTATGCCCCACGGCAAAACAAGTGACGTACACGGCTACGTCTTTGAGTTTGTATAAGAAAAAAATCACGCCGACCAGAAAAAGCAGGTGATCGTAGCCGGTCACCATGTGCTTCGCGCCCAGGTAAAGGAACGGAGCGATGTGCGTGCCGGTCGAGTTCCGGACGAAATCGGCATCACGGCCAGTCACCGTGTGTGCCAAGGCGAGCGTCGCGGTCGCCAGGAGGACGGGGAGGAGCTTCTTAAGCATCGTTACTACTATAAGCCAGTGGGTCGAACTCCTCGTACCGAGGCGTCGATCAACTGAATAGTGTGCAGCACCGGCGTTTTCTGCCCCCTGCGCTCGAGCGCCGCGGCGATTTGGAGCATGCATCCGACATTGCCGGTCGCAACGACGTCGGGCCGGGCTGTGGCGACGTGCTGCGCCTTGCGATCGGCGAGCTCGCCGGCAGTGTTCGGCTGAACCAGATTGTAGATGCCGGCCGAGCCGCAGCACAAAGCGCTTTCCGGCAGATCCAGCATTTGGACGCCGGGGATTGCGGAGAGCTGCGCCCGAGGCTGGGTCCGCACGCGCTGCGCGTGCTGTAGATGGCACGAGTCGTGATAGGCGACGCGCATGTTCAGCGGTTGTCGTGCAGCCCTGGGACCGAGTTCTTCCAGAAACTCGGCGATATCTTTACACTTGTCCGAGAATCGCGCCGCGCGCTCGGCGTATTGAGGATCGTCGCGCAACTGGTAGCCGTACTCTCGGACGTTCGACCCGCAGCCGCCGGCGTTGGTGATGATGACGTCGACCTGCGACCGCTCGAAAACGTCGATCACGCGCCGCGCCAGATCCAGTGCGGGCGCTTCCTCGCCGGCGTGTACCATCAGCGCTCCGCAGCAGGGCTGATCTGGCGGGGCGATCACCTCGCAGCCTTCGGCGGCCAGCACGCGCACGGTGGCGGCGTTAATCTCCGGCATGAACTCGCGCTGGACACATCCCAGCAGCAGGCCCACTCGCTTACGCTTCTCGCCTCGCGCGGGTGTTACGGATGCGATGGTCTGACTCGCCCCCAGCTTCGGCATCAGACCCTCCATCGCGCGCAATTGCTTCGGGAGCAACTTCAGCAGACCTGATCCGCGAATCAAAGTCTGCAGCCCGGATTTCTGATACACGTGCAGGAAAACCCGCAGGAGCCGCAATCGGTCGACGCGGGGAAACGTGCTGAAGATCATCCATCGATGAAGGCGCTCCGCAGTCGTGCGAGGATGCTGGCGCTGGATTTGCGCGCGCGTTGCCTCGATTAGCTTGGCGTAATCGACTCCGGAAGGGCACGCCGTCATGCACGACATACACCCCAAACAGGTGTCCATGTGCTGAACCCACGGATCCGTCATGGCGGTAGCGCCGTCGCTCGCCATCTTCATCAGGTAGATGCGGCCGCGCGGAGAATCCATCTCATTACCCCACAGCACGTAGGTTGGGCAGGCTGGAAGGCAGAATCCGCAGTGCACGCACTGATTGATGAGCTCCGGAGCCGGCGGATGATGCTGGTCAAATGCTTGAAAGGGCGGTGCGGGCGTCATCAGATGCCACCCACGAAACGGCCGGGGTTCAGTGTGCCTTTGGGGTCGAACTGCTCCTTCACCGCGCGCATCAATGGCAATGAGTCGCCCGGCGAGCCCCAGGCGTCGAGTTTCGTTGCGCCCAGGATCATGAGAGATCCTCCGTCTCGTTCCATGGCTGCTCGAAGTTCTTGAACATCGCCGTCAAAGCGGGCGTAGCCGATTCCGGTTGCCTGTATAACGAAGCGTGAGAGCGGCGCCGCGGCCGCTGAAATCCTTGAGGGCAGGGTCGTGAACTTCACAATCGGCCCTGCTCCTGAAGATGGCCACAGGTCTTCCCGCGCTTTCCAGACCGCAGGCGAGCCTTCCCGGACCTCGCCGAACTTTTTGATCACCGACTCCTGCGCGGCGATGCCGTCCAGCGTGCCCTCTAACAAGATATCGACATTTCCGTCTCGTGCTTGCACAGCGGCAGGCGCCAGTTGCTCGCCAAGGATCGAAAGAATCACGCGTTGCATCGCGTCTGCATCTCCCACGGCGATCGTGAGCGTCCGCGTGTTTCGCGGTAGGGGATGGAGTCGAAACACCGCGCGCGTAATCACCCCCAGCGTCCCCAGCGAACCTGTCGCCAGCTTGGGAAGATCGTAACCCGCGACGTTCTTTACCACTTTCCCACCGCTCGAGGCGATAGTCCCGTCCGCCAGCGCGAGCGTGACACCGATGATCAGATCGCGCAGGGCTCCGTAACCCAATCGAAGTGTTCCGCTATCGTTGGTGGCGAGGATTCCGCCGATGGTGGCCCGCTCCGGCCACAGCGGGTCGACGGCCAGGCGCTGACCGTGCTGGGCCAGCGTGCGCTGCAACTGCGCTACGGTACAACCGGCTTCGACGGTCACCGTCAGATCCGCCCAGGCATGTTCGATAACTTGATTCAGGCGACGGACTGAGAGGACGACATCTGCCTGTCGCGACGGATTCCCCCAGTCGAGCTTGGTCCCGCCGCCGCACGGGATCACCGCCAGCCCAGCTTGATTGGCGCAGCGCAGGACCGAAGCCGTCTGGCGCTCGTCCGCGGGCTCGACAACGACCAGCGGGACCACGCCGGCAACTGCGTCCACCTCCGTTGCGAGGCGAACGTGCTCCGGTCCGACGATCGCCCGCAAAACTTCTCCGATACCGTCGGCCTCGGTGCGCGAAGCGGGCCGGAATCGCTCGGCCATGGTTTAGTAGCGCTCCGCGATACCGGCGGTTTCTAAAGGATGCGGAACATACTCGCCGGGTTTGTCGCCGCACAGACGCGTTCGCGGAAAAACCTTGGTGGGATTGGAAAGCTGCAAGGGATCGAAGGCGCAGCGCACGCGCTGCATGGTGTCGAGGTCCGGCTCGGCGAACATTTTCGACATCATATGCTTCTTCTCTTCGCCTACGCCATGCTCGCCGGTGATCGATCCGCCCTTTTCGATGCACAGTTCTAGGATTCTCTCCGACAGCCGCTCGGCGGCTTTTTCCTGACCGGGAACACGGCGATCATACAGGACCAGCGGATGCAGATTTCCGTCGCCGGCGTGGAAGACATTCGCGACGCGCAATCCGGTCTCAGCGCTCAATTCTTTTATCTCATTGAGGATTTGGGGCAGGGAAGTCCGCGGGATCACTCCATCCTGCACGATGTAGTTCGGCGAGATCCGGCCCATAGCCGCGAACGCAGCCTTGCGTCCCTTCCAGACCAGCGCCCGCTCGGCTTCCGACTGCGCCACGCGAATTTCCCACGCCCCGTTCTGGCGGCAGATTTCGTCGACGTGCGCCATGAGCGCGTCCACTTCGGCGACGGGCCCGTCTAACTCAACGAGAAGAAGTCCGCCGCAATTCGGATAGTTGGCATGCACGGCGGCCTCGGCGGCTTGAATCGCCAGATTGTCCATCATTTCGATGGCGGCCGGGAGCATGCCCGTCGCGATGATGCCACTGACGGCAGCGCCGGCCTCGTTGGTGCTATGGAACGCAGCCAACAGTGTCCGCACGCATTCGGGCCGCTTCACGATCCGCAGGATAATCTTGGTCGCGATCCCCAGAGTGCCTTCCGAGCCGACGAAGACACCGGCGAGATCGTAGCCGGGCGCGTCCAGGGTCTTACTGCCCAGGTGAACCAGCGATCCATCCGGCAACACGACGTCTAAGCCCAGTACATGCGTCGTCGTAAAGCCGTACTTCAGGCAGTGCGCACCGCCGGAGTTTTCGGCGACATTACCTCCAATGCTGCACACCGATTGCGAGGAAGGGTCGGGAGCATAGAAGAAATTCGCGGAAGCCACGCGGCCCGTGACCTCCAGGTTGATCACGCCCGGTTCCACCACCACGCGCGCATTGGCCAGGTCGACCTCCAGAATCCGCTTCATGCGCGCGAGGCAGATCACGATTCCGCCGGCCACCGGCAGCGCTCCGCCGCTCAAGCCCGTACCGGAACCGCGCGCGACGAACGGAATCCGCTCGCGATGGCACACGCGCACGACGGCCTGCACTTGTTCCGTGGAATCGGGCAAGACCACAGCACTCGGAATCACGCGGAAGTTGGTGAGGCCGTCGCACTCGTAGGTCCGCAGTTCCTCGCTCGAAGAAATCAGGCCATGGGGGCCAAGAATTCCGCGCAGTTCCTCAAGGATATTGGGGTTCACCTACAGATACCGTGCACTTCAAGCGTAGTTTTAGGATACATCGGACCTAGCCCCTAGACTACTTGCAGCACGATCTTGCCGCGCACATGTTCGGTCGCACTCATCTGGTGAGCCTTGGCCGCGTCGCGCAGCGGAAACACGGCCGTGATCTCCGGATGAATACGGCCGGTATCGGCCAGGCGCGCGAACTCCGCAAGCTGCTCGGGCTTGGTTTGCGCCCAGATGATGGCCGAGCGGACGCCGTGAGTCTTCGCGTCCTCTTCCGACGGCGGGGGGCCGATCAGGGCCACCAGGATGCCCCCTTTCTTCAGCACTTTCCAGGACCGGTTCCGCACCTCGCCGCCCATGCTCTCGATCACCGCGTCGAATTCGTGCGCGACCTCCTCAAAGCGTGTCGTTTCGTAGTTGATCGGCAGATCGCAACCGAGCTGCTTGAGGTATTCCTGATTGCGGCCGCTGGCCGTGCCCGCGACGTACAGGTTTTTGAGCTTGGCGAACTGGACGCCCAAGTGTCCCACGCCTCCGGCCGCGGCCTGAATCAGGACCTTCTGTCCCGCTGTCAGGCCTGCTGTGTCGAACAACGCCTGCCAAGCGGTTAGCCCGGCCAGCGGGATGGCGGCGGCATGCACGTGATCCAGGCGCTTCGGTTTCCGCGCGAGCTCGGTTTCCTTGACGGCGATGTACTCGGCGTACGCGCCATTCCGTCCGATATCCGGCCGGCCGTAGACCTCGTCGCCGGGTTTCCATTGGGTCACTTCCGGACCGAGGGACTCGACCACACCCGAAACGTCCCAACCCAGGATGAACGGGAGCGGATATTCGCGGAAGCCTCGCAGGTGACCCGCACGAATCTTCCAATCGATGGGGTTCACCGATGTGGCATAAACCTTAACGAGAACTTCTCCGGCGGCCGGCTCTGGCTTTGGAACGTCCTCATACACCAGAACATCGGGAGTGCCGTAGGTATGGAATCGAATTGCTTTCATTGTGGCCATTGGTTTGCCCAAAAAGGGGTTTGCTTCATTATTGCGGATCAAGTAGTCTATCAGCGTGGGACGCAAAGTAAGCCGCCGAAAGCTCTTGTCTGCCGCAAGTGCCGGAGCCGCCCTGGTTGCCGCGCCGCCCAACATCTTAGCGCAAGGCAAGCTACGCCTGACACTTTCCTGCTGGGATTACGACCGCACGCGCGCCCTGATGGAGGGCCGGATCGGCGTCGACGGCGTCGATCTCACCTATCTGCCCCTGCCGATTGAAGAAACCTTTTTCCGGATGCTTCGCAATCACGAATTCGACGCTTCCGAAATGTCGTTGTCCTCCTACGTGCTGTCGCTGTTCGAGGAACCCCAGCCGTTCATCGCGATCCCGGTTTTCCCTTCACGCTTCTTCCGGCATTCGTGCATTTTCGTGAACTCGAGCAGCGGGATTCGGACTCCGCAGGACCTCCGCGGCAAGCGCGTCGGCACACCGGAATATCAGATGACGGCCGCCGTCTGGATCCGGGGAATTCTGAGCGACGAATACAATATCCCGGTAGCCAGCACACCGTATTTCACGGGCGGCGAGGAAGAACCCGGACGGACCGAAAAAATCGCGCTTTCACTGCCGCCCGAGATCCGCGTGCAGCAGATTCCGGATACCAAGACGCTTTCGCAGATGATCGAGAGCGGGGAACTTGACGCCATGTACACGGCGCGCGCGCCTTCCACGTTTGGAAACGGAACCGGCAAGGTGCGCAGGCTTTTCGAAAATTACGGCGCCGTGGAGCGCGATTATTACCGCAAAACCAAAATCTTCCCTATCATGCACACCGTCGTGATCCGGCGCGACGTATACAAGCAGAATCCCTGGATCGCCCAATCGCTGCACAAAGCCTTTGTGTTGTCGCAGCGTGAGGTGTACGCGAACCTGCACGAGACGGCCGGTCTCAAGACCATGCTGCCGTGGGTTCTGGACCACGTCGCCGAAACGGAATCGGTGATGGGTAAGGATTTCTGGCCCTACGGGTTCCAGGCAAATGAAAACACCCTCGGCACGTTCCTGCGGTACTCCTACGAGCAGGGTCTGGCGAAACGGCTGCTGACTCCCAAGGAGCTATTCGCTCCTGAAACGCTCGAATCCTTCAAGATTTAGCCCTCCCACCCTAGACCTAGGGCTTTCCCTGCCGCCAGAACGGCGCCTTTCAATTGGAATATACTAATTGTCCCGGAGGGTCATCTAACTGCAGGGAGGCGTTGGGTAGGTAACCATGAGCAAGACTAGTACTTTTGAGGGTTGGCAAGGGTCCCAGTCTCGAAATTCTGAAACGCAGCGCGTGCGGTATGAGTCGGCCGCCGCGCGGAAGGTCACCGAGCTTCTGGCTTTTGCTGGGATCGGCGTGAATGGGTCCGAGCCTTGGGATATTCAGATCCACGACGAGCGGTTCTTCAACCGAGCCCTGGGTGAAGGCAGCATCGGTGTCGGCGAATCTTATATGGATGGCTGGTGGGACGTCCCAGCCTTGGACGAGTTCTTTACCAGATTCCGGCGGGCCGACCTCGCGAGCAAAGTTCACGACCTGAAAACGGCATTGCTGGTATTGAAAACGCGGGCGCTCAACTTGCAAACGATGCAACGCGCGAAACAAGTGGCGCAGGCGCACTACGACCTCGGAAATCAGCTCTATCAGGCCATGCTCGATCGGCGAATGCAGTATACCTGCGCCTATTGGAAGGGGGCAGCCACTCTCGATCAAGCCCAGGAGAACAAGCTGCACCTGATTTGCCGGAAATTGCAGCTTACGCCCGGAATGACGCTGCTCGAACTCGGCGGCGGATTCGGCGGACTGGCGCAGTTTGCCGCCAAAGAGTACGGCTGCCACGTGGTCAGCTATAACATCTCGCGGGAACAGGTGGCCTTCGGCCGGGATCTGTGCAAGGGATTACCCGTCCGGTTCGAACAGAAAGACTACCGGGAGGCCGCCCAAGAACCGGGCTGTTTTGACCGGGTCGTCTCCATCGGGTTATGCGAGCACATCGGGTACAAGAACTATCGCCAGTTCATGCAACTGGCACACGAACGGCTCAAAGACGAGGGACTCTTTTTGCTTCATACCATCGGCTCCAATGAATCCTACTCGTACACCGACCCTTGGATCCACAAGTACATATTCCCGAACGGCCTGATTCCGTCGATGGCGCAATTGACCACGGCCTGGGAGGGTCGCTGGGTAGCCGAAGACTGGCATAACTTCGGGCCAGATTACGATAGGACTCTCATGCATTGGTGGGAGAATTTCGAACACGCCTGGCCGGGCTTGCGTCCGACATACGGCGATCGCTTTTACCGCATGTGGAAGTACTATCTGATGGCCTCGGCGGGGTCCTTCCGCTCGCGCCGGCTCCAGTTGTGGCAGATCGTCCTGTCCAAGGGCGACATCTCTTCCTACACTCCCGTTCGGTAGCTTCTATGGACGGGCGGGTCCTCATGGAGGCGGACTACCGGAGGAAGACCGAGGCTCTCGCGGCGGAGGTCAGCAACGCGCGCGCGCGGGGCGAGCGGATCGGTCTGCGTAAGTCGACCTCCAATCTGTTCCGGCACCGTTCGCAGGCTGGGAAGCACTTCATCGACGTGCGGTCGTTCCATCGCGTCCTGGCGATCGATCCGCAGCGGATGACGGCCGACGTCGAGGGCATGATCACGTATGAAGCGCTGGTCGAGGAAACGCTCAAGTACGGCCTGCTGCCGGCAATCGTGCCGCAGCTCAAGACCATCACCGTGGGCGGCGCCGTCAGTGGGCTGGGAATCGAATCCTCATCTTTTAAATTCGGTTTGGTGCATGAAACCATAGAGAAGATGGAGATTATGCTCGGAGACGGCCGCCTGGTAACGTGTTCCTGCCGGGAGAATCCGGATCTGTTTTTCGGATTTCCCAACTCCTACGGCACCCTGGGCTACGCGCTAAGGCTGACCATCCGGCTAATCCCAGCCAAGCCCTATGTGCACCTGACGCACACCCGGTTCGCCGATCCGGAAAGCTATTTTGCCCGGGTCGCCGAGCGCGCGGAGAGTCCCGTGGATTATCTGGACGGGACGATATTTTCGCGTGGCGAAATGTACCTCACCGAAGGTCAGTTCGTGGATCACGCGCCCTCGGTCAGCGACTACACCTACATGGACATTTACTACCGGTCCATCCAACAGAAATCCGAGGACTGGCTCACGGCCAAAGACTACATCTGGCGCTGGGACACGGACTGGTTCTGGTGTTCGAAGCACTTCTATGTGCAACAGCCCGGGATCCGAAGGCTGTTTAAATGGGCCCTGAACTCGCGCACCTACCAGCGGATCATGCGCCTCTCTTATAGCCTCATGCCGGATTCGGGCCGCACCGAATCGGTGATCCAGGATGTGGACATTCCCATCGACAAAGCGCCCGAGTTTTTCGATTTTCTGCTCTCGGAAATCGGCATCACGCCAGTCTGGGTGTGCCCGTTCAGGACCCGCGACTCCGCGCGCGCATGGGACCTCAGCCCGCTACGGCCGGGACAGTTATACGTAAACTTCGGATTCTGGGACGTGATCCCCACTACGCACGAGAAGGGGCACTTCAACCGAATGATCGAGCGGAAAACGATGGAGGTCGGAGGCGCCAAGGGACTATACTCCAGCGCTTGGTACGATGAAGCAGAGTTCTGGAGCATCTACGACCAGCCGCGCTACGTGGAGCTCAAACAGACCTATGACCCGCAGGCCGTCTTTCCAGACTTGTACTCTAAGTGCGTCCGGCGGCACTAGACGACCGGCATGAAGGGGAGCCTGCGACGGATCATCATCGCACTATTTCTGTTCGGCATCTCATTTGGGTATGTCGAAGCCGCGGTCGTCATCTATCTGCGGGCGCTGTATGAACCGCTGCGGCAACGGCTCACACCCGGCCGGGCTCCGGGCGACTTGTTTCCGCTGCTCGATCGCGACCGGATGGTGGCCGAAGCGCCGGAAACGGGACGGCTGCTGACGATTGAGGTGATTCGCGAGGCAGCGACTATCGTCATGCTGGCCGCAGCCGCGATGCTGGTTACAGGCGACAGGGAGCTGTGGCTGCCCGCCTTCGCGGTCGTCTTCGGCGTCTGGGACATCGCTTTTTATCTGTTTCTTAAGCTGTGGATCGATTGGCCGGCCTCTCCCCTGAACTGGGATCTCCTGTTCCTGTTGCCCGTGCCGTGGGTGGCTCCGGTTCTGGCGCCGGTCATCGTAGCGATGACGATCGTGGGCTGCGGACTAGCGGCCCTGTATCGCCGGGTGGACATCGGGCCGAGGCAATGGACCGGACTGATGCTGGGAGGAGTGCTGGTGATCCTGTCGTTCACCTGGGATTTCCAGAATGTACTTGCGGGGAATCAACCGCGCCCGTTCGCCTGGTGGCTATTCCTGGCGGGGGAACTGGTGAGCCTGGGAAGCTTCTTGAATGCGTTTTTCACGCATCGGGCGGCGCGAAAGTGACGCACAATTGGGTGCTTTCACCCAATTCCAGGTGTCTATGCCACGGCCATACGCCGGGCGGCAGAGGATTGAGGGTGGTTCAACGGCGTAATCTTGGATGCCCAAACGAACCCGAGGGATTGGCGGACTTCGGACTGGGACAGGGGCGACAGAAGGACTCCAAAGGCGCCGGAATCGACCATTTCGGTGCGGAAATGGGTCTGGCCGACCTTGTGGCACACGATGATTCGCGCCCGCCGCGCAACGGCGCGAACGGCCCGCATGGCGTCCGGCCACGGCAGATCGAGCGCTCCAGCCCCTGTGGCCTGGACAAGTACCGCGATTACGGTGCGTGATCGGGCGATCTCTCCGAGCCCGGATAAGTCCGAGGCACGGGCAACCGACCAGGAGAAGTCTTGTCCGATGGACGTCAGGTCCAGGCGTTCATTCGAGAAGTCTCCGAGTAGTACGACGCATCCTCTGTGGCTCATGGATAAGCTGTTGGCACTTTAGTTGCCAAACCAGGGATGCGTAGGCCGGAACCACTCGGGTGCACGAATTGCTATCGTCCTGATCAAGTAGCCATGGGCAATCACAAACAAGGCACGCCCCTTAAAGGCTTCTGGGAAAAGCCCGAGCCGGAGTTGCTCGAACTGCTCCAGGCGACTCCGGCCGGACTGACTTCCGACGAGGCGCAGCGCCGGCTGGATCTCTACGGCCCGAACAGCATGGTGAAGGAGTCGCGCTTCGCGGCTCTGGTCAGCCTTCTCCGCTTCTTGATCAATCCTCTGGTCATCATCCTTCTCGTGGCCAGCGGCATATCTCTGGCGCTGGGCGACCCGGTCGGCGGATCGATCATCATCGCAATCGTCTTGCTCAGCGTGCTGCTGAACTTCTTCATGGAGTTTCAGGCTCAGCACGCGGTGGAAGAGATTCGGAAGCAGGTAGCCACCACGGCCGCAGTGATTCGCGACGGGCGCGACCAGGAAATGCCGGTGGCTAATCTAGTCCCCGGGGACGTCATCCGGCTCAACGCGGGGGATCTTGTGCCCGCGGATGCCCGTCTTCTTGAGGTCAAAGACCTGCAAGTGCGCGAGTCCGCGCTCACCGGCGAATCGTTGTGCGTCGAGAAGACGCTTGGTGATTTGCCACCGGGAAAACACGGAGTAGCGGACGCCAGAAACTGTGTTTTCATGGGCACCGCCGTCCAGACCGGAATCGGCACCGCAGTCGTTGCTTGCACGGGCAGGAACACCGTCTTTGGCGAAATCGCCCAGCGCCTGGCCACAAGGCCGCCCGAGACCGAGTTCGGCCGGGGCATACGGCGCTTCGGGATCATGATCACCCGGGTGATCATGCTGCTGGTGCTCTTCGTCCTACTCGTGAATATCGCATTCCACCGCCCCATTCTCGAGTCGTTCCTGTTCTCCGTGGCGCTCGCCGTGGGAATGACGCCAGAGATGATGCCGATGATTATCACGGTCACGCTCGCTCAGGGAGCCCGGCGGATGACCAGGAAGAAAGTCCTGGTCAAGCAACTTTCCGCCATTGAGGACTTCGGTAGCATCGAGATCCTTTGCAGCGATAAGACCGGTACGCTGACCGAGGGCGAAATCGTGCTCGACCGGCACGTAGATGTGCAAGGCAAGGACGACGACAGCGTCCTGCGGTTTATCTACCTGAACAGCTTCTTTCAGGCCGGCATCAAGAGTCCGCTGGACGACGCAGTTTTGAAGCACGATCACCCGCTGATTGCGGAATACCAGAAGCTGGATGAAATTCCCTTCGACTTTATCCGCAAGCGTCTCTCCGTGGTTGTGCGCCGTGCGGACGAACGCCTGCTGGTCACTAAAGGCGAGGCCGAAAGTATCTTCAGCATCTGCCAGACAGTGAGTATTGATGGCTCTTCCCGGCCGTTCGACGAAAGCCGCCGAGCTCAGGCTGCGGATACATTCCAGAAGTTGAGCGCCGACGGGTTTCGCGTTCTGGGAGTTGCCGTTCGCACGGTCGACAAGCTGGACGCCTACACCGTGGTGGCGGAAAAAGACATGACCCTGGCCGGTTTCGCGGCCTTTTTGGACCCACCCAAGGAGGGGATTCCCGCCGTTCTCGAAGCCCTCAAGCAGAACGGCGTCTCGGTGGTCATCATGACCGGCGACAACCAGTATGTGACCCAGAAGATCGCCCAGGACGTGGGGCTGAAAATGGACCGTGTCGTCATCGGCGACCAGGTGGACACTATGGACGACCCCGCTCTGGCCTACCAGGCGGAGAACGGCGCGATCTTCGCGCGGGTGTCGCCGGAACAGAAGAACCGCGTGATCCTCGCGCTTAAGGCACGCGGGCACGTGGTCGGGTACATCGGCGACGGAATCAACGATGCTCCCTCGCTACACACCGCGGACGTGGGCATTTCCGTGATGAATGGAGTGGAGGTCGCCAAGGACGCCGCCAAGATCATTCTGCTCGAAAAGGACTTGGCCGTCCTCAATGACGGGATTATCGAGGGGCGGCGCTGTTTCGCCAACATCATGAAGTACATCGTGATGGGTACCAGCTCGAACTTCGGGAATATGTTCAGCATGGCCGCGGCATCCCTGTTTCTATCCTTCCTGCCCATGCTTCCGACGCAGATTCTGCTGAATAACTTTCTCTATGACGTTTCGCAGATCAGCATCCCCAGCGACAATGTGGATCCCGCTCTATTGCGTCGGCCCAAGCGATGGAGGATCGCGTTCATTCGCCAGTTCATGATGATCATCGGGCCTATCAGCTCGATCTATGACTTCCTCACGTTCGGAGTGCTGCTCTGGGTGTTTCACGCTTCGATGAATGCGCCACTATTTCACACCGGCTGGTTTGTCGAGTCGCTGGCGACCCAAACGCTGGTCGTGTTTGTGATCCGGACCGCGGGCAATCCGTTGAAGAGCCGTCCCAGCGGGCCGCTGCTTGCGGCGGTGTTCGCCATTGTCGCAATTGCCGCCGTGCTGCCCTACACACCTTTGGGCACGCTGCTGCAGTTCACTCCGCTGCCTCTGTCTCTTTTGGGAGCTATTGGTTTCTTAGCCATCACGTACCTCTTGCTGGTGCAGTTGGTCAAGTCCTGGTTCTATCGCCGGCATGCCTTGCTCTGAACAAGCGACCTCTCCTAGGGATTGCCCTAGCTCTACTGCTAAACTAGGTTGGCCCTCTACACATGAGCATTCACCTCGTCAATCCAAGCGATACCTCCTTCGGGACTGCAGTCATCACGCCACGTTGGCTGTACGTGCTGGCTGCGGCGACCGATGAGTCGTTCGGCGATCCCGAAATCTGCGATGAAACGCTGGAGCACCTGAATCTGGAGCGCGTTCACCCAGGCGACGTCGTCGGCATCGGCATTCACACCGGCAACGCCTTGCGGGGATACGAGGTCGGACGCGCGGCGCGCGAGAGGGGCGCCTGGGTGGTGTTCGGGGGAATCCATTCCACGCTCTATTCGGAAGAGCCGTTCGAACGGGGCGGGGCACATGCGGTCGTCAAGGGCGATGGCGACATCGTCTGGAACAAAGTAATTCGCGACTGCGTGGCGGGTACTCCGGAACGGATCTACAACGGCGGAAGAGTGGAACCGGGGGACTTCAAGCAGGCCCGTTGGGATTTGCTGCCGCCCGACAGCTATATGTGGGCATCGGTGCAGACGGTGCGTGGATGCGCCAAACACTGCTCGTTTTGCTCGGTGTGGCGCACGGATGGACAACGTCCCCGGCAGCGCGCGACCGACCCCGTTATTGAAGAGATCGTAGAGCTGCGCCGCCGCGGGTTCCGGTTCATCGCCTTGGCGGACGACAATTTCTATCCTGTCACGCTGACAGACATCGCGCTCGCTAAACGCCAGAACAACCAGGCCCGAGTCGATCAGCTCCAGGTCATGCGCGCGGAGCGCTTCGAGCTGATGGAGCGGCTGGCGGAGCTGCCCCAGGACATGACCTTCTTCACGCAGATCACCATGGAGGCCGCCGAAGATACCGGTTTCTTGGATGCCATGAAGAAGGCTCGGATCAGGGGTGCGTTGGTAGGCGTGGAAGCCGTTACCCCCGAGGGCTTGAAGACGGTCTACAAGGATTTCAACCTCTCCGGCGACAAGCTGGTGAAGCAGCTCAGGACGTTTTCCAATCACGGCGTACATGTTCTGGGTTCGTTCATTTTCGGCCTGCCCAGCGATCGCCCGGATACGTTCGATGCCACTCAAGACTTGGCCCAAAAGGCCGGCCTCACGTTTGCGCAGTTTGTGATGCTGACGCCTTTCCCCGGTACGGTCGACTTCGAGAAATGGGAAAAAGCTCAGGGCGACGATCCGGCCAAAATCGACGGGATACCCTTGACACGCTACTGGCTAATTCCCGCACACAAGCGGCCGAAGATGTTCATGCCGCATCCGACCATGAATTCCGAGGAGATGCGAGCGCGTACCCAGCGCGTATGGGACCAGTTTTATAACTTCGGATCGGTTTGGAAGCGATCGCGCTGTACGCCACATCTCCGGGCGCGCCTGGCGTTCGTCTTTATCTCGAAACTATACCGTCAGATGTACGCCAGCACGGGTATCGCTACCGATAGCGCCCGTCAGAAACGGGCGAGTTCCTGGGCCCGCTGGCTCGCGATCCCTTGCCGCAAACTCTTCTCGGGCCATCCCATGCCGGAACTGCAAATGCCTCGCGCTAAGGCCGCACCGCAGGACTTGTTCCAGGTAATTCAGTAGCGTCGTCGGATCCGTGCGATAAATAAAGCGATGGACGCTCCGCACTCCGGTGCCCTCGTGTTTTTCGGCGCAACCGGAGATCTTGCCTACAAGCAAATCTTCCCTGCGTTGCAGGCTCTGGTGAAACGGCATAACCTGACTATTCCCATCATCGGGGTTGCGAAAGCAGGGTGGAACCTCGACCAGTTAAAGGCGCGCGCCCGCGACAGTGTCACCACGCACGGCGGTTTGGACGAGACCGCCTTCACGAAGTTATCGGCCTTGCTCCAATACGTGGATGGCGATTACCGCGATCAGGAGACCTTCGCGCAACTGCGCCGCGCACTGGGAAATGCTCAACGGCCTCTGCACTATCTTGCCATCCCGCCCAGTATGTTCGCCGCCGTAGTGGAAGGCCTGGCCAAGTCAGGATCCGCGACAAACGCGCGCGTCGTGGTGGAAAAGCCGTTTGGGCGCGATCTCGCCTCGGCGCTGGAATTGCACCGCATTCTTCATCAGTTCTTCCCCGAAGAAGCGATCTTCAGAATCGATCACTTCCTCGGCAAGGAACCGGTCCAGAACATTCTTTATACGCGGTTCGCCAATCGATTTCTGGAACCGATATGGAATCGTACTCACATTGGCTCGATACAAATCACTATGGCGGAAAACTTCGGAGTGCAAGGGCGCGGCCGGTTTTACGAAGAGGCGGGAGCCATTCGCGATGTGATCCAGAACCACTTGTTTCAGATCCTGGCGTGTCTGGCGATGGATCCCCCCACCGGGGAAGAGACCGATGCGATTCGAGACGAGAAAGCGAGAATTCTCAAGGCCGTGAGACCGCTTACGCCTGGTGATGTTGTGCTCGGCCAGTTTAAAGGTTACCGGCAGGAGGACGGCGTAGCTCCGGACTCTCGCGTAGAGACCTATGCTGCCGTCAGATTATTCGTCGACACCTGGCGCTGGGCGGACGTTCCTTTCTATATCCGGGCTGGTAAATGTTTGCCCATCACCGCCACAGAGGTGAATGTCAACTTCAAGCGCCCGCCGCGGGAGACGTTTGAAGAGCAGAACCGCGGCTCGCCCAATCGCCTTCGCTTGTGCTTGAGTCCGGAGGTTGTGATCGCGCTCGGCATGCGCGTAAAGCTTCCCGGCGAACGAATGGAGGGAGAAGATGTCGAGTTGATCGCGATGCATCAGCGCGCGGACGAAATGACACCCTACGAACGCCTCTTGGGAGACGCCCTGCGCGGCGACCAGTCCCTCTTCGCACGGGAGGATTCGATCGAAGCCCAATGGAAAATCGTGGATCAGGTGCTGGGTGACGCGACCCCGGTCCATGAATACGACCAGAACACTTGGGGACCGGCGGAAGCCGGGCCGATGATCGAAGATCCGGGCGGCTGGCTGGACCCGGAATCTGTTGGAGTGGTGGCTGGCCAGCGCTAGCTGCTGACGCTACTTGGCGAGCAGTTTGCGGATCGCCTGCAACTCACGCCGCCGCTGCGGACTAAGCGTCGGGTATTCCAGTTTCAGCTCCTTGAACGTGTCGAGAATGATCCGTGAGACGATCAACCGGGTGGTCTCTTTGTCGTCGGCAGGGACCACGTACCAGGGCGCGGTCTCAGTGCTGGTGGCGCTCAGGCAGGCCTCATACGCCTTCATGTACTGCTTCCAGGATTCCCTCTCCTTGACGTCATCAACGCTGAATTTCCAGTTCTTCTCCGGCTCGTCGATGCGGCTGAGGAAGCGCTTGCGTTGTTCTTCTTTGGATAGATGCAGAAAGAACTTGATGATCCGGGTTCCATTGCGGTGAAGGTGATCCTCCAGATTCACGATGGAACGATACCTGTCGCGCCAGATCGTCTTCTCGGCCGTTAGTTCTTCCGGAAGACGCTCGGCATCAAGAATTTCCTTGTGAACACGAACGATCAGGACCTCCTCGTAATAAGAGCGGTTGAAAATCCCGATGCGGCCACGCTCGGGCAGCTTCCGCGACGCATTCCACAAGAAGTCGTGGTCCAGCTCCTCGGCGCTGGGGTGCTTGAAACTGAATACCTGGCAGCCTTGAGGATTGACGCCCGACATGACGTGCTTAATGGCGCTGTCCTTGCCGGCCGCGTCCATCGCCTGGAAAATCAGCAGCATCGCATACGAATCGTCCGCATAGAGCCGGCTTTGCTGCTCGCTTAGCTTATGGACGTGTTCCGCCAGAAGCGTTTCATACTCCTCCTGCGAGTGATACATCGGTTTCACCCGCGTCGGCCACTCGTCTAAATCGACGTTCTTGCCAGGCCGGACGCGGAAATCGTCGGGATCGATCTTCTTCATTTCACTTCTCCGCGTTCTGGGCGTTCAGATAAGCGACTAGGTTCGCCATCTCCGGCCCGTCGAAACGCGGCCACCCAATACCCTTGGCTTTCATTTGATCGAGCATCTGGGGGCCATGATGCCACAGCGTCGACACCATCGAGGCAGCGGTAAACGAGCGCCCCGTGCCAGCGAGTTTGGGCGCTCCGCTCGCAGGGTCGTTATGACAGATGGCGCAGCTCTTTGCCATGAATACACGCCCACCCGCGGCAGGGTTTCCCTGGTCTTGAAAAAATTGCGCGGCCCACAGATAGCTCGTGATGTCACGCATCTCGCCGAGTTCGAGGGGTGCGGGTGAGGAGGGCATTTTAGGTTCGTGATTCCACATCTCGACGGCGATATCGGTCAGCGTTTTGCCCTTGATCCGTGACTCGAGCGCAGCCGAACCGCTATGGCAGGCGGCGCACCCCTTTGAGTCGAACAGGGCCTGGCCATTCGCGCCGGAGGTGATCTCAACGCGAGTAGCCGCGTTCAGCGCCGAAGGCAAGTTCCTTACGTAGACGAGAATATCCGTGAGATCCTGCGCCGTCAGATCGGGCCAGTTCAGCTTCTTCTTCGCGAATTCCTGTCGCATGGTAGCGGCGTGATTCCACAACGCGTTGACCAGCGCCATCGGCTGACCAATCGATTGCCATTGATTGACGGGTGTGGCTTCGGGAAGTTTCGCGCCGGTCAGGTCATGGCATTCCGAGCAATGTTTCGAGGAAAACAAGCGTTTGCCACGGCCTGCGTCACCGGGTTTCTCGAAGAAGCGAGCCGAATAGAAGTAGACGAAGAGATCCGCCGCGGCCTGCTCACTGAGATCGGCGGTCCGGATCGTGCGCGCGCGCATAGACGCCCACATCGCCGGCGCGTGGTTCCACATGGTGGCCGCGAGCGACGCGGGCGTGAAGTTGCGATCGATACGGCGGCCCAAGTCCGGCGCGACCGTTCCGCCCTTGCCGTTGATGCTGTGGCACTGAACACAGGAGAGTGTGTCGAACAGCTCCGCTCCGCGCGCGGAATCCGCCACGACGGTAGCCGCGTGCAGGCGCCCAAACGAGAACGAAACCGAGAACGATAGCATCACAAGTGTTCGTGTCATCGAGTGAACCTCAGTCCTGTGCTCACCAGGTTCGTGCGGAAGCCTTCATAAAGGTAAGCAGCCTCTCCGTATCCGTAATACCGCCAATCCGCGAACCAGTTGATCCTCTTCCCGATCGGCAGCCAGAGCGTTGCCAACGGCTGATAGTAGCTGGTTGCCCGGCTGCCCGACGAGATGAAGAACGACCCGCCCGCCGTGAGCTTCGGCTCTATCCCCGATCCGTGCGGCAATTTAATGTTAAACAACGCGGTCGCGGTATGGGCGTTGTCGCGATAAAGTGAGATTTGGGGCGCCAGAGTCTGGGGGACAAGATAGCCGATGTCCGAGTGCAGCGTGGATCGGGTGTAGGAACCCTGAAAATCCCCAAACTTGCCGCCCGCCGGCGACCAGAACAGGGACAGCGACTCCTGCTGCGACCGATAATCGTAGTTCACCCCGGGCACCGGGTTTTGATTGTTCAGCAGAGTAAAGTCCGCCGTAAGACCAAGCGAAGTCAAAGCCTGATAGCGCGCCTGCGCATGGACCTTCTGATAGTCGTACGGGCTGGTGCGAAAATACGCGCCCCCGCTGGACGCCCCTTCCGCTTGGGCACTGATCGAGATTTTCTGGCTGGGACGAAAGGTCACTCCGCCAATGCCGACGTTGCGCCGGAGTCTGGCGTGATCCGAACTCATGAGCCCCGCGGGTGGGAGAACCAGGTCGTTGGCGTCCCCCCAGACATAGCGGTAGCCGCCGCGCAGCATGAGTTTCGAAGTGACGTCGTAAAACACGTCGATCTCTTGCTGGCTGTAGTTGGTGGCAAGCGAGGACGCGAGCAGAGCGGCCGTCTTTACAGAGACGCCTGTGCCGGAGAGCGTCTGGTTCGACGCTGCAGAGCCCGCGCTGTGGAGGCGATCGGTCAGCCAGTACTGGACGATCCGGACCCGGCGCAAGGGTCGGATTTCAGCGCCCAAGCTCCCACTCGTGTGAGGCATCTTCGCGGCGGACGAGACCAGATACTGCTGGCTTGTATAGAAGAGTAGCTGACTCTGCAATAACAGATTGCCCGTATCGGTCTGCTGATAATGAACGTCGGTGTCGGGCTGGCTATAGAGGAACTGCCCGTAGAGATCGAGCCACGGCGTGGCATTGGCCGTAAAGAGCGCCTTGCTGTAGATGCTGGTTCCGCGAACACCGTAAGCGGCGAGCAGATTCGTGAGATCGGTCGTCTGGCCGAACACCTTCGTTGCCACGTTGCCGAAATTGACTGAGCCGGGGATTTGGAAGACGTTCTGATCGTTCTTGAACGTGGTTCCACCCTGCTCGAGCGTCGCGTGAAAACGGCGCAGCTCGAAACGGATGCCGCCGCGGTAAAGATTGGTCGAATCGCGCAGAGTGTTCGGCACCGGGAATTCGTTGGCGTCGGTGACGAACGTCGTCGCGCCGGTCCCCGCGCCAGAATCGCGATCGTAGGCAAGATACGGAATGAACCAGTTTCCCGGCAGCAGATCGAGCTGGAAGCTCGCCAAACGGCGCCGCATGTCGAAGGATTGCTCGTTGAGCACAATGCCCCTCGACAACAGCGGATCGGCATAGGACGGAAGGAAGTTGAAATACGCGATATCGCGGTAATCTGCATTGAAGTCGTAGAGCTTCACTTTTTTCGCGTCGAGATGGAACGTCTGGTACGGCTCGTCTCCCCAACCGTTAGCCCGAAACCTGAGCTGGTCGAAGCCGCGATGCCGTGGATCGGTGAGCGTGAAGTCCGTGCCGAGCAACTTCGGTCCGGAGCCCAGATTTACGATGCTGCGGTAGGTATCGAAGCTGCCGCCGACGGAGGTGCGCCAGCGATAGCCCACATCGATGGAGCCGCTCAGCCAGGACTCAGTCGAGGGAACCGGCGAGGATGCCTGGTCGCTGGTGTTCTGCGCGGCCTCAGCAGGAGGATTGGCCGGCTGCTGAGGTTGCGGGGCAGGCGTCTGCGCCAGCAGCGGCACCACCATCGCCAAAAGAACAATGGGTCGCCGGGTCATTTCAGCAGATTCCGGTCCACGTAACTTCCGTGGATTTTCTGATGGCATACGGTGCAGTTCTGAAAGCGCGGCGAGCGCAGGTCGTGAAAAGACGGCGGCACGACGCCGATTGTGCCGGTGGTGTTTACCGTGGGCAGACTGGCGTGGCACTCCAGGCAGAGCAGGCGCACTTCATGCCGCACCAGCATCCGAGGGTTGGCTGAGCCGTGCGGCTCATGGCAGGCCGCACAGCCCTCAAAACGCACCGGTCCGTGCTCGAAGGTGAACGGCCCGCGCTTGTCGCCATGACATTTCAGGCACCCCGGTTCGTTCGCGGCGAAGACTTGCAGCATGGCCGGGCGGATACTGCCGTGCGGATTGTGGCAATCGACGCAGCTCATCGCGCCTTCCGGCAGCCGGTGATGATTGGGCCTCTGAAACTGGGCCCACACGTTGGTATGGCAACCGGCGCACTGTTCGTTGATCGCGGCCGGCTTGCGCAGCACTAATCCGTTAGGCCCGTTCGCGTGTACTTTATGGCACGCCGTACAGGACACCTGATTGTTCGCATGACTGCTTTGCAACTGGCCAACATGGGTCGGCTGATTCAGATGGCAGGTGAGACAGCTTTTGTCGGCGGCTGCGGCCACGAGCTTGGATGGATTGCGGATGTCCGCGGCCGCGAGGGATTCCGTATGTTTCTGCGCCGAACCATGGCAGGATTCGCAGGCGCGCCCCTCGAATCCGCGCCGTTTGTCGGTCTCCACGGTGTGGTGCGGACTCTTCTGAAACGCGTTGTAAATGTCCTCGTGGCAGACCCGGCATACTTCCGAGCCGACGTAGCCAGGGGGGAGCGCGGGTTGAGCCGCCCCGCCGATGGCCGCCAGGAACAGGATCGCGCAACAAGAACGCAGATCACTACTGCGCATGCACCTTATCGACCGCAAACTCAGCTCCGGAGCGGTGGCAGACCGTGCAGCTTTCCCCCAGCATGCTGGTGTTCGAGAGTGCATGAGAGGCGGTGGGTATGTCCACGTGGCATCCGGTGCACGCCGAAGCGATGGGAAGGATTGGGTTGATCGGCCCTTGGGGATCGACGACCGGATTGAGTCCGAGCGGAAGATTGAGCTCGCTGTCGTTGACGTGGCACAGCGCGCAGTTCCTGGTATCCGTTGCCGCGCCGCTGGGACTCAGGGCGGGGAAGAGTGTCTGGCTGAAGTCGTTGTGAGTTCCGCCGAAGCCGACCACCACGTAGCTGCGCTTAGACGCTTCCATATTGATGCCAAAGTGGATGCGGTGCACCAGCAGGTTGAAATTGATGCCCTGCGGAGGGACAGCCTTATCGGCAGCGCTCGTGCGTCGGGCCACATCCGAGTTCGATGGGTTGTGGCACAGCACGCAGTACTCGGTGTTGTTGCGAAGCGCGCCATGCAGCGACAGCGCCACGTGGCACTGATTGCAGTTGCTTACTGCCACCACTGCTCGCCGGGGCGCAACCGGTGATCCGTCCACCGAAAAATACTTCACCTGATTCTTGGCCCCGTACTGAATTGCTTGTTGCTTGTCAGTGCCGGCCAGAACGGTCTCGCTCCGCCTCGCCTCCACGCCGATGGCATAGGTGCCGGTCGCGTTGGCCGGAACCGATCTGGTGAACGTGTAGGTGCAGTTGCTGCTGGCGTCGCAACTGGCTTGCGCGGCGCTTTCTGTCACGTATCCCGGCGTGGTCGCGTTGCCGAAAGTGGTGTAACCGTAGTCGGAGGTCGGTCCAGCCATGGTGAACGAAATCGAAGCAAGTTTCGATAGCGGAACCGGGTTCGCGCTGCCGTCTTGCACGGTGAACGACACCACCGGCAGGCTCCCCGCCGTCCCGTTCGCGACCTTCGTGATGTTGACTACCAGGCCCGAGAGCAAACTGGACGCGGTCGGCGCCACGTGCGCGCCCTTGATCGATGCGTCGAAGTCGATTTCGCCTTGCGGGATATGGCACGTCGCGCATTGAGTGTCGTCAGACTGAGGCCCGCCGGGGTGATTCGCGCCGGTCGCGAAGTTCACGTCATCGTGGCAGGAGCTGCAGGCCGCGCGCGTCGGATGAAGCAGATAAGCGGTTGCGTGCGTTGCACCGGTGGTTTGCGAGTGGCAGGTTTCGCATCGCCGCGGATCGCCCGGATCGGCCGGATAAGCCACTTTCGAGAAGTCAAAACTTCCGAACTGATTGATGGCGGGTATATAAGGCGTGCCCGCCTGCACGCTGGGGAGATTCTTGCCCATGTGGATCTTGTGAAAGAGAACCTTGGCGTCCATGGTGGCGCCGGTATTGGGATCGCTGGTCTGTGGCGTGTGGCATAACACGCACAGTTCGATGCCGCGCCGCGATCCCCCGTGCGCCGACAACTGATCGTGGCAGGCATTGCAGCTCGTAGTCTTGATGATGTCGTGGGTATTGGTTACGGCAGCGCCGTTGGGAACGAAGTTAAAAGTCGCGCTGGCGTAGTTGGTGCCTAAGTTGAAAATCGTCAAGTTTCGGGAACCGTAAATGCCGATCGTATGCGTGGCCGTCGGATCGATGTTGGAGGGCGCTCTGGTATGGAATGTGTATTGATATTGCCCGTGTGCGGCCGGCGTGGATATGCCTCCCGAATCGGCTCCCGCCTGCTGCGTGGAACCAAGCACTGTTCCCGTCGTCGGACGCGTCGTGTAGGACGTATAGTGGTCCTGATCGTTGGGGAGCACGGCCGCGACGAAGCTCAGGCTGATGGTTCCCGGCGTGGTCACGCCCGAGGAATCCAGCGGCAGCCCCTGAGGATCGGTGATGGTGTAGACGGTCGTGATGGTGCCGTCCGCCGCGATCTGCGCCGAGTTGATCTTGATAACAAGACCAGGCCGGACGAACTGGACCGTGGGATCATCCGCGAAAAACGCCCGTTCGCGTGGAGAATACGGCCGCCGGGGCGCGCTTGTCAAGCCCACCGCAAGCAATCCGGCGATCGCCGCCACTCGCCACTGGGTCCCCAATAATTTCAAGGAGGCCCTCCTCTCTGACAGCAACTTGGATGACTCCTTGAATATAGACGGTCTGCCGGGTTACCGTCCAGCGTTTTTCGCGGCAGTCCTCAGCGTGTTGCAAACAAGTCACGCTTCAGGATAAGTCTTACCGGGAAGGGAATTGACCTCGAAGAACATCGCCATCTTTTCGCGACGGAAAGTGGCAAAGCCGGCTCTTCCGAAAAAGCTCGTCTGACTGGTGACCGCGAACAGTTCCTTAACTCCTCGTGCCCGTGCGCGCTGTTTGCACAGTTCCACCAATTGCGAAGCGATCCTGCGTTGCTGGAAATCGGGATGGACTGCTAAACTCCGCACTTCCGCGAGCCGCTTGGAATAAATCTGGAGAGCGCAACAACCGACGATCCGGCCTCCCACGGTTGCCACCAGGAACGACGAGACCCGCGGCAGGTTCTGTTGGGCCAACTGCTCGGGATAGAGCCTGAGCAGGGCGCGGATGGATGGCATTTCTCCCGTCCTGGCGGGACGAAACGAAATGCCCTTCTTGGCCCCGAGCTTGGCGGTCAACGTGAGGGCCTCCGCAGCGTCCCCTTGGCAAGAACTACGAAGCCGATGGCGATCGCGAAACGCAGGACCACGGACCAAATCGTATCGCCTCGAACGGCGCTTCTGAGCCCCAGCAGCATGAATGCCCCGCCGATGCAGACGTACCACCACCCCAGCATGCGTGCCCGCCGCGTTCTCTTTTCCATGGACGAAGGGTCCTGTCGCACAACCACTATGGTCCCAGACACGAGCACAATCACGCTCGCAAGGCGCTAGCAGGCGAGCGTTTACCACCGTGTGACCAGAGATGAGCCTGGGTGGTATACCCTGGGATCTGGTGCTTAGGGCGTAGTTGCACATTCCACGTTGGGCGAAAAACTCGCCCGGAGTCTCAGCTGCGGGATGATTCTGGCGGTCTCCCGGCAGTGATTGGAGGCCCACGTGCTTATGCAGATCACGAGTTAACATGCTTCTAAGGTCGGTGTACTGTGGCCGCATCCTCGCGGCGTTGGTGTTTCTCGTACTGCTTCCTCCTGTTGTCGCGCAACCCGAGGACGAGCCAGACGTGAACAGAAGCTCGTCGAATCCGGACGAGGGCGCGGAGGGATTCAACTGGAAGTCTGCGCTGGAACAGTCCGGCATTTTTCTGGGTGTGCAGCACGCAGCCCGCATGGCGCAGGCGAAGACTCGTGCCGAACTCGCAGGTCCGTTCTGGAGCGACTACTTTGAATCGATTTCGAACCTCCACACATGGCGCGACGGAGACGGCTTTCGGACGAATTATCTCGCGCATCCGATCATGGGTGCGGCGGCTGGCTATATCGAGGTTTTCAACGATCCGAGTGGACAGCGCCTCGAATTCGATCTCTCTTCCAAACGATATTGGCAGAGCCGGTTGAAGGGCCTGGCCTGGGCAGCCGTCTACAGCGCACAGTTCGAGATCGGCCCGATTAGTGAAGCCTCCATCGGCAATGTGGGGAAACATCCGCCCACCATGGCCGTGGTTGATTTGGTGGTGACCCCGCTTGGCGGCATCACCGCGATGCTGTTGGAGGATTACCTGGATAAGCGTTTCATTTCCCACTGGGAACGTGCGGGAGGAAATAAAGCGCGTTTCTACAGGACCGCCTTGAACCCCAGCCGGTCCATAGCCAATCTGCTTCGCTGGAAACGACCGTGGTACCGCGACAACAGGCCATTCTGACGCTTGAATAACGATGAGAGTCCGGGTGTTGGCCAGACGTAGCCGGGCCTCGGTGGCCACCTGAAAACCGGCCATACGTGGTCACTTCAGAACCGGCCAACGGAACTGAGCCAGAACAAGAGTATTTATAACCGCCGGGCCGTTTCGGTAAACATTTTTCGCAATCCAACCTGAAGGGGCTTTATGCTGGCCAGACCTGGACGGAGGACACGGCAACGCAGGAATGCGACCAGAGCGCCGTTCCAAGGCCGGAATGGCGGGCGCGCGCAAGCCGTTCCGTCCCGCAGCCATTCTGGCGGGAAAGCGATAAATTCCGGGAGCGCGAGGGCCGATGTTCCGACCGGCCTCTCGATCCAACTGTGTTCGAAAGTGACGCTCATCGACGGTACAGTGGTCAGTACCAGGTATCAGAGATTCACACTCGGCCGACATTGGTCGATGCGTGGATCTGTGAGACAGCTTCCACTTCTACGAATCGGTTGCCTGGGGCTGATTAGTTTCATGGGTGGAAGCGAAATCGGCCTCGCGCAGAGCGTTACTGTCTCTGTAGGTTCCGGTTCGGGAACCGCGGGCGGTTTGGTCGTTGTCCCGATCAATTTGGCGTCCTTGGGGGGAGTACAGACTGCCGCTGTTCAATGGTCACTGAGCTATTCCTCGGACATCACGAGCGTCGCGTTCGCGATCGGAACAGTAGCCACAAGTGCCGGCAAATCTATAGCATGCAATGGAAACCTATGCCTGATTTACGGTTTGAATGCCACCCCAATTTCAGACGGAACGGTGGCGACCGCCACACTGCAGATATCACCTAATCCATCCACCTCCACGATACCGATTCAAATCACCGGAGTGATTGCGGCAACACCGTTGGGTGGATCGACTTCGACTGCTGGCGTAGCAGGAACGGTTTCGGTTTTGCCAATGCCCGAGTTGAGCGGACTTGCATGCTCCCCTACCACCTTGAATACACCGGGGACTACACAATGCACGATTTCCGTAACGGCACCGGCTCCGGCGGGAGGATTCGTGGTCGGACTTTCGAGCAATAACGGAAACCTAACGGTGCCTTCCAGCGCAACAGTAAACGCGGGCCAGAGTACGGTCAACTTCACGGCAACTGCTACTCAGGTCGTCGCAGATCAGGCCGCCACGGTCACAGCCAGCGTGGGAGGCGATTTTCGATCTGCTACGTTAAGTCTGGTCGCTCCAGCCGCATTGCTTAGCGTGGCCTGCGCGCCTAGCGACCTCAACAGCGGCGCAACCAGCGCCTGCACAGTATCGTTGAGCAGATCTGCCGTAAGCACTGCCATCGTGTCTGTCGGCAGCAACAACCCGCTGGTTACGGTGCCAGGCAGTGTGTCTGTATCGGTAGGACAAAGTACCGCAACGTTTCAAGCCGTGGTCGGAAGCGTTAACGTCGACCAGGCCGCCATCGTCACGGCAAGTCTGAACGGACAAGACCGGTCGGTGACGCTCAGTTTACGAGCGCGGCCAGTACCTACGGCAGATTCGGTGTCGCCAAGTGCCGGCGCAGGCTTCAGGCAAACCTTCACCTTCGTCTTCTCCGATAGCCAAAGCGCTGCCAATCTCGCCGCCGTGGCAATATTATTCACGCCTGCGCAGGCACTTGAAAATTCCTGCTTCGTTGTGTACGACCGGAATCGAGGAACCATCCAGCTGGAATGGGACACTGTCCTGGGCGCACAGATCGAACCGGTGAGTTCGTCCATCACTCTGGAGAATAGCCAGTGCACGATCGGCGCGACCTCGGTGGCAGCGACGGCCCTCACTACCACCATTACACTGGACATCACATTCAAGAACAGTTTCGCCGGCCTGAAGAACATCTACATGTACGCAGCAGACGGAGACGGTTCCATCAACACTGGCTGGATACACAGAGGCGCCTACACTGTAGCCGGACTATCTCCTCCGGTGCCGGCGGCTGACTCGGTATCGCCGGAGGGCGGCAGTGGCTTCATGCAAACCTTCACATTCGTCTTCTCCGACAGTCAGAGTTCAGCCAACCTGGCGGCCGCCGCCATGCTGTTCGCACCTGGACTGGTTGCTGAAAATTCCTGCTACGTCGTGTACGACGGGAATCGAGGCACCATCCAGCTGGAGTGGGATAGTGTAATGGGCAATGCAATCAAGCCGGTGGGTTCGTCGACTGTGCTGCAAAACAGCCAATGCTCGATCGGTGCAACCTCGGTGACAGTCTCAGCGCTTTCTACCGCCATCTCTCTGGACGTCACCTTCAAGAATTCATTTGCCGGCCTGAAGAACATCTACATGTACGGAGCCGATGGAGACGGCTCGATTAATACAGGCTGGGTGCAAAAGGGCACGTACACTATAGCCGTAGTTAGCCCGCCTGTACCGACAGCCGAATCGGTGTCGCCAAGTAGTGGCGGTGGCTTCGTGCAAAGCTTCACTTTCGTTTTCTCCGACAGCCAGAGTTCGGCCAATCTGGCTGCCGCCGCCATCCTGTTCGCACCCGAAATGATCGTTGAAAATTCCTGTTTCGTTGTGTACGACCGGAATCGAGGCACCATCCAGCTGGAGTGGGATACGGTAATGGGTAATGAAAGCAAGCCCGCCGACTCGTCTACGACGCTGCAGAACAGCCAATGCACGATCGGCGCAACCTCGGTGACAGCGACGGCGTTGTCTACGACTATTACCTTGGACATGACCTTCAAGAGCGCTTTCACCGGCCTGAAGAAGATCTACATGTACGGAGCCGACGGAGACGGTTCGATCAACACCGGCTGGGTGCAGAAGGGGACCTGGACTCCCGGCCAGTAAGTGCTGAGTCCAATGCTCGGTTCCTGGCGCTCACCCGGTTGCAGTCACAAAAGCCGAAACAGCTTCTTAGTGGACCTTGAAGTAGGTACCGAGCTGCTTCGCGGCACGAGCAAGCAGGGTGGAGTTCGGCGCAGCATAAAGAAGTTCTTTTATCAACTCTGGTTCGCCCTCTGGGACATCTCTGAAGCTCGACTCCAGAATCTCCTTGTTACCGTGCCAGGCTTCTGGAAAGTATGCGATCATGTCGTTCTGAGTAACACAGGGTGTTGCTTGCGGTGGCCGGCCTGACAGCTGTTCGTACAGCGCTCCAATCATATCCCGTCCCTCTCCGAGTCGCAGGTGGCAAAGCGGAGTACAGCGCGGATTCATTTCGATCAGATAGCTGATGCCGCTTCCTTCTTCAATCATGAAATCTAAACCAAAGAATCCCGACAGCCCCAGCCTGTGCGCAATCTTTTCCGCGCATAGCATCATTTCTGGGTTGTCGACTATACGCACAACTGAGGCGGGTCCCGTCGGTCCGTCTGAGCTAACCACTTCGGCGGCGATTCCCGCCAAAACCCTCCCCTCCCAGCAAACCACTGCGCAGTTCGCGGGGCGACCAATAATGTGAGACTGAACGATGACCCCCGGCATCCAGCGGCTCCACGAAGGTAGCAGCCAGAACGGGTCGCGGTTCACGATCAGCCGTTTCAAAGCCAGGGCGGTCCCGAAGAATCGGGGAATTCGCTTTAAGAATCGCTCGGCCTGCTGCGGCGTACGCGCGATCTTGACGCCTCCGCCTGCCCACGTCCGATCAGCCTTGAGAACCCAGGGAAGCGGGTGTTCCGCACCCCACGACCGAAGATCGTCCAGAGTGTGGATCGCTTGCATCTCCGGCACGCGGAGGCCCTCTTCGCGGGCAATCTCCAGAAGGCTGCAACGGACAGAAACGATGGGATAGCTCTGCGGCGGGCCTAACGAGCGCTCGATCAAGGCCGCGATGTGGTCCTGGGCTGCACCCGACATGCGCGCCAGCACGTGCAGCTGGTGCAGATGCTGGACGGCTCGGTCGTCGCATGGAATGATGAGTTCCGGCGCGGCTGCCTCTATCGCGGCTGCCAACGAGTCTAGCGGGCGCAGACCGCTATACGGGAACACCTGGTGGATGGCGCGCGTTTTCAATAAGGGATGACGCCGAGCCAGGCACACGGCAGATACACGGCAGCCTGCGTTCGCCAGTTCGATGGCAATTCGGGCCGACCGGCTCCACCTGGTGGTGTCGGTCAACAGCACCTTCGGAGAAACGGTGTCTTGATGATCTGAACGATCCGGGTTCAGATTCCTTGGATGGGTCAGTGGGTTAAACCTCCGCTGACTCGATCTTTCAAACCATGAGACCCCGATTTTGCAAGAGGTCCCATAAGCCGCTGTGCGGTGAAGCGGGCTCCGAACACAAAACGCATGAGAGGCCCGAACGTGTTCGCGGAGGATGTACCGACGAAGTACAAGCCCGGAACGGAAGACTCAAAATCCGAAGACAATACGGGCGTTTGATCGACCGACCGGATTCCCGCCAGCAGTTCCGAATCCAGGAAGGCCAGGCGCCGAAGATCGACCTTGTACCCAGTTGCCGCGATGACATGATCCACTGCCAGAGTGTGTCCGGCGCCGGTTCTGTCTGTAAGCTGCAGGCTCACGCGATTATTCTGAAGTTCAGGCCGGGTGATAGAAACGCCAAGATGGAATTGCACGTTTCCAACCGTTTGGTCCTTGATAAACCACGCCGGTGCGGGGCCCAAGAGCCGCCGCACGACGTGCAGTCGAAACCGCTCGGGCAATCGGCGAAACAGTAAAGGTGCGCTCGTACAGAAAAGCGGTTTCCAGCCGGAGCCGATACCGGTCATTGGGTAGCGGATCCGCTTCCAGAGCGGGCGGGGAATCTCAGGCGGGTCGTGGAACCGGATCACAGAGTCCCGAGCCGCTAAGTGGACGAGAGCTCCCGCTTTATGCAATAGCGCGGCCAAGTCCAATGCCGACGCCCCTGATCCCACAACGGCTACTTCGCGTCCCTTGAACCGGTCGAGAGCACAGTGCCGGGAGCTGTGGGTGAGGAGTTCCGAGGGAAGGGCGGACAGGAATGGTGGGATATGCTCGAAGTGGCTTAAGCCTACAGCCACGACTACCCTTCGCGCGGCCACGATCTCTTCGTCTTCCAGGCGGATTTGGAAGCCGGTGGAGGACCGACAAACGGAAACGACAAGCTTGTCCTCGACTTCCGGCACGAACCTTCGCTGGAAAGCGCGCCCATATGAAGTAAACGTCTCGAGCGGAACCGGAAGCCCCAAGTCGGCATAGGGGAATCCTTCCTGCTTGCAGTAGTCTGCAAGTGTGAATTGCGAATCGGGGTCAGAAAGCGAGGAGGCAAAGCCCTCCGATTTCAGCTGCATGCCTCTGGGCATGCGTGTCGTCCAAGTACTCATCGGACCGCCAAAAATGCGAAAGTCGCGGCCCGCTGCCTTCAGATGAGCGGCGATTGAAAGCCCATACGGACCCGCACCGATTACAGCTACGTCGACCTGACTCAATCAGTGCTCCTCCTGGCAGCGTCCGGCAAAGCCAGTGGGGTGAAACTGTGTTCGAAGAATTTCCGGGCTTGCAATAGGGAACCTCGGGGAGGCGATAGAGTCAAGAGCCGCAACCTTGACCACTTGACCAAAACTTCCATTTTGGGCTCCGGTAGCGTCAGTGTACTCCAGATCAAGCGGCGAAGATCTGGCCCGATCGTCCTATTACTACCTAAATAGCCTGGTACTATCGAAAAGATAGACCGCCTGCAGGCGAAGGCGTCTGTCTCAAATTGTCGGAAATGCAATCGCAAACTCTGGCGGCGACGGTTAGATTCCTACCCGTGACTACCTAAGACGGCCTACGCAGACTAGTATAGCGGACGTCGAAGTGCCCTTGTTAGGGCTGCTTCCGGCATTGCCGCACATCAGCCGCAATAGGGACATGGAAGGAGTGGCTCTAACTCTAAAGGGATGGACCGCGCATGGCGCTACGAAGGGTTTCAAGCGGATCCTCAATTTGTAGTCTGAGCGAAATTTCGGCGTCCGATGCGCGTACCTGTTGCATCAAGGCGAAAACGCCGATAACCAAGTTCCGAAACGGCTCGTCGAACTTCTTGCTGCATCCTGGACATTCGGCCGGAGACGTGTTCCGCTCAACTGAAAGAAGAAAGATGAGTTGAGTCGAGCACGAGTTGCAGGTCATTCGAACGTGCGTTAGCTGCTTAGGATTGAAGAAGAGCTCGGCTTTTGGCATGTGATCAGCATACTACTCCCACCGGCTCGGTCGATCCCGCAGCGCCGCGATGCACTCGCAGCGGTTCCCGTGCTGGCTTTTCATCACCAGCGCGCGAAGCCCGTGAAGCCTCCCCTGCCGAGTAGGGGGCTAGCCGTTCCGAAGGGCCTGCGCTTCGATCAAAACTCACCACTTCCAAGCGCGGCAACAGGGCCTGCAGCACCTTCAACCAGCACCAGAAAATGATTCGCTATTTTGGTCTCTTGGCTTTCTTGGCCGATCCTCTCGCGCCTCCGCCGTCATCGACAATGATCTCCGCGTCGCCAATGATGTTCGCGAGCGTCGTTGTATACAGGAATCTCTTCGTGACAGATATTGTCCGCTTGATTGTCTGCGCAGGCGTAAAACTACCGTTCGATGATACTATTGGGCGCCCGGGCGCGCCTGCGCCTGATACGAACGGCGATTCTGTTTTGAATTCTATACTGAAACCGCCGTCTCTACTCGTGAATCTGACCTTCTCCCCGGGCCGTACTCGAAGCGAATTGCCTGGCTGATCATGCGCTGGATGGTTCGTGTCGTGATGTATATAGACGATTTGCCCATCGACAATAAACATCCTTACTTGGTGCATTTATTTTCCTCTGAACGACACGAAACCCAACCAAAACGCCGGGACCCGGCGTCCCGATGATCGCGTCTATGTCCTGGCATTATCTGTCGGTGCTCATTCTATCGCAATGCGGAGCCTTCAGTGCATGTTAACCCCCGAATGCTCAATAAGGGTAACCCGCGTCGGAAGTGTTCAGCAGTCGATCACCGTTGCTCAGAAACGCGCGGAAATCCTGAGACGGAGCGGACGTTGCATATGTCTGCGCGCGGCCAGATGAATTGCCCGCAAGCGATTGGATAGAAAAGTAGGAAGATGGTAGCGCTAACGGGAATCGAACCCGTTTCGAGCGGTCCGATCTGGTTTGATCTAGTCCGAAGTAGTTGATTTTAAACAAAACCAAACCGATCAATTCCGCGCACAGGCCCCCAGAGAGCCAAACGGTGTGAGCAATGTGTGAGCAAACCATCCGCGCCGGGGCAGGGGCCTTCGCCCATGCGTTCTGACACTTCTGTGGTCACACCTTGGTTCACTCAGAATCAGAACGCATGGGCGAAGGCCACATGGTAAGAAAATCCGTTGGGCCGCAAGCCCCCGTGAGGGTTTAAGTCCCTCCGCCAGCACCAATCTCCCGCCGCTGCGGCACCCCGACCGACCTTGCTCTTGACCTCGCCCAGAAATCCTCGGCTTTCCCAGCCGCCCTTGAGTCGGGCTGGATGCCGGGACTGTTGCCAGAGCCTTGACGAAGTCGGCGGGAGCGTCTAAGAGTGCTGGCATCGTGAACATAAACACTGGTTGGATGGGCATGCCCAAGATCAGGAACAATGACAATCACCGACGCTGACAGGCCGGATCCAGTCTGTGACAAACAGGCTAACGCCCGCTATGCCGAGGTGTGGGCGGCGTCGCACAGGAACATTACCGATGAAATGGCCTATCGGGCTAATTACGCCGACGTCTTGGTGCTCGATAGATTGTTAGCGGACTACACGTTGCTTGACGTTGGTTGTGGAACCGGTGGCTATTTGCGGCTTTGCAAAAATCACGCAGCCATTACGGCATTCGATTTCTCATCGACCATGATAGAGCAGGCCCACAAGCTGCAGGAGGAGTTAGGCCTGGAGCGCGTCACGTTTCTGTGTGAAAAATTCGAGACCTATCAAACTGATCAACAGTTCGACATTGTAAGGATGGGGGGCGCTGTCGGCGCCTACCGCCCATGGCCCGGCAACGAGTACGCTTTTCAAAAGACGCGCGATCTCGTCCGCGTGGGCGGCATTGCTATCGCAAGTCATATAGGACCGGCCAGTCTGATCGACATCGCGAAAACGACGCTGTTTCCACGTAGAACCGTTGTAATCGAACAGAGCAAACTTCTGGCGCTTGCCGCCGGATACGGCTTCGAGTATCTCTTCTCAGTTGAGTTCAAAGAATCCACGCGTGTCTTTCTGAGACGAACGCGCTAGTGGGTCGAGCCGATCCACATAGCGGATTACTTTCCGACACCGTTTTTCGACGCCCTAGGCTCAGCTTCAGTTGGTTTTCAATGTCGTAGTAACAGGTGGTCGCATCAGCACGCAGTTTAAGAATGTCTGTTTTTGTATAGTCAGGCTTAACCTTTGAAGGCAACTTCAAACCTGCAATTGATTTGAAGCACGTCGTCATATCCCTCCAGACGCTTCTGAACCTGCCGGTATTCCGCTCGTAGCCCAGGAGGCATGCTTCGCTCTCAAGGGCGGCACGGCCATCAATCTCTTCGTTCGCGACATGCTCCGGCTTTCCGTGGAAATCGATCCAATCGCCAAAGGGCGTGAGGGATCAGGTTCCTCCGCCCGCACCAATCTTCACTCCGGCCTCGCTTCGGAGCCTTCAGCTTGCGGGACACATAATCCCGCTTCGGCCCAGGGGATGACCCATCCCGCGACGGCCAGAATTGACTGAGGTGGCAGCACGTGGCTGCCACACGAAACTGCGAACAAGGACGGGAACCCGTCCGCGGCGAATCCGCGACATGGCGCGGACC
>JAIQFI010000051.1 GCA_020073345.1 Terriglobia bacterium
ACGACGACGGCTCGCCGCACCCGCGCGTATAACTCCACTGTGTACACCTCTCCGGTGTTCCACAAAACATAAGCCTATGGGAATGTTCGATGGAACCAGTCTCCTGGCGGTCTGGTTTTGCTCCGCCAGTTAAGCCGCTCACGCGGCGTTTACTGGTCTATTTTGCATCCGGCGCTTATAGTATGCCGCCGGAATAGGGCAGGGCAGGGGGCAGCCGATCCATCGTAAGATGGATCGACCCGCCATGGCCCGCGACAAAGGACCGTACACGACGATCACAACTCCCGAGATCGCGCAGCGCCTCGGATTGAGCGAGGAAACCGTCTACGGAATGCTCAAGGCCGGAGAGATCCCCAATATCCGCCGCCGCCACCTGTTCATCGTCTCCCGCACGGCCTACGAACAGTGGGAAGCCACAATCGGCAACCCCGGCGCCACGTCCCGGCCCGTGACAATCACGAGCGGCGCTGTCTACGGCCCCATCAGCAGCAGCCAGATCCTGTCCGACAAAAAACCTGAAAAATAGCGGAATCGGCTAACGGGAATTGTGTGTAGAATCCTGTCATGGCCATTCGCAAACGCACGTGGAAAACGGCCGCCGGAATGAAGACCGCGTGGTCTTATGTATTCGACGCCCCCGGATCAACCCGTCAAAACCGCAACCAGATCTTCGAAAGCGGATTCGCGTCCAAGAAGGAAGCGCAGGATGCCGAAACCGCCCGCCGTGTCCGGGCGCAGCGGGAATTCGATCTGGGCAAGGACACGCCGGCGGAAGTGCCCGGATCGTTACAGGGCTTGTTGACCGAATTCTTCACCGAGCACGGCGCGAAATCTCTGGCACCGAAAACACTGGCGCGCTACCGCGAGATGGTCCCGTATCTCGACGGCGATTTATTGGCCATGCCCATACCCGCCATCAAGCCCTTGCACCTCACACGTGAATGGAACCGGCTACTGACCGCCGGGGGCAGGGGCCGCCGGGCGGGAAAGCCCCTCAGCCGCAAGACCGTGCGCAATATCGCGGGGCTGTTATCGAGCGCCTTCACGCGTGGCCTGCGATGGGGTATCGCGCAGATCAATCCCGTGCCCGCCTCCGATCCGCCGGTCCCGAAGAAAAAGGAAGGCATCGCCCTAAGCATCGAGCAGGCCGATCAGCTCATCGCGGGCGCAACCGCGCCGTGGGGCATGAACGTCTTTCTGGAGCTGGACGCCGCGACCGGGGCGAGGCGAGGGGAGCTGCTGGGGCTTCAATGGTCGGATCTCAATGGCAATCACCTGACGATCGGCAGGTCATTGTCGCAGGTCGGGCAGGAGGTTTTCCTGAAAGAACCCAAGGGCAAGAAATTCCGGGTCATCACGATTCCACCCACGGCCCTGAAAAAGCTTCACGCCCACCGTAAGGCGCAGGAACCGTACCGCCAGCATTTCGGCCGCAGTTATCAAGGGGATTATATTTTCTGCAATCCGGACGGCTCGCCCCTGAAGCCGGACACGGTGTCGGCCTCGGTGTCGCTGCTGTTCCGCACCCTCAACTTGCCGAAAGGAGCCAGCCTGCACAGCCTGCGTCATACTCACGGCTCGCACCTGCTAGCCGCCGGTGTGCCAATCACGGATGTCAGCAAACGCCTCGGCCATGCCAACCCCCATGTGACGGCCACGGTCTACGCTCACGCGCTGCCCGGCCACGACGATCAGGCCGCCGATGCGTGGGAGAAGTTTCAGAGGAATGGAAGACCTGCTAAGGTCCGACGGCGGAGGTAAGTTTAATGGCGATCAATGGGCACAGAAGTGGACAGAAGCCTAAGATAAACGCCTTCATCTCCTACTCGCATGAGGATCGCAAATTCGGTGCCGAAGCCAAGGCCGTTTTGGCCGAAATCGGCATCGGCGCGTTTCTGGCCCATGATGATCTGCATGTATCCGAGGAGTGGCGCGCCCGCATCATCGAAGAGCTGCAGCGCTGCGATCTATTCGTTCCGTTACTGAGCGCCAACTTTCTCACATCGAAGTGGGCGCCTCAGGAAATCGGCTTCATCATTTCGCGGCCTCAAGTGGCCATTGCTCCCATCTCGCTCGACGGCACCACGCCTTTCGGCTTCATCTCTCACGTTCAGAGCCGCAAGATCACCAAGGACGGCATTACCCGTGAGCTTCTCATTGAGCCGCTCGCCCGGCGGATGCCGCGCCAGATTTTGCCCGGCCTGATTCAGCTTGCTGGAAAGGCAGGCAGCTTTCGTTCCGCCGAAGCATTGATGGCCCCGCTCGTTCCTCACTTTCCGATTTTTACGACTGACGAGGCGCAGGCCCTCGCAGCTGCTTCTGTCGAGAACGGCCAAATCTGGCTGGCGGCCCTGTGCAAGACCGAGTACCTGCCCGAATTCGTTCATCACCAGGGCAAAAACATCGACGCGAAGACGCTGCGCGCGCTCAACTACCAGATTGAACACGGCGAATGGTATAAGGGCGATTGATCTTTCTGCCGCGCGTGCTAGTTGATGAATCGACTATGGCAACAAGGAAGCGGACTGTGCCCAAACGGACGAAGAAACAGGTCAAGCGCAAGACGGCAAGGTCCGCGCGGGCGAAGGCTTCAGTCAAAGCGCTGCCGCCCGACGAACCAGAGATTCTCTCGCTCTGCATCAGCTGCGCCAAGCACCCCGCTCTGAAATCCTTCGTCAAGCGATGCGGGGAAAAAGGACACGAGTGCGGCATCTGCCACCGCACTGACCAACTCGCCTCGCCACCGTCTGTTCATACTGCGCTGTCCTCGCTCGTGCGCGCCCTTGTGAGGTTTTACTACGACGAGTGGATCTACAACGGACACTGGGGTGGGGACGAGGAGCCCGAAGCGCTCCTGTGCCACGAGAACGCAATTGTCGAGCATGCCAAGACGCCCGGATTTACCCGCACGGCTCAGGATTCAGAAGTGTTTCTCACGACCCTCTTTGATCCGCCATATCCCGACTATGACAAGGGAATCGCTGTCTACGCCGGCCATCATGACGGAATAGGACGCTTGCCACCGATGAGCGCGATTAGTACGTCCATGTCGCCCGTCTACAGAGGCATTAAGGACCGTCTGAAGCACGAGAACTACTTCGAGATCCAGGACGAGTTTGAGAAACGCCTAGCCACCTTCGATTCAGAGCTTGCTGCCGCTCTGCCAGCGGGGACGGTCCTGTTCCGTGCGCGACAGGGGGTCGCGCGACGGTATATCCGTGGTTTTGGCTGGGAAGCTGAGACGATCTATCAGCCCTACCTCGGCAAGGAGATCGGTGCACCACCGCCGCCGCGAGCGACCGCCGGACGATTGAACAGGGAAGGTGTATCATTCCTCTATCTCGCCACCGACGAAAAGACCGCCGCTGCCGAGCTACGCCCGCATCCCGGACATTACCTATCCGTTGCCGCGTTCCGCAGCACGAAAAATCTTCGTGTGATCGACTTCGGCGCGATCGACATCGGAAGCTTTTCCTCCTCGGACGTACGCCTTGATATGTTCTACCTTGGACACACGATCAGCCGCGAGATCGGCCTGCCGATCATTCCCGAAGAACGGCATCGCTATAGCATCACGCAACTGCTGGCCGACATCGTGCGCCGTCGTGGTTTCGATGGCATCCGGTTCCCGAGTTCACTCGGCACAGGTTCGAACTATTGCATCTTCAAACCCGCGCTGTTCAAGGCCCAGGACCGCTCAGCCAAGGTCGTGTACATCAAGCGCCTGCACTACGACATCGAGAATGCTGCTCACCTGATCAAGCCCACTGAGGACGATACGGAATTGCCCGGATCGGGTGATTGATTTCTAAAATGTGTGAGCAAGTGTGAGCAATATGTCTGTAACTTATTGAAAACTTGGTAGCGCTAACGGGAATCGAACCCGTATTTGAGCCTTGAGAGGGCTCCGTCCTAACCGTTAGACGATAGCGCCATTTACCTCAGTATACGATGTTCACTGCGCTCGCAGAACTTTTACGTTGAACGCAATCCTCTGCTGGCTGCTGACACCTACCGTCACCGCCATACCCGTGGTTCGGCATCCGTCCAGGCCGTTGGGATCGTAGACATCGCAGGGAGGATCGTCCAGCCACGCTACCAGCGTGTAGTTTCCCGGCGGAATCCCGGCGATCTGGAAAATGCCATACTCGTCCGCGGCCGTCTCGCGATAACTCTGCAGGTGGTCCGCCGGCGAGTCCGGAATCAGGACCATGCTGGCCCCACTCCACACATCCCCGTTGGGCCCGAACACGCGGCCGTCGAGCCGTCCTCCGCGCGAATCCAGCACGATTTCGAACGGAACGCTGTCGCCCACGGATCCAGCCAGGCCCAGTGCGCGCACGTCCGTGCCGTTCACTCGCACCGCGGAAACGTAGAAATTGTCCGGCAGATTCCGCACAAAGACGTCGTAGGTTTCCTCGGGCATCAAGGTGACGGTGAACTGCGCCGCTGTGTTTCGCGGATTCGCTTCGGCAATCGCACCTCGCTCGCTGCGCGGTTCGAGCGTCACGCGGAGCGCGGAATTCGAACGCGCGTCCGGTGGGTTCGGACTCCCCTCGATGCGAAAGACGCCCTTCACGTCGCGGGCGGGTAACGCCAGCAGGCTCACGTCGCCGACGTCCTGGTCGGCAACGGTCAGAAACGTCCGTCCGATGACCCGGCGACCCTCGTCGGTGCCATCGGCCCATACCTGGTACGATCCCGGCGTAACTTCCCGGATGGTGAAATTGGAGTCCTTATCGAATTCGGCGCGCACGGGTAACGGCAGTGTCCCCGTGTTGCCGGCATCCACGCGCTCCAGAAAGATAGTAGCGGTGCTCATCGCCAGGCCGGTGACGCCGTCGGTGACGCGCCCTCGTATGGAGGCCTTTCGGACTGCCTGCAGAAATAGATTGATGCCGCCGATCTCGCTGCCGGGGCCCGCGTGGATTGGCACCGCCTCGTCGAGTTTCAGCGTGTCGGGATAGAACGTGGTCGCGTAGGTGTTGCTGGGAATCTCACGGCGCGAATCGTCCACGGACGGCTGATCCTGATATTCCCGCGTCGAGGGCGCTTTCTCATACACGGCGGCCACGTAGTACGATCCGGGCGCAAGACCGTAAATCCGGTAATCTCCCTGATCGTCGGTCATCGCGCTGCGAACCGCGGTGAATCCATGACGGCCGCGCAGGTGATATTCACGGTAGAGCTGCACCGGCACGCCCACCGCGGGATCGCCGTCGTTGAACCGGACCTTTCCAGCCAGCGTCGCCCACGGCTTCAGGCGAAATGTCGCCTGGGAAATCACCTGTCCGGAGTCGATGAAAAAACGCGGCGGCATGCGCAGTATTCCGCGCACAAAGACGGATGTCTCCAGGTAGCCGTCGCGCTGCGCGGTGAGCGAATAGGCTCCGCGCGGGATATTCCGGAGTTCAAAGACTCCTTTGTCATCGGCAGCCGCACCGAGGGTGGGAGCGCCGGCCTCCAGCGGCCGGAGGACCACACGGGCGCGGCTGAGCGGCGCTCCGTCGGAATCGCGCAGGACGACGCCGGTGATTCGGCCGCCGGTGACGGATTCAGCCGTTGGTGCTCGGAGCGGCAGATTCTGCGCCCATACCGCGGCGCCGGCCAGCGCCAGGACCCAAGTCCGCATCTTTAAAGCATGACGCAGGAAGGCCCCGGTGCGTGGAAGGCTACAGCTGCGTGGAGGCTAATGTGCTTCCGCAACAGGGCCATCGAGGACGTTTTCGTTTGCTTTGAATGTCAGGTTTCACCTGCCAAGTGTTCGATTCCACTAAACGAGTAGTAGCGGGCGACTGTAGGGTGCCTGGGCTGGAGGGATTTCCACGCCTCAATTTTGACCTGCTCGGTAGGACAGTGCACGGCGACGAACGCGGCGCCCTTCTTCGCCGCCGCCAGATCTTTATCTGCGTACAAGGCCTCAGTTCCAAAGATTCGGGACAACTCCGTCATCAACACTCCCCACAGTCCATCTTTGAGCAAGTGGTCTTCGGCGAACCGGACCACCTCTTCACCGGGCACAGAGATCACGTCTTCATCCATAAGACCAGCGTGAATGAGTTCCTTTTTGGCGCGGTCGGCGTCCACGAGATTCTCAAAGACTGCCAGAATGCAGTGTTTCGGATAGAAGACGCCGAACTCGACGTCTTTGTTTTTGAAGAATGTGGCTAATCGGCTCATCACGTGGACGTCGCGCCTCCCCACACCAGGCCGACCAGACCCAGTGCAATTAGGATCATCCCAAGGGTCTTGTTCATCTATTTCTCGAAGACCCTTTCGATCTGGCCGACTTTCTTCTGGATCTTGCCGGCAAGTTTTTCGTCCTGACCTTCGGCGGCTAGCGTTGGATCGTTGGTGACTTGTCCCGCCTTCAGTTTAACTCTGCCTTTCATTTCATGAAGCTTGCCGGTGATCTGGTCCTTCGTGCTCGGTTCCATGTTTCCTCCTCTTGACTCGGATCTTGGCCGAACCTCAACATGGACTGAGCTTTCGAAGGCCACTGTTCACACAGGTTTTGCGCGCGATTCCATCACCACAAGATATCGAGTGACCAGGATGGTCAGGTCGGAGAACTCTGACGATGTGCGCGCTGAGACAACTCGGTGCGCGGAAGCTAATATGTTTCCACGGCCGGATTTTCAGGCGCCCGCGACCGCAGCCGCAAATGGTAGACCAGCGCTCCGGTCGCCAGCGTGATCCCCGTGGCCAGCGCGATGTAAGGCTTCAGCACGATGCCCTGGTAGGTCATCCACGCGCCCACCAGGATGAACAGCACCGGAAACAAGGGATAGGCGAAGCTCACTACGCGCAGTTTCTGCCAGCCAGGCTTCCGCCGGAACAGGAACATCGAAATCACGCTCATCACGGTGAAGAAGTTCAGCGTGATGCCGATATACACCACCAGTTGCGGAAACGGCGTCAGCGTCATCAGCATGGTGCAGACCCCTTGCGCCACAATCGCGGCCACCGGAGTATGGAATCGCGGATGCACCTTGCCGGCGATAGCCGGAAACGCTCCGTTGCCCGCCATGGCGTAGTACACGCGCGGGCCGATGGTCACCATCGCGTTCACCGTCGACATCAGCGAAAGCGCCATCAGCCCGCTGAAGATTCCGGCGATCTCCGGTCCGAACAGGCGCGAGGCCGCGAAAGCTCCGACGGCTTCTTTCCCCTTCATATCCTCGAGCGGAGCCGCGTAGATAAAAACGAGATTCAGCAGAAGATACAGCGTTGTGACCAGCGCCGTGCCGATTCCCAGCGCCAATGGCAGCGTGCGCGCGGGCTGCCGCAGTTCCTCGGCCACGTAGGTGGCGGCGTTCCAGCCGCTATAGGCGACGTAAACCCACACCAGGCTGATGGCGAACTGGGCGATCAGCGGTGTGGCCACATCGCGTGTGGCGGTGGTCGCGAAGTGCGACGCGCTTCCGCTGCCCAGCGTGAAACCCAGCACGATGAACGCCAGCAGCACCAGGACCTTCGCGCCCGTCAAAACGTTCTGCACGCGGGCCACGCGCTGCACTCCGAAGACGTTTAGAATCGTGAAGACGGCTACCAGCCCGCAGGCGACGGCTTGCGCGCCTCCCAGCCGGATGGCCCACTCGCCCGAGCCGGCGATCACCGGAGCGTTCTCCTGGCTCAGGGCGGGGAAGAAGTGTCCCAGATACTCGGAGAAGGCCAGCGCCGCCGCGGCGATGGGAGCGGAGAAGCCCGCGAAGAAGGAAGCCCAGCCGGTCATGAATCCCCAGGTGGGGCCGAAGGCCCTGGTCAGATACACATATTCGCCGCCGGAGCTGGGGAAGTTGACGCCGAGTTCGGAATAACAGATGGCGCCGAGGAAGGCCACCACGCCGCCTACGACCCAGATGCTGAGAACCAGATTCGGGGAACCGAGCTGGCCTGCCAGGAAACCGGTTCCGGTAAAGATCACCGTTCCGATCATGTTGGAGACGACCAGCGCTGTGGCGCTGATCAAGCCTAGCTGGCGGAGAAGTCCGGCTTTTCCGGCGGTCACTATCTATAGTTTACGAGTTATAAGCGGTTCAGGGTTACGCGCCGTGGCACTTTTTGTATTTCTTGCCGCTGCCACAGGGACAGGGATCGTTGCGGCCGACTTTCCCCGCGCCTACGGGCGGAGGCTCCGGATCCTCTTCCAATGCGTCGGGATCTTCCGCTGCGAACACGGGATCCAGTCCTGCGAGGCGCAAACGCTCGTCCAGTGCGAACATCACCAGCTCCGCCTCGCTGGATGACAGATGCGCGATCGTGTCGATCTTCCGCAGCATGCCGCGGATCCGGCCGCGCGTAGTCTCGCCGGGCATCGCCAGTGCGTAAGCGAACAGTGCGTCCTCGCGCAGGTCTTCGAAATCGCCCTCGCGATCGAAGTAGCTTGCGATCCGGTCGGCATAACGGGTGAGCTGGAAATATCCCGCGCCGCGCAGCGCTTGCCGGACGATTTCTTTCTTCGGGTCGCCCAGATGCTGCGGAAAGAAACGGGCGTAAGGCTTCCACAGCGAGCGCCACATGGATTCGAGCGCTTTCGCGCGAGCCACAACGCCGTTTTCCTCGTACAAAGCCTCGATCGCCTTATTGGCGTCGTCCCGGTCCGCGACCGCATACAGCCCAACGGCGGCACCGCCGCGCTCCGCGACATCCCGCGAGGTATCGTTGAGGACCGTCAGCATCGCGTCGCGAATCCCCGCGTCTTCCGTCGCATCCGCCAGGGATTCCCAGGCGCGCCCGCGAACTTTCGGGTCCGGATCGGACTGTGCCAGTCGGAATAGAGCTACCCGGGTCTTGGGATCGAGCTCCTGATTGAAAAAGCTGTGGGCCGCCGCGGCACGAATCTCCGCATCCGGAGACTCGATTAACTGCATCCGTTCGGACCCGCTGAGAACTTCAAAGGCCGGCAGCTCGCGTTTCGGATACTCCGCCATGATGTCGAACGGAATCGGCTCGTAGATTGGTTCGGGCTGATCCAGTTCCTCGAGCGCGTGCTGGAGATCGCGGCGTAACTCGACATCCTCCTCGGGAATTTCGACCAGCATGGTTTCGAGCGCGGGTCTTGCGGCCGGATCGTGATACAGCTCCAGGCACAGCGCGCCATCGCGGGCGTCGAATTGGAGCCTGTCCAGCAGCAGCGCCAGAACGCGCGGATCGTGAACGCGCAGCCCGGCCAGCAGAAACGCGATATCGGAGCCCTCCTCCTCGCCCAGCTCTTCGTAGAGTTTGAGGAGCGGTTCGACCGCGCGCTCGCCGAATGGCAGAAGCGTTTGCACCAGCTCGTCGTTCACATCTTCGTGGGTGCGTCGTACGACGTCGATCAGGAAATCGAGCGATTCAGGCGTGCCCCAATGGTGAAACAGATCCACCAGCAGCGGATCAAGATCGATGCGGTCTTTTTCATGAGAAACGCGTGCGAACGCGAGAACGTCCAGCACCGCTTCCGGACCGCCATCAAGGATGGATTGAATCAGGAGCTTGTCGACACCTAGCCGCCCTTGTGCGGCTTCGCGCAATAACTCCCCGGCACTGGCGGTCACCGTGTGCTGCTACTCTTCTTTCACCACGTGCACCGGGATGTCGATGGACACATCCTTATGCAAGCGCACGGTCACTTTGAAATCGCCCAGCGTCTTGATGGGATCTTCCAGATGGACCTTCTTGCGGTCGATGGTATAACCCAGTTTTTCGAGCCCCACCGCCACGTCGTTCGCCGTCACCGATCCGAACAGCTGATCGTTCTCGCCGGCCTTCTGGAAGATGGTCACCGATACCGCGGCCATCATCTTGCCCAGATCCTGCGCCTCGGTGATCTGCTTGGCCTCGCGGCGGAGGTGCGCCTGGCGCTCCTGCTCCACGATTTTCTTGTTGGATTCGTTAGCCGCCACAGCCAGCTTTCGCGGCAGCAGGAAATTGCGCGCATAGCCCGCGGCGACCTTCACTACTTGGCCGCGCTGGCCCAGCTTGTCGATATCTTCTCTGAGGATGATTTCCATGATGTTACCTATGTGGCGTTACCTAAATGCTGGTCGCAAACGGCACCAGCGCGATGTTGCGAGCCTGCTTGATGGCTTCCGCCAGCCGCCGTTGATGCGGCGCGCACACGCCTGAAATCCGCCGCGGCGTAATCTTGCCGCGCTCGCTGATGAAGGAGCCGAGCAGCCGGACGTCCTTATAGTTGATGTCGTCGATCTTATCCACGCAGAACCGGCACAGCTTCTTGCGCCGGAAATACTGCTTCTTTCCACCCAGGGCCTTGTCGCCGCCGGTGGGTCTCGATGAACCGCTGATGGGTCTTCCGCCTCGTTGTTCCGCCATATTGTCCTCTTACGATTCCTTGGTTTCCGCGACGGCGGCGACCGCGCCCGCTTCTGGGACGCCTGGCGCCGCTGCAGCCGGTGCAGCAGGCATCGCTGGCGCAGTGGGTAAAGATGGCCCGGGGGCTGGCTGCATCGGTGACGCCATGGGCGGCGGTGGAGGCCTGCGGGCGGCGCGCTTGTCGCGCTGCTTCTTCCGCTTCTCTATCTTTTTGGTCTTCTCGTCGATGCGGACCGTGATGAACTTGATCACCATGTCCGTCACGCGCATGCGCCGCTCGATTTCTTTCACCAGCTCGGGTGACGAGCTGAACTGGAGCAGCACGTACACGCCCTCGTTATACTTCTGCACGCGATAGGCCAGCTTGCGGGTGCCCCACTTGTCGGCTTTCTCGACCGTGCCTTTTCCGTTGGTGATCAGCTCCTTGAGCTGGCCGATATACGCGTCCACTTCTTCTTCCGGCGCGTCCGGCTTGACGATGAACAACTCCTCGTAAACTCTCATTCTTCCTCTGGTTTTAAGCCTTGAGCGCGACGATTATATTTCGTCATGGCCTGTGCGGCGCCCTCAGCGATTATGAATTCGACGGCCTCCGCTGCGCGGCCCACCGTCTCCTCCACGTCTTGTTTTTGTGCTCGCTTAAACGGCGCGAGCACGAACTTCTCTCCGTCCACTGCATTTCCCGGGTGGATTCCCAGGCGAACCCGGACAAACTCGTTCGTTTCCAAACTGCCGATCAGACTCTTCACTCCCTTGTGTCCCGCCGCAGATCCTTTCATCCGGATCCGCAGCGACCCCCACGGAAGATCGAGCTCGTCATACACCACAATCAAGCGGTCGGGTTTCAATTCGTACCGCTCGAGCAGCCCTCGTACCGCCGGACCGCTCAGATTCATATACGTCTGCGGCTTAGCCAGCGCCAAGCCCCTTCCACCAACTGCGCCCAACCCCACTAATGAGGTATTCTCTTTCCGGCTAACTCGAATCGCGTGCGACTCTGCCAGCCGGTCGATCACCATGAAGCCCAGGTTATGCGGCGTGTTTTCGTATTCCTCGCCGGGATTGCCAAGGCCGACAATGAGAAACTCGACCATACTGGCCCCTGGACCCTGGCGTCCGGCCGCTGCCTATTTCTTCTTCTTCTCTTCGGCCGGGGCTTCGCCCTCCTCTTCCTTCTTGCCCTTCTTGATGACTTCCGGTTCTGCCACAGCCGCCGGTGCTGCTTCCGCTCCCGCAACCGGCGCGACCACCTCTTCCGCCTTCATGGCGACCACGTGCGAAATCACTGCTTCGGGCTGGCTCACCAGCCGGACCGAGCCGGGTAGCGGCACATCGCTGGCGCGCACGGCCTGGCCCATTGTCAGATGAGCCACATTCACGGTCAGTTCATCGGGGATCTCGTTCGGCAGGCACTCGACTTCGATTTCGCGGGTAATCACTTCGTGCAATCCGCCCTGGAGCTTGACGCCTTCCGGTTCGCCCAACGTATGCACGGGAACTTTCACGATCAGCCGCTGCGTCAGGTCGATGCGCTTCATGTCGATATGCAGCAGCGTGTCCTTGACCGGATCCCGCTGCCAGTCGACGATCATGACCGGCGTATTTTCGCCGTCCTTCACCGCCAGGTGAAAGATGGTGTTGTGACCGGTCTTGCTGTGCAGGATCCGGACCATTTCCTTGGGATTAACAGCTACGGTCAGCGTCTCCTTGCCGGTTCCGTAAACGACCGCCGGCGCTGACCCGCGCGCGCGCAGCCGGCGCGCTTCGTTTTTCCCGCGTAAACTCCGCGGCTCGGCCGCGATCGTAATATCGTTTGCCATACTCTTCTCTCGTCTCTCTAAACAAATCTCTACACGAATAATGTGCTGACCGATCCATCCTCGTGGATCGATTGGATCGCCTTGGCCAGCAGCGGCGCGACCGAAAGCTGCTTGATGCGGTCGCAATTGTCCGCCTGCCCGCACAACGGAATGGAATTGGTCACCACTACTTCCGTAATCTCCGAACTCTCAATTCTCTCTACCGCCGGCCCCGAAAGCACCGCGTGCGTCGCGCACGCCCGGACACTGCGGGCGCCCTGCTCGAGCAACGCTTCGGTCGCTTTCACCAGCGTCCCGGCCGTGTCGATCAAATCGTCCACGATCAGGCAATGCTGTCCGCTCACATCACCGATGATGTGCATCACCTCGGCTACATTCACATCCGTCCGCCGCTTATCGATGATCGCCAGGGGCGAATCCATGCGCTTGGCGAAGGCCCGGGCGCGTTCCACGCCGCCCGCATCCGGCGAAACCACCGTCAATCCCTCGCCACCCAGCTCGCTGAAGTAATCCACCATCACCGGAGCCGCAAACAGGTGATCCACCGGGACATCGAAGAACCCTTGTATCTGAGCCGCGTGTAGGTCGAGCGCGAGAACACGATCGGCCCCGGCCCGCTCAATCAGGCTCGCCACCAGACGGGCCGAAATCGGCATGCGCGGCCGGTCCTTGCGATCCTGCCGGGCATACCCATAGTAGGGTAGCACTGCCGTGATGCGTTCCGCCGAGGCGCGCTTCAAGGCGTCCATCATCAGCAGCAGTTCCATCAGGTTCGTATCCACCGGTCTACAAGTGGGTTGCACCACGAAGACGTCCGCGCCCCGCACGTTTTCCTGGATCTGTAGATGCACTTCGCCGTCGGAGAACTGCTTTACGTTCGCGACCGCCAGTGGGCAACCGAGTTCGTAGCAGATCTCTTTCGCCAGAACGGGATTGGCGTTGCCCGTGAAGACCTTGAAGTGGTTAAACCTCATTTTTCGTACCGGCTGTGCAGCGGCCATAAGCTTTGGTCAGTCCGAATATGTTGGCGTAACTGCCTCCGCCAGAGCCGTTGATAGCTCCCGCGGTTGACCAACGCCGCCGGCATGACCAGGTACCTCCCGAACACCCGATTCCCCTTCAAAACCGCTTCCGCCCCATCCCGCTCCGCGCGCGAACCAAAGATCGCGAAGATCGCCGAGCCGCTCCCGGTCATCCTCACGCCGGGCCGCGCCCCACTCATGCCTAACTGCGACAACTTTCGCGCAATCGTCTGGAGCTGGGGAAACTGGCGGAAAACGACCGCCTCGAAATCGTTCGCGCTGAACGGACTTGCCGCCCCCGCCGAGTGCTCACTCGCCAGCACTCGAACAAAGGCTCGGAAACCATTAATTCTACTAGACGAATCGTTTGCAGTCAAACCCCGTCTGAGGGCTTGGTAAGCCGGACCTGTAGCCACATGCAATCCGGGAGAAATGACCAGCAGCGGCTCGGGTTTTAGGTCCGCTAATTCATAGACTTCGGTACCCCGGCCGATTCCCACCGCCGCGCCTCCGGTCAGGAAGAAGGGAACATCACTGCCGAGCTCCGCCGCGATTCGCTCCGCATCCAGCGGGCTTTTATAAGAGTGTCCCGCAAGCACCGGGAGTGCGAGAAGCACCGCGGCCGCGTTCGACGATCCTCCTCCCAACCCGCCACCCATGGGGATTTTCTTGCGGAGCCGGAAATGCACTCGCGCATGAATCTTGAGTTCATCCAGCACGGCTTGTGCGGCTTTCAGCACCAGGTTGCCGGGAATCGCCAGCGGGTCGTCGATCGAAATGTCCGTGCGCCGCGCCCGTTCGTATTCGATATCGATCGTATCGGCCAACGAAATGGTCTGAAAGACCGTACGCAACTCGTGGAAGCCGTCGGTGCGTTTGTGCAGCACGCGCAGATCGAGATTGATCTTCGCCAGGGATTTGATGGTCGCCCGCCGGCTCGGCATTTAGTAATGCAGGAGGGTTTGCACGTCGTAGCCGGGCAGCTTATCACGGCCCTTCAGCCCGTCCAGCTCGATGACGAAACTTAATCCGGCCACTTTACCGCCGAGTTTCTCCACCAGCTTGGCGGCGGCCGCGGCCGTTCCGCCGGTCGCCAGCACATCGTCCACGATCAGAACATTGTGCCCGGACTCGATACCGTCGCGATGAACTTCCACGGCGTCAGTGCCGTATTCGAGCGCATACTCGACGCGCTCTGTGGGCGCCGGCAGCTTCTTGGGCTTGCGCATCGGCACGAACCCGGCGCTGAGCGCGTACGCCACTGCGGGCGCGAAGATGAATCCTCGCGCCTCAATTCCTACAACCCGGTCGATACCGTGGCCCGCGAAATGCGCGCGCAGGGCGTCGATCACCGCCCGGAAGCCGCTGGGATGTTTGAGTAGCGTGGTGATGTCGTAGAACAGGATGCCGGGCTTGGGATAGTCGGGAATCTCGCGGATTAGACTCTTCAGTTGATTCATTCCGGGGGCTGGTTTGGCGGATGGATTAGCGGATGTCAAACCCTATAATTCTAGCATCGACGCTCGAATCTTCTACTTCAACGCCACGCACTTCCCCGGCTGGCGGACCCTTCCGGAGTCGTGCTTCAAAATCCTCCAGCAGGCGCGCCGGACCCGCTGCGTACGCTTCCACCCGCCCATCCGACAAATTGCGAACCCAGCCTTTCAGCCCCAGTTCCCGTGCGACGCGAATAGCGAAATAGCGGTAGCCTACGCCTTGCACCTGCCCGGATATCCAGAACCTACGCGCTCGCATCATTAACTTGGCCGGTGATTTTCACCATTTTACTTGCCTCGGGTGTCCTCTGTTCACTGTCCGTTCCTGGAACAGCCCGTCGCGGAAATGGGCTTGCGATAGCGCGTGACTGTTTGTTTATCATCAGGTTAGACACGGCATCGCGTGTGCTTGATCCGCAGATCAGATTATGACTGGAAAGGAGAGGCGCAATGCGTGAGTTCCAGTGGTTTGAAGGGATTCTGGTCGACCTGCGACAAGCCCTTCGATCCTTTCACCGGAGTCCGATATTTGCGCTCGCTGCCCTGGGCTGCCTGGCCCTCGGAATTGGCGCGAACATACTCATCTTCAGTCTGGTGAACGCCATACTGGTCCGCTCGCTCCCTTTTCCGGACGCGGACCGCCTGGCCATGGTCCGTTTCACTCCTCCCAACCAGCCGGATCAGAAGCTCGGTACTAACTCGGGAAGTTATTTCTTTATTCGCGAGCACAATCGCGTCTTCCAGAGCATGGGGGCGCTGCGCATCACTGGCTTTAGTGTCGCGACGGAGGGCGGCGAATCCGGCCGGCAGTGGATACAAGGCGGCTGGGTTTCACCGGGTCTCACCGACACCATGGGCGTCAGTCCCATGATGGGGCGTTGGTTCGCTAAGGAAGACAACGCCTTTAACATCGTCATTAGCTACGGACTCTGGCAGCGCATGTACGGTGGCCGTCAGGATGTCCTGGGTAAGAAGCTCTTTCTGGATGTGGTTCCCGCGACCATCGTGGGCGTGATGCCGCGCGGGTATCAGACGATGAATCCCGACATCGATCTGTGGCGGCTGCAGCCCGACGAGAATCTGGCGAACGCGCTGCGCAGTCCCAACCGCGTCTTCAATTTGTTCGCGCGTCTCAAGCCCGGCGTAACTGCCGAGCAGGCCCAGCGGGAGCTGAGCGCCATCGAAGGTCCTCTCAGCCAGGAATACGAAATGAACCGCGGATGGGGCATCAAGGTAGACACCCTGCGCGATGCCTATGTCGGCCACCTTCGCCGGCCGCTGCTGGTGTTTCAAGGCGCGGTGCTCATCCTCCTGTTGATTGCCTGCGCCAACGTGGCCGGATTGCTGCTCGCGCAGGCTACCACGCGGCATAAAGAAATAGCAATGCGGGCCGCGCTGGGGTCCACTCGGATCCGCGTGGTCCGTCAGCTTCTCACTGAAAGCGTTCTGCTTGCGCTCGGGGGCGGCGTCCTGGGGATGGCTTTAGGCTGGGCCGGTTTGCGCTTGTTCGCGGTTCTGGCGCCTGCGGTGCTGCCCGGCGCCGGCGATGTCGAGCTGAACCTGCCGACGTTCGCTTTCGCCGTGCTCCTTTCGCTCGCCACCGGGGTGATCTTCGGTGTGATTCCCGCACTGCAGATCTCGCGCCCGGACTTGATGGAAGTTCTCCGCGATTCTTCCCGCAGCACCACGGCGGGTGGTGCAGGGCAGAGGATGCGCGGCGCATTTGTAGTGGTGCAGGTGGCCCTTTCGCTGGTTCTGCTGATTGGCGCGGGCCTCCTGACCCACAGCCTGCTGCGGCTGAATATGGTCCAGCCCGGGCTGGAGCCGCACGGCCTGGTCACTTTCCAGATTCCATATTCGCGGACGCTCTACCGTGGCGGCGCGGGCAATACGCCGACTGGTGGTTTGCTGGTGGAGATGAGTCCGCGGCTCAACCAGCTTACCGAACAGGTTCGCGAGCGCCTGGCGGCCCTGCCCGGCGTCGAGTCGGCCACCATCGCCACTACGCCGCCTCTGGGAGGACCGGCTCGCCGGTTTAACTTCCACAAGCCCGGCCAGAATCTCAGTGACTCGGAACAGGAAGCCTGGAGCGCGGAATGGTATCCGGTCAGCTCAGGCTATTTCCACACGCTTAAAATTCCGCTGATGCGCGGCCGTGAATTCACGATGGACGATTCCGACACCGCCCGCCCCGTAGCGATCATTAACGCCGCCATGGCACAGCGTTTCTTTCCCAACGAGGACCCGATCGGACAACAATTTACATCCGACCTGTTGTACGACCAGCCGCGTGAGATCGTCGGCATCGTGGGCGACGTGCGCCAGGACCGCTATCAGTATGCGCCTCAGCCGCAGATGTATGTCCCGCGGGCCCAGTTGCCGCCGAAGATGGATATGACGCTCAGCTTCGACATTCTGGTGGCGACGTTTCTGGTCCGGACCAACAGCGATCCAGCGACGCTGGTCCCCTCGCTGCGCAAGGCCGCCGCCGACGTGGATCGCAATCAGGCCATCAACAACGTGCTCACCGTGGAGCAGTACGCCGCAGGGCAGCTTCAGGATCTGAAACACTACGCCATCCTGTTGAGCATTTTCGGTGGTATTTCCGGGTTGCTTTCCTTCGTGGGGCTGTTCGGAATTATGGCTCATGCGGTAAGCCAGCGGACCAACGAGATCGGAATCCGGGTCGCCTTGGGCGCAAGCTCGGGCTCAGTGCTGGGCTTGATCGCGCGCCAGGGACTGATTCTGGTTGCGGCCGGCATGGTGGCCGGCGTGATGGCGTCTACGGCGCTGACGCAAGCGATCGCGCAATTCCTGTGGGGCGTGACGGCCACCGATCCGCTGACCTTCGGCCTGGTGCTGGTGGCCATGGCGGTGGTCGCCTTGCTGGCGTGCTACATTCCGGCGCGCCGGGCGTTGCGCATCGATCCGATGAACGCGCTGCGGTGGGAATAATGAATCTCCCAAGAAGTTCTCCTGACACCTTTCCGCCCCTTCTCAGGTTGACGGGTGTATCATTGCAAATGCCAGGGAGATACGCTGGCAATTCGGGTTAATTGTCGCCGATAGGGTAGCCTGGCGACCTTCTCGGCGCCGTGAGAGACCGGAGGAGGACGTAGTATGAGCATCCATGTGCACGTCCGTGTGGGGGTCGAATGGATCAACGATTTCCATCCGACTACGTGCCACCAAAACGATCTGAGTTACTGCGACGACCAGGTGGTTGGCTTCTACAACCACATGGGCAGTCACGGCCACGTCCAGGTGTTTAACTGGGGTGACGACAACGCGTGGGAGACCGATTTCCGTCACCCCGATTTCGGAGGGGACTCCCTCAACTGGAGCGACGACGTTCATTTCTGCATGGTCAATGATCATGGCGGGAATTCCGCGAACATCGTGAGCTTCTATTTTTCTAACGCGCACACCAATTGCTCGGTGCCTTCCACGAAGATGCGGCTCGGCAAAAAGAATCTGAAATGGATCGCAGCCCTGGGTTGCGATGCCGTGCTCAATACCGATGCCGCGCATATCCTGGCCGTGTGGGGCGGACCGATGCAGGGCGTTCACATCGTTTGCGGATACATTGGAACCGCGGCCGATTCCTCGTGGACCGCCGGCCTGGGAGGGGATTTCGCCGACGATATTTGCGGTGGGGACACCATCGCCGGCTCGTGGGTTTCGCGCGCCTATTCGTTTTGGACCGGTGACGACTCCATCGCCATCGCGGCTGGCGTAACGCGAGATGATGCCATCAACCGCCGGGAAAGCGAAAACCTGGACTGGCGGGATCTGAATGTTGCGGCCACCAATTGGCTTGCCTGGAAGTATCGAACCTGAGACGGATTAGGAGCAACGCCATGGCTGACATCAAGGTAACTGGAAAGCTTATTCCCACGCCCCGCGGACCGGTGCGTATCTATCGTTTGAAACCGCCCAGCGTAAACGAGAAGGCCGTTCGGTCGCTGGCACGACTGCTCGGCATGCAGGCGGACGCGAAGTCCGGCACGCTGCGGAGCGATGCGGACAAGCTGAGCTATTCTCAAGGACTTCTCGAGTTGACCATGTACCGGGCCTCCGGGGGAGTCCGCTTTATCGATCGAGCGCGCTGGCAGGTGGATGATCGCAAGTCGGACTTGAAGATTGAGGATGCGGCGGCCAGCCGGCTCGCGCAGAACTTCGTCAAGAAATACAAGCTCGCTCCCGCTGGGGAGACAAAGTTTCTCAAAGCGGCGCGTCTCCACGTCGGGGAAGCGACCCAGGGGGGCAAGGAAGCTTCCGATCGCATTATTGACGTGGGAGTCGCGCTGCAACGCATTGTCGACAAGATTCCAGTCGATGGCCCGGGTGGGAAAGTCGTTGTGTATATCGATTACGAACGTCGTGTGACCGGGCTCGAACGAATCTGGCGCGAGCTCGCCGGGGTGTACCGGCGTGGCGAGTCTTATCGAACTCCGCAGAATGCGCTGGATGATATGGAGGCTCACTTTAAGGCCAAGCGGGGCATCATCGAGGTGCAGGAAATTCGATTCGGATATTTCGAGGACGGTTGGCACGGCAAGCAGCAATACCTCCAGCCGGCCTACATGATTTTCGGGATGCTGAGCTCACCCGACGGCAGCATTCGTAAGCGGACCATATACGTCGCGCCCGCGCTTTCCAATGCGGTCGGCCGTATTACTCCGCCGTTGGAGACCAAGCCTGCGCAGCGAGCGCGGCCAGCGGCGTCCTATTGACACCGGGAAGCGGAGAGGTCGTACCTTTGGGAGAGGTTGAAGCTAGGATGCGCCCTGGCAACTTTTCCCAGACGGGATTTCTCGGACCTGACGAAAGCCTCCGCCAAGTCCTCGATACCGATGCTCGCGCGCTCGATGAACTGGGCGTGAGCGCACATATGATGGCGCAGCAACTGGGTGAGCTTTTGGAAGCGGCGCTCGCGTCCAAAAACACGGCGACGCGTGTCGGACACTATGATGTCCGCGTGCAGCGTTATAAGGGCCCCCAGATTTGTCCATTCGCGCCGAATCCGCATGAAAATCCCTGCCCGGGAGCCGGCGGCATGCGGCTGGCGTCGATCGATTGGGATATCCGGAATACCCGCAACCGGGTTCGGCTTTCCGGGCCCGGTCTGATCGTTCATCTGATCGACGCGCATACCTTTTTTGAAGGGCTTCAATCGCCATATCGCGTCGCCCCACACGCACTTGCGGAACTCCTGGAACTCGGCCCCTTCTCCCCTCCTTCGCGCTGATGCGCATCAAGCACATCCAATCACCAATCTCTCAGCAATTTCCTCCTGTCCTTTTCAACGACTTGCGCTCCTGATGTCCTTCCTTGCACCTTCCCGAACTCGAACCTTGTAATGGACCTGCTCCGCGATCAGCGTGAGCGGAACGCCCCTGAAAGGAGACAGTTTGAACGAAAACTTGAACGAAAACTTCAAGAGAGCTCGTCCCTTTGATTTCAATCACTTACTGGGTTCGTTTTGTCGCTAGGTGTTTTTGCGCCGGGGGGCGCCGCGCGACTGCCTCATAATAGAGTCATCGTGGGAGACGGATCCATTCTACCGGTCCCGTTGTTGCTCACCGGCGTAGCCGTACTCGCCGTCCTGGCAGGCGGCTGGTGGATTCGTGAGCGCCGTCTTGGCGCCCAGCGGCGCGCCATGCGGGCCCTGCACGCCTTGAGCGAGGACATCATCTCCGCCTCCTCGCCGGCGGAAATCGCGGAAATCCTGGCGGCCAGACTGCCCGAGGCCACTCGGGCAACCTCCCTCAATCTGTATTTGTACAACCGGCGCAGCAAGGCCCTGGAACGCGTGCCCACGGCCGCTGATCCGGAGCCGATGGCGGCGCCTGTCGATTCGCCTCCGGATGGTCTCGCCAGCGCGGCGGTGGTCTGTTTCCGCAACCGGACCCAGCTCAACATCCCGGATGTGCGCCGCAGCCCTCTGGTGAAAGTCGGGCCGAAAATGAGCCTGCCGCGCGCTGCCTTGTTTGTGCCTCTGATGGCGCAGCACGAGGTGGTCGGAGTCCTGGAAGTTCATAATGACCGCAAGCTGGGTTACTTCAAGCCGGAGGAACAGGCCGCGGTTCATCATCTGGCCAACCAGGCAGCGGCTTCGCTGAAGCTTCAGGAGCAGCAGGCCATGCGGGAACATATGTTCCGAAGCGACAAGCTGGCCGCTACTGGACAACTGATCTCGGGGGTCGCCAGCGATCTTCGCGCTCCCCTGGATAGCATCGTTCAATTGGCCGAGTCCCTGGCGGCGTCCGCGGGAGAGTCGGATCCGGAAGGAGACTTACACCGTTTAACGGCCGAGGCCAATCGAGCATCCGAAATCGTGTGGCGCTTAGTGTCCTTCGCCCGGCAGGACCAGTCCGCTCCCCAGCGCGTGAATTTGAACGGGCTGGTGGCCGGTCTGGTTCGTTTTCGTGAACCGGAGTGGCACGTGCTCGGATTGCGTGCTCAGTCTCAAGTGAGCCCCGGGACGGCCGAGGTAGCCGGAGTCGAAAGCCAGATCGAACAGGTCTGCCTAAACTTGCTGGTGTATGCCGAACAGCGCGCCGCCGCATCCGGGCCCAAGATCCTCACCGTCAAGACCAGTGTCTTGGCCGGCCGGGCCTTGGTGGAAATCGACTACTCCCCGCCGGAGGGACCCGACGCGGAGCCGGATCCATTCGCGGACCTGACGCTGGCCGGAACCGGTGGGCCTGGCCTGGAAGTCTGCCTGGGGATCGTGAGAAACCACGGTGGCGATGCGCGGCTGCGGCGCCGGTCAGGGTTGTCCGGATTTGAAATCGAACTGCCCTTGGCCTCCGCGCCCGCCGAGCCCGTCCGTTCGATTGGCACAACTGGCCAGCCCGTGCGCTCGTTAACTCTGATGCTGGTGGAGCCCGACATGCCTGCGCAGCGTGGATTGGTAACCTCGCTCGGATCGAAGGGGCATCGCGTGGTGCCCTCCGCCGCGGAAGCCGCCGGGGACATCGTGCAGCGCCTGCGCTTCGACGCCGTCCTCTGGGCGGTGCGGTCGGGCCGCAGCGGTTGGAGCGAGTTTCACGACCGGTACCGTGCCTCCATCCCGGCGTTCGTGCTGATCGCCGACCGGTATGATCAGGAACTGGCGCAAGGCTTGGCGCCGCGCGGCGGGTTTCTGTTGTCGCGCCCGATCCAGGACAAGAAGCTCACCGAGATTTTGCGGGAAATCGCCGCTCGCGCGCCGCAGGACTAAGATCGTGACGCGAGCTGCTTCAGCACATACGGCAGAATGCCGCCGTTGCGATAATACTCGGCCTCGACCGGCGTGTCAACGCGGGCTTTTGCCTCGAACGTCTTGCCGTCAGCCGTCACCCGCACGCGCGACTTCCCGCACGAATCGACCGCGGCGGGAACGCCTTCGATGGAGAACGATTCGAATCCCGTCAAGCCCAGCGATTCGCGGTTCTGCCCCTCCAGAAACTCGAGCGGCAGAACGCCCATGCCCACCAGGTTGGAGCGATGAATGCGCTCGAAGCTCTCGGCGATCACAGCTTTCACGCCCAGCAACAGAACGCCCTTCGCAGCCCAATCGCGCGAGGAACCGGATCCATATTCCTTCCCCGCGATGATGAGCAGCGGGACGCCTTCCTTCTGGTACTTCACCGAGGCGTCGTAGATGAACATCTGCTCTTTGGAAGGCACATGTGTAGTCCAGCCGCCTTCGGTGCCCGGAGCCATCTGATTCCGCAGGCGAATGTTGGCCAGCGTGCCGCGGACCATCACCTCATGATTGCCGCGCCGCGCGCCGTAGGAGTTGAAGTCGCCCGGCTTCACGCCCAGCGAAATCAGGTAGTGTCCGGCCGGGCTGTCTTTGGCGATGTTGCCGGCGGGCGAAATATGATCGGTGGTGATGGAATCGCCCAGAACCGCCAGCGCCCGCACGCCGCTGAAATCCTTGACGTGCGTCGCCGGATTGACCAGATCGTCGAAGTATGGAGCGCGCTTAATGTAAGTAGACGCTTCATCCCACTGGTAACGGTCGCCCGCCGGAACCTTGATCGCTTTCCATTGAGCGTCGCCCTCGAAGACCTGCGAATACTGCTTGGCGAACATCTCGCGCCTGACCGACTTCTTCACGGCCGCCTGCACTTCCTGATCGGTCGGCCAGATGTCGCGCAGGTAGACCTTCTTGCCGTCCTTACCCTCTCCGAGGGGCTCATTGATCAGATCCATGTCCACGCGCCCGGCCAGAGCGTACGCCACCACCAGCGGCGGCGACGCGAGATAGTTGGCCCGCACCAGCGGGTTCACCCGGCCTTCGAAGTTGCGATTGCCGGAAAGCACCGCGGCCACGGTCAGCTTCTCCTTGGTCACCACCGAGCCGACTTCCTCCGGCAGCGGTCCGCTATTGCCAATGCAGGTGGTGCATCCGTAACCCACCAAATGGAACTTCAACTGTTCCAGATAAGGCATCAATCCGGCGTCCGCCAGGTAGTCAATAACTACTTTAGATCCTGGCGCTAAGCTGGTCTTAACCCAAGGCTTAGACTTCAGGCCGTGCTCTACGGCTTTCTTTGCGAGAAGGCCCGCTGCCACCAGCACCGAAGGGTTCGAAGTGTTGGTGCAACTGGTGATCGCCGCGATCACCACGCTGCCATCTTGAATGGTCGGCGTCTTCTTGGGTTCAGCCCCTAGCGAGTCCAGGAAGTTCTTCTTCACATCGGGAAGATTGATGCGATCCTGCGGGCGCTTCGGTCCCGCCAGCGACGGCACTACGGTCGAAAGATCCAGCGACAGCGTGTCGGAGTACACCGGATCCGGCGCGCCGTCCACACGGAACAGCCCCTGCTCGCGAGCGTAAGCCTCCACCAGCTCGATTTGCTCCGGAGCGCGGTTAGTCATCCGCAGATAATCGAGCGAAGCGTTGTCGATGGGGAAGACCCCGATGGTCGCGCCGTATTCAGGCGCCATGTTGGAGATGGTGGCCCGATCCGCCAGGCTCAGCGCGCCGACGCCATCGCCGTAAAACTCGACGAACTTTCCGACCACTCCCTTCTTACGCAGCATCTGCGTAACCGTCAGAACCAGATCGGTAGCAGTCGCGCCCTCGGGTAATCGTCCGTGCAGTTTGAACCCGACTACGGCAGGCAGCAGCATCGTCGCGGGCTGGCCGAGCATGCACGCCTCGGCTTCAATCCCGCCGACGCCCCAGCCGACCACGCCGAGTCCGTTGATCATGGTGGTGTGCGAATCCGTGCCGACGACGGTATCGGGATACGCGCTGCCATTGTTGTGGAAAATCACCGGCGCCAGGTATTCGAGATTCACCTGGTGAACGATGCCCGTATCGGGCGGCACGGCGCGGAAGTTGCGAAAAGCGGATTGTCCCCAGCGCAGAAACGCATAGCGCTCGCCATTGCGCTGGTATTCGAGCAGAGCATTGGCCGCGAACGCACCGCTATTGCCGAACTCGTCGACCTGCACGGAATGGTCGATCACCAGATCCACGGGGATCAGCGGATTAGCTTTCTTGGGATCAGCGCCCATTTTCGTGAGGGCGTCGCGCATGGCGGCGAGATCAACGACGCAAGGGACGCCGGTGAAGTCCTGGAGCAGGACACGTGCCGGCCTGAAGTTAATCTCAGTCGCCGGGGCCTTGGGATCCCACTTCGCGACATATTCGATGTCGGATTTCTTGACAGTGGTCCCGTCTTCAAAACGCAACAGGTTCTCGAGAAGAATCTTGATCGAGTAGGGGATGCGGGAAAGCTGGGCGATTCCGGCCTTCTCCAGCGCCGCAAGGCGAAAGATCTCGTACTCCTTGCCGCCGGCCTTGAGCTTGCCTGCGGCGCCAAAGGAATTCTGACTTGTCATGGATGTCTTTATCTTATCCCGAGAGTTTATCGCGCCCCTACATATATTCCGGCACGTCGATTCCAAGCACGCCAAGCGTGTGTTCCAACTGCGCTCGGAAGTAGGTCGTCAGCCACAGCAGGAAGGTCTTCTTCTCTTTATCGGTTTCCGTGACGACGGGGAAGTCCTGGTAGAACGTGCTGAACGCCTGGGCGAGCTGGAAAGCATAACGCGCCACGTGTGCGGGTTCGCCGCTGGTCACTGCCTGCTCGATGGCGGCATCGGCTTTCGATGCTGTCAGGACGGCTTGCCAGAGTCGTTCATCCGTGAGCTGGCGGGAGATGGCCTCGCGAGTGAGGTCGGCTTGAAAGTCCGGAAGCTTTTCGCCACGTTCTCCCAGTTTCCCCAGGATCTTGGCTGCGCGAACCGCGGCGTACTGCACGTAAACTCCAGTTTCGCCCGTGAAGCTCAGCGCCTCGGCGAAATCGAACGCGATGACAGAATTGCGGGTGTACTTCAGCATGAAGTAGCGCAGGGCGCCGACCGCGATCTTCGTGGCTACTTCCCGGCGCTGCGCGTCCGGATCGTCTGGATGGCGCGAGGTAACTTCTTCCAGCGCCTTTTCGATCAGCTTATCGATCAGATCGTCGGCCTTGACGCCCAGTCCTTTGCGGCCGGAGACCTCGACGTAAGGCCGTTTTTTGTCTTCGTCCGACAGCTCGATTCCCATCTCGATGCAGGTGCGCGGCGAGAGCGCGACCATTTCGTAGGAAAAGTGGATGCTGGCGTCGGCCTGTTTTTCGAAACCCAGCGCTCGCAGTCCCGCGACGACCACGTCCTGCAAATAAGACTGGCGTGAATCGATGACGTTGTAGACGCGAGCGCCGCGGCCGAACGACGGCGACCCCGTTTGCGGCTCCGAGGTCGACGCCCACACCTGGTGCCCATCCGGATACTTGTGCCACGGGCGATAGTAGAAATCCTTACCCAGCAGGCCGAATTTCCAAAGCTGATAAGCAATGTCCTTGCCGACGTATGTCACCGTGCCGTTCGACCGGACGATGACTTTACTATCTTCTTCGTCGTCCGAACTCTTGAAGGCCGAAGCCGGCATCACCCAGCAGCCCCTGTTCTTGCCCTCACCCTCGAAGTGGATCGCCTTGCGTTCCTTTAGCAGCTCGAACGCCTGGGCCCAGAATTTGAGATGCAGGATCTCGCTTTCGCGCGGCAGGACGTCGTATTCGATATTGAGGCGATACATCGTCGCCAGGTGCGCGCGGACGATGGCGTCGGAGACCAGGTGAGCCAGCTCCGACGTGGCTCCTTCGCCTGATTCGATCGCGTGCAAGGTCGTCTTGCGCCATTCAAGCGCCTCAGGATGGTCGGCGTAGTAGGTCGACATGCGCGCGTAGAGATCCCAGCACACATAATCGAAACGCGTGGTTTCGATGAGCGTCCGGACCGCGGCGGGCGATTTCTTTTCCAGGTGCTCGAAGGCGGCCACCACGTCAGCCACCTGCACGCCGGTGTTGTCGATGTAATTCTGCACTTCCACGTTGCGGCCGGCGGCGCGCAGCATGCGGACGAAAGTATCGCCGAGGATGGCGTTGCGCAGGTGCCCGATATGGGCGGCCTTGTTGGGATTGATGTTGGTGTGCTCGATGATCGTCTTATCCGCTTCGACGCTGGTTCCCTGCGTCTCACCTCGAAGCAGGGAATCTCCGTAATAACCCCGGTCGAGCCGCACATTCATGTAGCCGTTGCCCGCGATCTCGATTGCGGCGATACCTTCGATCGCGCCGACGGCGTTGGACAACTCCCCCGCGATCGCCTTGGGGGCTTTCTTCAACTGCCGCGCGAGCTGGAACGCCGCGGGCAGGGCGATTTCCCCGAAAGACGCCTGTTTGGGCTGTTCCGTCGAGACTGGGTCACTCACGCCGTAAAGCGCGCTAATCTTCGCGGCAAACGCCTCCGCGATCCGTTTTTCCAGGAGATGAAACATGAAGAACCAGTATGGCAAGGCCGTCGTCCTCGCCGCATGCCGCTAGAATGGAGGTAGTGCCCAAGGTTACGTTCGCCAATCTCGACAAGACGGTCGAATTCGAATCGGGAAAGCTGCCGTACCAGGAGCACGGAAAGCCCGAGTCGATTCTAGACGTCGCGCTGAACTTCGGCATTCAGCTGGAACACGCTTGCGGTGGGGTGTGCGCGTGCACCACCTGCCATGTCCACGTGAAAGCTGGAGAACAGAACCTGGTGCCGCCGGAGGATGACGAACTGGACCGTCTGGATATGGCCGCCGATCTTCAGCTCAATTCTCGTCTCGGCTGCCAGGCGGTGATCAAGGGCGACATCACGGTCGACATGCCGGCCTGGAACCGCAATTACGTAAGTGAGGGCGGCGGATCGATGAATCTCGGCGACGCAATCCCGCCTCCCAAGAACACCGTCACTTCAGTAACTGAATGAGCCTTGCCCGATCCTGAGGCGAGATCCCCGAGTTCTTTGCGATATCCGCACGTGCGCCCAGCTTACGCCGGTACCGGCCGAAATACTCGCGAATGTCGCCTTTGTCGTATCCGAAGAAATACATGATGTCGGCGAAGTCGGCCGTATGCGATAGCCCCAGCGCGTGGCCGGTCTCGTGAAGGCAGGTGAGATACACGATGGTTTCCCGCATCAGGGCGTCCTGAGACGCCGCCGCGAAAATGTCCGCTCCCATGGCGCGCAGGTCCGGTCGGACGTACACTTCCGCTCCGCGCATACCGTCGATGACGAACGCGCGAGTCTCGCCATACTGGCCCTGTTCGGAATCGGCCCAGTGCACTCGGATGTTCGCCCGAGATAGCTGCTCGGTTTTTTCCAGATGCAGGTTTCCATTCGAGGCTGCTTGCCAGGCTTCGAGCGCCCAGTCCGCGAGCTGGACGTCGGCCTTCTGGCACGCCGTTTCCGGCCGCGTGCAAGGTTCGATCCAGTAGCGCAGATCGATGCCGTATGCGGAGCAACTCGCGAGAAGAAGGATTGTAAGACGCAGCTTCATTTTGGTTTCGCTGGCCCCAACCACAGTTCCAGCAGGGGACTCACCAAATCTTCCGGCTCCTCGATGTGGATGTTGACCTTGTGAGAGTCCTGGGTGATGCGCAAGCCGTCGAGCATCCGGCCTTTTTCCGGCTGCTCCTTTCCTGGCTGGGCTTGGGGAATCGCCAGCCGCGCCAGGCCCGCCAGCGCCCGCAGCGCATCATAGAGACTCTTGGCGTCCTGGTCGCTGCCGCAAGTTCCCGTGGCTAGTCCGTTGATTCCGGTGCGCAAGTCCAGGTACATCGAGCCCGACTGAATCGACGCGATGATCTTGTTGAAGTTGGCCATGTCTCCCGGAGCGTTGAACGGAAGCTTGGCCACGCCTCCGCCGTACACCGTCCAGAACACCGCCTCGGCGGGCATCACCTTGAGCTGCTCGGCGAGGTTGGAGGGCGGCCCGGTGCTTTTGCCTTTGTTGTCGATCAGCGACCGCAGCGCGGGTGTGGGACCCAAGCCGATGACCGTAGGGCTCACTAGCAGGACTGCTTCGCGTTCGTCGCCCACCAGGTTGTAGCCCTTATAGCCGAATCGTGTCGATCCGGGGCGCTCGATGCGCGGCTCGGCTTCGTCGGCGAACTTGCCGCGTCCCAGAACGACGCTCTGTTTTCCGTCGGAGATCAGCAACAGCTCCCACAGATCCTGGCGACGGACCTGCAAGCCGATTTGTTTGGGGAAATCATCGATCAGAGGAACCGTTCGGTTGGCCAGGTGTTTCTGATAGATGGGCGTTTTCTGGAGCTGGTCCAGGCGCGCGCCGGCTAGCAGGATCGTGTCGGGAGGAATCAGCGATGACAGCGCAGGATCGATTTTCGGACCCGGGATTGTTTTGACGCAGCCCGCGAGAGCCAAGGCTAGGATGATCAGGCCGCTCGTTTTCATTTTCCGGCGGCCGCCTCCACCGCTCGCATCACCCGCAAAAAGTTTCCGCCGTAGATCTTGCGAATGTCTTCCGCCGAGTATCCCTTCTCGAGCAGCACGCGGGTCAGATTCGGGTACTTCGAAACATCGTCCAGCCCGATAGGCGTGCAACTCACACCGTCGAAATCTCCGCCCAGGCCGATCGCGTCAATCCCGGCAATCTTGCGGATGTGATCGATATGATCCACGACGTCGGCGAGCGTCGCCCGCGAGAGTCCCATCTCCTTGCGAAGCTTCTCAGACAGGATCTGCCGATCCGGCTCGCTCAGGTTCTTGCCCGCCGTTTCCTGGGCCATACGGGCATCCAGAGCCTTGGTGTCGGCCGCGTCGTTATCGCGGAATTTCTGCGAGATGAAGCCGCAATAGAAGTTCACCTGCACCACGCCGCCCTTCTTAGCCAGGGCCATGATCATATCATCGGTCATGTTGCGCGCGTGGCTGGTCAGCGCCCTGCACGATGAATGTGACGCGAAGATCGGCGCCTTGCTGGCCTCCAACGCGTCCCAGAAGGTCTTGTCGGCGACATGCGAAATATCCACCATCATGCCCAAGCGATTCATCTCGCGGACCACCTGCTTGCCGAAATCCGTCAGGCCGTCGTGGTGCTTGACCTGGGCGTCGGTCACATCGCCCGAGGAATCCGCCCAGTTATTGGTGTTGGAATGCGTCAGCGTCATGTAGCGCACGCCGAGATCGTAATAGTCGCGCAGCAGCCGGAGGCTGTCTTCGATGGCATGTCCCCCCTCGATCCCCATCAGCGCCGCGATCTTTCCCTTCCGGTGCGCTTCTTCGATGTCCTTGGCGCTGGTCGCCAGCACGAAGTCGTTGGGATAACGGTCGACGATGTCGTGCCGGACTGTGTCGATCATCTGCAGCGTCCGGTTGGCTGACCGGTTGCCGTTCACATACGAGGCCGCCACGTAGACCGCGAAGAATTGCGCCCCGACGCCGCCTTCCTTGAGCCGCCCGATGTCGGTGTGGCCGGTACCAGTGCGCGATCCAATGTCGAATCCTTCCACGGTGCGGCTGGGAACGTCGTTATGGGTATCGATGAGGAGCGTCGAACGGTGAACTCGCATGACCTCCGCGTCGGTTACCGTCTTGGTTTGCCCTCCGGCGAGCATTGCGGTAACCGCAGCCAGGAGCAGGCGCGTCCTCATCAGTATCTACTGTAACAACTTGATAGAATGTGCCCATCCGGTTGTGCATTGAGATGGTGTCGGTTGGAGGTTTCCAGATGACGCGCCTGATCCTTCTTGGCGGTTTGTGTTTCACAGTCCTTTCTCTGCAAGCGCAGGATGAACCCGCGCCCACTCCTCCCGCGGATATACCCGCGACGACACCCGTGGCTCCCGCGGCCGGCGGGGGACGTGGAGGCGCAGCGGCCACCGAACCCCGTCCCTACGACCGCGTGATCACCAAGGACGCCAAGACCTCCGAGGGAATCTTCAAGGTCCACAAGATTCGCGAGCGCGGAGCGGACACGTACTACTACGAGATCCCGCCGTCCGAGCTCGGCAAGGATTTCCTGTTCGTCGCCCAGATTGCGCAAAACACGATTGGCGCCGGCTACGGGGGCCAGACGGTGAATCAACTGGTGGGACGCTGGGAGCGGCGCGAGAATCGCGTATTCCTGCGCGAGATGACTTACGACATCACGGCCGATCCGGGCGAGCCGATCGCCAAGGCCGTTCAGGCCGCCAATAATCCGTCCATCGTCATGTCGTTCCCCATCGCGGCATTCGGTCCGAACGAAGCGCCGGTGATTGACGTCACGCGGCTGTTCTTGAGCGACGTGCCGGAGATGAGCGCGCGCGCCCGCGTTCGAGGCCGCGGAATGGATGCCAGCCGCAGCTACATCGAGAAGGTCACCGCGTTTCCGGCTAATATCGAAGCCGAGTCCACGCAGACCTTCACTTCGCCGGTCGATCAGCAGGGAGCGGGCGGCGGACGCGGCGGCCCTCAGGGCGGCATGCGGCCCGGATCGGGAACCGTCGTGGTGCATTTCAGCATGGTGAAGCTTCCCGAAAAGCCGATGATGCCGAGGCTCGCGGACGCCCGCGTCGGCTACTTCACCACTTCGACCATGGATTTCAGCCGCCCGGAGCATCGGGCCGAGACGCGCACGTTCGTCGCCCGCTGGCGTCTGGAGAAGAAAGATCCGACGGCAGCGGTGTCCGAGCCTGTGAAGCCCATCGTGTATTACCTGGATCCGGCCACGCCCAAGAAGTGGGTGCCGTATTTGAAGAAGGGAATCGAGAGCTGGCAATCGGCCTTTGAAGCCGCGGGATTCAAACACGCCATCATCGCCAAAGAAGCGCCCACGCCGGAAGAAGATCCCACCTGGAGTCCCGAGGATGTGCGCAATTCCGTGGTTCGCTGGCTGCCTTCCACCACCGAAAACGCGAGCGGTCCGCACATTTCCGACCCGCGCACGGGCGAGATCCTGAACGCGGACATCCAGTTCTATCACAACGTCCAGCAACTGGTGGAGGATTGGTATTTCGTGCAGGTCGGCCCGCTCGATCCGCGCGCGGCGAAACTTCCGTTACCGGATGACTTGATGGGCGATCTGCTCAGCTTCGTGGTGGCGCATGAAGTCGGCCACACGCTTGGGCTTCAACACAACATGAAGGCCAGCTCGATGTATCCGGTGGAGAAACTGCGTGATCCGGAATGGCTCAAGACCATGAGCCACACGCCGTCGATCATGGATTATTCGCGCTTCAACTACGTGGTTCAGCCGGAGGATAAGATCGATCCCAAGCTGCTGATCCCCGGGATCGGGCCGTATGACAAGTGGGCCATCCACTGGGCCTACGCGCCGATCAACGACGCCAATGTTTCCGACGACGAGAACAAAACCCTGGATACCTGGGCGCGCGAGCAGGAGAAAACACCCTGGCTCCGGTTCAATACCGATCGGGCCCAAGGCGCAGACTCAGGAGAGAATACGGAGGCGGTGGGCGACGCCGACGCGGTGTACTCCACGGGTCTGGGCTTGAAGAACCTCCAGCGTGTGATGGACAACCTGCTGGCTGCGACCACGCACGAGGGCCAGGACTGGGACGACTTGCGGACCGTCTATGGTCGCGCGGTGGGCCAGTGGGCCAACGAACTGGGTCACGTCACGCAGATCGTCGGAGCCTACGACTCTTTCGAAAAACACGGTGGCCAGGACGGTGTGCGGTTCACGCTGGTTCCCAAGGCTCGCCAGGCGGCCGCCGTGAAATTCCTGAATGAAAACGCGTTTGCGACTCCCACCATGCTTCTGCGACCAGAGGTGTTGCGGCGCATCGAGCCAGCCGGAGCCCTGGCCCGCATCCGCACGGCGCAGTTGCAGGTGTTGAACTCGCTTCTGTCCACGCAGCGCTTTGGCCGCTTAGTCGAGCAGGAAGCCATCGATGGCGCTGCCGCGTACCGCCCCTCGGAATTTCTAGCCGATCTCCGCAAGGGGATTTTCGGCGAGATCTACGCGCCTTCGGTGAAGATCGACGCTTACCGCCGCAATCTGCAGCGCGCGTATCTCGACCTGATTTCGACTCGCCTGAACGGCGCGCAACGCGTGAATGACGACCAGCGTCCCATGTTCCGCGGCGAGCTGAGGACCATCGCGGCCGACGCCGGCACTGCGCTGGCGCGGACCACCGATCGCGACTCGCGGCTGCATCTGGAGGACATGCGCGATCAGATCGCCAAGATACTGGATCCGAAGTTCCAGTTGGTCAATCCGACGCCGGCACCGGCGATTATCCTGCCGCTCAGCACGTCGGACGGGCGTGGCGACATATTCTGTTGGACGGACTACGCGATCCGCGTCGAGTAGCGTGGATTCCCTGCGCTTTACCTGTCAGCGCGGGTGCATTAACTGCTGCGACCAGGAGGGCTTCGTCTACCTGACGGAGTCCGACCTCAAGCGCGCTGCGAAATTTGTTGGGATGTCCGCGCGTGCGTTCGCATTGAAGTATGTCTATAAGACCCGCCACCAGATGCGCTTCCGCAAGCCACCAGAAAAGCAGTGCCCGTTCCTGGAAGGCCACGGCTGCTCGATTCATCCCGCCAAGCCGACCCAGTGCCGGACGTTCCCGTTCTGGCCGGAGCTGGTCGAGAGCAAGCGTGAATGGAATCGCACAGCGAAATATTGCCCAGGGATAGGAAAAGGTCCGCTGATCCAGATCGGTACGGCGATGGAGATCGCCGAGGAGCAACGCCGGGCTTACCCGGACATGTACAGATAACTACTTCTGGCTGAGCCCGCCGTCGACTGCCAACACTTGCCCGGTGATGAAGTTCGAGGCGGTCAGGAAGAACACTACTGCGTCGGCGATCTCATCCGCAGTTCCCGCGCGACCCGCGGGCGTTTTCGCGATCAGCCGTTTCACCCGCTCGTCAGGCTCTCCGAACGGGATCACCCCGGGCGCCACGGAGTTGACCGTGATCTTCGGCGCCCAGGCCTGGGCGAGCGCCTTCGTCAGATGAATCACGCCGGCCTTCGATGCACAGTAATGCGCGTGATCCGGCCACGCACGGATCCCGCCCAACGAACTGATGTTCACGATCTTTCCACCGGCGCCCGCGAGCATGCGCCTCGCAGCCTGCTGGCAGCAGAAGAACGTAGCTTTCAGATTTACCGAATGGATGAAGTCCCAGTCGAACTCGGTGATTTCGAGCGGATCGATGCGAGTGTATCGTGCCGCGTTGTTGACCAGCCCGTCCAGCTTTCCGAAATGCTGCTGGACTTCCGCAAACAGCCGCTCGATCTCACCGACCTTCTCCAGGTCCGCCCGAAATAGCGGAGCATCGCCACATTCCTTCGCAGTCGCGCGAGCCTCGCCTTCAGACGAAGAATAATGAATTGCCACCCGAGCACCCTCTTTTGCGAGGCGCAGCGCGATCCCGCGGCCGATGCGCTTCGCCGCTCCCGTAACTAAAACGACCTTCCCATTCATATCGTGGGATCTCCATGTACCTCGACCTCTTGCGGCTCGACTCCGGCCAAAGCAGGCTCCGGCAACTTACCGCTGAGGTTACCCCAGCCCCAGAAGATCGCGGTGGTGGAACTCAGGACGCCCGCTCCCAGGCCGATCATGCGGGGACTCACGTGATCCGAGAGCAATCCAGCGATAGCCATGGACACCATCATAGTGGCCCAGGTCCAGGTCTCGATGGTGGAGAAAACTCGCCCCCGGAAGTCATTCGAGACATGCCGCAGAAGCTGCCCAGTGTTCAACACGGAGCTTACGGCTACCGCCGCGCGGGAAAGCGCGATAAAAAACAGCGCACCCGCGAACGTCGGCGCCTGGCTGAACAGAACGTAGGAGCCGCCATGGACCACGTAGCATAGTGAGATCACGCGCTTATAGGTCTCAAACTGGATGCGTTTGCCAATATAGTTGGCAAAAAGAGCCCCGCACACCAGCCCGATGCCCGCGCATCCCCAGATGACGCCGATCCCCGCCGGGCCGCGCTGGAAAACGACCTCACCGAAAATGCTGAACAGAATCTGCGCCGCGCCGCCGCCGGTGGCCCACCCGACTCCCACCAGCCCGACACCTAAGATCAGAGGTGTTGCGCGCATGTAGCGCAGGCCCTCGGTGTATTCGTGCCAGGGCCGGACGACGTGACTCTCGGTAAGAGTATCGCGACCGGACCGGAAGCCGCGCGGCCCGCGGAGCTGCCAGATGCACAGTGCCGAAAACAAAAAGGAAAACGCATTGAATGCGAATGCGAGCGTGTAGCCGAATCCCGCGACCGAAGTCCCGCCGAGAAAAGCCCCGATCACCAGCGTGGTCCATTGCGTCAGTTGCGTCAGCGAATTCGCGGTGTGTAACTCATCTTTGCTGGCGATCGACGGGAGAATGGCTGCCCGTCCGCTGGTGAAGAACGGTGACGCGAACATCAGGCATCCGCTGAGCAAGTAGAGGAGCCCGGTGCGACCTGCTGGGATGCCGAAGATGAACAACAGCGCGATCACCGCCCGGACCAGGTCGCTGGTGATCATCAGGCGCTTGCGGTCCATGCGATCGAGCAGGACGCCCGCGATGGGCCCGCCCAGCATCACCGCGAACCCTCGCGCCAGCAGGATTCCGGCTACCACCAGGCCGGATCGGGTATTGGCCAGCACCAGGCTGAACACGGCGATGTTGTTATAGTGATCGCCGACCTCGCTGACCACTTGTCCAATCCACGTGTAGCGGTAATTGCGGTTGGAGCGCAGCAGACCCGCGAAGCCGGTCACGTGAGGGTTTCCTCCCGGGCGGTCACGTGGCGCAGATAGTCGCGGTCTACCTCATAACCGAAGCCGGAGGCTTCGGGCACGCTGATGGTTCCTCGCGGCGAAACTTCCACGGGCGGGGAGATAATGTCGCGCGCCCAGTATCGTTTGCTGGCCGAGACGTCTCCGGGCAAGACGAAGTTCGGCAACGTCGAGAGCGCGATATTATGCGCGCGCCCCACGCCCGATTCAAGCATGCCGCCGCACCAGACCGGGATGCTGTGAGCCTGCGCCAGGTCATGGATGCGCAGAGCTTCCCGGAACCCGCCCACGCGGCCGAGCTTGATGTTGATGATCCCGCACGCCTGGAGACGGATCGCCTGTTCGGCATGATGCACGGTTCGAATACATTCGTCGAGGCAAATAGGGGTCTCAAGCTGCGCTTGAAGGGCCGCGTGATCGACGATTTCGTCGTGCGCCAGCGGCTGCTCGATCATCATCAGGTGAAACTCGTCCAGTTCCCTGAGCCGATCCGCATCGGCGAGCGTATACGCTGAATTGGCGTCTGCCATCAAGCGGATTGAGGGGAATGCTCTTCGGACTTCGCGCACCACGTCGACATCCCAACCCGGCTTGATCTTGACTTTGATGCGCTGGTAACCGGCGGCGACTTCCTTCTCGATGGTCTGGAGCAACTGCGGTACGGAATCCTGAATTCCGATCGATACGCCGCAGGCGATCTCCTTGAACCAGCCTCCTCCGATTTGTTCCCACAAGGGTACGCCGTTTAGCCGGGCTTCCAGATCCCACACCGCGGCTTCCACTCCGCCGCGAGCCATCAGATGTCCGCGAATGTGCGCGCTACGATCGGCAACCTCCGCCGCGTTCTCGAATGAAACGTTCAGCACGCGCGGAGCCACGTAGTTGCGCACAATCATCCAGGCCGCGTCGGTCCACTCTTCGTTGTAGAACGGATTCTCGCCGCAGGTGACCTCGCCCCATCCCGATACACCCTGGCTGACGACCTCCACCAGAATGATTCTGCGGTGCGTGGTCCGGCCGAAGCTGGTTTCGAAGAAATGCACCAGCGGCATGGCGATTTCCCGCAGGACGATTCTTTCTATTTGGATGGCCATGGCGATAGCAAATACGTTCCGCCGTCACCGGAGCGCTCGAAACCGGTCACGGCGAGTCCATCGGCAAAATGACGCTGCAACTCGCGAGCCAGCGCCTCCTGCGAATCGAGAGTCTTTGCCGGGGGCAGGGAAACACGCGCAGCAGCCGGCGCCTTGTCACCCGCATGCTCAGCGATCCACCATTCGGCAATGCACCGGTCCGTGGGCAGACCGCCGTCCAAGGGGTTCGTTCTGATGCCGTACATATTGGAGACGTAGCTCCGCACGATGGCGCCCAGGCGCTCCAGGTTGAAATACGCGTTCTTGGCCTCGAACGGGTCGAAGCTCCACTCGATTAATCGAATCCCTCGCGCCAATGCATCTTCGCGTTGGGCGAGCTTGAGCATTTGGCCCACGCCGGCATCGCGATAATCGTTCAGTACTCCCAGCATGTGGCTGTGAAGATACTGGATTCCGGTATCTCTCTTGATGCCGGGAATGGCCAGCAGGAATCCAGCCATGCGGACGCCGTCGAACGCTCCCAGAGTCTGGCCTCCGATACGCGAGGCGACGACGAAGAAACGGACCGGCAACAATTCCAGATCGTCGAAGCCCCAAATGAGCTTTTGCAGGCGGACGGCTTCGGCGAACTCGGCGTGCCCGGAAAGCGCGCGGACGTTCATACGCGTCGTTTATCTTCGTGCCGCTTATCCTCGTGCCGTTTCGCCTCTTGCCAAAGACCTTCCATTTCTTCGATGGTGGCCTCTTTCGGCGACTTGCCCTGCGCTTCCAAGCCTTTTTCGACGTGCTCAAAGCGGCGGCGAAACTTGCCGTTGGTCCCGCGCAGCGCCTGCTCCGGGTCCACTTTCAGAAACCGGGCAATGTTCACGATCACGAACAGCAGATCGCCGATTTCGTCTTGCAGAGCTTCTTGCGATCCGGCTTGACGCGCGCCATCTAATTCTTTGAGCTCCTCGCGGAGTTTTTCGAGAACCTCATCGACGTTGTTCCAATCGAATCCGGCGCCGGCCGCGCGCCCCGCAATCTGTTTGGCTTCCATCAGGGCAGGGAGGCTACGCGGAACACTTGCCAAGAGGCCTTTCGGCCTCACTTTTTCTGTGGCTTTGATCTCGTCCCACTTTCGAACCACATCGGCGGCCGTTTTCGCGTCGCCTTTGCCGAACACGTGCGGATGACGCCGGACCAGCTTGCTGTTGATGGCCTCGATCGCGTCGGTGACATCGAAGTGTCCGGCCTCTTTCGCCAT
>JAIQFI010000009.1 GCA_020073345.1 Terriglobia bacterium
GGGGCTCGTTGAAGCTGGATGAGACTCAGCCGTCCTCCGAGATGATCAAGCAGCTCGCCGGCATTCAGGGCTTGCTTGAAAAAACCAAGCTGCTGGGATTGGGCGCTAGCGAACCGGATGCGGTCCGGGCCGCCGCCGCGGAATTTATCCTCGAAGGCCTGTATTCACACCGGCGGATCAGCCGGAATGAAGAGATCGGGTACACCGCCGAGGTACGCCGCCGCGAGCCCGGCCCCGACGATCCTAAGTCCAAGGCGTCGCGCAGGAACTACCAGTAAGGTTCGGGATCTTCAATCCGGCTCAAGTGCCGTTTGGTAGTTCTTCTTAAGGCCTGGATCCTGGTCCTCTTTGCGCAACAGGCAGTTGCCGATGGCCAAGGCCTCGATCTCGGTGCCCATGAAGCAGCGAAATGCGTCTTCCGGCGTACACACGATGGGCTCGCCACGAACGTTGAAGCTCGTATTGACGATCACACCACATCCCGTTAACGCTTCGAAGGCAGTGATGAGCGCGTGATAACGCGGGTTGGTCTCCTGATGAACGGTCTGCACTCGCGCCGAATAATCGACGTGGGTAACGGCGGGAATATCGGAACGCACCACGTTCAGTTTGGCGATACCGAAGCGTGCCTGTTCCTCCTCTGTCATGGCGCGGCGGCGGCCTTCGAGCACTTCGGCTACCAGTAGCATGTAAGGGCTGTCGGCGTCGAGCCCAAAATACTCGCCGACGCGTTCGCGCAGCACCGAGGGAGCAAAAGGGCGGAAGGATTCGCGATATTTCACCTTCAAATTCAATACACTCTGCATCGCGGGGGATCGAGCGTCGCCCAAAATGGATCTGGCCCCCAAGGCTCGCGGACCGAACTCCATCCGTCCTTGAAACCAGCCAAGCGCCTTCCCCTGCGCCAGCGCGCAAGCGGACGCCGCGATCAAGTCGCTGTCGGTAAATGTGGTGAAGCGCGCTCCCGCCTCGCGCAACCGTCTCTCGATGTCGTCTTGGGAGAAGGCCGGACCTAAATAGGAGCCTTCCATACGATCCAAGCACCCGCGGATCTGGCGCGGCTGATGATGAAATTGGTGATGCGCCGCCAGCGCCGCCCCCAAGGCTCCTCCGGCATCGCCGGACGCCGGCTGGATCCACAACTTCTGAAAGCGCCCGTCACGCAGGATTTTGCCGTTCGCCACGCAATTGAGCGCGACGCCCCCGGCTAAACACAGGTTCGGAATTCCGGTTTCGTCCGCCAACGCCCGCGTGATTCGCAACACAACTTCCTCTAGCGCGGCTTGGATGGAGGCGGCGATATCCATATGGAACTGCGTGAGCGATTCCGACGGTTTTCGCGGCGGCTGGCCAAACAGTTTGTGGAAGCGTTGGTTGGTCATGGTCAAACCCGTGCAGTAATCGAAATACCGCAGATCGAGCCGGAACGATCCGTCGGCTTTGACGTCGATCAGGTGTTCCAGGATGGTGTCGGTGTACTTGGGCGTGCCGTAGGGCGCCAGCCCCATCAACTTGTACTCGCCGGAATTGACCTTGAAGCCGGCATAGTAGGTGAAGGCCGAATATAGCAGCCCCAGGGAGTGGGGGAAGTGAATCTCCTTCAGGATCCTCAGCTCATTCCGCTTGCCGTGTGCAACCGAAGTGGTGGCCCATTCGCCGACGCCATCCATGGTCAACACCACTGCTTCCTCAAACGGTGAAGGAAAGAACGCGCTGGCCGCATGACTCAGGTGATGCTCCGTGAACAGCAACTTCCGGGCCCAGTCCGGTTCTGGATCGAATTGCTTCAGCGCCGAAGCAAGCAGCTTCTTCTGAAACAACTTTTCCTGTATCCAGACCGGAACCGCCATGCGGAAGGACGAGAATCCGGAGGGAGCGAACATCAGATACGTTTCCAGAAGCCGCTCGAACTTCAAGAACGGTTTATCGTAGAAGACCACCGAATCCAGACTCGCGGCTTTCAGCCCACTGTGTTCCAGACAATACGCGATTGCGTGGCTGGGGAATCCCGAATCGTGCTTTTTGCGCGTGAATCGTTCCTCCTGCGCAGCTGCCACAATGTCGCCATCCACCAGCAGCGCAGCCGCGCTGTCATGATAGAAGGCCGAAATGCCCAAAATGTTCATCGGAAACCGGCTAGAACAAGGTGTAGATGAAAGGAGCGATCGCGGACGTTTTCGCCAGAATCAGAAGTGCTCCCAGCACGAACATCATGAGGAACAGCGGCAGCATCCAGAGCTTCTTACGTGCGCGCATGTAGGACCATAGTTCAGAAAGAATCGACATCACACAGCTCCTAGAATTGATTCGCCATACTCTCCGGCTCCGGGCCGGGAGGCTGCCGGGGAATCCAATAGCTGGTCGCATCGGGGGCGGAATGCAAGCGCAGGAAGTCCTTCCCCATCCGCCGCAGAACCCAACCGAGCGGCGTGAAAACACCGTAGAAGAAAATGCCCAGCACCAGCGGACTCGTCACGTGGTGGAGCGCTACGCCCAGCGCCGTCCAGATCCGGTTCAAAGGCGCCAGGACTTTCGGCGCCAAAAGCCCCGCCAGGAGAAAGACCGCGCTCAGTCCGGCAGCCCAGCCTCGCATACGGTGGCCGCGAAGGAGCGGCAGCAAGGAGACCAAGGCAAAAAAGGCCGCCATGACCAGCCCGAAGGTGCGATCTGAGGATCTCTTTACCGGTTCGTGCGCGTGCCGGCTTTCGTGCAAGGTGATCATGAATTTACCGGTGGTCTCTGGTATCTGAAACGGTTCGCGGTGCGGTGGCAGCGACCGGCTCTATCCATTCCGCCAAAAGTGCGTTCAGTTTCCCGCCGGGGTGCCGATCCGCCTGCCGCAAGCTGGTGTCTTTCATTTCAGGCCGGTCGCAATCCACCGCATTGATTCCCTGGGCACGCAGAAAATCGCGGTAATGATTCCGCTCTTCAGGATCCAGGTCGAATAAGATCACGGTGAAGTTTCCGCCCTGGGCGCTTACAAGTTCGTTCATCTTGACCAACAGCATTTCGGTGGTGCGCCGCTTGTTCCTGACGCGCCAGTAGGATTCGATGATCTGCTTGTATTCCTGCACCAACGCCACGATTCGCAAATGGCGGCTCAGGAACCACACCACTTCACCCTGAGATCGTCCGGGTTTCAATTCGCCCCCGGAAGGCTGCGGGTAGGGATAGAAGCACCCTTGCGGTGGCCGATTCATAACCCTCAGGAACGCCGGTTCCGCCGCGTTCCGGCCCTCGTGAAACCCGTTGAAAAGGTAGTACACCGTCGCCGGACCGTGTACTCGCTTCGCCATGGCCAGATAGGATTGGTAGGTTCCGTAGAGCCCTGCGCCGTAATTAGCGACCTCCATCTCGGGATGGCGTTTCTGAACCATCCAGGGAAGCGTATCCATGTCGGCGAGTCCATATCCTTGAATGTAGGAATCCCCAAAGAAGAAGACCCTTGGACGATTCGGCTGTCCTTGTTCCTGCTCGGACGTGGCTCTTCGTCCTCCACTCCAGTTCGTGACCCGAATCGGGCCCGGACGGTCGGGCCAGGAGAAAACAACACTGCCCGCGCGAGCGCTCCATCCCAAATCTTGATCGCATTGATACTCGGGCGTTATACGACCCATATTCGGATCCATCGCCCACCAACTCGGATATCCCTCGATCCAAAGCATGCCCTCCGCGGCCGCCCCAGACACCAGCGCAGTGAGAATGCGGGCAAGGATCAGGACCGAACGCCGGGGCTGTTTGGAGAGGGGAGCCACGCTGTTTCCATCGGCTGACTCGGACATTTGCCTTAGTTAGCTGGCGCCCAGTTGGAAATCGGCTAAAATCGGAGTCGAACTGGTATGCCAACCGTTGTTACGGAGACACCCCGCGTTCCTCCTCCCCCCGCGGATCCGCCACGGAAACGCTGGACCCGTCAGGAGTGTATAGCCCTGGAGACGTCTGGGATTTGGGCACAGCAGCATCTTGAGTTGATCGAAGGAGAGCTGATCAGCAAGATGGGCAAGAAACGTCCGCACGCCAACAGCATTGCCGTTCTGCATGCGTGGCTTCTCCGAGTCTTCGGGGAAAAATATGTGAATCAGGAAGCCCCGATTGACGTTGCTCCGGAGGACAACCCTACCAACGAACCCGAGCCGGACCTCATCGTCTTTTCCAGACCCTACAATGAATTCGAGGACAATCCGCAACCGGCGGATCTTCGTCTGGTGGTGGAAATATCGGACTCCACTCTGGGCTTCGATCTGACGACGAAAGCCGGCCTCTACGCGCGCGCCCGAATCGTCGAGTATTGGGTCGTCGATATTCCGGGGCGGAGGATCATCGTTCATCGCGATCCGCGGGAGGGGCAGTACCGGTCGGTGACAGCTTACGCGGAGCAGGAAAGCGTGAATCCTCTCGCATCGCCGGACCACGAATTTCCAGTTAGGTCGGCTTTCGCAGGATAGCTAGGATACACTCGTCGTGCCCGCCAAGACTCATGCTATCCCCGTCAAAAGAGCGCTCCTCGGAACTTGGATCACCCTCGACGAGGGCTCGAACGCCGCATTTACTTTGTCAACGAAGAACAAAAGATGTCGCGTCACCGGCTTCTGCCGATCCAGCGGTGAAGCGGTCGAAATCACGCGAGTGAGATGGGACGGCAAAGCGCTGAGCTTCGTCGCGCGAATGCCCTCGATAGACACCGTGACGAAGAACGTCTTCCGAATCCGGTCGGACGGAAGACTTGACCTTGAATTGACGACGTACGACATTTGGAAGAAAAAGGATGTCAAGCCGGGCGAGATCCCAGAGGCTTGGCGGAGTCCATCTGGTCGCCCGACGCCGCACACAAAGGTTCGAAGAGCCCCGCGTGGTAGCTTGAAGTAGGAGGTTCTCGCGCCCAGATGAAATCGGTACGCTATTCGCGCTATACCGGCGAGGATCTTGGCTTGAGCGCCGAAGACTTGATGAAGGCGCTCTCGGATTTCTTCCTCGAAAGCGGCTTCAACAATCCCTACATGCAGTTCAGCGAGTTCAACGAGCACTCGCTCGATGAGCTCAAGCGCGCCATCGAGGAAGCCCTCCAGCGCGGCGATTTCTTCGATCCCGAACGCGCCGAGCAGATCAAGCAGAAGCTCGAAAGCATGAGCGAAGAGGAGATGGACCAGTTGCTCGGCAAACTTGTCCAGAAACTGGTCGACGAGGGTTACATCAACACCGAACAGCAGTCCGGCGGCGTGGGCCAGAAGGAAGGCCGCGTCGACGTCAAGATCACCGACAAGAGCGTCGATTTTCTCGGCTTCAAGACGCTGAAAGACCTGCTCGGATCGCTGGGCCACGCGAGCTTCGGAGCGCACGACACGCGCGATCTGGCCACCGGCGTCGAGACCACCGGCGCAGCCAAACAATACGAATTCGGCGACACCATGAATCTGGACGTCTGCCACACTCTGTTCAGCGCCATGCAGCGCGAAGGCGTCAAGCTGCCGCTCAACCTGGAGTACGAAGACCTGCACGTCCATCAATCCGAATACCAGAGCTCCTGCGCCACCGTACTGATGCTCGATTGCAGCCACAGCATGATCCTGTACGGGGAAGACCGCTTCACGCCCGCGAAGAAGGTCGCTCTAGCGCTCTCGCACCTGATCCGGACGCAATACCCCGGCGATTCGCTGCGCTGCGTTCTGTTCCACGATTCGGCCGAGGAGCTGCGGATTGAGGAACTCGCGCGCGTGCAAGTGGGTCCGTATTACACCAATACGCGCGAAGGTTTGATCCTGGCTCAGCGCCTCCTCAATCAAGAACGTAAAGATATGAAGCAGATCATCATGATCACCGACGGCAAGCCCAGCGCGCTCACGCTGGAAGACGGGCGCATCTACCGCAACGCCTTTGGCCTGGATCCGCTGGTGATCAGCCGCACGCTCGAAGAGGTCAACCGCTGCAAGCGCCAGGGCATTCTGATCAACACGTTCATGCTCGCCAGCGACTATGGTTTGGTGCAGTTCATCCAGAAGGTCACTCAGCTGTGCCGCGGCAAGGCGTACTTCACCACGCCTTATACGCTGGGGCAGTACCTGCTGATGGACTACATGAATCGCAAGACGCGTACCATCCACTAGCCAGCACCCAAGTCTGGCACGTCAGGTGCACTAGTATTTCGCGAGATGATGTTCCGCAATCGCGAAGAAGCTGGACGGCTGCTAGCCCAGGCGTTAGCTGGATACGCAGGGCGGCCAAATCTGGTCGTTCTGGGCCTTCCACGAGGCGGCGTACCCGTGGCGCGCATCGTGGCCGATTTCCTGGGCGCGCCCATGGACGTGTTTCTGGTCCGCAAGTTGGGCGTCCCCTGGCAGCCAGAACTCGGGTTTGGGGCCATCGCCGAAACGGCCGGGACGGACGCGCCCGTGCGCGTTATCGACCAAGGTCTTGTCCGGGAGTGCGAACTCACCCCAAGGGTTATCGAAGAAATTGCCGCGCGCGAACAGCGCGAGATCGACCGGCGCAGCCGTCTGTACCGCGGGACACGCTCCTTAGTCGATATTCATGGCCGCGAGGTAATCATCGTCGACGACGGCCTAGCCACGGGCAGCACGATGCTGGCTGCGGTCCGCGCGCTTCGCCATCAGGGCGCAAAGCGAATTATGGTCGCCGTGGCCGTCGGTCCGCTCGACACCTGCGACGCACTGCGCCGGGAAGCCGATGAGGTGGTTTGCCTTTCTTCCCCCGAGCCCTTCTACTCAGTTGGAACCTGGTATGAGGACTTCACCCAGGTCACCGATCGCGAAGTCCAGCAAGCCCTTTCTTCGGCGGTTAGAACCTAAAAATCGGCCAGACGCCTGCGATAAAACGAGACCCGCAGCGCGTTGACTAAGGCCGCTATGTCGATTGCCTCCTGCGCCACCGCACCCACAATGGGTGATAACCACCCAGCCGCCGCCAGAAGCATGCCCGCAATGCTCAACACCATCCCGCCCACGGCGCTTTCCAGAGCGATCCTCCGCATCCGCCGGCTGATGTGAAGGAGCTCGTCCACCTTTTCGAGCGAAGAGTCGAGCACCACCGCGTCGGCCGCCTGCGCCGTAATGTCGTTCGCCGATCCGAGAGCTACTCCCGCGGTCGCCACCAGCATCGCCGGCGCGTCATTGATCCCGTCTCCGACGAACAGCGTGGTGTCGAGCTGACGCGCTGCTGTGACGATTGCCACCTTCTCTTCCGGGGTCTTGCTGAAATGCAACTCCTCGATCCCCACGCGGCCGGCCAGATGACGGACCTCCTCTTCGCGGTCGCCCGATAGCAGCATGATGTGTTTGACGCCGTGACGCCGGGTCAAATGCGAGATGAATGAACGGCTTTCCCGCCGCGGCTCGTCGCGAAAGTGAAGGACGCCCGCCAGTCGCTGATCGAGAATCACCAGGCACTCCAGACCGGTAACCGCCGGCGGAAGATCGGCAACACTGGCTTGCGACCGCCCGGTGATCCACACAGTCACCCCATTGACGATGCCCCGCAGCCCCGCCCCGGGCTTCTCCGAGATCGAGCTGACGGCATCGACCGGCACTCCTTCCTCGCGCGCCGCCGCCAAAATGGCGCTGGCCAGGGGATGCTTGGAATACTGCTCCAGGCTGGCTGCTTTACGCAACACGTCGGTGCGGGAAAATCCGTTCACGCACGTCGCCTCGGTCAGCACCGGCCGGCCATAGGTCAGAGTCCCGGTCTTGTCGAAAATCAGCGTGCGGCAGCCGTCGATGCGCTCGAGCGAGGCGGGATTCCTCACGATGATCCCGCGCTTGGCTGCCAGCGAAATCGCACCGAGAATCGCCACCGGAATCGCGATCAGCATGGGACACGGAGTCGCGATCACGATCACGGCCAGAAAGCGGAGCGGATCGCCGCTCACCAGCCACGCGCCCAGCGCAATGGCGACCGCGAACGGCGTGTACCAAGCCCCCAGCGTATCGCCAAGCCGCCGCAAATAGGGGCGATTCGTCTCGGCCTGTTGCAGAGCCTCGAGAATCTTCGCGTGTCTGGATTCGGCCGGGAGCTTCGATGCCACCATCACCAGGGCCTCTTCACCGTTTAGGGCTCCCGACAACACCGGCGATCCCAAGGTTTTCGAAATCTCGAAAGGCTCGCCCGTAAGGAAGGATTCGTCCATTCGCCCGCGGCCTTCTAGCACCGTCCCATCCACCGGCGCGATCTCATGGGGGAGGATGACCAGCGTGTCTCCTATCCCGATCTGGTCGACCGAAATATCGCTCGGCCCCGCGTCTGTTTTACGGTGGGCAATGGTCGGTGTGCGCTTCCCCAGCGCCGACAGCACGGATTTGGCCCGTTCCGTGGCGTATGACTCGAGAGCCGTTCCGCCGGAGAGCATTAGCACGATGATGGTCGCCACCAGATACTGGCCCGTGAGCACGGCGGTCAGAATCGACAACCCCGCTAGCAGGTCTGAGCCGAACTCCCTGCGCCACAGCCTGCGCGTTAAGCCCCACAGCAGCGGTGCGCCTCCTAGCGCAATGGCGACGTAGAGCGGGATATTCGCTACCTCCGATCCAAAGTGGAGTAAGAAGCGGAGGCACAAATAAATCGCGATCCCGGCCGCCGAGAGCAGGACGATCCAGTTTTCCCGCGCGGCATGGGCGCGACGCACCGTAATACTGCGGGTTGCCCGTAAGTCCGGAACACACGTGGCCACGACATCCGTATAGTGCATGTCGACCGCCATACCGAGGCCGTTTTAGCGTTCGTTTTCGAAATTGGTCGTGAAACTGCTAGGATCATGGTGCCATGTTGCCATTCAAGAAAATCCTGTTCCCCGTGGACTATTCCGCGTCGTGCGCGGCCACGGTTCCGTATGTGATGGACATGACCCGGCACTTCTCGGCCGAGCTCACCATAATGCATGCATACGCGCTGCGGCCCATGTTTGTAAATCGCGACATCGAGAGCGTCCTGGTCTATAGCGATCTGGCATATGCGGATCCAAAGGTGATGGAAGAAGCCCGTCAGATCGAAGAACAGCGGGTGCGTGAGTTCGCCGACAAGATGTTCCCGGGCCAGCATGCCCAATCGATGGCGGAGGAGGGCGAAGCGGGCTTCGCTATTCACAGGGTCCTCGAGCACCAGGGCGCCGACCTGGTGATGATGCCGACACGCGGCTCCGGACTGATACGGCGATTCCTGCTCGGCTCGGTCACGGCTAAGGTGCTGCACGATGTCAGCGCCGCCGTGTGGACCGGCATCGGCTCGGCCATAGAGGGGCATGCGCCCGCGGTCCCGTACAAATCGATCATCTGCGCCCTGGATGAGACCGAGGAGGCAGAAGCCGTTCTGCGGGCGGCTGCGGCCCTGGCCAAGTCCTACCAGGCGAACCTGGCGCTGGTGCATGTGCTCGAGACCCCGCCGGCAGCGCCGGAGATCGACTTCACGCCCTACCGGCAAGACCTGATCGATGCGGCTCACGCGCACTTGCGGGGCTTGAAGGGCCGCTTGAATCTGGACGTGCCTGACGTCGTCATCGACGCCGGGATTAGCGATGGAATCCGCGAGGAAATCGTCCGCAGGAAAGCCGACCTGCTGGTGGTGGGCCGGGGGCATGACCAGGGGACCTTCAGCCGGGTCTGGTCCCGGCTGTACTCCATCGTGCGCGACTCGCCGTGCCCGGTCCTAAGCGTATAACGCTGGGTGTCTACACCCGCACCTGGTGTGGCATTTAGCTCAATAACGGCCACGGGCTTGCCAGGAGCAGCCGCCTATGCCAGGTGCACGCGTGGGTAAGCGGTGTCCACCTGCCCCTTCGGACATCGCCCCCGGAACTCCGCCAGACGCTGCTCCGCGGCGGGCACCAAACCCAGTCTGCGCGTGACCTCGCGCTCGACGCGGCGGCACAACTCCAGATCGCACTGGTTGAGATGCGTCAGCGTAGCGTACAAATCCGAGCCCCACGAGTGCTTCAGCCACTCTTGACGATCGAACGAAGTCTTTCCTAGCGGACGGCTTACGTTCTGCGGAAGGTAATCCAGCCTCAGACGCGGGAATGCCGGCTTCAGGAAATATTCCGCGGCAACCAGGCTCTCGTCGAACTTTTCTACCAGACCGGGAATCGCCATCTTCCCGACAGCGTCCGACGCCGCTTCAACATCGGGGGTATCCGCGGGCCGCGTGAAGGCCCCGCCCTGCGCCAGCATCATCACCTGGACGTTGCTGATCAAGTGCGGTGCACTGTCAATCAGCTTGGTGAAAAAAGATCGGGCATTTTCCTGGTGGGCCAAGCGGCTTAAAGGATCGTCGGAATTGATCCGCTGAAGATAAGAATAAACCGATTGGAGCCGATCCAGTGGATTCCTTAGAAAGCAGCAGTCGAAAATAATCGTGTTCGGTAAAACCGGCTTGGGATAGCGAATATGATGGCTTGAAATCGCCTGTATTGCGGCATGGTCCGAGACGAACTCGGCCAGGCGCGCGTGATCCAGCACGGAAACATCATCGGGTCCATGGACCGTGGCGAAGCTCTTTGGAAACTCACGTTCCAGGATGGAAGCGATGGTGCTGCCACCATTCTTGAAGATGTGGTAGTGAACGATCAAGAATCGCGTCGGAGAGACCGGCAGTCGAATATCCATGCTGACTCTTTATCTATGAGTGCTCCGAACCTGAAATAGTTTCAGTATTCGGTAAGTCACCAAATTACAGAATGTTAATAACTTAGGAAAAATCTGGATTACCTCTGGTCTTGGAGGCAACCCCGGACTTAGTGAACGGGACGCAGTCGGAGCTTCTGGTGTGAATCGTCTGGAAGCGAACTAAGCGACAGTGTAGGCAAGCTCGTAGCGGAGGCAAGAGCTTTCAATGTCACCGGCCCATCAAGCCTTCCAGCGCGGCAATCAAGATGCACACAACGGTGTGGGTGAGGAACCCGTAATGAATCCAGTGCCGGGTGAGCCGAACCACTTGGTAGACTTCGCGCGGGGCGAGCACGTGCCGCATGCCGCAGTGTGGACCGCAGCCCGCAGGTGGAACCAATAGTTCCTGCCCGGCTTTGCCAGTCGATTATCGTCGAAAAGTTGTAGTACCGAAAATTCAATACACCGGGCGGAAGGAGTGTCGGATAGACCTATACACAGGTGAATAAACGGGTTATGCTGGGGGTGTTAGAAAAACCGCATCGGAAGCGGTGCTGCGAGGTGTGTTGCTTACCGTTTCCGATGCGGCTCGCCCATTTTGGGCGTGGATCCCGGCGTCCGTCCGCTCCAACCCCGCTGAGGCCCGCGTCCAATCAAGTTCCTCAACAAAGCGGTCCGGACGGAGACCTCGGACCCAGGAAGATCGTTAAAAAAGCTTACTGCCGACAAAAAACCCCTCTGATTGCAACTTGCACCAACGAAAGAAGGAGCGGTTTGAAACTTCAACACCGTCTCCCGCAAGCACGCTAAAATAGCCCCTCGCTTCTTCCGCTCGAGCCTGTTGCAAACAGAGGGCAGGTTTTCAAAAATACTTCATCAATTCACTAGTAGGAGAAGCACGTTCGGCTCCAAGCGTTACATCCTTTATTTCAAGCAGATGGAGAGTCTGAACTGGTTCGGTGTGCGGGGTCCTGCCTCGCCCGCTGTGTCGGTGTGACACAATTGTGTCCGTGCGACGCCCGGTTCTAGTCTCCCTGGCTTGCTTGACGTTCCTTGATCTGCTCAGCGGCCAGAATCCGGCGGCAGACGACGATTTCCACGTCTATCGCGACGCGCCACGACTGCTGCTGACCCCCCAGAGGCTCCGGCTCCTGCAGCGCGAGCGGGAGCGGCAATCGCCCCGCTGGGAGCAACTTGACTCGCTGATAACGGGCGGAGCGCCCATGGCCGAGCCGGGCTTCGCGTGGGCCCTCTACTACCAGGTCACTCGCCAGCCGAACGCAGCGAAACAGGCGATCGACTGGGCCCTTCTTAAAGACGCGGCGGAGCCAGGTGTCCTGCGGCAGCTCGCCTTGGTGTTCGACTGGTGCGGGCCAGCGCTGACTCCGGCGCAATCCGACCGCCTGGCGGTCAAGATCGAGACGGCTCTCGCGAAACCTGCGAACACATCTGTCAACGACGTTCGCGGCCAAAGCGCCCGAGTATTCGCCGCCATCGCTCTGACCGACCGCCTGCCGGACCAGGGTAACGCCATCCTCGGCGAGATCGTTCAGAAATGGTGGCGTGCGCAAATTGTTCCCCAGCTCGCGGCAAATCTTAAACCCGCTCTTCCCCGTGAACAGCGTTATGCCCTCTACGAGATGCTGCACGCGCTGCGCGATAACGTCAAGGTCGACCTGCGCGAATCGGCAGCCGGCTATTTCAAGGACCTTCCCGTGGCGCACCTGACCGGGCACTATCCCGCCCCCTTCAGCGCTCCCGAAAACGAATTCCTGATTCCCGTTTATCTGCACGACGGAAATCCAGACCCAACCGATGCGGCCATGTCTCGCGCCGCCGGCCTCGCGATGGTGGCCTACGACACCAATGCTCTCGAAAGCCAGTTCTTGCAGGGGTGGCTGATGCGGGATCGCTTTGTCATGCGCGGCAGTTTGGGCGCGGTCTACGAATTCCTGTGGGCCAATCCGTATCAGCCGGGGCTGAACTACGACCAGGTTCCTCTCGTGTTTCACCAACCCTACACGGGTGAGGTATTCGCCCGCACCAGTTGGGATGAGGATGCCACCTGGATCGGCTATTTTGAAGGACGCCTGCAACTGTTCCGGAACGGAAGCCTGCAGACCTTGCGCGCGGGCGCGGCGGTCAACCCGGTCCAGGTGGGAACGGCGACCGTCACCAACGCACCCGCGCAGGATGCCGCGAAGTTCCGCCTGCAGAATCAGACCCTGTTCGTGCTGGGACTGGCTCCCCGATCCGAGTACGCCGTGGAAATCGACGATCAGGAGCTAGAATTCCTGAACACGGACGCCGGGGGCACGCTTCGGGTGCCTACTTCCGATAGCGCGGATGTGGGCGTGCGGGTTCGGCGCCGGGGGCCCATCCCGGGGGGGTGCGAGTCCGGATGCGATAAAATGATTTTGTGAGCGACAGTCCCGGCGCGGCCTTTCCAGTTCCACCTACACCATCGAGTGCTCCGGCGGCCCCCTCGTCCTCAGCCCCTTCGTCACCATGGCTTTCGGCCATCGTGCTGGCCTGGCTGATCCCGGGAGCCGGGCACCTGTTGCTGAAGCGGCCGGGCCGCGGGGCTCTGATCGCGGCATCCGTGACCGCCATGTATCTGCTGGGCCTGATGATGCGCGGCGCATTATTCTCGCCTCAATCGGGCGATCTGCTCACCACGGTCATCTACTACGGCGGCTTCATCGGCAACCTCCTGTCCGGAATCCTGTATTTCCTGAGCGTCTGGCTGGGTTACGCGCAGCCGGATGTCGCCGGGCACGTGCACGATTACGGCACCAAGTTCCTGGTCGCGGCCGGGTTGCTGAACCTTCTGGGCATGGTGGATGCGTTCGAAATCGCGACACGCAGGAAAGACTAGGGAGAAAAGACTAGGTGCCCAAGGTAAACCTTTCACATTTCGAGGCTTCCATCCTGTTTGCGCTGGCCACCTCGGTGATTCTGGGCATTGTGACCAAGCGCACCGACCGGGAACGGGTCCGGTACGCGGTTTATTGCTTCGTTTGCTTCCTGGGCGCCCTTTTCGGCCTGAGCTGGCTGATGTATCTTGGCCACGGTTAACTGCGGCCACGGCTAAGACAATATTCCTGTAACTCGCGGCGGCCGGCTGCGTCAGATTAAAGAGAGTATACTCGTATTTGAAAGGAGTCCGTTCCATGCGCCGTTTGCTAGGACTCGCCATTATCGCCGGTTTCTCTTTCACGAGCTTTGCCGCGGACACCAAGTCCACCGACCAGGCCACCGATAACCAAAGCAAGAAACAAGAGAAGAAAAAGAACAAGAAGAAGGATCCCGACGAGATCGGCAACCGCGACGTCGCCAAAGGCGCGAACTTCTATTCACTGGAGAAAGAGATTGCGCTGGGCAAACAGCTGGCGCAGGACGTTGAGCGTCAGTCCAAGGTCATCGACGATCCCATCGTGGCCGAGTATGTCAATCGCGTGGGGCAGAACATCGTCCGCAACTCTGACGCCAAGGTTCCTTTCACCATCAAGGTCGTGGAAGACGAATCGATCAACGCGTTCGCGCTGCCGGGAGGGTTCTTTTTCGTAAACACTGGCCTGATTCTGAGGGCGGATAATGAAGCCGAGCTGGCGGGCGTGATGGCGCACGAGATCGCCCACGTAGCGGCTCGCCACGGAACGCGCCAGGCCACCAAGGCGGAGTTGGCGAACTACATGACGATTCCGCTGATCTTCATGGGCGGCTGGGCCGGGTACGGCATCCAGCAAGCAGCCGGCTTCCTGGTTCCCATGAGCTTGCTCAAGTTCTCGCGCAGCTACGAATCCGAGGCCGATATGCTGGGGCTCCAGTATATGTATAAGACCGGCTACGATCCGGGCTCGTTTGTCGATTTCTTCGAGAAGATCCAGGCGCTCGAGAAGAAGAAGCATGGAGCGGTGGCCGAGCTGTTTTCCAGCCATCCCATGACCGACGACCGGATCCAGGCAGCCCAAAAGAATATCCAGGACAACCTGGAAGCTCGTCCGGAATACGTGGTGAACACATCGGAGTTCAACGCAGTGAAGGCCCGGCTGGGTGTGATCGAGAATCGCCGGAAAGTCGACGATAAGGACCCCAACAAGCCGCAGCTTCGCAAGAAGCCGGGCTCGGGCTCCGACGATAAGGACAGCAAGGGCGACGAAGACGAGCGGCCGACGCTCAAACGCCGCTAAGATCAGTTCTCCCTAAAGTGCAGGAGGCCCGTGGGAAACCGCGGGCTTTTCTATTGATGCGCATTTCCCGCCTTTCGAATCGCGCCGCGCGTGAAGCTTTCGACCGTTCGACCCAGCCAACGAACCATCGCCAGCATCCCATCGACTTCCAGGCGGCCCCCTTGTTTTGTGCGGGTCAAGGTCGACACGCTGACACCGACTTCCAATGCCACCTGCCGCCACGACATCCCGCGCGCTGACCGCTGCGAATCGAGCGCATCATAAAGTGCTTGGGCATCGAACCTCCCCTCGTCCCGGCCATTCATACGTTCCAGGTTAGAAAGAACGCTGCACCCTTACAGCGTCGACGTGCAGGCCGGGCAGCGCTTGGCAGCCAAAGGGATCGCGGTGCAGCACTGCGGGCACTCCTTGGTGGAGGGCGGCGGAGGCGGCGGAGCCGGGAAGAAACGGTTCACCTGCTTCACGATCAGAAAGATAACGAACGCGATGATCAAAAACTCGATCATCGTATTTATGAAAATGCCGTAGTTCAGCGTGGGCGCTTTGTCGGCTTTCGCGGCTGCGAGTGTATCGTAAACCTTGCCGTTCAGGCTGATGAAGCGATTCGAGAAATCGACCGCTCCCAGGCCCAGTCCGATCACCGGCATGAAGATATCATTCACCAGCGACGTAACAATCTTGCCAAACGCGGCGCCGATGATGACGCCGATCGCCAGGTCCAGCACGTTCCCCCGCATGATGAACTTCTTGAATTCCCCAAACATGTCGGTTCTCCTGTCCGATCAGTGTACCTTGTTACCATAAGATTCGGGATGGCGAAGCCTGCTCTCATCACCGTCACCTGCCCCTGCTGCCAGGCGGAGCTGCACATCGACCCTGCCACCTCGGCCGTGATCCGCCACAAAGCGCACGAAAAGCCTGCCACCTTCTCCGACATGGAGGCGGCGGTGAATCGCTTCAAGACGGAAGCCGATCGCCGCGAGGACGCCTTCAAGAAATCCGTCGCGGATCACAAGGTGCATCACGACGTGCTCAGCAAGAAGTTCGACGAGATGCTGAAGCTCGCCAAGGAGAATCCGGACGAGCCGCCACCCAAGCGGGACATCGACTTTGACTAGTCCCCGCGCAGCCAGCAAACCGGCGAGACCCAAGACCGCGGCGGAGCGCGCCGCGCGAGTAAAGAAGATCCTGGCGGTTCTCGACCAGATGTATCCCGGCGTCACCTGCGCTCTCGATCATTCCAATGCCTGGGAGTTGCTGGTGGCCACCATCCTCTCTGCCCAGTGCACCGACAAGCGCGTCAACATGGTCACGCCCGGCCTGTTCCGGAAATATCCAACGATTCGGGATTTCGCGGCCGCCAAGCAGGAAGAACTCGCTCAGGACATCCGCTCCACGGGATTCTTTAACAACAAGTCCAAATCGGTGATTGGCGCCGCGCGCAAAATTCTATCCGACTTCGGGGGCGAGATCCCGCGCGATATCGATCAGCTTTTGACGGTGCCCGGGGCGGCGCGCAAGACGGCCAACGTGGTCCTGGGGACGGCCTTCGGCATTGCGTCCGGAGTGGTGGTGGATACCCATGTCCAGCGCATCGCGCGGCGGCTGGACTTGACCAGGGAAACCGATCCGGGCAAGATCGAAAAGGATCTGGTAAAGATTCTTCCCCAAGAGAAATGGATTCTCTTCTCGCACCAGATCATCCATCATGGGCGGGCGCTGTGCATCGCCAAAAATCCGCGCTGCGCGGATTGCCGGCTGGAGCCGCTGTGCTACTCAAAAGATAAAACGGTCTGAGGCTCTACGGCGCCGGCGTCGTTTCCGGGGCCAGATGCAAGCCCTTGTGGATCGCGTAGAGCGCCAGTTCCAGACGGTCGGAAACGCCCAGTTTGTCGAAGATGTTATGCAGATGGTTCTTGACCGTCTGCTCGCTGATGAACATCTTCTCGGCCATTTCCTTATTCTTGTAACCCTGTGCCACTAGCACAACGATTTCCCGCTCGCGGGTTGAAAGAGGACTGCGCTCGCGGCCTTTTCCGCCGCCACCGCCGCCAGCCTGTTCCTGACCAGTGGAGAAGTGCCGCATCACCGCCGCAGTGGTGAGGGAGTCCAACCAGATTTCTCCGGAGTTCACTTTGCGGATGCTCTTCACAATCAAATCGGGAGCCGTCTGCTTGAGCACGATGCCGCTGCAGCCCAGCTTCATGGCCTGCACGAACTCGTTTTTGTCTTCGGAAGCCGTCAGGATGATGACTCGGGTGCGCTTGTTGGTCTGCTGCAGGGCCTGCAAGGCCGACAGACCGTCCAGGTTGGGCATGCGGAGATCGAGCAGCAGTACGTCGGGATCGAGCTCGTGGACCTTCTCCAGAACCTCGCGCCCGTCTCCAGCCTCGCCCACCACCTCGAAATCGTCTTCCAATTGGAGCAGTTTCTTCAACCCGTCGCGAACAATCGGATGATCGTCCGCCAGAAGGATCCGCACCGTTGTCTTCTTCTTTTCGGTGGTTTGGGGGTTATCGTTGATCGGTTCCGTTACAGTTTCCATATGGCTTCCTCTTGCTCTCCGTCCCGATCATAAGCGGTACTGGTACCCTCGGCAATTCAGAGGCCCATAAAGTTTGGGGCAGAGATATTACCTAATTCCGTGGTAAGGTCACCTTACAACCAGAGGAAGACAGACAGGGGAAAACCGCTACAGAAAAACGGAAAAACACCCACAAGGGGATATTTCCATTAGCGGCCGCTGATCCTCCGAAAAGCAGGGCGCGTTACTACGTTATCGGGCCAGCAACTCCTCCAAGCAGTGACCTCGACATAGTAAGTATAGCACATGCAGGACTCTTCGACCCGAGGTACTGTACGGCTATTTCTTCTCGCCCACAAAACCGTGCCGGGCGAGGAACCCGGTATCAATCCGCCCCGCGATGAACTCCGGGTGCTTGAGAATCCACTGGTGCAGCGGAATCGACGTGTAGATTCCCTCCACCACGAACATTCCCAGCGCGCGCTGCATCCGCGCGATCGCTTCCGCGCGGTCGGATCCGTAGGCGATCAGCTTGGCGACCAGCGAGTCGTAGTATGGCGAGATCACACCGGCCTGGTACGCCGCGGTATCCACGCGGATCCCGGCCCCGCCCGGAAGGTTCAAGCCAGTGATAGTCCCCGGTGAGGGGACGAATGTATCGGGATGCTCGGCATTAATGCGGCACTCGATGGCGTGACCGCGTAGCTGGACAGGACGTGTCAAAATTTCGTCAAGCTTCTTGCCTGAGGCCACCAGAATCTGGCTCTTGACCAGGTCGACGCCGGTGACCATTTCGGTGACCGGATGCTCCACCTGAATGCGGGCATTCACCTCGATGAAGTACAGCTTCCCCGAAGCGTCCATCAGGAATTCGACCGTGCCGGCATTGGCGTACCCCACTGCCTTCAGCGCGGCTCGTAAACGATCTCCCGTACATTTGCGTAGTTCCGGCGTCATAGCCGTCGAAGGCGACTCTTCGATCAGCTTCTGATGGCGTCTCTGGATGGAGCATTCGCGCTCGCCCAGAATCTCGACGTCGCCGTGCTGGTCGGCTAAAACCTGGAATTCGATGTGGCGCGGATTCTCGACCAGCTTCTCCATGTACAGGTCGCCGCAGGAAAACGCCGCGGCAGCCTCGGCCTGCGCCTGCGCCATCAGGGTTCCGAGTTCTTCCTGCTGCCGGACGATGCGCATACCCCGCCCGCCGCCTCCCGCCGAAGCTTTGAGCATCACCGGATACCCGATGCGCTCGGCGATTTCGACGGCTTCTTCCAGGCTTTTGAGGATGCCCGCGGAACCGGGCAGAATCGGCACGCCGTTTTCTTCCATCGCGGCGCGCGCGATCTGCTTCAGGCCCATGCGGCGAATCACGTCGGCGGGCGGGCCGATGAACTTCAGACCGCTGGTCTCGCATACTTCCGCGAAATCGGCGTTCTCGGAGAGAAACCCGTAGCCCGGATGAACGGCGTCGCAGTTGGTGATTTCCGCGGCGCTCATCACCGCGTGAATGTCCAGGTAGCTGCGCGCGCTCTTAGCGGGTCCTACGCAAATGGCCTCATCGGCGAAGCGCGTATGCAGGCTGTGGCGGTCGGCTTCGGAATAGATCGCCACCGTGCGAATGCCCAGGTCCTTGCAGGCGCAAATCACGCGCACGGCAATTTCCCCACGGTTGGCGATCAGGATTTTTTCGAACATATGAGACTAGCGCGGCTGGATCGAGAACAGCGCTTCGCCATACTCCACCGGACGGCCGTTCTCCACCAGCTTGGCGGCGATCACCCCCGCCGTTTCCGCCTCGATTTCGTTCATCAGCTTCATGGACTCGATGATGCAGAGCACCTGGCCGGGCTTGACTGCATCGCCCACGTTGACGAACGGCGCGCTTCCCGGTGAGGGAGCATCATAGTAGGTGCCGATGATGGGCGCTTTCACCAGGACCTGCCCCGGCTCCGCTTCTCCGGCGGCTGGCGCGGCCGGTTCCGATGAACCCGCCGTTTCCGGCTGGGCAGCTCCCGTCGAAACAGGCGTCACCGTGTATTCCGGCGTCATACCGGCTTTGCGGATGCGAATCCGCTCGCCATCGCGCTCGATCTCCAGCTCGCCCACGCCGCTCTCGTTGAACAGCTCCAGCAGCTCCTTGATTTCGTCAATGGTCATCAAAGGTGAACAAACTCCTTGGTCGTGGGCGTCAAGACTTCGCAGCCGTTGGCGGTGACCAGCACGGTGTCTTCAATCCGAACACCTCCCAAGCGGTCAATGTAGGCGCCGGGCTCGATGGTAATCACCATCCCCGCCCGCAGTACGGTCTTGTCCTTTTTCCCGATTCGGGGACCCTCATGGATCTCGAGTCCCAGGCCGTGACCGGTGGAATGGACGAACTGCCGGTCCAATCCATGCCGTTTTAGCACTTCCCGGGCGGCCCCGTCCACTCGCGCCGCCGTGACCCCCGGCCGCACGGCCTCGATGGCGGTCATTTGCGCCTCCAGCACCGCATCATACAGCGTCCGGACGCGCTTGGTGGGAATACCCAGGAAGGCCATCCGGGTCATGTCGCTCATGTAGCCGTCCAGGCAGGCGCCCATGTCGATCAGCAGGAGATCATTTTCCTCCAACCGTTGGCCGGTGGGATGTGCGTGGGGCAGCGCCGAGTGTGCGCCCGCCGCGACAATCGTGTCGAAAGCCGGCTTTTCTGCGCCGTGGAGCCGCATCTGGTAATCCAGCTCGGCGGCGATGTCGCGCTCACGCATCCCCAGCCGGACACGTCGCAAAGTCCGCGCGTAAGCCTCGGAATTGACCCGCACGCTCTTGCGGATCTGGTCGATCTCCTCCGGCGATTTGGTCATCCGGAGGTTTTCCACAACACCGGGAACGGGCTGCAGCGAGGCGCCCAAGGGCAGCAGATCCTTCAGCTTCTGATGCTGCTCCAAGTTCAGCCAGGCAGGCTCGAACCCGATTTTCTTGAGCTTCTTGCGCTTCACGATGCCGGCGACAGCTTCCTGCAAAGGGCCCTTGGCGATGTGCAGCTTACAGGTGATGCTCTGGGAGGCTTCGAGCGCATAGCGAGGATCGGTGAAGAAGTGCGTCTCGAACGGGGTCACTAAGGCCAGCCCGTTCGAGCCGGCATAACCCGTCAGATACCGGACGTTGGCGAGGGAGCTGACCAGCAGGGCGTCGACCTTGTGCCCTGCCAGCGCCGTTTGGACGGCTCGGCGCCGCTGTTCGAGTTCGGTCAAGCCCTTAGTTTAGCAGCCACGGCATGGATGAGAACACTCGCAAATGCATGCAATTCGCGTTCATTTGCGTTCATTGGCGGCTTCTGATTCCAGCAAGTCCTTCACCTTCTCCGAAGTGACTGGGTTTGCTCCCGGCTTGCGAGGCAGAAGAGGAACGCCATTACGCGTGTCTAGCGGCTCTTCATCCAGATCGACCGTGGTCCGCATGATTCTATTTTAGGTGAAGGGACGTTTGGCGACCATCCGGATCAAGTAATGTGAGCCTATTCCGTACAGGACAGAGTTCGCCACAATCGCACAAATCCAGAGAGCTTCATCGCTCCAATCTGGAAAATGGTTGAACACTGGAGCCACAAGAATATAACCCGGGGATGCTGCAACCCAGCCTACAGGAAGATGGTCGTTGCTGTTCCCCAATGCCATTAAGGCAGTGAAGGCACCGAGTAAGGAAGCAAGGATGATTAGGGCCGTGCGCTTCACTTTGTTGATGTTACACCGATTCCACCACCCCCATCTCCAGAACCCCACACGTTCTCTTGACAGGCTCCGTCGACAGGCATACCCTGGATAGGCGAACAAAAGACGAATTTGTATGGCTGCTGCTTTTCCCATTGGCTGGCGTCATGTTGAACCTCTGGACATTCTCTCTGCTGCTGGACGCGATTTCCCGCGTGGCAGGATCTCCGAAATCGTTGGCACACGATCCAGCGGGCGCACCTCGGTGCTCCACACGCTACTGGCCGCTTCCACCGGACGGGGCGAGTACGCGGCCCTGGTCGACACCAAGGACGCTTTCGATGCCTGCTCGGCCGCATCCGCGGGAGTGGAGCTATCCAAGCTGGTCTGGGTCCGCTGCGGCGGTAACGCCGAACACGCACTGCGCGCGGCCGATCTTCTGATCCAAGCAGGCGGATTCGGCGTGGTCGCGCTGGATCTGGCCGAGGCCACTCCCGCCGCGCTTAACCGGATTCCCCCCACTGCCTGGTTCCGCTTCCGGCGCGCGGTGGATTCGACGCCCACCATCCTGGCGGTGATCGCAGATCGTCCTTTGGCGAAATCGTGTTCGTCCATGACCATCAAGATGCCGCCCCGGAAAGCCAGATTTACTGGCCAGGCCCCTTTCCTTTTATTACGCGACGCAGGGTGATGTATGTTTGCATGCATTCATGGGCCGGATGCCAACCGGCTGGCGGATTCCTTTTCTCCTTTCGTAGAGATGGTGGACGAGAAGACCGTCGTTTTCTCGATCACGTCTCGACAACTTGGCAGATTGAAGGGTGCTCAAGCAGCCGTGGCGGTCACGGCCGAGGCCGCGATCCTGGCGGCGCGGAATCTGCCCGGCTATACTTTCATCCCGCCTGGCGAAGAAGCGCGTGTACTGGGCACGCTGTCGATCGACGCGCTCCCGCCCGATCCAGAATTTTTCGAGACTTTCCATCTGTGGGGAATCCGCTCGCTGGAAGATCTGGCGCGGCTTCCGGACGACGCTTTAGCGTCGCGTTTAGGCGAGCGCGGCTTGTGGCTGCAACGCTTGGCACGCGGCGTAATCGAGCGGCCCCTGCGCCCGCGGATTCCGGCGGCGGTCTATGAGGAATCAGCCGATCTGGAACATCCCATCAAGCTACGCGAGCCTCTGCTGTTCCTGATCGCCCGGTTTCTGCACGATCTGACAGCGCGGCTGAAATCACAGTCGTTGGCGGCGGCGGCACTGTGTCTCACCCTTAACGGCAACCAAAGGACGCATAGCGTCCCGTTTCCGACGCGCGATGTGAAGCTGCTGCTGAAGCTGGTGGAGCATTCGCTGGTGCGCCAGCCGCCGGATGCGCCGGTCGCCAAAGTACATCTGGAGTTGATTCCGACCGAGCCGCGCCGCGTCCAGCGCGGACTATTCACGCCGGCCGCGCCGGAACCCGAAAAACTCGAGCTGACGCTGGGCAAGATTCGCGGGTTGGTCGGGGAGAAGAACGTAGGGTATCCCGAGTTGTTCGATACACACCGGCCAGGAGCAGGCTGGCCTGCCGGATACTTGCTGCCCTTTCGATATTTCCGGCCGCCGCTCGAAGCGCGGGTCACTTCCGAACGTCTGTGGACGCGATTGTTTCAGGGCAAAATCCTGCAAATCGCCGGACCATGGCGATCGAGCGGCGATTGGTGGCGTCCCGATCTTTGGAATCGCGATGAGTATGACCTGGCGCTAAGCGACGGCGCGCTGTACCGCATTTATCTGGATCGCGCGCCCAAGAAGTGGTTCGTAGAAGGCGTGTATGACTAACTTTGTAGACTTCCATACACGCTCGGCCTTCAGTTTCCTCGAAGCCGCTTCCCTGCCCGAGGATTTAGTCCAGCGCGCGGCCGACCTCGGCCATTCCGCCATGACGCTGATGGATCGCGACAATCTCGCCGGCGCGCCACGCTTTTACATGGCGGCCAAGAAGCTCGGCGCCAAGGCGCACATCGGCGCCGAAATCACCGGCGAGGACGGCGATCTCTACCCGCTGCTGGTCGAAAATCGCACCGGTTATCAGAACCTCTGCCGGCTGATCACATCCATGAAGCTGCGCGCACCTAAGGGAGAAGCTGCCGCTTCGCAGGAAGAGTTGCATCGATTCTCGAGCGGACTGGTGTGCCTGACCGGCGAAGGTTCACCTACGCGTGAGCGTTTCACTAAACTGACCAGCCTGTTCGGGCGCGGCAATGTCTACGCCGAGCTGCAGCGGCATTTTCATCGCGATCAGGAAGCGCGCAATCAAGCCGTGATCGAGCTGGCGCGATCCATGCAACTGCCTCTGCTCGCGACCAACGGCGTGCGACACGCCACCCCTCAGGAACGCGAGCTTGCCGACGTGCTCACCGCGGTCCGCCACAAGACCACGGTCATGGCCGCGGGTCAGTTGCTGGCGCGCAATGCGGAGCGCTATCTCAAATCGCCGCGCATCATGGAAAAACTTTTCTCCGATGTCCCCGAGGCCATCGCCGAGACCGCCGAGCTGTCGGCTCGCCTCGATTTCACGCTGAAAGATTTGGGTTACGAATTCCCCAAGTATCCTGTGGGGCCGGGAGAAACCATGAACTCGTTCCTTCGGGAGCGGACTGAGGGCGGAGCGCGTGAGCGTTTCCGCCCGTATACAGAAAAGGCTCGCCGCCAGATCGAGCGCGAGCTGGCGCTGATCGAAAAACTCGACCTGGCCGGCTATTTCTTGATCGTCTGGGATCTGGTCGACTTCTGCCGCCGCGAGAAAATCCTGGTGCAAGGTCGCGGCTCGGCCGCCAACAGCGCGGTGTGTTATTCGCTGGGGATCACTGCGGTGGATCCGGTGGCGATGGAACTGCTATTCGAGCGTTTTCTCTCGGAGGAGCGCGGCGAATGGCCCGATATCGATCTCGATCTGCCTTCGGGCGATCAGCGCGAGCGCGTGATCCAGTATGTGTACAAGCGCTATGGTGCTCGCGGCGCGGCCATGACAGCCAACGTCATTACCTACCGCGGTCGGTCCGCCGCGCGCGACGTCGGCAAAGCGCTGGGCTTCCCGGCCGAGGCGCTGGAGAGACTTTCATCGCTCGTCGCTACCTGGGGCTGGCGCGATCCCAGCGACACCGCGCAGAAGCAGTTCACCCAGGCCGGCTTCGATCTGAAAGATCCGCGCATTCAGAAATATCTTTCGCTGTACGTCGCTGCACAGAACCTGCCCCGGCATCTGGGCCAGCATTCCGGAGGCATGGTGATCTGCCAGGGCCAGCTCGATGCCGTCGTCCCGCTCGAACCCGCAACCATGCCCGGGCGCGTCGTCATCGAGTGGGACAAAGAAGATTGCGCCGATCTCGGCCTGATCAAGGTCGATCTGCTGGGGCTGGGGATGATGGCGGTGCTGGAAGAATCGCTCGAACTGATCCGCGAGCATTACCCCGAGCCTGTCGACCTGGCTCATCTACCACAGGATGACCCAAAAGTGTACACGGCGCTGCAGAAGGCCGACACCATCGGCATGTTCCAGGTGGAAAGCCGCGCGCAGATGTCCTGCCTGCCGCGCCTTAAACCCAAAAAGTTTTACGACATCGTGGTGCAGGTGGCCATCATCCGTCCCGGGCCGATCGTCGGCAAGATGCTGCACCCGTATTTGAACCGGCGTCAGGGATATGAAGAAGCCGCCTGCCTGCATCCGTCCCTAGAACAAGTATTGAAGCGGACTCTCGGTGTTCCGTTGTTTCAGGAGCAACTGCTCAAGATCGCCATGATCGCGGCCAACTTCACCGGCGGCGAGGCAGAAGAACTGCGCCGCGCGATGGGATTCAAGCGCAGCGAGGCTCGCATGCGCGACATCGAGACCAGGCTGCGCAGCGGGATGACCGCCAACGGCATCGTGGGCGAGACGCAGGACCGCATCGTGCAATCGATCACTTCTTTCGCGCTGTACGGATTTCCCGAATCGCACGCGGCGAGCTTCGCGCTGATCGCCTATGCCAGCGCGTATTTGAAGTGCCATTATCTGGCGGCGTTCATGGCGGCCATGCTGAATAACCAGCCCATGGGGTTCTATCATCCGGCCACGCTGGTCAAAGACGCGCAGCGGCACGGGCTGCACTTCCGGCCGGTGGACGTGCAGCAATCGTCCTGGAAATGCACCATTGAGGGCGATGCCGTCCGTCTGGGGTTGAATTACGTCCGCGGGGTGCGCAAAGAAACAGCCGAGGCGATCTCCGCCGCGCGGCCCTTCTCGTCGATCAATGACGTGGTGCGTCGTGTCCCCGGCCTGCGCAAGCCCGAGCTGCGGATGCTGGCTGAGGTCGGTGCCCTGAATTCGCTGGGCGGCCATCGCCGTGATGCCTTGTGGGAGGCAGAGCGCGCACTGCGCCCCGCAGGTCCACTTTTTGAAACAGCGGAGACGGCAGAATCAGCATCTCCTCTAGCTGCCATGACTGCACCCGAGCGCATACATGCCGACTTCTACGGCACCGGCGTAACCATCGGACCGCATCCCATGAAGTTGTATCGCGAAGGTCTGCGCACACGCGGCGTGGTGGCGGCGGAAGATCTGCAGTACGAAAAGCACGGCCGCCTGGTAAGAGTGGCGGGATGCGTGATCTGCCGCCAGCGCCCGGGAACCGCGAAAGGCTTCATGTTCCTGAGTCTGGAAGATGAGACCGGCATCGCCAACGCCATCGTCGAGCCGGATTTATTCGATGCCTTCCGCGAGACGCTGGTCACCGCACCATATTTACTCGTGGAAGGCATCCTGCAAAACCAGCAGGGAGCGATTTCGGTGAAGCTAAATCGCGCCGAGCCGCTTCACTTCGAGGTTGCCGAAGTCCCGTCACACGACTTCCATTAGCCGCAAATAAACGCGAATGAACGCAAAATGACCGACGTGATAGGATACGCCATTAACGATGCACTGGTGGAAATACTACGGTGTAAGCCTAGCCGTCGTCTGCGCAATCGGACCGAAGATCGTTTGGGCATGGCTGTTGAGAAAAGGTAAATGGAGACTCGCGAAACCAGAAGCCGGATTTCTCGGCAGGACGACTCTGCTTTTTGTACTGTATGCCGCTTCCTTCGCGATCTTCATAGCGCTGTTTTATATCGGCTTGTATGCGGCGGCGCTTACGGATGGTCTTTAAGCTGTCAAGACATTTGCGTTCATTCGCGTTCATTTGCGGCCATATTTGGTCGCGGCGCCGGAATGCCGTGCAGCATCCCTTCCACGCTGATATCCTCGTCGATCTCGGGCCAGTGCACACCCTGTCCGCTGCCAATAAGCCGGAAGTTCGCGCGCTGCGCGGGTGTGGCTTCGGACAGGCGCCAGGACCAAGCCAAAGGAACGCTGATCACCCGGCCATCTGTCAATCGCGCAGTGATTTGGTCCTTGCTCACCCGCACGTCTTGAATGCGTGGACCGTTGCTAGCCACAGTGCGGATGCCATGCCTCCAAAATCGCCGTTCGATGAGTCACGATCATCCGGCGAATCACATTCAACTCCCGAGCGCTAAAACCATCGTTATTCGCTAGTCCGAGCGGCTGGAGCCAAAACTTGCAGGTGTTGTCATCGCGCTCCACATGGCATGTGGCGGCTCGTTGCAATCGAAGCTCATAAAGAAGAATCGATACGGCCCAGAAATATTGCGGATTCTCAGCACCTAGGCTTCTCCAACATGACTAACACCCTAATATTGAGGATACCCTTACCCCATACTTAAAAGAGTGTCCCCCGCCCGCGAAATCGCCTTCCGAGTACTCCAGCGCGTCCACGGCGGCGGCTATGCAACCGATCTATTGCGTCGCGAGAAGGGCGACCCGCGCGATCTGGCCCTGGCCGAAAGCATCGTACTCGGCTGCCTGCGATATCAGGCCCAGCTCGACTACCTCATCGAATTCTTCTCAGGCCGAAAACAACCCAAGCTCGACGACGTCGTCCGCATCGCCCTCCGCATGGGCATCTTCCAACTGCGCTATCTCGACCGCATCCCGGCGCACGCCGCCGTGGCCGAGAGCGTCGAGCTAGTCAAGCAGGCTCACAAGCGCTCCGCCGCCGGATTCGTCAACGCCGTATTGCGCAAAGTGAATCGCTCGCCCATAGCGTGGCCGGACAAAGCTACCGAGCTGAGTATTCCCGCATGGATGCTCGAACGCTGGCAGCAGCAATATGGAGAGCCGGCCGCCGCCGCGATCGCTCATGCCGCCCTCGAACAGCCGGAAGCCGCGATCAACCCGGCCACAGGCCGCCAGCAGGATCCCGGGGCGCAGTCGATTGTCCCGCTGCTCGAAGTCCAACCGGGGATGACCGTGCTCGACATCTGCGCGGCTCCCGGCAACAAGACGGCCCAGATCCTGGCGCTCGGCGGACGCGTAACCGCCGCCGACAGATACCTCAAACGCCTCACCGATGTCCCAGCGGAGGCTCAGCGCGTCGTCCTGGACGCCACCACGACCCTGCCCTTTAATGTGAAGTTTGACCGCATCCTGGTGGACGCACCGTGCTCGGGAACCGGAACCCTGGCGCGCAATCCGGAGATCAAATGGCGACTGCGCGCGAGCGACCTCCAGCGCTTCGCCCTTCTGCAGCGCAAAATCCTGGAACACGCACTCCCTCACCTGAAGCCGGGCGGGCGGCTGGTCTACGCCACCTGCTCGCTCGAACGGGAAGAAAACGAAGACGTCATTTCCCATGTTTTGGCTGGATCGCCAGTCACCGCTACCCATCTTCGGCTGCCCGGCCGCGACCCCGGAGACGGGTTTTTCGCCTCAGTTATAACCGTTTGCTAACATTGAGGATGGTCGCTCATGGTTGAGATCCTGCCATCGATTCTCTCGGCCGATTTCGCGCGTCTGGGCGAGCAGATTGCCGCGCTTGAGGCGGCCGGCTGCCGCATGCTTCATGTGGACGTGATGGACGGCCACTTCGTGCCCAATATCACCATCGGGCCGCCGGTGGTCGAGTCGCTCCGCAAAGCTACTCGCGCGACCCTGGACGTCCACCTGATGATCGAGGATCCCGACAAGTACGCGCCCATCTTCATCCAAGCTGGCGCCGACCAGGTTTCTGTACACCAGGAAGCATGCAGACACTTGGATCGGACGCTCCGGATGATCCGCAGCGAAGGCGCCAAGGCGGGTGTCGTGATCAATCCGTCCACCCCGGTGGCCACGCTGGACGACGTTCTGGAGATCGCCGACTACGTCCTGGTGATGAGCGTCAATCCCGGTTTTGGCGGCCAGCAGTTCATTCCCAATGCGCTCCGCAAGGTGCGGCAGCTTGCTGCCCGGCGCAAGGAACGTGGATTGCAGTTCCCCATCGAGATCGACGGTGGCGTAACCAAGGAAAACCTTGGGAAGATAATAGATGCAGGGGTGGAGTGGGTGGTGGCGGGGTCGTCTGTTTTTCACACTGTGAATCCGCCGGCCGCATTCGAGGAAATGCGCCGGATCGCACACGACTCGACCGCAGTTCGAGTATAGTCAAGAGGTTCTCATGCGTTTCTTGAAATTGTCCGTAACGATTGCCGCCGCGCTGACCGTGAGTTCCTGCGCCTTCAAGCACAAGAAATACGAAAACCCGATCACGGCGCAAACCCAGCAGCCGGATAAGATCCTGTTCGATAAAGGGATAAAGGACCTGGAGAAGGGCCGCTACGAAATCGCCCGCATCACACTCAACACGCTGATGAACACCTATGAATCGAGCGAGTACATGGCCAAGGCCAAACTGGCCATCGCCGACGCTTGGTATCGGGAAGGCGGCGCGCGCGGCCGGGCTCAGGCCGAAGCCGACTACAAGGACTTCATTCTGTTCTATCCCACCATGCCGGAGGCCGCGGAATCGCAAGAGAAGCTCTGCAAGATCCACTACCAGCAGATGGACAAGCCCGATCGCGATCCCAATGAAGGTCTGCGGGCCGAACAGGAATGCCGTCAGGTTTTGGTTCAGTTCCCAAACTCCAAGTTCGCTCCGGAGGTGGAGCAGCTTCTGCGGAACGTTCAGGAAATTCTGGCCGACAGCGAAATGCGCGTGGGCTCTTTCTACTATTCTCGCGGCAGCCTGGCGTCGGCCGCCAACCGGCTGGGCGGAGTAGTGGACCAGTACCCGCTGTACAGCCGCGCGGACGAAGCGCTGTGGCTGGAAGGCAATTCCTTCACCCGCCTGGGGCCGCGTTACCGCCAGCAGGCCGGCGACACCTACGCTCGTCTGGTCCGCGATTATCCGCTGAGCGATTTCGCCGACCAGGCCAAGTCGCGGCTGAAGACGCTGGAGATGCCGGTTCCAACAGGAGATTCCGCAGCCGAGGCACGGATGCGGTTTGAAAAGGAGAATCGCACGCGTCAGGGCACGTTCCGCCGGCTCACGGGCTTTATACACCAGAATCCGGATACCAGCGCGGCTGCGAAATCCGGCGCGCCGCAGATGAACCCGCCCAAGCAGAATATTCCGGTCACGGTCCCGGTTCCCGGTTCGCAGGCGGGATTCCAGGGGGATGTTACCGTGACGCCGGTCACCGATCCCGCCGCGCTTGAGAATAATCCAGACGCGCGCCAGCAGCCGCAGCCCGCCAAACCCAAGCCCTAGGCAGGATGCCTGAACGCGAATGAGCACCATCCTCCTGGCGGACGACAGCCCGCACGCCCGGCGGATGGGTGAGCGTATTCTGCGCGAGGAGGGCTTCGAAGTCTCGAGCGCAACGGATGAAGCCAGCGCGCGGGCGTGTCTGGCCGCTTTCGACCCGGATCTGGTGATCGCGGATGTGTTTCTTCCAGGGGGTGGTGGACTGGAACTCTGCCGCCACGTCAAAAACTTCCACCGTCACGTGCGGGTGATTCTCACGGCGGGGCAACTCGAGCCGCTGGACGAAAACGAAGCCCGCGCGGCTGGCTGTGACGCGGTCCTGCGCAAGCCCTTCGAAGCGTCCATGGTCATCGGAACCATCCGCTCCCTGGTGCAGGAAGCCAAGCTGGCGCGGGGCCTGTTTGCCGAAGCGCTGGCGGCTGTTCCGCCCGTGCCGGTTTCAGACGCCCCGGGGACAGTCGCGGCCCCGGCTGCTCCCGATCCCGAGCGGATCCAGGCGGCCATCACCCTGGCGCTCGACGCGGCGCTGCCCAACCTGGTGCGTGAAATTACCGAAAAAGTTTTGATAGCCTTAGGTCACTAAAGCAAGACCGCTCTCAACCACATGCCTGACAATAGTTTTGACGTCGTATCGAAAATCGACCTGCCGGAAGTGAGCAACGCCGTGCAGCAGGCGCTGAAGGAAATCCAGCAGCGCTATGACCTGAAGACCTCCAACTCGAACATCGAGCTGCAGGAAAAAGATAACAAGATTCTGCTGCAAAGCCGGGACGAATTCAGCCTCAAGGCCGTCACCGAAATCCTGGGGCAGAAGCTGGTGAAGCGCAAGGTTCCGCTGAAGGGCCTGAGTTACGGGACCATCACCCCGGCGGCTGGATCCACCGTGCGCCAGGAGATCAGCCTGCAACAGGGCATCCCCATCGAGAAGGCGCGCGACATCGTGAAGATGATCAAGGACAGCAAGAAGAAGGTCCAGGCGTCGATCCAAGGGGACTTCGTGCGCATCGCCGGCAAGGATCGCGACACGCTGCAGGAAGTGATGCAGCTGCTGCGCTCCAGCGATTTCGGGATCGACATGCAGTTCACCAACTACCGGACCAATTGAAATCTCGCATGCACAACGGAGGCTGGCGCAGCGGGACAGGGCACGCGTACTCGCCATTGGGAGAGCTGCGCCGGCCCTGTGCATGCTAACGTGCCGCGCAAAATCGAGTCGCTGTTTCTGGAAGGTACCGCCGGACGCCTGGAGGCTTTACTTGAGGAACCGGAACACGGCGAGCCGCGGGAAGCCGCCCTGGTGTGCCATCCGCATCCACAGCACGGCGGGACCATGCACAACAAGGTGGTCTACCGCATCGCACGCGGCCTGCGGAGCGCAGGAGCGGCAGTGCTGCGATTCAACTATCGCGGCGTGAACCTGAGCGAAGGCGAATACGGCCACGGCGAAGGCGAGCTCGAAGACGCCCGCGCTTCACTCCACTATCTTCGCGGGCGCTATCCCGGTCTACCGTTCACACTCGCGGGGTTCTCGTTCGGATCGCGAATCGTACTGAAGCTGGGATGCGGGGGAATCGGCGCCCGCCGGGTGATCGCCGTCGGATTTCCTACCACGTACAAAGATCGCTCGTTCTTAGAAGGCTGTACCGTGCCGAAGGTTTTCCTGCAAAGCACGCGCGACCAGTACGGCCCCATTTCCGAACTGGAGCCGCTGGTCGCGTCGTTGGCCGAACCGAAGAAACTCGTCCTGGTGGATGCCGAGGACCACTTCTTCGCCGGGGCGCTGGATCAACTGGAACAGGAAGTGTCTTTGTTGAAATAGCTCTTGCGTGTCCGGCGGCGATACAGTCCGAGACTGGCCAGCGCCAGCCCCGCTAGACCGAAGGTTGCTGGCTCGGGAACCGGCGGCGTGTGGGGAATCGGGATCGTGCTGGCGTACAAGCTTTCGATCTTAAAGTAATCCAGATAACGATCCGCGTGGTCTCCGCTCAGCCGGGCGGCCAGGAGCAATTCGTTCCCGGTGCCGCCTCCCAGACTCACGGTGCGGGCGTTGGTGCTGCGTGTCGAATCGTCGTCGATGCGGCCACCAAAGCCGGCGCCGGCCAGGCCGGCCAGGCCGATAGTGGAAAGGTTCGTGCTGCTGTTTCCGATCCAGTAGGTCACGTCCCGATCGTAGGTTCCGTATGGGTTGATGACGATACCGGTGGGATCGAGAACGGTGTTGAACTTGAACAGCACGAAGTCAAAGCTCCCGTGGTTGTCCACTTGATGTTCCGGGGCACCGCAGTTGGAGTGCTCCTCAGGGTGGTTGCAGGATGCCAGGCCCAGCCCGTTATATTGTTGCAGCTGCGCGGGTGTGAAGTTGCCTGTAAGCCCGGACGGCAGCGAGAAAGAGCTGGCCGTCACCGAGTAGGTGTGGGTGGGGTCCCAGTAGGTTCGCGTGTCCCCATACGGGCTGCTGCCGCCCAAGGTTCCCCCACTAGTTGTGAAGTTAAAACTGATGGTCGTCGCACTCGCGGCCAGCGAAGCCACGAGCGACAACAATCCGACCTTGATCATTTTGTGCATTGAATCCTCCGATTCTCCGAAAGGCCTCGGTCTCAGCCGGACCTAAATTTCGTTCATTGGTGATATTCGAATTCTACCCGTGAGGACGGGAAACCTCAGGTAGTACGTTAGTTCCGGGGTGTCCAGAACTGCTCTGGTACTCCAGAATTTCTAAACGCTGAGCTCGCAAGACACAGTCGGGGCGAGGGAGGATAGCCTTTAGACTTGGCGGCTTATACGCCGGCCAGCCGCAGTTCGCGGCGCATGCGGCGGGTAGCGCGCTCCGCGATCAGATCGGCGATTTTGCCCAGCAGTCCGGGAACGTCTTCCGGGCTGATCAACATCGATTTCTGATGACGGGCCGGGTCGGGGTGGGAATCCTGATAGGCGGTGATCAGCGCGGTGGCGGGCTTGTAATCCATCATCCGCGCGTGCGCCAGCACCTTAAGCCCCGCTTCGGGCGATTCCATTTGCAGATCACTCAGGACTAGCTCGTACTCGCCTTCATCCAGCTTGCCAACCGCTTCGGCGGCACTGGCGGCGACATTTACTTTGTAACCGCCTGCTTCGAGGACAGTTTTCAACGTAAGCCGGCTGGCGGGATCGTCGTCCACCAGCAGGACCCTGGCTAACTCGTACTCTGATATATGGAAAGCTGGAATCATCCGTTGCCATCTACAGTTTACCCCAGAAGTTCTATTTCGAATCCGGAGATTTTCTTAGTACGCTGCTGGACTTAGGTAAGTTATTAATTTTGAGTGTCTTGGCCGAAAACCTGGCGGAAGATACGGTCCACATGGGTCAGCTGACGGTCCACGGAAAACGCCGCCTTGATCTTTTCAAGAGAAAGAAAAGAAAGCACTTGATCGTCAGATTCCACCGCAGCTCGGAAGCTCGCTCCGTTCTCCCAGGCGTGCATCGCCTTTGTTTGCACCAGCTTGTACGCCTGCTCCCGGAGCATCCCAGCAGCAGCCAGATCCAGCAGCAACTGCCCGGAAAAAATCAGCCCCTGGGTCGATTCCAGATTACGAAGCATACGTTCCGGGTAGACGCGCATCCCGTCGACCAGCCACCGGGTCTTGGCCAGCAGGTAATCGGTCAGGATCGCGGAATCAGCAAGAATCACGCGCTCCACCGACGAGTGGGAGATATCCCGCTCATGCCACAACGCGACATTTTCGAACGCCGCCTGCGCGTTCGACCGGATTACGCGCGCCAGCCCGCAGATCTGCTCCGAGACCACCGGATTGCGTTTGTGGGGCATGGCCGACGATCCCTTCTGGCCCGCACTGAACGGCTCCTCCGCTTCCCGCACTTCGGTTCGCTGCAAATGCCGGATTTCGAGCGCGATTTTCTCCAGGGTTGCTGCGATGAGCGCCAGCGAAGCGACCCAGGCCGCGTGCCGGTCGCGCGCGATCACCTGCGAGGAAATTGCGGCCGGCTTCAATCCCAACCGTGCGCAGATCCGCTCTTCAGCCTCCGGCCCGATGTGCCCAAACGTTCCGACGGCGCCGGAAATTTTCCCGACACGCAAGTCTTCCGCGGCCGCCTCCAGGCGGGAGGTGCCGCGGGTCACTTCGTCATACCATAGGGCCAATTTCAAACCGAACGTAATCGGTTCGGCGTGGATGCCGTGGGTGCGCCCAATCTGTACTGTGTCCTTGAACTCGTAGGCCCGTCGTTTGAGGATCTCCGCCAGAGCCCTGGCGCCGTCCACCAGGATCTTGGACGCCTGCTTCAGCATAAGCGCCTGGGCGGTATCCACCACGTCGTTCGAAGTGAGACCGTAGTGCAGCCAGCGGGACGCGTCAGCCTGTCCGGCGGCGGCCATTTTCTCGGCGACGGCGGTAGTGAACGCGATCACGTCATGCCTGGTCTCGCGTTCAATCGCATCGATACGGGCAATGTCGAAGCCAGCATGGGCCCGCAGCGCGCGAGCCGCTTCCGCGGGAACTTCTCCCGATTCGGCCAAAGCTTCGGCGGCTGCGAGCTCCACCGCAAGCCATTGATCGAACTTATTCTGTTCGCTGAAGATCCGGCCCATCTCGGGCCGCGTATATCTAGCAATCATGAGGTGGTCCCGAGCGCGCCGCGCATCGACATTAGTAACAAAATGCTTCTAGCAGCTGGCCTGGTTCCGCGATCAGCAGCTTGGTGAACAAACTGCCGCCGAGCGCTTCCAACCCAGCCTGCCGCACTAGTTCGGGATGGTTGTTGTGCTCGCTCAGGTGGCCAAGGATCAAGGTCGAGGTGCTATGGTCCAGATCCTCGCGGATGAACGTGCACGCGGCGTCATTCGACAAATGCCCCATCCGCCCCATCACCCGCTGCTTCACCGACCACGGATAGGGTCCCACCTTCAGCATATTCAGATCGTGATTGGATTCGAGCAGCAGCGCATCGGAACCGCGCAACTGGACGCGAACCGAATCCGGCAGATAGCCGAGATCCGTGGCAATGGAAATCTTGATACCTTCGGCCCGAAACGAGAACGCCACCGGGTCCACGGCATCGTGCGGGACAGTGAAGCTGGTGACGTCGATGTCCCCGATCCTGAAGCTCGCTCCGGCCTGGAACAACTCGAGATTCGGAACGCAATCGCCCCAGGGGATCTGCGGCGCCGTGAGGCGCGAAACATACACCGGTATCTGAAAGCCGTCGCGGGGCTTCGCCAACACCGGCAGGCCCGCAACGTGGTCGCTGTGCTCGTGGGTAATGAGGATCGCCGTAAGGGACTGAGGCGAAATGCCGATCCGCTCCAGACGCTCGAACGTGTCCTTGCGACTCAGGCCTGCGTCAATCAGGAGACGGGTCTTCGCGGTCGCCAATAGTGTGGCGTTCCCAGTACTAGAAGACGCAAGTACCCAACCTTTGACGATGAAGTTCTCCCTTAAGATTGAATGATAACCCACTACAATGGTCCAATAGGTTATGAAAGCTCGCGTTTACGTCTCCTATAAGTCCACGGTACTCGACCCTCAAGGGCAGACCATCCAGAGCGCGCTGAACGGGCTGGGGCACAAGACCATCACCGCGGTGCGCCAGGGCAAGTTTTTCGACATCGAACTCCAGGCGGGAACGGCCCGGGAAAAGGCGCAGCAGGAGATGGATCAGGTGGCACGCGACGTGCTCGCCAACCCCGTTATGGAAGACTACCGGGTGGAGATTCTCGACTAACATGTGCGGAATCGTCGGATATATCGGAGGACAGAAGGCCGTCCCCATCATCCTGGATGGGCTGAAGCGGCTGGAATATCGCGGTTACGATTCGGCGGGGATCGCCGTGCTCGAAAAGGGCGACTGCCTGGGTGTGCGGCGGGCTCAGGGCAAGTTGCGCAACCTGGAAGAAGCGCTGCGATTGAATCCGGTGGAAGGATCCTACGGGATCGGGCACACTCGTTGGGCGACGCACGGCAGGCCCACCGAAGAGAATGCCCATCCGCATCGCGATTGCCACGGCGACGTCGTGGTGGTGCATAACGGCATCGTCGAGAATTATCTCGCTCTCAAGCACCAGTTGGTGGAAGAGGGCCACCGCTTCGTCACGGAAACCGACACCGAAGTCATCGCCCACCTGGTGGAAAAATATTTCGACGGGAATCTGGAAAACGCCGTGCGCGACGCCGTCCGGCAGTTGACCGGAGTATTCGCGCTGAGCGTGATCTCGCGGAAGGATCCCAACAAGATCGTAGCGGCGCGCTCGGGGCCCCCGGTGGTGGTGGGCCTGGGCGACGGCGAGTATTTCGTCGCTTCCGACGTGCCCGCGATTCTGGGCTACACCCGCGACATGTTTTTCCTGGCCGACGGCGACATGGCCATCCTCACCCGCGACGGCGTGCATCTCACCGATTTCAACGGACGCCCGGTGAAACGCCAGGTTTCTCACATTCTGTGGGATCCCATCATGGCGGAAAAGGGCGGCTACAAGCATTTCATGCTCAAGGAAATCTATGAGCAGCCTCGCGCGGTACGGGACACGACCCTTGGCCGTGTAGGGCAAGAGTCAGGCCGCATCTTCCTGGACGAGATGGACATCTCCGCCAAGGAGTTCAAGGAATTCCGCCAGGTGCGCATCGTGGCGTGTGGAACGAGCTGGCACGCTGCACTTGCGGGGAAGTTCATGATCGAGCGACTGGCGCGAGTCCCGGTTGAAGTGGATTACGGCAGCGAATTCCGCTATCGCGATCCCCTGGTCGGCAAGGACACGCTGACGGTCGTGATTTCGCAATCCGGAGAAACTGCCGACACATTGGCGGCCCAGCGCGAGGCCAAGCACAAGGGCTCGAAGACACTCGCGATCTGCAACGTGGTGGGATCCATGATCACACGCGAGGCCGCCGGCACATTGATCACCCACGCGGGTCCCGAGATCGGCGTGGCATCCACCAAGGCATTCAGTTGCCAGTTAACGGCCCTGTTTTTGCTGGCGATGTACCTAGGCCAGCAGCGTGAAGTGCTGGATGAAGCAACGTCGAAGCATCTGGTGGAACAACTGACGCGTCTGCCTGGCCAGATGGAAGACATCCTGCGCCACGACCACATCTATGAGGATCTGGCCAAATCCCTATTCCGGTCCTCCGATTTCCTGTACCTGGGCCGCGGCATTCACTTCCCCATCGCACTCGAAGGCGCGCTGAAGCTGAAAGAAATCTCCTACATCCACGCCGAAGGCTACCCGGCGGGTGAGATGAAACACGGGCCCAACGCATTGATCGACGAAAATCTTCACGCCGTGGTGCTGGCCACGCGCGACTTCTCCAGTGAAGCCAGCCGCCTGCTGTATGAGAAGACTCTCTCCAACATCCAGGAAGTCAAAGCCCGCGAAGGCAAGGTGATCGCGGTGGCCTGCGAAGGCGATGAAGAAGTGGTCAAGACCGCCGACCACGTGATTCCCATCCCCACGACACACGAGTTGTTGCTGCCGATTTTGGAAGTTGTCCCGCTGCAATTGCTGGCATATCACATTGCCGTAAGACGCGGATGCGATGTCGACCAGCCGCGCAATTTAGCCAAGAGCGTCACCGTAGAATAGCTTGCACCATACGCTCGAATTCCGCACGCGCGGCAAGGGTCTGTACCCCTGCACCCGCGAAGTGGCCGCGTGGGTGACTTCCACAAAAGCGGATACCGGGCTGCTGACGCTGTTTATCCAGCACACCTCGGCGTCGCTGGTGATTCAGGAGAACGCCGATCCGGACGTGGTGCTGGATCTGGCGGATTTCTTCGAGCGCCTCGCGCCGGAAAGCGATCCCCGGTATCGCCATGACACCGAAGGTCCCGACGATATGCCGGCGCACATTCGTTCCGCGCTCACGCAGACCAGCCTGTCGATTCCCGTGATCGGCGGGCGGATGGCGCTGGGAACCTGGCAGGGGATCTATGTGTTCGAGCACCGGTCGGGCCCGCAGCGGCGAAGTGTCGTACTCCAACTTTTGGGCCGAGAATAAACGTCAGGCGTTAGCACAATAACAATGGTCACGAATGCCGAAGCAATCGACGCTCGCCCGGCTCCCGGTCACCGTGGAACTGATCGAGCGGCGCATCTACCTCATCCGCGGTCAAAAAGTGATGCTCGATTCTGACCTGGCAGGCCTCTATCAGGTGCAGACCAAGCAACTCAACCAAGCGGTAAAACGCAACCTCGATCGGTTTCCGGCTGACTTCATGTTTCGCCTCAGTGCCGGGGAAACCGTCGCCCTGAACCGGTCACAATCTGTGACCGGTTCCCAGAAACACCGCGATCCCCGTCTTGTCCCCTACGCTTTCACCGAGCACGGCGTGGCCATGCTGTCCTCCGTGCTCAACAGCCCGCGCGCTGTTCAGATGAACATCTTTATTATTCGGGTGTTCATGAAATTGCGCGAAGCGCTGGCCACCCACAAAGACCTAGCCCGCAAAATCGAACAGGTGGAAGCCAAGCAGGAAGACCATGCAATCATGTTGGCTCTGGTCGTCAAGGACATCGATGCCCTGGCTACGCATGTAAAGACCGAATTCAAGAAACTCAGAGAGCCCCGCAGGCGCAAAGCTCGCATTGGTTTCCTGGCCAACGAAAAGTAATGAGCTCCGACGTTCGCAACCGAATCAAACATTCGCGTACACCGACCGTTCGAAGTCTCCCAGCAGTCCGACCGCTTCCTTATCCACAAACGGCAGGAACTGCATCATGATCACCCCGCAGATCCCGCGCGGCGGATCGATCCAGTAAAACGTGTTGAACACGCCCGCCCACGACAGGCTCCCCGCGGACCGGCCGCCCGGATACGCGACGGCGTTGATCAGGAAACCCAAGCCCCACTTGTCGACAGCCCCAGGGTGAAGATCGACGTCGCTCGACGTGTTAGGCAGGAAGGTCTTCAATCTTCCCGCGCCCAGATCGCCGATCTGATTCACCGACATCATCTCGACCGACTTGGCCGTGAGAATCTCGTCGCGCACGCCCGACCGGCCGTAGCGCAGGATCATCTGCATGAACTTGATGTAGTCGGGCGCGGTAGAAGTAAGACCTCCGCCGCCATTGAATGCAGCCGGTTTCGGCGGCACCGCGCGCGGAACCTCTTGCAGCGGGCCTCCGTTCTGCCGCCGCGACTGGCTCACCAGGCGATCGAACTTATCCGCCGGAAAAACGAACGTGGTGTCATTCATTCCCAGAGGCTGTAGGATATTGCGCTGAAAATACTGCTCGAGGTTAAAACCGCTCACTTCCTCCACCAACCGGCCGGTCCAATCGGCGCTGTAGCCGTATTGCCAGCGCGTGCCTGGCTCGAACACCAGAGGCACCAGCGGAGCCACCACACCCGGAGGAAGAGGCGCGGTTGCCTGCGTGTACTTGAACATCTCCTCGGACCAGGTGGGATACGCGAATCCCGAGGTGTGCGTGAGCAGATGCCGCAAGGTGATGGGCTTCCTCGCCGGGCGGAGCACTGGTTTCCCAGCCGCATCGAACCCTTCGAGCACGTCGAGCTTGCCCAGTTGCGGAAGATGCCTGGCCACCGGCTCGTCGAGCTTCAGCTTCCCGCGCTCGACCAGTTGCATGGCGGCGACCGAGGTGATGGCCTTGGTCATGGAGGCAATCTGGAAAATGGAATCGGGTTGGATGTCGGCGCCCGAGGCCGAATCGCGCTTGCCAAACGCCCCGCTGTAGAGGATCTTGTCCGATGATGCGACCATCGCGGCGACGCAGGGGATCTTCCTGCGGTCGATGCCTTCGCGAAGTGTCCGGTCGATCGCGCTACTGGAGCCGGATGCCGCGAACAAACGTGGCGCCTGCGTTCCCAGCAGGACGATGCCTCCAAACTGCCTACGGGTGAGTTGGGTCATGACCTACTTGAATACCACAGACGGACCCGCGATCTTACTTCGGGAATATTCGTCCCTTCGGGATTTTTTTCGGTGCCCGGAAATTTCTCCCGCCGGTGGCTTCATCGCGCGAACGACGTACCCAATCCAACCGGTGCATTCACAGAACTTATGTTCCTTCAGACTTTCGAAAGAACTGTGGCCGATAAATTGCTACGTCCGTGGGTTCTCGCGTCTTTTTGAAAGTCGACCTATTGAAGTGAGTGACTCAAATTGCACCATCAACGCTTTCATACCCAAACCCTGTCCGTTGAAGAGCGTCAGTGCCTGATCCTGCAGCACCTGCCCCGGGTCCGCCTGTTGGCTCGCAGATTACACGGCCGCTTGCCCGCGAATGTGAGCCTGGACGATTTGGTATCCACCGGCGTAGTAGGCCTCATTTCCGCCATCGACCGCTTCGACCCGTCGCAACGCGTCCCGCTGGGAGCCTACGCCGAGCAAAAGATTAGGGGTGGGATGTTGGACAGCCTGCGCCGTCTGGATTGGGCGCCCCGCCAGCAGCGCAAGCGTGCCAAGCAGATTGAAGCCGCCATTGCCGCCGTGGCGCAACGCCTGCACCGCGCACCCACGGAACAAGAGATCGCCACCGAACTCAACATCACGGTCAATTGCTATCGCAAGTGGCAGGTAAATGCGCGCGCGCTGAACCTGGGCACGTTGGAGGCGGCGGAATCTGAGGATCCCGAGAAACGCGACCTGTTACGCTGCATTTGCGGCGATCCGAGCGAGCTGCCGTTGGCCGTGCTCGAACGCAAAGACCTCCAGCGTGCCTTGGATACGGCAATCTCCGGACTGCCGAAGATCCACCAAACCGTCATACGCCTGTACTACCGCGATGAACTGAGGCCGCGGGAAATATCCAAGATCACGGGCTTGCATGAGTCGCGAATTTCATCGGTCAGGTCCCAAGCCATCTTGCGGCTCCGGGATTGCATGGCGAAACTCTGGCCCACGGGCAGCGCCGCCACTGTCCCCATGGAAAGCTCTTCTAAGACCCGATAAACCTCGAAGGCTCCCTGGGAGCGGCTCGATCAAGGGGGCCTGGCCTTCGAAAAGCGAAGCTAAAGCAACCCGCGAAGAATGCCGATTCCCGGTGTAAGTCCAAAAGCGTCGACGAAACTGAGTGCGCGGAAGCTCCACGCACCACTATTGCCGGCGCCGGAAGTTGAGGATAGGATGCCTTTCAGATACGAGCGTGACGACGTCCATCACCGCATCGTGATTACCTTTGAGGGCGCCTTTCAAATGAGTGAGGCGCTCGCTTCCATTGAGCGGTGTGGTGCGGAGAACACCTGGAGCCAAGCGGTGCTGTATGATGTTCGGCACCTAGTCGGGCAACCAGATATGGATGAACTTCGGCAGCTCCTCCACGCCGACTTATCGATCCCTACGGGAGGGCAAGCGCGCGGCCCGCTAGCGGTCGTGGCTTCTGCTCCCTCCCTTTACACCAAGGCTTGCACCTTCGCGGCACTGGCTCAACCCAAGCTGAAGATTCGGGTCTTTCGCGATTTGAGCGAAGCCGATTCCTGGCTGAGCGCTCACACCAACCACCGCTCATCCTTGCAAGGAACCGTTCGTTAAACACGACGGGGACGTGCGGATCCCCGTTACTGAACAAAGCGACGGTCGCGCTTCAGGATCGCCGGGACCTCCAGGTCGTCGAACAGAGGCTCGGATGGTCCGTTGGCATGGGCGGCCGCGGCCATCGGCGGTTCATCGTATTGGGGATGCTGCGGCTCGGGCGCGAGTTCAACCGGGACCGGCTCGGCATAAGCGGGTTCCGGCTCGGCGGCTTCCGGCATCGGCTCAATACGGGACTCCATACGCGACGGCTCGGCTCGCGGCGGCTGTGGCGCCGTTGCGTGTTCTGTGACCACTGTGGCCGTCCGCGCACGCCGCGCGATGGTCGGCAAACCGGCGCGCTCGAAACCGGTGGCGATCACCGTGACCTTCACCTCGTCGCCCATGGCCTCATTCAGCACCACGCCGAAATTGATCTCGACATCTTCATTGCCGGCGGCGTCGCGGATCAGGGTGCAGGCCTTGTTCACTTCGTGCAAGCCGAGGCTGCGCGACCCGGTGATATTCACCAAAACCCCGCGCGCGCCGCGCACACCACCTTCATCGAGCAGCGGGCAGCCGATAGCCTTCTCCGCCGCTGCCGCAGCTGCATTGGGTCCGCTGGCCGTAGCCGTGCCCATCATGGCGTAACCCATCCCAACCATGATGTTGCGGATATCGGAGAAATCGCGGTTGACCAGGCCGGGCGTGGTGATAATGTCGCTGATGCCCTGCACCGCCTGCCGCAGAACGTCGTCCGCCAGGCGGAATCCGTCAAAGATGCTGGTGTCCGGAGACGCCTGGTCGAGCAGACGGTCGTTGGGGATGGCGATCACCGTATCGGCCACGCCGCCAAGCTCGGCCAAACCCTGCTCGGCTTGCTTGCGTCTCTTCGATCCTTCGAATGCGAACGGTTTGGTGACCACGGCCACCGTGAGCGCACCCAATTCTTTCGCCAGCGACGCAACCACGGGCGCGGCTCCGGTGCCCGTGCCGCCGCCCAGCCCGGCGGTGACGAACACCATGTCGGCGCCGTCCAGAAGATCGATGATTTTCTCGGTGTCTTCGAGCGCGGCTTGCCGGCCGACGGACGGGTCGGACCCGGCGCCCAGGCCGTTGGTGATCTTGGAGCCGATCGCCAGCTTGCTCGGTGCGGGGGAAGACGCCAGCGCCTGCACGTCGGTATTCAGGACGCAGAACTCCACTCCCGCGAGCCCTTCCTGCAGCATGCGCGCAACGGCGTTGGAGCCGCCTCCGCCCACCCCGAAGACCCGAATCCTGGTCCGGGGCGCGGCCTCTTCCTGGATCACAAACTTAAGTGCATCGAGTGCCATGGATTCCCTCCCCTGTGTGTCTCGCCTGACGCGCGGTTTACTCATCGCATCACCAGTCCCATGAGGCCCCGGCTGCGCCCCTGCGGCGGCCGGTGCAGCTTCAACTTCGCCGAATACATCGCCAGGCCGGCGGCGGTGGCCCACACCGGGCTGCGCAGTTCCTCCGGCCAATCCTGGATCCCTTTCGCGAAGCCCAGACAGGCGGTGCAGTCGAGCTTTTTCTCCGCCATGTCCCACATGCCCGGCAGCAGCGCGCCGCCGCCGGTCAGCACGACGCCCTCGAGCAGACTCCGGTCCATGCCGGCGCGCTGGATTTCGGCTCGCACGAAACCGAACAGCTGATCGGCGCGGGCATCCAGCACCTCGATCAGCTCGCTGCGATGCGCTTCCCGCGGCGGGCGGCCTTCGGGGGACGGGACCTCGATCAGCGTCGACTCCGCGGTCAGGCCCAGCATGGCGCAGCCGTACTGCTGCTTGAGGCTCTCGGCGTCCTCGTAGGAGACCTTCAGCATCCAGGCGATATCGCGCGTAAAGTGATCGGCGGTTACCGGAATGCTCGAGGCCAGAATCAGTTTCTCGCCGTCGTAGACCACCAGGCCGCTCGACTCGAGGCCAATGTCGACGATGGCGACGCCGCGCGCGCGCTCCTCCGCTCCCACGCAGGCATAGGCCGCCGCCATCGGCTCGAACACGGTCTCTTCGATGGGCAAGTGGGCCAGGTGGGCCGAGGCGATCAGCGCCTGATGGTCCTGCACGGAGGCGGTCACCAGGTGAACGTTGGCTTCCAGGCGCGAGCACACGCCCCTGGTCGGCTTACGGAACCCGGCGCGTCCGTCCAGGATAAAATCCTGCGGAGCAACGTGCAAAACCATCCGGTCGCGCTCGAGCGCCACGTCCGAGCCGAGTTCCACCGCATAAGCCAGATCGTCCTGATCGATTTCGCGGGGGCGGCCAAACTCGTACAGTCCGCGGCCCTGCGCGCCGTGAATCGACCGCCCGCCCAGGCCCAGGGTGGCCGCTTCGACCGAGACTTTCGCGCCCCGCTCGGCGTCGGCCACAGCGGCGCGAATGGATTCGGCCGCGGCCTCCTGATCAGTGATGCGGCCTTTAGTCCAGCCGGCGGAGACCGCCAATCCATAGGACAGACAGCGGAGGTGATCGCCTTGAATCGCGCAGATCACGCAGCGGGTGCGCGAGCTTCCGACGTCCAGACCTACCGCGAGTCGTATTTTGCCAGGCATGCTTATTCCACCACCGTAATGCGATCTTCCAGGCGCAAATCCAGGACGGCCGCACCCGGCAGGCGCTGCTGGATCTGCGAGTAATGACTCAAGAAATTTCCGTAACGCGCCTTAAAGTTGCGGTCTCCCAGCAACAATGTAAGGCTGCGCCCGTCGTAGGGCTGGGTAACCTTGAGATTGTCGCCGTCGGATACGTCGACTTCCGAAATGTTGGCGGTAGCATCGCCCAGGTCCGCGGTCATGCGAAGCATTCGCTGGATGCCTTCGCGCCGCTTAGCAATCGGATCCGAAGCCCGCACGCCCGACAGCACCGGAAGCTTGAACCGGTCGGTAACGGGCGGAAGAATCACGCCTTCGCTATCGATCAGTCCGAAGCGGGAGGCATTCGTGCGCACGAACGCCACGGGCGAGCGTTCCTGTACGCGGACGATCACGCGGTTCGGCCACACGCGCGCGACCGACGCTTCCCGGATCCAAGGCACGGCGCGAACCGCGTCGCGGCGCTCCGACAACGGAATCAGGTAGACGCTGACACCCTCATCATCGGCGAAAATGTTTTCGACGGCGGCGCGGGAGGCGTGAGCGGCGCCGGCGATTTGGAGCGAGGAATTCTCTCCAGGTCCGCCCAGCGCAAAACGGGAATCCGTGATCAGAAACTGCTCCACCAGATGAAACGCCAAAAGAATCGCGCCGAGCAGCACCGCTGCGGCGACGAACGTAGCGATCATGCGAGGCGTCGAAAAACGCGGCGCGCGGGCGGAGTTCACAGCAGCCTTCCTGGCAGGCCGTGCGTCTTCTTCCAAGCCCGGCAGGACACCCGTACCTTCGTAAGACTTGCGGCCCACGCTAACGCCCGCTCCTTAGCTTTTCAATAATTCTGTCGCCCGCCTGAGAGACGCTCCCGGCGCCCAGCGTGACGATCGCGTCGCCCGATTCCGCGGCTTCGAGAACCGACTCGATGCCCGCGTCCATGGTTCCGCTGTACACAGCGCCGCGATGGCCGAAAGTTTGCAACCGTTCCGTCAGGACTTGCGAGCTCACGCCCTCGATAGGCTGTTCCGATGCCGGATAAATATCGATCACGAAGACGGTATCGGCCTGGTGAAAAGCGCGCGCGAAATCGTCCATAAGAGCCTCCGTCCGGGTGTAACGATGCGGCTGGAACAGCACGTGAATGCGGCGGTAGCGGCAAGCGCGGGCGGCGGCCAGAGTCGCCCGGATCTCGGTGGGATGATGGCCGTAGTCGTCGATTACCGTGACGCCCCGCTCAACGCCGCGCACCTGGAACCGGCGGTCGACGCCGCTAAACCCCGCCAAAGCCTCGCGGATAGTCTCCATCGGGATCTCGAGTTCGAGCGCGATGGCGACTGCGGCCGTCGCGTTACTCACGTTGTGCGCACCCGGCACGTGCAGCTTAAAACATCCCAGATCGCGTTCCTGGTGGACCAGGTTGTGAACCAGGTGGAATTCGCTGGCCATGTGCCCCGTCGAGCAGGACGTGATTCGCAGATCGGCCTGAGCGCTGACGCCATAGGTGATCACGCGGCGGTTGATCCGGGGCAGAATCCGCTGTACGTTTTCATCGTCCAGGCACAGCACCGCGGCGCCGTAGAACGGGACGCGATTCACAAACTCCACGAACGCCCGGCAAATCTCGTCGAGATCCTTGTAATGATCCAGGTGCTCCCGGTCGATGTTGGTCACGACGGCCAGAATCGGGGCAAGCTTCAGAAAAGACCCGTCGCTCTCGTCGCTTTCGACCACCAGGTAATCTCCTACTCCTACGCGCGCGTTCGAGCCGCGCAGCACCGCCGCACGCCCACCGACCATGACGGTAGGATCGAGGCCCGCATGGATCAGGACGGCGGCCACCATGGAAGTAGTCGTGGTTTTTCCATGGCTCCCGGCGATGGCGATCCCGAATTTCAGGCGCATCAGTTCGGCCAGCAGTTCGCCGCGCGGGATCACCGGGAGCCCCAGACGGCGGGCCTCGGCGACTTCCGGATTATCGGGGCGAACGGCGGAACTGACCACCACCGCATTCGCGCCGGCGACATTCGCCGCGGCGTGCCCTTCATGAATCACGGCTCCGCGCGCCGCCAGACGCTCGGTGATGGGGGAAAGTTTTGCGTCGGATCCGCTGACGCGATAGCCCAGTTCGAGAAGAACCTCGGCCAGCCCGCTCATGCCGATTCCACCGATACCGACGAAGTGGACAGGCTGAGGCTTGAAAAACATTTCAATATCGTATTGTTTCGGCTTTTGAGCGCGGTGTCAACACCGCAAAAACTAGAAAGCTTACGCGAACTCCTCCAATACCTCCGCGGCTCGGCGCGCCGCGCCGGGTTTGGCAAAACCTCGGGCGGCTTCGCCCATCTTTTCCAGGAGCCCCGGCTCTCGCGCCAGGCGCATGACCTCCTGCACCAAACGCGATCCGTTGAACTCCTCGTCCAAAACCAGGCGCGCCGCTCCGATCCGTTCCATCGCTTCGGCGTTGCGCAACTGATGCTGATCGGCCGCGGTGGGCAAAGGCACCAGAATCGACGGCTTCCCCGCGGCCGCCAGTTCGCTCACCGTACTCATGCCGGCGCGGCTCACGACCACATCCGCGGAAGCGAATGCCGCCGGCATATCGGCAAGGAACGGCGCAATCTCGCCTTCCATCCCGCCCTCGATCATGGCGAGCCGGAACCCCAGCGCCAGCTCCTCGTGAGCGGCTGGACCGGTCTGATGGATCAGCCGTACAGCAGCTTTCTCCGGCGTTTCCCTCCATAAGGGCCAGCTTTCCCGCGCGGCCCGGTTCAATGTCCGTGAGCCCTGGCTGCCGCCGGTAATCAACACCGTCAGTTTGTTGCCGCGAGGCTTGGGAGGAATCGCAAAGAACTCTTTGCGCACCGGGAGACCGGTCACGTCGGTGACGGCGGAGGGAAACCATCGCGCCGTCTCGGGGAAACTCACCAGGGCGCGCGCCACGAAACGGGCCAGCTTGCGATGGGTGAATCCGGGAATGGCGTTCGGCTCCATGACCACCACCGGCACACGTTTCCAAAGAGCCGCCAGCAGAACGGGACCGGCCACGAAACCTCCCGTGGAGAAAACCGCCGCGGGACGGTCGCGATCGAGCATCCGGGAAGCGGCCCACACGCTGAACGGGAGCTCGGCCAGAGTGACCAACATCCTCCGGAAACCCACGCGCTGTAGTCCGCCGATTTCGATCCATTCGATCGGAAAGCCCTCGGACGGCGCCAGTTTCGCCTCCATACCGCGCCGCGTTCCAATGAAGCGCACCGAGTGACCCCGCGCACGCAGCTCGCGCGCCACCGCCAGAGCCGGCATCACATGCCCGCCCGTGCCTCCGCCGGTCATCACGAAGGCCGCCGATTTCTTGGGCTCCGTCATTCTTCATGCTCGCTGGCGCTCAACCCTCATGTTCACTGACGCTGAGTAACATTCCTAAACACGTCAGCGTGCTCAGCAGGGAGCTGCCGCCCAGGCTGATCATCGGCAAGGGGAATCCCTTGGTAGGTCCCATATCCAGGACGACGCTGATATTCATGAAGGCTTGGACCACGATCGCCACCGTAACGCCCAGCGCAAGATACTTGCCGAAATCGTCGCGGGCCAAAACGAACAAACGCGCCCCGCGCCACAGGATCACCAGGAATCCGGAGAGCACCGCCGTGGTTCCCCACAGGCCAAGTTCCTCACCAATGGTGGCGTAGATGAAATCACTGTCCGGTTCCGGCAGAAACATCAGCTTCTGTTTCCCTTGCGTGAGGCCGACACCCAGCACGCCGCCGGTGCCCACGGCGATCTTGGATTGCAGAGGCTGATAGCTGGCATCGCGAACGGTGGTGGACCGCTGGATCCACGCACGCAGAGCTCCCTGCGTATCGAGCTTCTCGATCTTGGTGTAGTTCGGATCGACATAGGCGATGACGCGCTGCAGCCGGTAGGGGCTCCAAATGATGGCTACAGCGCCGAGCGCCGCGGCGATGGCCCCGGCACGGATCATGTACTTCTTCTCGAGGCCCGCAACCCAGAACACGATCACCGCGGTGATCACAGGCACCATCGCGGTCCCCAAATCAGCGACCACCACCACGCCCGCCAGCATCGCCACGGCCACGAACGCCTGCTGCAGCGTGCGGCGATCATTGATCACGCGCGCGCGCCGGTCGAGAAAATAGGCCAGAAAGACGATCAGCGCCGGCTTGGCGAATTCGGACGGCTGGAATGAGCCGATACCGGCGAAACGAAACCAGCGGTGGTGCGAGCCGAAGAAGTACACCATCACCAACAATCCCAGCACGATCCCCAGTCCGGAGAACGCCCACGCCGGAGTGTTCAGCCGCCGGTAATCCAGGCGCTTGAAGTACATCAAGACGATGAACGATACCAGGGCCCAACCCAGCTGGCGGACAGCGAAGTAATACGGCGCGACACCGTTCCGAAGCTCGGCAATCGCGCTCGACGCGCTGTAGACCATCACCAGGCCGAACGCGACCATGGCCAGAATGGTCAGAAAAAGGATCCAGTCGGTCTTAAGTCGCGCCATTACTTCCTTCCTAGCTGGTTCACGAGACGCTTGAATTCCCGTCCGCGGTGTTCAAAGTTTTCGAATTGATCGAAGCTGGCGCAAGCGGGGGCCAGCAGAACGGTGTCTCCGGAGCGCGCGGACGCGTGGGCGTGAAGCACTGCGGCTGTCAGCGTCCCGCACTTCACCGTGGATACTTCTCCGTGCAGATGATCTTCAATTTTATCGGCCGCCGCGCCGATTAACAAGGCACAGCGCGTTTTTTCTTTCATCGCCGCGGCCAAGGGACGATAGTCGCTGTTCTTATCCTTGCCGCCAAGAATCACCCAAAGCCCGCGCGGGAACGCCGCCAGAGCCTTCAGCGTCGCGTCGACATTCGTAGCTTTGGAATCGTTGTACCAGGCGACGCCGTCCAAGTCGCGCACGAATTCGAGCCGGTGCTCGACTCCAGGGAAGCTCATCACAGCGGCGCGAATCTGTTCGTGGGTGGCGCCGGCGAGCCGCGCCATCATAGCCGCGGCCATCGTATTTTCCAGATTGTGGATCCCTCGTAGAGGCACTTCGGCGGTTAACATGATCCGCTGGCCATTGAGGACGATCTCCCCGGCATCGAGCCAGGCGCCCGATTCGACCTGTTGGGTTGAACTAAAGAACATGGTCTTCGCGGCGGCGCGTTCCGCGTAGCCGCGGGTCACGGGATCATCGGCGTTCAGCACCGCGAAATCGTCCGACCGTTGATTCTCGAACAGGCGAGCCTTGGCGGCGGCGTACTTCTCGAACGTATAGTGCCGATCCAGGTGATCGGGCGTGACGTTTAGAGCCGCTGCTATGTGAGCGCGAAATGACGAAATGGTTTCGAGCTGAAAACTCGAAAGTTCCAGCACGTTCCACTGCCCAGCGCGCGACGACTTCACCATCGAAGCCGGCGGAGTACCGATATTGCCACCCACCTGCACGGGAATTCCGCTGGTCTGTAGGATATGCCCGGTCATCGCCGTCGTCGTCGTCTTTCCGTTCGATCCGGTGATCCCGATGATTTCGCCTTTCATAAACCAGATTGCAAGCTCCAGATCGCCGATCACCCGGATTCCCCGACGACGAACCGGCTCCAGTAAGTCCAGGTCAGCAGGCACACCCGGCGAAAGCACCACCAGATCCGCGCCCTCGAACGAAGCCGCCTCCTGGGGCTTGACCACCACGCCTAGATTGGTCGCAGGTGATTGATCCACTGCCGTCACGCTAGCTCCCTGCTCCATCAACAGCTCCACAGCCGCAACGCCACTGCGCGCCATCCCCACCACCACGGCTCGCGCACCTTGCACATTCATCGAAGTTTCAACGTCGTCAGCGCGAACAAGGCCATCACCAGGCCGGCGATCCAGAAGCGAATGATCACCTTGGATTCCGCCCACCCCAGCGCCTCGAAGTGATGGTGCAAAGGAGCCATTTTGAAAATTCGCTTCCCCCTCAATTTAAAGCTGCCGACCTGAAGGATGACCGACACTGCCTCCAACACATACACTCCCCCAATGAAGAGCAGCAGCAGTTCCTGCTTTAACAACACCGCCACCGTTCCCAGCCCGCCGCCGAGGGCCAATGACCCCACGTCTCCCATGAAGATTTCCGCGGGATGCGCGTTGTACCAGAGAAAACCGAGCGACGCGCCAGTCATCGCCGCGCAAAAGATCGTAAGCTCGGCGGCATCGCGCGGACGGGACAATTCGAGATAGCGCGCGAGTTCAGCGTTGCCCGAAAGATACGCGAGCACGGTCATGGCGCCCGCCGCAATCAGCATCAGCCCGATGGCCAGGCCGTCCAGTCCGTCCGTCAGGTTCACCGCATTGGACGCTCCCACCAGCACCATCGCCACGAAAGCGAAGAAGAAGCTGAACGCCAGCGGATAGGTCCAGGGATTGTTCAGCCAGGTGTGAATCAGCAGATCCGGCTTGAAATCCTTGAAGAACGGCACGTTGATTTCGGTGGTGTAGAGACGCCGGGCGTTCATCCCCAACAGCAGCACTCCCACCAGCATGGCTGCCACCACCTCCAGCATGAACTTCTGGCGCGCCGTGAGTCCCAGATTCCGCTTGCGCTTGATTTTCGCGTAATCATCCCAGAATCCGATCGCGCCAAAGCTCACGAGGCCCGCCAAAGCGACCCACACCGAGGGCACATCTAATTTGGCCCATAGTAGTGTCGAAATTACGATCGCGGCGCAGATCAGCAAGCCGCCCATGGTTGGCGTTCCGGCTTTCTTCTGATGCGACGCCGGACCTTCTTCGCGAATGTGCTGGCCGATCTGGAATTTGCGCAAACGTGCGATGAACCAGGGGCCGAGCAGGACGAAAATCAGGACTGCCGTCAGGCTGGCCATGGCGGTGCGAAACGTCGTGTACTGAAAAATGCGGAACGGCGAGAAAATATGATAGAGGTGTTCGTATCCCAGCCAGTAAAACATAGGTCAGTTTCTTCCTCCTTCCGGAGAGGCCAGAAACTGCTCCAGGGCGAGCTCCACATGAACCCCGCGGGAACCTTTGAACAAGACAGCATCTCCCGGTTGTGCGAGCGAGCGCACCAGTTGGCCGGCTGGGACCGGATCGTCGAAAAAAAACGCGGCGTCGGCCCGAAGGCCGGAACGCTTGGCTGCATCCAGCATGTAACAGGCCGCGCCGCGTAATCCGACGAGCACATCGATTCCGCACTCCGCGGCATAGCTTCCTACGTCGCGGTGAAGCGGCTCAGCCCAGCGGCCGAGTTCGAGCATCTCCCCCAGAACCGCGAACCGGCGCCGCGCCGGAGTATCGCGCAACACCGCGAGCATGGCCCGCGCCGCATCTGGATTGGAGTTGTAGCAATCGTTAAACACGAGAATGTCCCGGTGCCGGAAGCGCTCCCCGCGCATTTTGCCGGGCCGAATGTTTCGCACCCGATCCGTCAGGCGATCGGGAGCGATTCCGTATATGCCGGCGACCGCAATCCCGGCCAGTAGACTTGACACGCCGTGGCGGCCGGTCAAGCGGCTCTCAAAGTGCGTCGCACCCACGCGGAACCCCACGCCGTCTTCGGAAAACGTCAGGTCTTCGGCGCGGACGTTAGCGCGCTCGGATTCGCCGTAGGTCACTACCCTGCTCGGGTGCCCGCTCGCGAACGCCGCGACGCGCGGGTCGTCGGCATTTAACACCGCCGTCCCATTGACTGGCAGCGCCTCAATCAGCTCCCGCTTGGCGGCGGCGATACCCTCGATCGAATCGAAGTTTTCCATGTGCGCCCAGCCTACGTTGGTGACCACGCCCACGTTGGGCCCGGCGATTTCGGCCAGCGCGCGGATTTCGCCTGCGTGGTTCGTCCCCATCTCAAGAACCGCGACGCGAGCCTGATCGTCGATGCGCAGAATGGACAGCGGCAGCCCCACGTGGTTGTTCAGATTTCCTTCTGTCTTGGCCGTCCTGAATCCTTCCGACAACAGCTCCGCAATCACGTCCTTGGTGGTGGTTTTCCCGGCGCTCCCCGTAACTCCGACCACGTCTCCGCCCCACTCCCGGCGGGCCGCCGACGCCAGAGTCTGGAGCGCTGCCAGCGAGTCCCCTACTCTAAAAGCCGCAGGCGCTAAGCCACCCAAATCCACTTCCCTATCCACGACCGCTCCCACGGCGCCTTTTTTCAGTACTTCCGCAACGTAGGCGTGCCCGTCATGATTGGGGCCGCGCAAGGCGAAGAACAAATCGCCTGAGCGCACCGTCCGCGAATCGATGCTCCAGCCGGTGACCTGCGCCTCCGTCGTCCCTGCCTGCCCAAGCTGCGCCGCCACCCACCTCAGCGGCTTGTTCATTCTGGCTTCTGACTCCTGTACCCAAATGATCGAAGAACCTCTCGCGCCGTTTCTCGATCGTCAAAATGAACCGTCCGATCCTTCAGGACCTGATACGTTTCGTGACCCTTCCCCGCGAGCAGTACTACATCGCCCGGTTGGGCCTCCTGGATCGCGACCTGAATCGCCTTGCCGCGGTCGGGTTCAGCAACATGCCGGGTATCGAAACGCCGCAAGCCCACCATCGCGTCATTCATGATCGACAACGGATCCTCGGAACGGGGATTATCCGACGTCAGCACGACAAAATCGCTCAGCTCGGCGGCGGCCATGCCCATCAGGGGTCGCTTGGCTCGGTCGCGATCGCCACCACAACCGAACAGGGTGATCACTTTCCCTTTGGATAGACTGCGTGCGGTTTGGATCGCGTTGCGCAGTGCGTCGTCGGTGTGGGCGTAATCCACGGCCACCAGGAAGGACTGCCCCAGGTCGACGGGCTCGAACCGGCCCGGAACGGCGCGGCAAGCGGCAACCGAGCCCGCCATCGCTTCCAGATCCAAGCCATAGCTCAAGCCAGCGCCCAGCGCGGCCAGAATATTCGACACGTTCACACGCCCCAACAACGGTGATTCCACCTTCACACGGCGCCCAGACTCTTCCCCTATGAAACCCTTCCAGGTCACATCGAAAGCCAAACCGGTGAACCCGGAGACGATATTCTCCGCGCGCAAGCCGGCTTTATCCGTGAGACCGTACCAGATAGTGCGCGAGCCTGAATCTTCAGGCTCCATGGTTTTAGACACCGGATCGTCGGCATTCAGCACGGCCCATCGAGGACCGGGTTGGCCGGGAGGCACGAACAGACGCCGCTTGGCGGCGCCGTACTCTTCCATGGTCCCGTGAAAGTCCAAGTGGTCGCGAGTCAAATTGGTGAACACGGCGGTATGAAACCGGAATCCATGGACCCGGCCCAGCGCCAAAGCGTGAGAAGAGACCTCGGTGATCAAATGGGTGCCGCCGCGCGCCTCCAGCTCCGAGACGAAACGCATCACGTCGAGCGATTCGGGCGTGGTGTTCGGCGATGGCCGGGCTTCATCCGCCAGCCGGTATTCGATGGTCCCGAGGAGCCCCGTAATCTTGCCGGCGGCCCGCAGAAGGGTCTCGATCAGGTACGCGGTCGTGGTCTTGCCGTTGGTCCCGGTGATTCCGGTAAAAAGGACGCGCTCATCGGGGTGATGATAGAAATTGCGTGCCGCGATGGCCAGCGCCCGGCGGCCGTGTTCGACTTGGATCCATGCTCCCAATGCGCCCGAAAACTCGGCAGGCTTAGGCAGTTCACTGGCTACGGCCAGTGCACCCCGGGCCACAGCGTCTTGCGCAAATTGGCGGCCGTCGACACGGGACCCGGCGAACGCAAAAAACACGAAACCCTTCTCCACCCGCCGCGAATCATATTCAAGACCAGTCACTTCCAGATCGGCCAGCGCCGGCGCAAGCGCTTCGCGGAGCACTACACCCGTCAGCACCTGGCTGAGCTTCATCGTCCGAATTGAACCCGGATCAATGCACGGGGACGCACAGGGGTTCCGGCTGGCGGATCCTGGCTGCGCACCAACCCGCTACCGTACACCTCTACTTGGAAACCGGCTGCGGCCGATTCCTCCAGCACCGATCGCAACGACTTTCCCGAGAAATCCGGTGCACTTCGGATTCCCTGCGTCTTCGCGCTCGCGGTCAAAAGAGGCTGCCGGTCTGCATCCAAAAGCGGCTGCCTGCCTTCGTCCAAAAAAGGCCGCCGGTCCGGGAGAGACGTCTCGGCCGAAGCCGAAGCGTCCTCCCGAACCGGCGGCGGAGTGACGGAGGATACAGATCGTTGTCCGGGCGGCGAGAACAGCCCCGCCCTGGATGAATCTTTAGATAGATCTTTTGGCGAATCGCCTTGCGACTTACCCGCAAGCAAATCGCCTGCAGCGGCGCCGGACGCGCCATCCGGGAGATCCTTGGGAACACCGAGCATCCGCAGCGCGTCCATGGCCACCTCACGGAAAACCGGCGCGGCCACCGGCCCGCCATAACCGGCCGAGCCGCCGCTGGTGTGGTTCAGCGTCACGGCGATCACGATTTGCGGATTCGCTACCGGCGCGAACCCCAGGAAGCTCGCGTTGTAGTTGTGTGTGTAGACATGCGCCTTGGCGTCGTAGATCTGGGCCGATCCGGTCTTGCCGCCCGAAGTATAACCCTTCAGATTCGCGTGGCCGCGGCCGGTGCCGCGCAACACCACGCCCTCCATCATCTGGCGCATGGTGATGGCGGTCTCCGGACGCAGGATCCGCACCGGCTGCTCGGACAGAATTTGATGCACCAGTTGGCCAGGCTTTTGGCGGGCGATGACCAGCCGGGGCTTCACCTTCATGCCACCGTTGGCGATCGCCGCTCCCGCCACGGCCAGTTGCAGTGACGTCACGCTGACTTCGTGGCCCATGGCCAACGAGCCGATCGAGCTCGGCATCCACTGCTTCACGTCCCGCAGGTTGCCACCCGACTCGCCCGCCAGCTCAATTCCGGTCTTCTGGCCGAATCCGAACAGCCTCTGGTATTTGTAGAGCGGCCGCTCGCCGGTCTTCAGGGCGATTTGAATCGCGCCGATATTGCTCGATTTCGCCAGCACGTCGGCCACGCTTAGCGTGGAGTAGCGATGGTCATCGTGAATCACGCGGCCATACAGGTTGATGCTTCCATTGCCGCAGTTGATCAGCGAATCGGGCGTCAGATTAGTGGATTCCAACGCGGCCGAAAGCGTGACCACTTTGAACACGCTGCCGGGTTCAAACGGAGTGGATATGGCCAGATTGCTGCGCGCGGCCGGATCCTCGCCGGGCCCAGCCGGACGGTTGGGATCGTAACGTGGATAATTCGCCATGGCCAGAATGTCGCCGGTGTAAGGATTGATCGCGACGATGGAGCCGGTGCGCGCGTGACTGGAGGCGATGGCTTTGTCCAGTTGCCGCTCCGCTTCATATTGCAGATTGGGATCGATACTCAGCGTAAGATCGGACCCGGCTTCGGGAGCCCGCGTCACGAAAGACTCGTAAGGCATCTGCCGGACGTCGGTCAAGACGCGCGCCGAGCCCGGACGGCCGGCCAGATCCTCTTCAAAGGACGACTCAATCCCGGCGCTGCCGCGCTCCGCGTCGCTGCCATCCACGTAGCCGATGGATCCCACCACATGCGATGCCAGCGTTCCGTGCGGATAGAAGCGGCGGAGTTCGGTGCGGAACTCGACGTAGGGGAGCTTCTTGCCGCGCAGGCGTTCGGCCGGTTTGGCGTCCAGCTTGCGCGCCACCCACATGAAGTGACTGCCGCGCGACTGGTATGCCCGGAGCCGCTGCAAAAGCTGGGACCGGTCCAGGTCCAGAGCGCGCGCCAGGAGATCGGCGGCGATCTTGAGGTCCGGAATTTTCTGCGGATCAACCGCGACTGAGTCGGCCGGCAGGGTCTTCGCCAGCGGCTGCCCGGTACGATCCAGGATGGACCCGCGCAGAGCCTGCACTTCTTCGGTTCTCTGCTGTTGCTGTTCAGCCAGACGAAGCAATTCGTCGTGCCGGATTACCTGCAGCCAGACCAGCCGCCCGAAAATAAGGCCCGCCCAGGCGAGCAGCGCCCACAGCAACCACTGAAGACGCTGGGTGGTGGGTGGGAGGGGCATCGCACGCGTTCTGGGATTACTTCCCGTTCCTCTCCGCCGGCTGGCCCGCAGACACCGCGGAACTAAGAGGCGCTGAGTTCATTGGCAGGGCCTCCTGCTGTCCGGCGTTCTGCGCTACCTGCGCGTCCGACTGCCCATCCAGGTACACCACCTTCTGCGACGGCGGATCGACGAACTGCTGGTCGCGCGCCAGCTCCTCCATGCGGGCCGGCGAAAGCAACTGGGCTTCCTGCAGTTCGAGCGAAGCCTGTTCATTGGCCAGCTTGTGCGCTTCCGCGCGCAGAGTTTGAATCTGATAACCCGCCAGCAGACTATAGGCGCCGGGAAGCAGCACGGCGATCAGAAGCACGGCCGCCGCCACCACCGAGCCGATCATCTTCCAGCACGCCTCGCGCGCCCGCGGATCGGCCGCGCGCACCACGCGGCTATTGTCGATCCGCTTGACGTGAAAAAAAATGTCTTCGTTAGGGAACGGGCGCACCGGCGCACTCGCCTCAACGGTGTGCGCGGCCGGTCTTGCGGCGTTCATTCCATTCTCAAAAAGCTTGTCTACTACAGTCGCTAGCGTTGCCATCGTGCCCGACCTGACTCCCTCTCTACAGCAACCCGATCCTTTACAAAAGCTCCAGCGCGCGAAGCTTGGCGCTTCGTGACGGCGGGTTGTCCCGGATTTCCTCTTCCGCAGGCCGAACGACATGGCGCGTGAGCAGCCGTGCCTGACCGGCTTTCGCCAGGGCCTGAAAACTGTGCTTGACCTTGCGGTCCTCGAGCGACATGAAGGTGACGATCACCGCGCGTCCGCCCGGCTTCACCAGCCTGGGAATCGATTCGAGCAGCGCGTCCAGCTCCTCCAGTTCGCGATTGACCGCGATGCGCAGAGCCATGAACGTGCGCGTCGCGGGATGAATCTTTTCCGTGCGGGGCACGACCTCTTCGATCAGCTTGGCCAACTGACCGGTCGTCTTGATGGGACGTGCCCGCACGATTGCTCTGGCTATTCTTCGGCTCCTCCTTTCCTCGCCCAACCCGAAGATCAGGTCGGCGAGCTCCTTCTCGGACTCGAAATTTACAATGTCCGCGGCGGTCCCCGGAATATCGCGCCCCATGCGCATATCCAAGGGACCATCCGCCATCAGTGAGAAACCCCTCCCACCGTCTGTAAGCTGGTAGCGCGAAACACCCAGGTCTGCGAGCAGTCCGTCCAGTTGTGAAACCCCTTCCGCCGTCAGCCTCTCTCCCAGCTTGGAAAACAAACTCTGATGAAAACGAATCCGGGATGAAACGTCTGCTGTGCTGATCTTGGCCAGCTCCAGACTTTCTCGATCCCGGTCGCACGCCAGCACCCGGCCGCTGCCACCCAGTTCTGCCAACTGGCGCGCGATGGCTCCGGTATGCCCTCCTAAACCCGCGGTTGCGTCCAGATACACCCCGTCCGGCTTGAGCGCCAGGTATTCCAGGCACTCGCTGAGCATGACCGGCGTATGCATACATAACCGCTACTTGAACGCTTTCCTTTATTTCAAACCCAGCTTTTCGAGCGTCTTCAGATCCTCGGACATGTTGGCTTGCGCCAGCTGCATACGCTCGTCGTAAATCTTTTTGCTGACCACGTTGATCCGGCCGTGATACACGTCCAGCCAGACCGGCTGTTTTTCCAGATCGAGGATCTCGCGCAGCTTTGCCGGCAGAAGGACGCGTCCCGACTTGTCGATCTCCGCGTCGCCGCCGTAAACCTTCGCCAGAAACGCCAGCCGCTCGGCTGCCCCCGCGTTCTCCCCGGAACTTTGGAACAGAGCTTCGTTGACTTTCCACACCGCGATCGGGTAGATTCGAGCCTGACGCTGATCCAGCGTGGTGATAAAAACTTTGGTGACCTTGAGCGCTTCCAGATACTCCAGAAACTCCGCCGGGAGTTTCAGACGGCCCTTTTCGTCGACGCTCGCCTGCGCGATCGAATGGGGAGGCTCCGCCGTCGCCAGATTGTTGTACTCGGCCATTTCGTGACACTTTAGCCCACATTAGGCCACTTGAGCGAGTTTATACCGGCTTCTTGCTGATTGCAAGAGATTTGTTGTCCCGATTTGAATACGCTTTTTATTCGCCCGCGTTCGCCTTACTGGGCGATTCGGACGATCAGTGCTTGAGCGCCGACTGCCAGTTCAGGACCATGGTGAACTCCTGCCGGGAATTGTTCTGCGCGGGGATGGTGACCAGAAACCGCTGTAAATCGTGCGTTGCGTCCATGCGGGCCCCGGGTGTAGCTCCGCCCAACGCCAAAACATTGGTTGGTAGCTGGAACAGCTGCTTGGGCTGGCTCGATTGGAATGCCGCACCCGGCGTGACATCCACCGACATGATGGCTCCGTCCGCACTGATGAATACGAGTTCCTTACCGTCCGAGCGCCACCGGGCCATGCCAAGGGTTCCTCTGGATACCATCCATTTCCCCGAAACCGACGATGACCCCGACTTCACGCCCGGATTGAAGGCCTGAACGTAAATCTCTTGCTTTCCGGATTCGTCGGAAATGTATGCGATCCACCTGCCATCGGGAGATACGTACCCGCCGAGTTCCGCTGCGGGCGTCTGGATAACCGGAATGGCCTGGCGATCCGTGGAGGTGCCCGGTCCAACCGGCAGCGCAAAAATATCCGCCTTTGCGGGTGGATTGGACGTCTGAAAAAGGACATAGCGTCCGTCATGCGTCCAGTCTGTAAGCGCGAGGCCGGCCGCGAAAGTCGACTTATACAGCAGTTCCTCATTGCCGGAGCCATTGGATGCCTTGCGATAGATTCCCCAGACGCCTCCGCGCTGGGATTGCCAGATTACCTGACTCCCATCAGCAGACCACAAGGCATTCCCATCTGTGCCCGGATCGAAGGTAAGCCGGTTGCTGGCCCCCGTGGAAAGATCCACGACCCAGACGTCTGCATTATTCTGCGAATCGGTACGAACCAGCGTGGCCCGCTTGCCATCGGGGGAGACTTTCACGGTTGAAGAGCGCGACGGCTCGGCTGCAGAAAGAGCAGGTTTCCCTGCCCGATCGAACCAGGAGAGTTGCAGGTTTAGGCCGGCTGCTCCCGTAGTTCCGGTCCGGTATGCCAAAGCGCCGTTTTCCGATGCCGAGAAATATCCCAGGCCCTGGATAGAGGCAACTTGTTCCGCAATCGGTGTCGCTTCGCCCGCGAGTTGGAGACGCCCGGCGTCGAAGGGTTGGGCGAACAGCGTGCCGTCACGGAGAAAGACGATACGCCCGGCGCTCGAATCCGGAGTAGCCGCGTAAACGGGTTGGAACCCATTGTCCATCAGGCGCTGCGTACTTTGCTGTTCAGGCTTGACGTCGAGCGCGCCTACATAAAATCCTGGCGCTTCCTTCGGCGAAGCTCGAAGATACAGGAAATGCCGGCCGTCCGGCAGAAATGCCGGAAATGCGTAGCTGTTGCCTTGTCCTGCTGGAATCACCGCAGAAGGCGTACCACCGGCGGCCGAAACACGCACGAGGGCTCCGCTTTTTCTGAAAACAATCACGCCCTCGCGATTCCAGGCTCCCCCCACCACCTGATCGGGCGCGTCGCACAGCACCACCGCCGGCCCCCCGGCCGTGTCGATCTTCTTGAGTTTTCCATCGGCCTGGTAAGCGATAAAGCGGCTGTCGGGAGACCAAAACAACGACGCCAGAGCCGGACCTGTCTCCGACCCAGGCAGCGGCTGCGCCGTAAGCGAGTCCATGGACCTGATCCAGATTCGCGGAACCCCGTCCGCACCGCTAGCGGAAAACGCGATTTTTCGGCCGTCCGGGGAGATATTGAAAATGCCGACGATCGTGAAGTTGGCGGTCTCCGGCAGCGGAGCCGTGAAACGCACCAGCTCAGCCACAGGCACAGTCTCGCGGAAGTGGATGAATGCGAGGATGCCCGCAGCAAGTAACGCGATGCCGCACGCCGCAGGCCAAGCCAGGCGTGCAAGCAACGATCGCGGCGGCGGAGCTGCGATGACGGGAGCAGAAGAAGATGCCGGAGCTTCCTCCAGCAGCGCCATCGCGTCGCCGATATCGCGCAATCTTTTCTGCGGATCTTTTTCTAGACAGCGCTTCAAGAGACGCTGCACCTGGACGGGAGCATCCGCCAGCTTGGGCTCCGTGAGCACAACTGCGGCGAGCGTATCGGTGACCGTTTCGCCCATGAACAGGCGCTGCCCGGTGAGCAGCTCATGCAGGACCACACCAAACGCCCAGATGTCGGCGCGCTTATCCGCCGGCTTGCCCTTGGCCTGTTCGGGCGCCATATAGCCCGCGGTGCCGAGAATCATCCCGGCCTGCGTGGCATGCATGCTGATGGTGGGAGACTCTTCGGGATTCCCGCTGGCGGGGGTGAGGGCATTGACTTTGGCCAGACCGAAATCCAGAACCTTCACCGTTCCGCTCGGCGTAACCTTGATATTGGCGGGCTTCAGGTCGCGATGGACGATCCCTTTTTCGTGCGCAGCCTCGAGCGCGGCGGCGACTTGACGGCAGATCTGGAGCGCGTCTTCGAGCGGCATCGGCCCCTTGGGCTCTTCGCCCTCCACCAGCTCCATGACGATGTAGTTGGGGCCGACATCGTACAGCGCGCAGATATTCGGGTGGTTGAGCGAAGCCACCACTTTCGCTTCCCGCTCGAAGCGCTCGTTAAACCGTTCGGCGGAGACTTTGATGGCCACGTCGCGGCCCAGGCGCGGATCGCGGGCGCGGTAGACCTCGCCCATGCCTCCGGCGCCAAGCTGGCTCAGGATTTCATAAGGACCCAGGTTTGTTCCGGAAGCGAGTGGCATAACCCCGTAATTTTACTAATTCACGCCGCTCTTTTGGCGGGCGGGCAGAAATTCATCGCCGGCGCGCCAGGTGGGCAATTTCGGCGAATTCGCGGCATTCACGCCGATCAACAGGCCGAATTGCGCGTACTGCTCCATGCCCGCGAAATCCCAATCTTCGTGATATTCATCCGAGGGCTGGTGGTAATTCTTGTCGTTAAACTCTTCGATCAGTTTGTGACCCGTCCCGGCTGGCTTGCCCACCAGGTCTTCGCCCGGCTCCACCGAAAAAGACGGGATGCCGACACGCGCGAACGAAAAATGATCCGAGCGGTAGTAGAGGCCGGCTTCCGGCCGCGAATCGGGCGAAATGGTCAGGCCCATGCGCTTCGCGGCTTCCTGCACGATGGGAAAAAGAGTGGTCCGCTCCGCGCCGTTGACGGTGACGTCGCGCGCCCGGCCGTAGGGAAGAAACATGTCAAAGTTGAGACCGACGGCCGTCTTGCCGGCGGGGACCACTGGATTCTGCCCGTAGTAATAGGACCCCCGCAAGCCCGCCTCCTCCGCCGCGGCGGCCAGGAAGATCACCGAACGGCGCGGTTTCTGAGGCAACGCCGCCCACGCCCGCGCGATCTCGAGCAGCATGCCGCAACCGGAAGCATTGTCGAGCGCGCCATTGTAAATTCGGTCTCCGTTCACCGGCTCGCCCACGCCCAGGTGATCCCAGTGCGCGCTGAAGACCACGGCTTCCTCTTTCAGTTTGGCGTCGCTGCCTTCGATCTTGCCGATTACGTTGCGCGTTTCGACCGTGCGCACCTTGGCGGGCACGCGTCCGCGAATCCGCAGGGGAAGATCGATAGCCGTGAAGCCGGGCGTATCTGCACGTTTTAGCAGGTCGTCCGCGGTACTGCCGACGGTGGCCGCGAGCTTATCGCCGACGTCCTTGGTCACCCATCCGGCGAACGCCAGCGCAAGCTCGCCGGGAGCTAGCTTCACTTCCTGGTCTTCGCGACCCCACGACGATCGCACCACTTCCCAGCCATAGCTCGCCGTGGGCGTGGTGTGGATGATGAGGACGGCGGCGGCTCCGTGGCGCGTGGCTTCCTCATACTTGTAGGTCCAGCGCCCGTAATAGGTGAGCGCGCGGCCGGTGAAAAAGTTGGGATCGGTCGAAGGCGGCTCACCGGTAAATAGCACCACCACTTTGCCGCGCACATCGATGCCTTGGTAGTCGTCCCACTTGTACTCCGGCGCGACAATGCCGTGGCCCACGAACACGGCAGGCGCGTCGAACTGCGCGTCGGCGCGCTGCTGGTAGGTGACGCCGACGAACTCATCCAGCCACTTAAAAGACGCAGGCGCGCCGTTATTGGGAGCAAACGTTAACTGTGCATCCGGCTGCGGCTCAACGCCGACCAGAGAGAATTTTTGGAAGTACGTGCCCTGATCGCCGGCCGGTTTCAGGCCGAGCAGAGAGAACTGAGTCGCGATGTATTCGGTGGCCAGATCGCCGCCGCGCGAGCCGGGAGCGCGGCCTTCGAGCAGATCGCTCGAGAGAAACTTGACATGCGCGCGGATGCGTTCCCCGGAGACTTCGATCATCTGCGCGGAGGCAAGCAGAGACATTAAAGGAAGCAGGAGGGCGCGTTTCATGAAGATGTTAGTGCCGGAGTCCCTTTTCGATCTGGGCCAGCCGGATCTGGCAGGCGAGACACAGGTCTTTGCCATCCTGACGCGAGGCGAGCTTGGACATGGGCGGGATTCTCTGGCCGCAGGAATCGCAGGTCCGGATTCCGTCTCGCTCCATATGGCGATGGTAGCGCGAGTCTTCGCTACCAGGGCAAACGGGTAAACTCCAGGCGAGGTGCTAGACTGTTACATTCGGGCTGTGGCGCAGCCTGGCTAGCGCGCTTGCTTGGGGTGCAAGAGGTCCCGGGTTCAAATCCCGGCAGCCCGACCAACTACCTCAAAGACTTACAGCCAGGAGACCTTCCCAAACTTTCGCCGTGGAGTCCAAGTGGAGTCCAAAAATGGATGCCGCCATCAGGCGTCGCTGGACTTTCCGTGAAGGGCGTTTTTCGTCAAGTGACCGTACGGCGACTTCGGCGGAGTAACGTCCTAGAACGCCGTTTCCGGCCGGCTTAAACTGAAGTAATGCGCTGAGTGTCATACTTGACAGACGACGAGTCGATCAAGCTCACATGCTCGGATTTTGCTCATGCGTCGTTGAAGGAGACGGATTATGCATAAGACCATCGTTACTGCTGCCGCAGTGCTTCTCACAAGTGTTGGCGTGTGCCTCGCGCAACCGGCCGGCATCACGCCCGAGATGATCTCTCGCGCGTTACCTCTGGAAGGCGCGCCGCTCGCGGAGCCGGGACCGTACAAAATCACGTCCGAAGCGGCGTTCGGCTCGCCTGGCCTTCAAGTTTTGCGCCCGACGACGCTGGACGCGTTTCCGAAGAAGGACACCCTGCCCGTGATGGTGTGGGGCAACGGCGGTTGCGCCATCGACAGCACGCGCTACTCGGGCTTTCTAACCACGATCGCCTCGCACGGCGTCCTGGTGATGGGCACGGTCCCGCAGGAAGGTGCAGCACGGCGACAGGAAACCGCCGATGACGTGCGTGCCGCGATCGACTGGGCCGCAAAGGAAAATGCGCGAACGGACTCGCCTCTGAAGGGCAAGATCGCCGTGGACAAAGTCGCGGTCATGGGCCAGTCGTGCGGAGGATTCCTCTCGATCGTGCTCGGCGCCGATCCGCGCGTCAAGACCATCGGCGTGTTCAATTCAGGCGTGCAAGACGCGGCGCCCGCCGCGCAAGCGAAGGGGAAGGGCGGTGGATCGCCGCAACCCACGCCGGACGCTCTGCCGAAATTGCACGGGCCGGTGCTGCTCATCAACGGCGGTGAACCCGACTTCATGATGGCGGCTTCGGCTGCGACGTTCGACAAGATTGACCACCTGCCCGCGTTTTACGGCGCCCGGCACAACGCCGGCCACACCGCGACCGTCTTTCATCCCGGCGGCGGCGAGTTCGCCAATGTTGCGTCGAATTGGCTCAGGTGGACGTTCAAAGGCGACAAGAAAGCCGGCGGGATGTTCGTCGGCAAGAACTGCAGCCTCTGCACGAATTCGAACTGGGACGTGCGGTCTAAAGGGATCAAGTAACGAAAGCGCAAGTCGCGCGCAGGTTCTTGGGCGGCAGGTCCCCGGACACTTCCGTGCGCTCCTCACGAAGGAAGGGTCGAGGCGGCAGGGAACGGCTTCGTGTTTCGCGGAGGGCTAGCGTGACCTCCGCCGAATGAAGTTACTTTACCGCCGGAAGTTCGGGCTTGCCTTCGGGAGAGCGCTCATCGACGGCGATGGCAAAATAGCCGCTCACTGCGTAGGTGCTCATGACGGCCACCATGTCCATCGTGCCGCGCTTGCCCCACAATTGGACGGCCTTCGCGAAGGTGGCGGAATCGACCTTTTTATCCGTGAGCATCTGGCGCCCGAAACGAATGACGGTGGCGTCCTTTTCATTCAAACCAGCGAGCGGGCCGCGTTTCCGAACCACGTCGATCAACTTGGCGTCGATTCCAGCCTTTAGGCCGCTGGCCTCGTGCCCGTTCCACTCCAGGTTGTAGTTGGTTTCGCGGCAGGCGACCAGAATTGCGAGTTCACGCGTGTACGGATCGAGCGTTCCGCCGGTCACGGCGGCGTCGTGGAGGTCCAGCAAGGCTTGTCCCACGGCCGGGTTATAGGTGGCGAAGGCAAGCGGCCCGCTCACCGTTCCACCCTTGCCAAAGATGTCGACGACTTTCTTCCCCTTGGCGTCCACTTCGGAACTCTTCAGATACGGCAGGCGGGCTCGCGATTGGGGATCGAGGTCGGCAGGGAGCTTCGCTTGAGCATACGCAATGAAGGACGCCACGGCGGCCACCAGAATCACGGCGCACCAGCGCAAGAACAGGGAAAGAATCATTCGAGTTTTCTCCTCCGTTCATTCTACTTCCTGGGCTGGGTAAATGCGGGCTCGATGCTCTGTAACAGATCCAATCCGAGTCTGCTTCAGACTTTCGCAGTCGCACGATCTACTTCGTCGTGGAACTGGCGTTCGCACGATTCGGACTCACCCAATGCCAACCGTCCGCTGGACGGCTGATTTCCTGAACCAGCGTCAGGATTCGTTTCTCGGGGTTACGGTTGATGGACCCGGTTACGATCAGGCGATCGCCTTCCTTCACTGGGACAGCGCTGATACCTTGCCTCGAGAGTTGGAATACCGCTCCCCACTCGACTGAGTATTCGCCCTTGGTTTGGGTCTCGAGCGTCAACACCACGTGAGGATTGGCCCATAGCACGCGTTTGAGGTTGCCCTCCAACGTCACAGGCGCGTTGCGGTCGTACTCGGCGTAGCCGTGGTGCCCGATCATCGAGCCGGCGGTCAGAAGTAATGCCGCCATCGAGGTTAATATAGTTCGTTTCATTTCGTATCCTTTCCTATTCGATCGTCCGGCTGTCCGGGCGCACCCAGCGCCACGCGTCGGCAGGGCGCCGGATCTCGGTCAAAGCGGACACCACGCGCGAATCAGGATCGCGGGCGGGACTTCCCTCGATTTCCAGGAAGTCGCCGGTTTGGACGGTTTCCTGCCGGACTCCCTGGCGCGCAAGACTGTCCACGTTCGTCCATTCCGCCTGCCAGGTGCCCGAGTTTTTCGTTTCAATGGTCAGCATGACATGGGGATTAAGGAAGGATACCTTCGACACCCGCCCCTTGAGGGTGACCCGATGGTCCATTAAATAAAAGGTGCTGTAGCTGTGGTGAGCCCACAACCCCGTGCAGGTCAGAAGCAGTGCCACCGTCGACGCGAATACAATTCGTTTCATTTCGTGTCCTTTCTAGTTTTCCGCCGGCGGCCGCACACTCTCGACCACGAACACCTTGAACGGCCCCTGCGCCGGTTCCAGTTTCAGTCCCCACTGTTCTCGGATTGCTGTGGAAAGTGACGGTTGTGAATTGTCCGGGAGCGCACTCGGGTCCACAGGTCGCGGAACTGTGAACTTGTACTCCAGCAGCATCTTGTACCGGCCGGTGAGTCCTGTCCGGTCTTGCACGACGCGGCCAAGAAGAGTCCTGGAAATAGGGAGCGACAACAGGTCCGCGGCGTTATACATAGTGGCGCCGTCCAAACGAAGTCCCGGCCCACCATAGCCGCTCAGACATCGCGGATAGACGGGGTCATCGTCGGGCGAAGGCATCCGGCCGCCCGCGCAGGTTCCGTCCCACGGTTGCACCTTCGGCCCGAGTTTTCCATCGCTACGGTCCAGAACCAAAGCGTATATGTTGCCGGACCTGGTTTCCGTGCGAATCTTCAACCCGAAGCGATCTTCGAGGAGCGTGCGCAGCATCGCCTGGAACTGGCGTTGTGTCGCGGGCTCAGGTGCGAGACCTTCCACAGCGTAGGCGGTCCGGTTTGCCCAGTCAGGGCCGCCGGTGACAGTGGCCGACGTGTTCATCCCCTCGCCGTACGCCGTGTAAATCATCCAGATCAGAGTCATGCTGGGGATGGACATCCGGGTGGGGCTGATCCGGAGCATCTGATTTCGCACCGCCGCATTGGGATCGGCCAGCTTGACGGTCGCAACCTCGAATTTGAGCGCAGACTGAGCGAACGCCGACGCCGCCAGCCAGAGGAAAAGAATGAGTTTGGGGAGAGTCATCTTTTTCTTCGGTTCTTTGGCCTCGATGGTTTATCCTACGGCTTGCCGGACGCGTTTCCAATAACCTAAAAGATACCTGCTGGCGGACACTCAATGTACTGGCGCCCCTTCCGTAAAGCCGATCTCTCTCACTGTCTAGAGATTCAACCTGCTTGCCTGGGAGACCAAATCGTGGGCCGCCGTACTGCTCTTCGTATTTGGAAGGCTTTCTTAGATAACCCGTCGTTTCAGGCAACTGTGATTGAATCCGAACTCCCGATCGCGGGATATAAGATCGTGGCGTGCGGCATGGGAGTTTTCGTCACGGGAGCGTTCGCAGACCGCGAAACCAGCGATCCGCAGCCAGGCCTCAACTCAAGAATCATCGCCGGCGTCGCGTCGGGAGAACCGGTCGTGTTGAGTCGGGCCGAAATCGGAGCAGGAAATGCGGGCGAAGGCCTCGACTTTGTGAATATGTACGGGACGTGGCGCGATGGGATTATGAACCACGACCAGCTGGCGGAGGTCCACGCGCTACTGGGGACCAGCTTCGTCGAACATTTTGCGGGCTATCGCTTCAACCGCGTGCTGAAGGAGGCGATTGGCGCTTCCAGGATCGCCTTGGCGCGCGCCACCGGAACGTACCGGTTGCTCGCGGAATTTCCCGAGTCTGAAAGCGCGCTGGCGGTTGTGACCCGTGAGAGCGCTCTCGCCGCGCCGTACTCCGCCGCGGCCGCCATCTATCGTTACCGCGAGCCGGTACTTCGTCTGCGCCCTGCCGAACAGCAGCTGCTTGCCGCGGCTCTCAGCGGCAAGACCGACGCCGAACTCAGCGCGGATCTCGGACTCGCCATCGAGTCGACCAAAAAGCGCTGGCTGTCAATTTTCGGAAGGGTCGACCAATTCAAGCCGGAGATTTTGAGCCAGACCGAAGTGGACAGCGACGGACGCGGACCGCAAAAGCGCCACCGCGTCGTAGCCTACATCCGGGCTCATCCCGAGGAATTGCGCCCGTTTTCCTGGGACAGGTGATTCCAATGACGACCCAGGAATATCGCAACCAAGAGCAGTAGGATTCCGAAACCGCCGTTGGCGGCAGCATCGGTTGCCATCAAGCCTCGGGCACCCCAATGCCGATAGCCCAGCCCGTCCAGCCACGTCATGTAGACGATCGGGAGGTTCCCGGCTGAACAGAGAACGGTGTAGCCACTAGCCGCCGCATGTTTGCGCCGGCCCAGGATATCGAGCACCATGGCCGTAAACACGGCATAAGCGAATCCCGCCGCGACTGAATAGCCTGAGTACCCCATCGCGTAGGTGAAGGGTGTCGCGTGAGCAAATCCCAGATAGACACCAAATAGGGCCGCCATGCCTCCCGCGAGTGCATAGGCAAACATCCGCCCGATCTTGTCGGCGACAAGGCCACCGATCAAGCAGCCCAGTGCGGAGAACAAGCCGCCGACGATACCGGTGACCCACAGCACCTCGTTTCCCGAGGCGTGATAATCGGGACCCATTCCGGAAATCAGGTTGCCGATCGCCGCACTCCCTACCGGCGAGAGGAGGAACACCAATCCGATCCACGTCCGGCGCGACTGAAAAATTTCCCCCATGTCGTGAACCAAGCCGATGATTTTCGGACGGATCGCGCGGCGAACGGGCAGAGGTTCTTGTATCAGAAAGGCCGCGAACACCGGCGACAACATCGCGGCTACGATGACCACGGCGATTACCGCCAACGATGCATGATCGGCCAGCCAGATGAAAAGTCCGCCGCCAATGGCCGCTCCTCCCGTGTTGCCGGCTTGATACCAGCCGGCCGAGCGCCCCCGGAGCGCTACCGGCATCGCTGTCAGCAGCGCTCCGCAAGCCGAGCCCAGCAATCCCGCAAAGGTATTCATCAGAAACAGGAGTGCGGTCAGCAGGACATGGGAGCCGTGAATGCCGGGTATCGCGGCGCCACCGGCCAGACCAGCGCCTAACGCGGAGAAGACCACCCATGATCGCCTTCGGAGTCCCAGATCGGCTAGGGGCGACCAGAAGAATGACCAGATGGAGGGCAGAGTTGCGATGACGACCACCTTGGCGATTTGGTCTACGGATATCCCATACTTTCGCAACAGATACGGCATCAGGAGAACTGTCACCGAGGTTGTAAAGGCATAGGGCAGCGCCAAAACGGCGAAAAGCGCAGGCTTGTTGTGCAGTTGAGGGGTTTGGGACGACTCAGTGGGTGCGAACAGGACTCCCACTTTAGCGGATTCATCGAAATCTTGCTTCATTGCTCCTGAGGAATTACCGCGCCTTTTGTATCGCAGCCCGCGGAACCTGTATGTTTCGGACGGTGCGATACTTCCTAGATGGAAGTAGGGCTCTTTCCCAACCCGTACAGGCCCGGAATTGGCCTGCGACCGCGCCGCGAAGGGCAGCGCCCCCTTCTGCCACAGCACGCCCGCCACTGTCCCGTGCTCGAAGCCGGAAGCAGCGCAGGCTTCCTGGTCTATCCTCCGCTCGCTGAAAAAGAGACCTTTCAAGTAGCGTATGAGGGGGAGGGCCGTTATCAGCTGGTCTACTCGGTGAACACCAAAGGAAACAAGTGGGATCCGGTCTTTACCGTGACGTATCTGCTGCCGATGGGCGGGATCGGCGCCACCAAACGCGAAGTCAAGATGCACATTCAGGACACGCCGCAAACCCGTGAGATCGCCCACTTGATGCCTGGCATGTTCGTCTCGCAGGATGACATGGGGACACCGGCAGGCGCCGTGACTCTGCGGGGAGCGTGGAACTTCCAGACTCCGCAGGGCTGGGACACCCTCTACACTCCGATCTTCAACATGATCGAGCGGCCCTTCGCCCCCATGCTGGTGATCCGCGTCGAGACCGATTGGCACGTGCATGACTCCGAGTTCCGCTACGTCCTGCAGCCGGGCGAAACGATTTCTGCGTCCCACAGCATGCCGATCGGGCAGGTGATGTTTGTTCCACGAGAAGAGATCACGTTCCGCGACGGCACGGAAGAGGAGATCGCAGCGCGCCACCAATCCGCTCAGGCGTTCTACGACGAAAAGGCGAAAATGAAGGTTAAGACGCCATACGGATTGGAATACAGCCCGCACTATCAGAACACGAGCCGTCAGAAGAAGGTGACGACCAAACCGCGTGGCGGGGATGCAGCAGGCGATCCCCCTGCTTAGGCAGAACGCTGGACAGGGCTAAAGCGCGTCTGCTGCGATGCGTGCTGGACTGCTGGCTCGATCCTGCGAAGCTCTAGTATTGCTCCGATCAGATCATTTGCACTGCAGTCGATTTGTTTGTATTCTACTGAACGCAGTCAAAGGACAATTTCATGCCGACACGGCTCTACCGGCAAAAGAACTGGGCGACCGCGAATCTTGCGCTAGCGGCAGCGATAGCGGTGCTACCTCTGGCTGTCTCGGCGTTGGCTCAGAGAGCCTCAACGCCAACGAAGCCAGAATCGGCCAAGAAACCCTGGACTCCCCCACGAACAGCGGACGGCCAACCGGACCTCCAGGGAATCTGGAGCAACGCCTCGATCATCCCATTGGAACGACCTAAGGAACTTGAGGGGAAGCAGTTTCTCACCCCGGAGGAAATGGCGGCCTACGAAGCGAAGGTGTTCAATCGCTCTTCCCGCGAAAGGCCGCTGCCTGCCGGGCAGGTTGGTACTTACAACGACTTCTGGTGGGACGCAGACTCTAAACGCGCGCCAAATCTGCGCACCTCCATCATCGTGGATCCGGCTGATGGGAAAGTCCCCGCACTCACTCCAACAGCACAACAGAGAGTCCAGGCAGACCGGGCCTATGCCGGAGAACATCCGGCCGACGGTCCCCAAGACCGCCCGTTATATGAGCGATGCATTGTGTTTCCGATGACCGGACCACCGATGCTTCCTAGTTTTTACGACAACCATCAGTACGGTCCCCTCACGACGAATTATCAGATCGTGCAGACGCCCGGATACGTGGCGCTGCTCATGGAAGTCATGCATGAGATGCGCATCATTCCCCTGGATGGCCGTCCTCATCTTCCGCCGACGGTCCGTGAATGGATGGGCGACGCGCGCGGGCACTGGGAAGGCAATACTCTGGTGGTTGACTCCACGAATTTCACGGATAAGACCCGGTTCCGAGGCGCCGACGAGAATCTGCATCTGATTGAGCGCTTCACCAGAACCGCCCCGAATACCCTCCTGTATGAGTTCACCGTGGATGATTCGACCGCGTTCACCAAGCCCTGGAAGGGGGAAGTCCCCATGATCGCGAGTGACGGCCCGTTATTCGAACACGCCTGCCATGAGGGCAACTACGGTCTTGCAGGGATTCTCGGGGGTGCCCGCGCCGACGAAAAGAAGCAGCCGAGATAGCCTGGCTTTCCCTTACAAAAAGGGTTCGGATGGGAGCAAGAATTCATTTGTTCCCGGCGCTTGGGGTGGTGCGGCTCCAGGTGGTAGAATCCTGCCGATGCCCTCGAAACCCATCCTGGTCGCCGCCCTCGCGATCGGCGCATGGAGTATGCTGGCCACGGCGCAGCAGGCGGACCGGTTGCCGGCTCTCGAAAAAAGAGTCGAACGCCTTCAGTCGCAAATGGAAAGCGTCGAGTCCGTCCGCGCCATCAAGCGTCTGCAGTACGCCTACGGACACTACGTCGAACTCGGTTTGTGGAACGACTTCGCGGACCTGTTCACCGAGGACGCCGCCACCAACTATCAGCAGGGCGCGCGCGGAAAGGCTGCGGTCCGTAAGCTCTTTTTTGAGCAGGTGGGACAAGGGAAGCTCGGCCTCTCCGAGGGCCGCATCTACCCGCACATCCTGTTCCAGCCGGTAATCACGCTCGCGCCGGACGGCCGAACCGCGAAGGGGCGGTGGCGCATCCTGGCGATGTTGGGAGGCTACGGAGGCTCGGCCACCTGGTATAGCGGCGTCTATGAGAATGAGTATGTCTTGGAAAACGGCGTGTGGAAGATCAGTGTGCTTCACTCGGAGCCCAAGGTCACGGCAGCGTACACTGCCGCCGGCTGGAGGGATTCCGGAGCGCACGTCCCGTTTCACTACACGGCCGCGAGCGTGACGAAGCCGATTCCGGATGTCGCGAATACGAAGGCTGCCAGCGGCACGGCTCCATCGCTCACATCGCTTGGACGTAGCGTCAACCAACTCGCACAGCGTGCCGCGCGGCTGAACGATCAGGCCGAGGTCACCAATGTTCTCGATACCTTCGGATACGCTGTCGATCGTAAACTTTGGGATCAGGCGTCGGGGCTCTTTGCGAACGATGGAACGATGGAGCTGGGGTTGCAAGGCGTCTACGCGGGCAAGGCCAGCATCCGGCGCGCTCTCGATCAATTCGGGCCGCAGGGGCTCCGCGACGGCGAGCTGAACGATCACGTTTACTTACAGACTCTCGTGTCCGTCGCGCCGGACGGGCGCACGGCGAAGGCGCGTGGAGTCGAGTTGATCATGTCTTCTACTGCTGGTGGCGAGCTGAGCGAGGGCGTCTTCGAGAACACGTTCGTCAAACTGAATGGCGCCTGGAAGATTCAGTCCGTGCACTTCTACCCGCGCATGATCGTCGATGCCGCGGCAGGCTGGGCCAAGAGCGCAAAGCCCGCGCCCGGTCCCAGCAAGGAGTTTCCTCCGGACCGCCCGCCGACTGCTTCTTACGAGATCTATCCCAAGTTCGCGGTCGCCCCGTTTCACTTCGACAACCCCGTGACCGGAAAGCCTCCGCAGTATCCCGATGGCGTTCTCTCCGTCGCGAGGCCCGCTACGTCTGCCGCGGCGCCTGCGAGCGGACCGGCGATCCGCAACGCGGCGGAGTTGACGGCTCGTTTGGCAGAGGTGGAGCGCAGCCTCACCGCAGCGGAAGCCTACGACGCGGCCGAGAATCTGATCGGTGCGTATGGCTACGGCCGGGATGATTCTCCTTCGGCGGAAGGTGGCACACTCTTCGCAAGCCAAATTCTGCAACCGGTGATCGACGTCGCGCCGGACGGCAAGAGTGCGAAGGTTCGTGCGCGCCGGTTGGATCTCGGCGGCACTTCCGGAGGCCCCGGCTATTGGTCGGCGGGGACCTTTGAAGGCCAGGTCGCTTCCGAAGGCGGAGTATGGAAATTCGAGATGCTGCGTTCCCTCCCAACGTGGTCCGCACCCTATCCGGGTGGCTGGGCTCGCACTCGGTAAGCCGGATATGGGCGGCTGCAGCGACCGTCGAAAGCAAAAAGGACCGGATTGCTCCGGCCCTTTGCTGCTTGTTCGCGTAGCGCGAAGTGATTACTTAGGCGTCACGTGGATCAAGGCGCCGGGGTTGGCGTCTTCGATCAGCCACAGTGAGCCATCGGGGGCTTCCGCCACATCGCGGACGCGTTTGCCTATGCTCCAGCGCTCGGCCATTTTAGCGCCGCCTTTGCCGTCCATAATGACGCGGTTGAGCGACTGGGTTCCCATGCCGCTGACGAAGGCATTACCGTTCCACTGCGGGAAGGTCTGGGTGCCGCGGTAGAACATCAGATTGCCCGGCGCGACCACCGGTACCCAATAGATCGCCGGCTTCGCAAAGTCGGGACGAGTGTCGGGCCGGGGAATGGGGACGGCGTTATAGTTGTCGGCGTACTCGACCAGCGGCCAGCCGTAATTCTTGCCTTTCTCGATCAGGTTCAACTCGTCGCCGCCGCGCGGGCCATGTTCGACCTCCCACAATTCGCCGGTGGGAGAGAACGCCAGGCCGTAGGGCGTGCGATGGCCCATGGTCCAGGTTTCCGCCGGCGTCAGGTTCTCGGCCGGGAAGGTATAGGTGCTCACTACCTTCGCCGTTTTGGCGGTTTCGGTGTCACTGGGTGGATCGATCAGGGAGATAGTGCGAGCGCCAGTCTTGCCGGCGTTAGGATTGTCGGGGGCGGGTTTGCCGTCCAGCGTCAGGTGCAGGATCTTGCCTACGGGTTGGTTGGGATCCTGGGCAGGTGTGAAGCGCTGGCGGTCGCCCACCGTGAGGAACAGAGACTGGCCGTCGGGCGCGAAGGCGAGTGCCCCGCCCTCCTGGCCGCCCTTGCCCTTGGGCATCTGGTGCCACAGCACCTCAAGCCTTTGGAGGCTGGGCCCTCCGCCACCGGGGCCGCGGCCACCGCCTCCAAGGTTCAACCGGGCGCGCGCGAGCGCCAGACCGCCGCCATAGTCACCCGGCTCGGAATACGTGAGATAGATAGTTTGGTCGGTCGCGTAGTTGGGCGAAATATAGACACCCAGCATGCCGCTCTGACCCGACCAATATACTGGGGGTGTACCGCCCACCGGCGCGATCTTCTGCCCCTCTTTGGACACCAGCCACACCGGGCCGATCTTCTCGGTGACCAGCATGCGGCCATCGGGCAGGAACGCGATCCGCCACGGCAGTTCAAACGTGGTCGTCGTGGTCATGTTGAAGGGCAGGCTCGCTTCGGGCTTCTGTTCGCCCGCATTCACCTGGGCCCAGGCCGCCATCGATGCCAGGGTAAGAAGCAATACCGCTTTCACCAATTTCATCATCATTTTCTCCTTGCTTTTCAAGGGCTCGACCCTAAGCGATCCGGGGCGCCAGTATCCATCGTATACCACCCAGGTCAACCTTCGGACGCGACCGGCAATGCTTTGGTGGCAGTAAGCAATCGTGAAAAACTTGATTGACGACAAGTACTTGTCTTGGTAAAGTTATTTAAGACTGCTGTCCTTCGAGAAATCATGAAGCACTTGTTATGGTTAGCCGCTCTGCCGGGCGCGTTGCTGGCCCAAACTCTTGAGGGTACCTGGCAGGGAACCCTAATCCCTCCCAACCAGAATGACGGAATCCGGCTTGCCTTCAAGATCGACAAGAACGGGAACGCCTATCAAGGAACTTTCTATAACCTTGCGAACGGCCGCCAGTTAAACCTCGGGGCCATCACGTTCCAGGGGAATGCTGTAAAGATCGTCATCCCCGGAAACGGCATGACCTACGACGGGAAGATCGAAGCCGACGGTAATTCGATCGCCGGCACATTGACCCAGGGGACGAACCCGCTGCCGCTGCCGTTGAAGCGCGCCACATCCCAGACCGCCTGGGAACTTCCGCCGCCTCCCGCGCCGCCGAAAGGCCTGCCTGAAGGCACGAAGGCGGAATTCGAGGTCGTGTCTATCAAGCCGACCGGGCAACCAGGCGGCCTCGGCCTCAACGTAACCGCTACCGAATTGCGCGCTGGGAGCATTAGCCTCGCGGGCCTCATTGCCTTCACATTCGAACTCCACCTGACGCAGGTCTCGGGTCTGCCGGGTTGGGCCGAAACGGAGGGGTATGAAATTGTCGCCCGGCTTCCTCAGGGGGGCGACCCGAACGATGTCCAGATCCGTACGATGCTAAAGAATCTGATGCAGAGCCGATTCGGCCTTTCCTTCCATACGGAGAAACGTGAACTGTCCGTGTATGCGATCAGCATCGGCAAGAACGGGCTGGCCGGCATCAAGATGGTGAAGAATACCACCAACGGAGCGAGGGTCGGCGCGCAAGGTTTGGGAAGAACGCTTTTCAGCGGCGTCACCATGGCTGACTTCGCAGGCCAATTGCAACTGCGCGTGCTCGACCGCCCCGTCATCGATCGAACCGGTCTTACGGACCGCTACGATTTCACACTCAACTGGAGGCCCGACGAATTCCAGTTTCCGCGTGCTTCCGCGGCCCAGCGCGCCGACGCTGTCTCGAGGGGTGCGGACGCCTTGCCAGATCTGTTCACCGCAGTCCAGGAACAACTCGGTTTGAAGCTGGACGCGACGAAGGCTCTTGTGGATGTGCTGGTGATCGACAAGGTATCGAAGCCGTCGGAGAACTAATGTCGAAGAGCCGGATTCCTACATGGGTTTCGCTGGTCCTCTTGGGTGTGGCACTGCTGGCAGTGGGGATTCCGGGACTGTGGGTGTACATGAGCCTCACAGCGACGAAAGTCCATCCCGACCTCCAGAACATTCCATCTTTTACGAACTCCCCGTCGCTGCCAAAGTGGACCGGAGCCGCGGAGCAGTCACGCCAGATCTTGCGCGCGAGCATGTCCGAGAACAATCTGGCCGGGCTCTCTGTTGCCGTCGGTATCGATGGCGAGATCGTGTGGGCGGAAGGCTTTGGGTTTGCCGACATCGAGAGCCGCTTGCCGGTTACGCCCAATCACCGGTTCCGCACCGGAACCGCTTCCATCGTATTCACCTCGGCCGCAATCGGCTTGCTCCTGGACGAAGGCAGGTTGAAGTTGGATGACGAGATTCAGCGCTACGTTCCGGAGTTTCCGACGAAGCAGTGGCCTGTCACCGTCCGTCAGGCGATGGGGGATGTGGCAGGCCTCAAGACGGAAGACCCCGACGACGGCGTCCTGACTTCCAGCCACTGCGAGCGTCCGGCCGACGCGGTGGCGCTTTTTGCGAAGGAACCATTGCTGTTTCAACCGGGCACCGAATATCGCGATTCGACGTTTGGCTGGGTGCTTTTGAGCGCCGTCGTGGAGGCTGCTGCGGACACACCGTTTGCGACGTTTCTCAACGAAAGAATACTTCGTCCGCTCGGCATGCTGGACACTTTCAAGGAATCGGTGACCAACCCACCGCCTGACGCGGCGACTTCTTACAATCCGAGATTCGCTGCGAATCCTGTGTACGGCCTGACGCCATTGCCCAAATTCGATTATTCCTGCCACGCGGGATCCAACGGGTTCCTGTCCACACCGTCGGACCTGGTGCGTTTCGGGATGGCGATCAACCGTGGCAAGCTGCTGAGTCCCCAGACGGTTCAGACGTTGCAAACACCCCAGCGATTGGCTTCGGGCCAACAGACGAGCTACGGGCTAGGCTGGGATCTCAAGACCGTAACGCTGGCGGGTCAACAGGTTCAGGCGGCTGGTCACAATGGCCATTTTTGGGTTGAAGAAGTGGCGTCCTTGCTCACGTTCCCGGAACGCGGGCTGGCGGTTGCAGTCATGTCGAATATCTCGTTCGCGGGCACACCTTCTGTAACGGAGAGAGTCGCGCAGACATTCGTGGCTCAGGGGAGAGGTCCAGCAGGCAAGTGATGTGCCGACCGCAGTCAATCGGCCGGGCGTTTGTTAGTAGCCACGATAACGTGTCGAAGCCGTCGGAGAACTGACTAGGCAGCGATCCCACGGCTGGCGTGCCGCGCCCACGACGCCAGCCGCACCGGAAGTTCCGCCCAGTTTGGCGGATGTGCCACCAGCGACTACGCGTGTCCAGTAGTTACCGAACTCTCCGTAGCCAGTCGGTCGCTCAATTCCTTGCTCGGCTTGAATGTAGCGGCCCTACGGGCTGCAATCTGGATGGTTTCGCCGGTCTTGGGGTTCCGTCCCTGGCGAGCCTTCTTATCTTTCACTGAGAAGCTGCCAAACCCGCGAAGGTCAACGCGTTCGCCGGATCGCAGTGCCTTGCCGATCTCTCCTAAGAGGGAGTCGACGATAGTTTCAACCTCGGCCCTAGTCCGCTCAGTGGCGGCGGCGACCGTATCGATGAGTTGTTGCTTTGTCATTCCGCTTCAGTTTAGCTGTTTGGATCCTTTTTCGCTCACTTCTGGAGTCTGGACGGAGTCCAAACCGCACAAAGGCGACGCTTGGCGTCCATGTGGCGTCCAAATCGATCGAACGTAAGCCTCGTGTTATCATACAGAGGCACTCTTAAGTGATTGATGTTTTTTGCACGGAGTGCAAGAGGTCGCGGGTTCAAATCCGGGCAGCGCGACCAACCCTCTCAACGACTTATGACCCTCGCAGCCGGGAGCAGCGTTGTGCGGAAGACACTTCTGAGTGTCCTCGTGACGGGCGCCAGCGTGGCGCTGTTCGTCCTCTACGCACAGCAAAACACGCAACAACCTGCCGGGCAACCGGGAAAGGCGGCTCCCAAGGGGGGCGTTCAAGGACGCTTGACCTGGTTTGACCGGCAAGGCAAAGTTGCCGGCACGGCCGGAGAGCCGGGTTTGTACCGCACCTTGACTCTTTCGCCGGATGGGAAGCGAATAGCCTTCGAACGCGCGGATCCTGAGACCCAGAACCGCGACATCTGGCTGCTCGAGGTTGCCAACGGAAAGACGACTCGATTCACCTCAGACCCGGGCTGGGACGCGTTCCCAACATGGTCGCCCGATGGAAGCCGCATCATCTTCACATCCAACCGGAGCGGAGTCTACGATTTGTACCAGAAAGCCTCGAATGGCACGGGAACCGAGGAGCTAGTGTACAAATCGAGTGAAGGCAAAGGCCCGACAAGCTGGTCGCCTGACGGCCGGTTCTTGATTTATTACAGCCTCGGGCAGCCAACCCATGTAAAGCTGCTGGCCGCCTCGGGACCCGCGGATCGCGCGCCAGTGCCCGTGGTCGATCTGCAATTCAACAGCATCACGGCACGATTCTCACCGGATGGACGCTGGATCGCCTATACCTCCAACGAATCGGGCAAGAACGAAGTTTCGGTCCGGCCGTTCGATCCTGTGACGGGAACTTCGGGCAAGCCGACCGTCCTGACCAGCGACGGCGGCAGAACTCCTCTTTGGCGCGAAGACGGTAAGGAAATCTTTTACATCGATCAAGACGGGATGGTGACGGCCATGGAAGTGAGCATCGGCACCGAATTGAAGCCCGCAGCTCCGAAACATTTGTTCCAGATGCCCCCGGGAGTGACGTTCTGGGACGTAACTCCGGATGGCGCTCGTTTTCTGATGCCCGTGCCGGCGCCCTAGGCCGCTTCCTCACTGTCGCGGCTCGGCAGGCTGTATAATTCTTCGAGACGATGCGTTACTTCGTGGTCGCCCTGTTGTGCGTGATCCCCAGTTCGGCTTGGGCACAGTGGCTGAACTACCCGATTAAGGGAACGCCACGCGGGCCTGATGGGAAAGCCAACCTGACTGCCCCCACTCCGCGGCGACCCGACGGCAAGCCCGATATGTCCGGCGTGTGGATGGGCGTCACGAAGTACATGATCAACATCGCCGCCGACATGAAGGAAGACGAAGTTCCTTTTCAGCCTGCGGCCGCCGTAGAGTACAAGCGCCGCCGCGCGAACGAGAGCAAGGACGATCCTAGCGCGCGCTGCCTTCCCTTGAGCCTTCCGCTGAAACAGACCATCACTTCGCCGTTCAAGCTGATCGACATTCCCGCCAAGGAAGAAATGGTGATGTTGTATGAGGGCGCGCGCCATCGCGAAATTTTCATGGACGGCCGCCCGCTGCCCAAGGATCCTGAGCCCTCATGGTACGGGTACTCGATTGGAAAATGGGATGGCGACGACCTGGTGATCGATTCTAACGGCTTCAATGGCCAGGGATGGCTCGATATCAACGGCCATCCGACCAGCGACGCCTTACGCGTAACCGAGCGATATCACCGGATCGATTTCGGGCACATGTCTCTCGAAATCACGATTGATGATCCCAAAATGTACACCAAGCCTTGGAAGGTGAAGGAATCTCCTCGCCTGCTGCCGGACACGGAACTTCTGGAAGCCGTTTGCGAGAACAACCAGGATCTGGAGCACATGGTGGGCAAATGAAACTGAAATCGTTGCTTGTGGTCTCGAGTATCGTGCTGGTGGCCGCGGCGCAGTTGTTCGCGCATCACTCCTTCGCGGCGGAGTTTGACGCGAATAAGCGCGTAACGCTGAAGGGAACGGTCACGAAAGTCGACTGGCGCAACCCGCATATCTACGTCTATCTCAACGTCAAGGACGACACCGGCAAAGTGACGGAATGGGCCTGCGAAGGCGGTCCTCCGAACGTTCTGTTGCGGGAAGGCTGGACCCGCAATTCCGTTAAAGAGGGCGACGAAGTCACCATCGACGGAGCCGTGGCCAAGGACGGTTCGAAGCGCTGCAACTCCCGGTCTGTAAACCTGGCGGACGGCCGGAAGGTTTTCGCCGGCTCCTCGGAGGATAGTGCGGGCGGCGCTGGCAACAAAAAGTAGTCCCGTCGTTCGAGGCTGAGAGGATGAAGAAAGTCATCTGGATCTCCGTAGCCGCTCTGATTGCCGGCGGTATCGTCATTGCGCAGGGCCCCACAGGTCAGGCGAAAGGACCGTCCAAGGGCCAGGCAAAAGCTCAGCCTCGTGATCCCGCTCAGAGCCCGGCCTCCCAGCCTGGACCACCAACGATGACGCCACAGGCGTATCCGATCGAGCAGATTAGAGCGGGCGAGCTACGCTTTACTTCACAATGCGGCTTCTGCCACGGCCGCGATGCCGCGGGAGGAGAGACCGGACCGGACCTCACCCGCTCACATCTCGTCGCCGAAGATGCCGGTGGCGACAAAATCGGACCTGTGCTGCGCGCAGGACGCCCGGACCAGGGCATGCCTTCGTTTAACGTGAGCGACACGGACCTAGGCGCGATCGTCGCCTTCATCCACGACCAGAAGACCAAGTTCGAAGCGCTCGGCGGAGGACGCCGCGCCGTGGATGCCGCGGACCTGGCAACCGGAGACGCCACGGCCGGCCGTCGCTATTTCAATGGAGAGGGTGGCTGCTCCGGCTGCCATGCCGCCACCGGCGATCTCGCGGGTATCGCGTCACGATATCAGGGATTGGCCCTGCTGCAGCGGATGCTCTATCCCAGCAGTGGACGGCCCGCTCCGGCGCGGCCGAAAGTCACCTTGTCGCTCCCTTCGGGCCAGACCGTGGTGGCACCGTTGGCCAGCGAGGATGAGTTCACGATTGCAGTTCTTGATCCCTCGGGAACGCGTCAGACATACGAAAAAAAGGCGGTGAAGTTTCAGATCGATGATCCCATGTCGGCCCACTTCGATCAATTGGGGAAATACACCGACGATGACATGCACAACGTCTTCGCCTATTTGGACACACTGAAGTGAGAAGCGCGCGCGCTCTGTTGAGTCTCGGCATCGGAATGGGTCTGGTGGCGTCTGCCCAAAATGTTGGCCCGAAGGACCTGCTCCAACCGCCGGCGGATAGCTGGCTCACCTTTCACGGCAACTACTCGGGTCAGCGGCATACCAACCTCAGCGAGATTACTCTGGAAAATGTCGGCAAGCTGCGGCAAGTTTGGCATTTCCAGACGGGACAGAATCAGCAGATCAAGGCTTCGCCGATTCTGACAAACGGCGTCCTCTTCGTAACGCTGCCGGACAACATCTGGGCCGTCGACGCACGCACGGGAAAGGAACTGTGGCACTACCAGAATCCTCCCAACAACGCGTTCCACATTGGCCATCGCGGTGCGGCTGTCTACAAAGACACGGTGTATTTGACCACGCCCGACTCCCACCTGATCGCGCTGAACGCGAAAGACGGGAAGGTCAAGTGGGACGTCGTCATTGCCGATTCCAACAAGGGTTACTGGTCGACGAACGCTCCCCTGGTCGTAGGCAATCACGTCCTGGTTGGCGTTTCGGGCGATTTCGATAATCTGCCCGGCCAGTTGAAATCGGTCGATGCGGATACCGGTAAGACGCAATGGATCTTTTACAGCACGCCTCCTGCCGGTGGTACGGAGCCCAACAGCGGCGGAGCTACCGGCGGCCAGATGTGGACCACCGGCACGTATGATCCCGACCTCAATCTGGTTTACGTTGGCACGGGAAATCCCACACCGGTGCTCAACGGAGAAGCCCGGCCCGGCAATAATCCCTGGACCTGCAGCATCGTGGCGCTCAATCCGGACACCGGGAAACTGGTCTGGGGTTTCCAAGCCTCGCCACACGATACGCACGATTGGGATGCCAACGAAGTGCCTGTGCTCGTCGACGCCAATTTCAACGGCCAGCCTCGCAAGATGCTGATGCAGGCCTCGCGCAACGGCTATTTTTTCGTGCTCGACCGGACAAATGGGAAGAGCCTGCTGACCACGCCATTCGCGACCGTCAATTGGGCCAAGGGAATCGATTCGGAAGGACGCCCCATTCCGGATCCGGCCAAGTATCCCTCGAAAGACGGGGTTCTGGTAGCGCCCAACGAGAGCGGCGCCACCAACTTTCGCCCGCCGAGCTTTGATCCGAGGACTGGATTGCTGGTTGTGAGCGCTCAGGATGGCTACGGCATCTACTTCTTCAAATCCGAGCACGGGGCTTACGGGTGGGCCGGCGCGGATTATCCCGTCGCGGGCAGGGCGTTCCTTAGGGCCATCGATTATCAGACTGGAAAGATTGTGTGGAACCATCCGATCGGCGACGGCGCGGGCACCGCCGGCGTGCTGACAACGGAAACGGGCCTGACGTTCAGTGGCGACGTTCCCGGTAACGTGATGGCGCTTCGGACCACCGACGGCGCCACACTATGGCACGAGAACATCGGCAGGATGGGCAACGGACCAATCGCGTATGAGCTGGACGGCCACCAGTATATAGTGGTGGGCGGAGGCGGCTCGCTGTACGCGTTTGCCTTGCCACTAGGAGAACCACGGTGATAAAAGCGCTCTGGTTGGTTGGCGCGTCTCTGGTACTCGTCGGCGTTTCCTGCGCGGCGGACCCGATCCACGTCATGCTCCTGGATGGCGAAAGCGGCGGGACCTATCACAAGTGGAATTTGATCACGCCGGTGCTCCGAAAACAGCTCGAGGAGACCGGCCTGTTCCAGGTGGATGTCGTGACCGCGCCGCCACCGGGCGGTGATTTTACGGCTTTCAGGCCTGCTTTCAGCAAGTACGCGGTCGTTGTGTGGAACTACGATGCGCCCGATGAGCGATGGCCGGCGGAACTGAAGGCATCGTTTGAGAACTACGTTCGCGGCGGAGGCGGCTTTGTCAGTGTGCATGCCGCCGACAACGCGTTCCCCAATTGGGTCGCGTTCAACGAAATGATCGGCGTGGGTGGTTGGCGCGGCCGAACGGAGAAAAACGGGCCGTTCTGGTATTACAAGGACGGCAAGCTGGTTTCCGATCCAGCGCCAGGTTCCGCCGGTAGCCATGGCCAGCGTACGCCGTTTCAGGTCGCAGTCCGCCAAGATCACCCCATCACGAGTGGTCTGCCCAAGCTCTGGATGCATCAGGGCGATGAACTATACGCCAGGCTCCGCGGCCCCGGAAAGAACATGACAGTTCTGGCGACGGCGCGTTCCGATCCCGCAAATAGCGGCACCGGGCACGATGAGCCGGTCCTGATGACCATCAGCTACGGTCAGGGGCGCGTGTTCCATACGACGCTGGGGCACGATATCAACGCCCTGAGCTCGATTGATTTCGTCGTGACGTTTCAGCGCGGCACGGAATGGGCTGCGACGGGCAAGGTAACCCAGAAGGTCCCGGCGAACTTCCCCACGGCGAACTCGGTAAGCTTTCGTACTGATCTTGCCGCGATGGATCCGGGCTACGAGAGAGGCTTAAATCCTCTTGATGCCGCAGCCCCGAGGCGATAGCAACCTGTCGAGTTGTCTGTCACTTTCCGACCATGTGCTTCGGGTCCCGGTTGTTCTCTTCACAGATGCTTTCGATAAGATCCGTATCCGGTATCAGGCGCCAGGCCATCTTCACGGTCCAAGGCTTGGTATACGCCTCCGGATCGTCGATGGTGACGTCGATGTCCATGTGCCCGATCTTCGGCCGGGAGAAACGTTCGGTGACGCGCAGGGATTCGGTCCCTGGCAGCCCTCGCATGTCGAGCCAGGTCTTGCCGTTTTGTCCGATCGTCTCTACGACGAAGGTGTCCTTGTCCCAATGGCCGATCGAATACCCCATCCATGTCGGCTCCGGATTCTTCGGAAGCGGCCGCCCGTCCGTGAAAATCTGCCGGTAGATGGTGCGCGATTCGTGCAGGAGCAGCGTCAGGTCTTCGGTCTGTACTAGCTTGAGACCGTCGGGGATATTGTCCTTCTCGGGAATTCCGGAAGGCAGGCAGGACACGCCGGGGTGATCCTTGCCGTTGTTCGCGATCCGCTCATTGTAGACGCCCCGGCCCCAGGGCGTGAGCGGAATTTCCTCTTGCTTCATGTCGGAGGCGAGGTTCAGCAGGTACTTGGTGATATTTTCCGGCATCCAAAACCCGGACAGATCGATCTTTCCGTAAGGCGTGCGCTGCGCGGGCGCATTCAAATCAACCTTGCCATCGGCGGTGCGCGGCACGTGCTTCCACGGATACGGGTCCCATTGTGCGTTGGCCACACTGGCAACGGTCAACATCGCCAAGACAGCTAATGGAGGGCAGTGGGTTTTCTTAATTCGCATTATCACGTTTGACCGGTTTCCCATAAACCTCAATCCAGGCGACGTCAGAGTACCCGCCCGTGCCATGACCGCTTCCGGGAGTGAGATCGGCGAACCCGATCGCGTCGACCTTGCTCAGATCCACCTTGTCGAGCAGCGTCCCCTTGGTCTGCACTTTGGGCATATCGAGTTTGAGCCAGCGCACTTCGGACAAATAGAATTCGCTCTCGTGATAGTCGAAGACGTTCGCATCCACGTAATCTCCAATGAGCCACGTTCCGTCGGCGAGCTTCAACACGGGCCGAACTTCGTGGAATCCCGAAGTCTTGGTGTACCAGCGGATCTTTGCCTTGCCCGTCAGATCCACAAAGCTGCCTTTGTGACTGAGGGTCAGCGCGCAAGATGAGGCGCAGAGTCCGGTCCAGATGTGCGGCACATTTCCCTCGCTGGTGACACCGAAGTCTTCCTTGCCCGCGCCATAGATGTTCAACTGCAGGTCCGGGTTCACGACAAAGTCTTGCGTCACCGGCACATTGCCGGGGGCTTCCTTCCACGTTTCCTTAAAGAATAGTGGAGGCGGTGGAGGCGGTCCGCCCCTGCCGCCGCGCCCGGCGGGTGGTTGCGCCAACGCGCCTATAGCCGTACCCAATAAGATCAAAGTAAGGATCTGTCGTTTCACAAGAACCTCCATATTCATGCGCAAAGTATCAGCCCGACCCGCGCCGCTTCAAGGAAGCTTATCACAACGCTCCCATTCATTCGTACGATTGTCTACAATAATCCCACCATGTCGAAGTTTCTTCCACAACGTTTGACCCGCCGGCAGGTCCTTGAAGTGCTGGGGATCAGCGCGGCAGCCGCTGCCATCCCGAGGGGTGCATTCGCGCAGGAACCAACATTTCCCAAAGGCGCGATCATCCGAACTCTCCTCAAAGACTATGCGCCCGAGGAGTTGGCGGGCGGCGCCACGCTGTTCCATGAGCACATGCAGCTGGCCCTCGATTTCAACGCGAAATTCGCAGCGGCGACAGCAGCCGCTCGAGCCGCGAATGGTTTGCCGCCGGCTCCTCCGCGTGGTGGCGGCGCCCCCAAGGGCGGTCCCCCGCCTACACCGCCACCGGACATCATGCACAACGTCGATTTGATGACCGATGAAGTCGCCAAGGTCAAGAGCGCGGGCGTCGCCTGTATTGTCGACGCCGGACATCCGGACATGGGACGCGACATCAACTTCATTCGCCAGGTATCGATGAAGTCCGGCGTCCCGATCGTAGCGGGCGGCGGGTTCTACTCGCAGCCGTTCTATCCGAAAGAGATCTCCACGATGAGCGAAGAACAGATCGTCAAGGCGCTCATCAAGCAGGCGGACGACGACACGCTCGGCGTGTTCGGCGAAATCGGCTCCTGGGACGAAATCACCGCGGATGAACGCAAGGTGTTCCGCGCCATCGGCAAGGCGCACGTCGCCACGAATCTCCCGATCTTCACGCATACCGGGATTCCCGGCAAGTCGGCGCTCGAACAGCTCGATATCCTCGAGGACGCCGGTGTCAAACCGGATCGCGTCGTCGTCGGGCACCTAGGGAATCTGGTGGACGCGAACATATATGTGCACAAGGCGGTTTGCAGACGCGGGGCGTTCGTTGGTTTCGATCGGCAGGGCGGAAACGGCGACGCGCAGCAGGTGCCGATGGTCATGGCGCTCATCGACGCGGGTTTTGCCGACCATCTGATGTTCTCTGCCGACGCATCGAGCGGTTACTCGAAGACGTTGACGGTGTTCGCGCCGAAGCTGAAAGCCGCCGGCGTCAGCGACCAGGTGCTGCATCACATCATGGTCGACAATCCGCGCCGGTTTCTCGCATTCGTTCCGAAACGGCCTCGAAAAAGATAAACCCACTCAGGAACATAGACACCCGCTTTAGTAAACTGTTGGCACTATGGCGACTGACTCGTCCGGAAAGACTTCACGCCGTTCGATGCTTGCCTCCCTTCCTGTAGCGGCGGGTTTACCGATACTCACGCAAACCATCGCGACTGCGCAAGCTGGCGGCCCACGTCCCTTCCGGGTAGAAATTCAGAAGGCGACGATCGATCGTATTTTGCGCCGCGTCAAGGAGTTCCGATGGCCGGATCGGCTGGACGCGAATGACTGGCGCTATGGGGCTGACTGGGATTACATGAAGGCCCTCGCGGAGTATTGGACCACCGGGTTTAACTGGCGCAAAGCGGAAGCCAACCTGAATCGGTATCCGCAATTCCTGGCTCGCGTCGAGGATTTTGAGATTCACTTCTATCATGTGAAAGGACGCGGCCCGCGACCGATACCGCTCATTCTGACCCATGGCTGGCCGGGCTCGGTCTTCGAATTCCTCGAGGCCGTTGGCCCGCTGACGGATCCCGCCAGCGCCGGCGGCTCGCCGGAGGACGCGTTCGACGTTGTCATTCCGTCGTTGCCCGGTTTTGGTTTCTCATCTAAACCGAAGGGCGCGCCAGTGGGCCCGCCGACTACGGCTCGGCTCTGGAACAAGCTCATGACTGAGGTGCTCGGATACCCAAAGTACGGTGCGCAAGGAGGTGACTGGGGCAATGCCGTAACCGTCCAACTGGCGCGAGACTACCCCGGGAACTTGTCAGGCATTCACCTGAACGCCGCCGGGGCTGCGGTCTCCGCCGACGGAGAACAAACCGAGGAAGTTCGCGAATGGCAACGCACATCGAATGCGTATCGAACGCAGGAGCTGGACTATTTCAACGAGCAGCAGCATAAGCCACAAACCGTCGCGTTCGCGTTATCCGATAATCCCGTCGGCGCGGCGGCCTGGATGGTGGAGAAGTTCAAATCGTGGAGCGACTCGGGGAACAACCTGGATCAGACGTTCAGCAAGGACCAGATTCTGACCAGCGTGATGGTGTATCTGGTCACAGAAACGATGGGGACTGGCGTCTGGTTCTACCGAGGATCCGCGGATGACCGCCCATCGGCCGGGTCAAGGGCTCGTGGCAAGGTGATGGTTCCTACCGGGTTCGCCTCTTTCCCGAGAGAGATGCCGCCGTTGAATCCGCCCAGGAGTGCGCTGGCTCAGACTTTCAACTTGGTCCACTACACTAAAATGCCGCGAGGCGGCCATTTCCCCTGCCTGGAACAGCCGGCGCTGTTTGCGGAGGATGTGAGGCTGTTCTACCGTAAATTGCGCGCCTGAACCGTGAACCAAAAACCGCACTAATTTTCATTCGCCGCCACCTCTATGTAATCGAGCGCGGCGCCTTCGCCGCCATCCGGCATGCCTTCGATGCGGATCTCGTCACCTGGCCGCAATGCGATTCTTTCCATCGCATACACAGCGGATGACGAGCTATCGATCTTTCGCGTTGGCACGCGGTCGGCGGCCGTCCAGTCCCCGATAACCCGATCTCCAATGAGTGCCCGGAAGTGCGAAACGCCGTTGTTCTGGTCGAAATAGCGCACACGAATCTGAAATACTCCGGGAGCACCACTGTACATAAAGGTGGTCGCGCACCTCGCCGCCGCGCACTCGACGGCCTTGCCGCCGGAGGCTGCCTCCCACGGCGTGACGTCGATCGTTTTATATCCATCGAGCCTGGCGGATTCCGCCTCCATGCGGCCCGGATAGCGGCCCACACGGCCCTTTGCATCGGGAATACCGGACGCACGCAGGAACCAGTTCGAGACCGCATCTCGCCAGACTTCGGCCTGGCCAGCCTGGTATTCCAGCTGCGCGAGGACTTCCTGATAACGGCGCGCATCCACGCGGCCCCCGAGCGACTTCCAGACCTGCACAAATCCAGTGACGGCTTCAGCGCCCTCGTAGTGCGAATCGTAAAGATACTGAATCACCGTCTTTCCCGAATGCAGAAGGTGCGCGTACGGCACGTGATGCATGAAAAGGAGTAAATCGTCGGGGCAGGTCGCGAGCGATTCGTACATGCGCGCCACAGCGGGAGTGTACTGGCCGATGAATCCCGTCCCAGTAGCGACCGTGCGATCCATGCCCACGCCTTTGTCATCAGCGCGATGCCATTGGCCCCAGCCGTTGCGCTCCGATGCCTCGACGGCCACGCCATAGTGGTTACCGACGATATCAGTCAACGTCTGCAAGCCCAGCGGACCGGTGTAGTTTTCGTAGACACGCCAGGACTTGAGCTGCATGTCCACGATGGCCTGGACCACCTTAGGATCGTCCCCAAAAGTGAGTCGAGTCCATTCTTCGGCAATCTGACGCGCACTCAAGTCGGGATTCCAGGCCAACCGTCCGAAACTATAAAGATTCGCCTGCGACATGTGGTTTCCGAACCAGTTGTCATCTAGTCCGGCGTTAGAAACGCCCACAATCGCATTCACCCGAGTCTTCACCGGCGTCGGGCGATTATTGACGCGCAGGTCAAAGTCGAGAGCCTCTTTCCACATCGGCGCGAGGAACACCGTGTGCCGAGCCTGCCCAGTGTACTCCTGCGTGATCTGCAGCTCGATCGCCTGCTTCGTTTTCGCAAGCGTTTCGAACAAAGGCGACACGGGCTCGCGCACCTGAAAATCGATCGGCCCGTTCTTGATCTGGATCACGACGTTATCGTCGAATTTGCCGTCGAGCGAGCGGAAATTGTCATCGGCCGCGCGGGCGCGATCGTTCTTGAGATTGCGCCAATCCATCTTGTTGTCGTAGACGAAGCCGCGATAGAAGATCATCCCTCCGTGCGGCTTCAGCGCGCGGGCGACCACGTTCGCCGCATCGGCGTGAGTTCGCCCGTACGCCGATGGACCGACGCGGCCTTCCGAATCGGCTTTGATAATGAAGCCGCCCAGGTCGGGCACAGCACGATAGATCTCGTCCGTTTTCGCACTCCACCAGGCGATGACCTTCGGATCCAGGGGGTCGAAAGTATCGAGGCCGCCAACTTTCTGCGGACTTCCAAAATCGACCGACAGCACAGTACGGACACCCCACGGCCGCAGCGTGTCTGCAATCCGCACGATCTCGGGTAAGAAGTCCGGTGCGAGGATGCGCGGATTCACATTCACATTGTTGATGGAACAGCCGTTGATACCGAGCGAAACCAGCATGCGCCCGTAATCATTCACGCGCTCGAGATCCGCGCGAGATGTCCCGTTATCCCAGAAGATCGAGCGGCCGCCATAGCCGCGCTCGATCGAGCCATCGAGGTTGTCCCAATGATTCACCCATCGCACGGGAACCCGCGGCTCGCTCTTTTCGTCGAGTTTTGCGACGGATTCGCCCAGCGCGATTTTGCGCAACAAAGCGAATGCACCGTACAAGACGCCGCGATCGTCCGCGCCGGCGATGATGATCTTGCCGCCGGTGGTCTTCAGAGAGTAACCTTCCGCCTTGAGATCAGATGACGTCCGGAGAATGATTTGCACTCCAGGCGTGCGCAGGCCGCGCGCCAGCTCCTGTCGCGCGGATTCAAGGAGCGGAGAATTTCCCTCGACGGTGATGAGCGGGGCTGAACCGGATGATGGATATCGCAGCCAGGCATTGTAGCCAGACTCCCCGTAGACTCCTCCACCAGCCAGAAGGAGAAGAGCGAGGCTCTTATGAATTGACGCCCAGAGCAAGATACCCTCCGTCGACGGCCATGCACTGGCCGGTCAGGAAGCTCGCGCCATCGGACGCCAGCAGGACCGCCGCGCCCACCAACTCCTCCGGCTGGCCGAATCGGCCCATGGGAGTGCGCATCAGCATCTCCCGGCCTCGTTCCGTGCCCATGATAACGTCGCGATTCAAGTCAGTGGGAAACACTCCCGGCGCGATGGCATTCACGCGAATCCCGTCCTTCGCCCATTCGCAGGCCAGGCTCCGGGTCAGGGAAACAATCGCAGTCTTCGCAGCGGAATACGCGGCCACCTGGTGAAATGCCGCAAAGGAGCTCAGCGACGCGATGTTGATAATCCGGCCGTGGCCGCTCGCCTTCAGCGGCTCGTAAAAGCTCTGGCAGGCCCGCAGCGCCCCGTTCAAATGCGTATCCAGCACGGACGACCATTGCTCTTCGGACACCGCTACGGTGGGTTGGCGGATCACGTTTCCCGCGGCGTTCACCAGAATGTCGACCCGTCCCATGTGCCTCAGCACAACCTCGCGCAACGCATCGATCGACTCCCGAGTGTGTACGTTTGCCGGATGAACCAGCGTCCTGCGGCCGATCGCCTTGATTTCGATGCACGCGCTTTCCACGAGTTCCTTCCGGCGGCCGCTCGGCACAACATCCGCGCCGTGTTGCGCCAGACCGATCGCGATCGCGCGTCCCAACCCCGACGTTGCGCCCACGACCACAGCCACGCGGCCGTTCAGATCAAACAGGCTCGCCATGCTAATAGGGGATCTCCACGGAACGATCATCTTTCGGATCTGCCCAACGGTCGTTCGGAATCACGGGCGTCCAGCCGGGCCGTGCCGGATCCTGATCGTACGGATAATTGCCCAGACGCTTGTATAGCTCGTTGTACTTGCCCAGCTTCTCGCGATCGAGCTTGACACCCAGTCCCGGCCCAGTAGGCACACCGATCGTCCCGTTCTGATACGGCATGAGACCGCCCTGAATCACGTCGTCCATCAAATGATGATAGTGCGCGTCAGCGGAAAACGACAGATTCGGAATCACCGCGCCCAGGTGCAGCATCGTAGCGAGCTGGATTCCCAGTTCGCCCGACGAGTGAACCGCGACGCCAAGCTGGAATGTCTCGCAAACCCCCGCAGCCTTCACGCACGCCTGGATGCCGCCCCAGAAGGTAGTATCGAGAAGAATCACGTCTACCGCGGTATTGAGCACGTTCGCCGCGAGCTGCTCGAAGTTCACAACCACCGTGTTCGTGGCCAGTGGAACGCGCACTTTCTCGCGCGTCCGGCGCATGCCGTTCATGCCGAACACGGGATCTTCCAGATAATCGTTGCGCAGATTCTCGATCGCCTGACCAAAGCCGATGGCCTGCTCGGTGGACCATACTCCGTTCGGATCGAAGCGCAGCGAATCATCCGGAAACGCACCGGCGAGCGCCCGGTAGGCCTCCAATTCGTAATCGGGATGGAACACGCCGCCTTTGAGCTTGTGCGTGGTGAAGCCAAAGCGGCGCTTGAGCTCGCAGGTGTGCTCCACCAGTTGCTCGATAGTGCGAACCTCCCCCGATCCTGTGCGCGGATCGGGATAGCGAAAGAAACAATACGAGGCAAACGGAACGCGGTCGCGCAGGCGGCCGCCCAGAATATCGCACACCGGCACGCCCCAAGCCTGCCCGAGAATATCGAGACAGGCGAACTCCAGCGCAGCGAGCACTTGCGTCCGGTTGTTATAAAGGGACGCGGTGGGGTTCGCGATCAGAAATCGCATTTCCTCGCGGCGAGCCGGGTCGTGCCCCACCAGGTATGTCTTCATCGCGCGGAAGACAGCCTCGGCCGATTCACCGCCGCCGCCCATCTCCCCCAGGCCGATCAGTCCGTTATCGGTTTCCACCTCGACGATGGTCCGAACGAACCGGCCCCAATGGCAGCCGTTGGCGTGGCGCAGCGGCGCCTCCAGTGGAACGGTGACGGTGGTCGCGCGAATGTCGCTGATGCGCATGAAGTCAGTGTGCCACAGGCTTTAGCCTACGGTCGGCGTGTGCTCCGCCTCCCGTTCCAGCGTGCGCCGTGATTGCAGCCAGCGGGCCGTCAGCCAGCACAGCAGCGCCCAGACCGCGCCCGCCGTCCAGCCGGCCAGAACGTCGGTGGGCCAGTGTACTCCCAGATACACGCGCGTGACCCCAACCGCGAAGGTTAGGAACATCGCCAGCAGGAGAAAGTACGCCTTCAGGCGTTTCCGTTCCTGCGACCGGGCGAGTAAAGCGCCCAGCGTCAAATACGTCACCGCCGACATCATGGAATGCCCGCTGGGAAAGCTTCCGCCCGAGACATAGACATCAAACGGAACCAGATCGGGCCGCGCACGATGAAACACGTCTTTGAGAATGGTGCTGGCCGCCAGGCCTCCTAGTACGGATCCGAGAACGAACAGCGCCATATGTTTCTTTCCATCGAGTGCCAGAAATCCGGATGCGAAAGCAGTCACCAGCGTCAGCACCGCGACGCCGCCCAGGGCGGTGATATCGCGTGCGGCTTGCTGAACCGATGGCGGACCTAGCAGAGCGCGAGTCCCGCTGTGACGAAAGGCCAGCAGCAACTTCTGGTCAAAGACTTGCGTTCCGCCCTCCAGAACTTCGTCCGCCAGGAGAGCAAACCCCCACACGCCGGCTACGATCAAGGCAAGCGCCAGCAGGACCGTCATCTCGTGCCCGCCCAGCCACGTCAGGAGCCGAAATCTGTTGCGCTGCGCCACTCGATCCCATTGTCACCCCAGGCACGCCAGCCAAGCTTGTGAGATGATTCCCAAAAGGGAGGAGCCCCAGGATGAGCCCTCGATTCTTCGCGGCCCTTTTGTATGCAGCTTTCGCGCTGGCTGCGCGCGGCGCCACGGATCCGGCCACGTTCAACAAGGACGTGCTGCCGATCTTGCAGAAGAACTGCCAGGCCTGCCACCGGCCCGGCGAGGCCGCTCCCTTCTCGCTTCTGACTTATGAAAGCGCGCGGCCCTGGGCCAAGGCCATTAAAGCCGCCGTGGTCTCCCGAAAAATGCCTCCTTGGTTCGCCGATCCGAAGTATGGCCATTTTCTGAATGACCCGCGGCTATCCGAGGCGGATGTGCGCACTATTACGGCTTGGGTGGACGCGGGCGCTCCGGAGGGCGACGCGAAGGATAAGCCGGTTCCCATCCAATGGCGCGACGGCTGGAACATCCGGCCCGACGTGATCATCCCGTTGCCCAAGCCCTATGTGGTTCCCGCCAAAGCCGTCATCCCTTGGCTCGATTTCGTGGTGCCGACGAACTTCACCAAGGACACCTGGGTTGCCGCGGGCGAAATCCGTCCGGGCGCGCGTGCCGTGGTCCATCACGCGACGATTACCTTCGTGCCTCCTGGCCCAGATACGAAAGTGCTGGAAGCACTCGCTACCGGAGAGCCGGTGGCTTTGCCGCGAGGACTCGCCGCTCAAGCGTTAGTAGCGCTCGGCCCTGGAGCGCCGGCGCGGCGCTTCGACGACTACGATGCCGCGGTGCTGGTTCCGGCGGGATCCTTCCTGATCTTCAACATGCACTACACGTCTAACGGTACCGAGACCTCCGACCAGTCCAAGCTCGGATTGGAGTTGGCCAGCTCCGAGCCGAAGAACCAGTTGATCAGCGTTCTGGCGGGCGATGACGGCAGCACCACTGCGGGGAGTCTCAAAATTCTCCCGGGCGATGCAAATTCGGCTGGACACGGCTCGGTGACGTTCGCCGCGCCAGTAAAGTTGGCGTCGCTAAATCCCCACATGCATCTGCGCGGCAAAGATTTCGTTTATCGTGTAGTTTATCCCACCGGAGAATCGCAGATCATTCTCAACGTGCCGAAATACGATTATGCCTGGCAGGCGGGCTATCGTTTCGAGAGAATGCTCGAGCTCCCCGCAGGCACGCGTTTGGAGATGGATGGCCACTGGGATAATTCCGCCAACAACCCGAACAATCCCGATCCGACGGCGACCGTCCGCTGGGGCCAGCAGATCTGGGAGGAAATGTTCGGCGGCGGGATCTCGCTGCTGGTCCCCCGCGGCACGGACCCGAAGACGCTGGTCAAGAAGGAAAACCTTCGCCAGCGGCCAGCGCCGTAATCGTCCTCACGCGGCGGCCCCTACATGAGCGCCAGCTCGCGAACCGCGATGATAGATCGCCCGCAGCGTGTTCATCACGTCTTCGAAGGAAACCGGAGGCCGGTCTGTATCGTCGTGGTGGCGCGCCCGCAGGGTGACGTCGTCCAGGGACAGAATACCCACTAAAGCTCCTTCATCGTCGACCACCGGAAGGCGACGCACTCGCTCGGCGGCCATGATCTTGAGTGCAGAGCGGACGTCTTCGTCCTCGTTACAAACCGCCGCCCCCCGATACGCAACGTCGCTCACCCTGCTTTCAGAGGCCCTCTGATCCCGCGTGCCGAGCGCGATGCAGATGTCCCGGTCGGTGATCACACCAGTGACCTTCCCCTGATCGTCAACCACGGGCAGCAACCCGCAACCGTATTTCCACATCAGAGCCACAGCCGCCGCCAGGTTCGCATCAGGGCGGCAGGAGGCTACGGTCTTGTTCATTACGTCTTGGACTCTCATAGTTCACTCCTCAGGCGTCACCGTAAACAAGTGCAATCCGGTTGCCAATGCTGGGCCTTTTATTACGAGCGCCTTTCGGCAGGCCAAACCCTGGGCGGAAGTGCCCAAGTGGGTCAAAACACTCACAGGTTACGGCAGGTGGCTGCCGAAAAAGTAGCTGCTAGATCCCCCGCTCCCACAGGATTCTCGCCGGCCGACGAGGCACGTAGCGTAGCCCGAAATTTTCGGTCGCGCATCGTTGAATGTGGGCCACGGCTTCCGCAGGTGAATCGGTCACCAGGATTGCCTCCAGATCCCGCGGCGAGATGGCTGCGTTCGCCAGGACCGTTTGCCGGAGGAAGGCAAGCAAAGGAGACCAGTATTCGACGCCTAACAAAACCACGGGAAAGTTCTTGATCTTGCCGGTCTGGATCAGAGTCGCGACTTCAAACAGTTCATCCAGGGTGCCAAATCCGCCAGGCGCGGCGACGAACCCATAAGAGTACTTCACCAGCATCATTTTCCGGATGAAGAAATACCGGAACTCCACCCACTTGTCGAGGAACGCGTTGGGCTTTTGCTCTTGCGGCAGGACAATGTTGCAGCCGATGGAAACGCCAGCGGCTTCTTTCGCCCCGCGATTGGCGGCTTCCATAAGACCCGGGCCGCCGCCGGTCATCACCGTAAAGTGCGCCAGCGCGATTCTCGCACCGAGCTCCCGCGTCAGCGCATAGTAAGGGTGATCCGAAGGGAATCGCGCGGACCCAAACACCGTAACGCACGGTCCCACAAAATGCAGAGCTCGAAAACCGTAGATCAGTTCCCAAAATATGCGGAGTGCTCGTCCGAGCTCAGAGCCCCGCCCGCGGGGGCCTTCCAGGAAGAGTCGTTCCTCCGGGCTCGCGGTGGATTTCCCCCATTGCGAATTGGTTTCGGGTAATTCAGGCTTCGCCAGGTCTTCAACGGGCATAAGGGTTCTTCCCGATCACTATAACCCTTTGCCGTTTTATGCTCTTGATTACTTGGACGTGGCCAGCCACTGCATAAAGGTCGACCCCACGTTCGTGAACTCGAACGCGTGCAAGCCCAAGTGAAGCGCCAGCTCTTTGCACACCGCGATTCCCCGGACGCTGTTGCCTTTGGCGTCCAATCTGGGGGAGTACACTGCGATTCCCAATTGACGATTTACAACCGAGAGAATTCCGCCTCCCACGCCGCTCTTCGCCGGCAGGCCGACGCGGTAGGCCCACTCCCCCGCATAGTCGTACAGTCCGCAGGTGAACATCACCGCCAGCACGTCCTTGACGTACTCCAGTTCGAATACATGCTCCTGGGTAACCGGGTTGATGCCCATGTTCGCCAGCGTCGCTGCCATCATCGCGAGATCCTTACAATTCACCTTGAGCGAGCATTGCGAGAAATACTGATGCAGCGAGTGGTCCACCGCGGCGTCGATAATGCCGCAGTTCAGCATGAGATATGCGATCGCCCGATTGCGATTACCGGTGGCGGATTCCGAGGCCAGCACAGCGTGGTCGATATCCAGCGTCCGGCCCGCGGCCAGTTGCATCTTGTTCACAAAAGCCCGGACGCCTTCTTCACGCGAGCACTTCTTGATCATGGATGCGATCGCGATCGCGCCCGCATTGATCATAGGATTGAACGGCCGCATCGTCTTGGGCTCGAGCTCGATCGAGTTGAATGCGTCTCCGCTCGGCTCGACGCACACTTTCTCGAGCACCGCATCCCGCCCGAATTCCTCCAAGGCCATAAGGAATGCGAAAGGCTTACATATGGACTGGATGGTAAACTCCTGTCGCGAGTCCCCCACCGAAAACACCTGGCCGTCCACCGTGGCCAGGCAGATGCCAAAATCGTCGGGCTTGGCCTTGGCCAGCTCGGGGATGTAGGTGGCCACTTCGCCGTCGCGAACGTCTTTGTACTTTTCGTAAACGCTCTGAACCGCGTCTTGGATGTGGGAAGTAGTGGTCATGCGGAACGCTCATCCAGGCGAGGGAGCGCACCGGCATCACACTGCCGGCAGCAGGACGGGACAGCTCGCTGAGAATGCCCAGTCTATCTGGATTCCTAAGTCGCGTCCAATCAAAACTTTGAATTGCCCGAGAAGCGTTCTTCTATGACTGTGACAGGCCGGCAACCATAATGATATAAAGGACCTGCGCGCTTCACGCCAATCGTGCTCCTGAACAAAGTGGTCTTGATCACCGGCGCCAATGGCGGTCTGGGTTCCGATGTGACGAACGCGTTCCTCGAAGCCGGAGCCCGGGTGGCGGGTGTTGCCAGGAAAATCCAGAACTCCGACTTTCCTCACGCGAACTTCTTCGGATACGCCGCGGAGCTGGGGAGCGCCGAAGCAGCGCGTGCCGCAGCCGCGGCAGTGATCGCAAAATGGGAAAGAATCGACGCGCTGGTGCACCTGGTCGGCGCATTCACCGGTGGACAATCCGTGGCCGAGACCGACGACGCCACCTTGGACCAGATGCTTGATGTGAACCTGCGAGCCGCCTTCCACATGGTCCGCGCGGTGCTGCCGGCAATGCGCGCTCGCGGCGCGGGCCGCATCCTGGCGATCGGCAGCCGGACCGCCGTCGAGCCGCAACCTATGCTGGGCGCGTATTCCGCCTCGAAGGCCGCCCTGGTTTCGCTGGTTCAGACCATCGCACTCGAGAATAAAGACCGCGGGATTTCCGCGAACGTGATTCTGCCCGGAACGATGGATACTCCAGCAAATCGCGCTGCGATGCCGGGCGTGGACCCCGCGAAATGGGTGCAGCCCGCCCAAGTCGCCAGCCTGCTGGTGCATCTGGCCTCGGATCAGGCATCCCAGATTAACGGAGCCGTGATCCCGATCCTGGGCGGCGATCTATAACAGCCGCGGTGCGGTTGCTGTTTCCGGTGGCGTCATAGAATCGTCATCTTCGCCGGCGGTCAGCGTCCGGCTCAAAATCAAAGGCCCACAACAATAAAACATTCCCTTGCGAAAGTGTTTCATTAAAGATTCATCGAATGTACACGGTCCCTTAAGCTGCATTGGTGAAGCTGGGGGCATGAAAGCCACGTCGCGCATTCACTTCCAGTGGTCGCCGGTCTTTTCTCTTGAATCCTTTCGGGTAGGTGTTTCTCTCCACTCCCATACCTTGCATTCGCGCGAGCCTCTCGATTTTTTGTATCGAGTTGCGAACCATTCCTGGCTCCTGCGCAAGCTCCTTCACAGGGCCGAACGGCAGTACGAGGCGTTCCACGGCAGCCCCCTCGACCTTTCGCGCGGATGGTGGACTCCTCCGCTGGCGCCCCTGGATGCGTATAACGTTGAATTCGGCCAGATAAAAGCGTTGGGCTTGAGTCCGCTGGTCTCACTCACGGATCACGACAATATCGAAGCTCCCAGCTCTCTTCAGGCCATCGATGCGACCCGCAAGGTGCCTATCTCCATCGAGTGGACCGTTCCCATCCGGAATACCTTCTTCCACATCGGCGTCCACAATCTGCCGCCACTCCGAGCACGGTCCATCGTCAGCCGGATGCAGGAATTCACTGGCAAGCCGAATACGGCTGTCCTTAAGGAGATTCTCGCTGGACTTCACGCCAGCCCAGGTACGCTGATCGTATTGAATCACCCGCTATGGGATGAAAAAGGCGTTGGCGACGATGCCCATCGTTCCGCCCTGTTAGATTTGCTGAATCAAGGCCGGGAGTATATCCACGCCGTGGAACTGAACGGGCTCCGTCCATGGGCTGAGAATCGCCAGGCCACAAGACTCGGCGAGACCTGGTCGAAACCAGTCATCTCCGGCGGGGATCGTCATGCACTGGAGCCAAACGTCATGCTCAACCTCACCACCACAGCAAATTTCGCTGAATTCGCGACCCAGATCCGAAGTGGCTACAGCGACGTGCTGATCGGCTCACGCTATCGGGAAGGCTATGCCGCCCGGATCGTTCAAAACGTGATCGACGTGCTCAGCACCTGCGAAAACCATGGGCTCGGATGGAAAGAGTGGCCCGACCGCGTCTTCTACATGTTCGACGACGGGGAGGTAAAGTCGCTGGCCCAGAGTTGGGGAAACCGGCCGCCCATGGCTATCGCTGCCTTCACGGGTTGCATGCGCCTGGCGGGACGAGCGCCGGTGCGGCAGGCTCTGCGTACCGCGGCGTGGCGCACCGGGCAAGTTGCGCTCTAGCCAGACCCACGCGGGAGCGGATCACGGCTGATTCTTGCTCGCATACTCCCCGGCAGCGGTGACGAACTCGGAAAGAGTAAATTCGTACGCCTTGCCATCGGGCGAGCGCAGCATCTCCTCAATCACGTGCAAACCCAAACGCCGGTAGCTCTCAAATTGCGATTCATCAAAGAACTGGTCGGAGGTCGGCTGATGCGGGAACAGGGGGTCCGCCGCCGCGTAGTGTTGCACGTCCGCAGGCTCGTTGCCGTTGAGGGAAGGCTTGATGTAAATCAAGATGCCTTCGGGTGCGTCCGGTCCGTCGACCGCGGAATAGCGGATGCGGGCGATCGCGCAGTGTTTGCCGCTATGCCGCGCCGTGGGCATTTTATCCGCCGACATCGGCATATGAGGATCGTCGAAATCGATCGGGATACCTAAATCGATGCGGATCTTGCGAACCGCGTTGGCCAGATCCTCATACGTGTAATCCGGGTCGCACCCGGCATCGGACACCACGATGCAATGGCAGCGCCGCAGAACCATTTCATAGATGGCAAGATTCTCAAAATGACCGCCGTCGGAGAGATAGATCCAGGAGTTGGTGTCTGTAGTCAGCCCGAAGGCTTCATCCAGAAACGGCCGGATTCCCCAGACGGGGCTCGGTGCCGTCCAAATTCGGCGATTGCGCCGCGGATTCCCCAGCCACCAGCCCAGCCTGGCGTTGAACAGCGTCATGACCAGCATCAGCAAAGGCGAGGAATGATAACCCATGTTTGGGCTCGCCGCCGCGCCTGAGATGGTGATGGCGGTACCCAGCGAGATCGGTGTTTTGGTCGTGGTGTAGCGTCCCCCGTACAGCGCCGACGGGCGATAGTCGATGCACAGTCCCCCGGTATGCAGGCGTGTCGACGTGAAGGATGCGGCTTTCCGTTCCTGCCACTTGAGGTTTTCGCCATGAACCAAATTCAGCGCCATGTTGACCACGTGCATGGGCTTGTTCGCGGTCAACGTACACATCGAAATGTTGTCGTTCTCATCGAAACCTGTGAACGGATGAGGGCGGCGGAAGGGATTGGAAGCTCCCAGGTACGCGCGAATCAGTCTCTGGCGATACATCGCGTGGAGAGAAAACTTATTCACGTTGATGAACCAGGAGGCCATCAGACACAGAGCGCTATAGCCGAGCGCCAGCCCCAAAACCGGGGCAGTAAAACCCCATAAAGAAGGTCCGGAAGAAGGAAGGCCGAACACGGTGAGAATCCTTTGATTGAGCCCCGACAGGAGCATCACCAGTAAAAGCATGAAGCAGGCCATCAATAGTTGCCCACCGTAACGCTTAAACAATCTCGAAGCGGTGCCGCCTAGATCCGCGTTGCTGACATCCTGACGGCCGCTGAGCGTCTTGGAACTGTTTCCAACTCTCGCGGCTGTGAAGCCCATCAAGCTGGTGAGAGCCGTTACGGCCGCGCTGGTACGAGTATCCAGCCAGTTGAGCGCCTGGGGCGAATAGAGCACTACACATGCGAACGCCAGCCAACCGAGCGCAATTGCAAGAAACCATCCGCCCGATGTCGCCCACCATTCCCGGTCTTCATCCTTGGTCACGTAGCTGGTCGATCCCACCAACAAAGATCCGGAGAAGAGAAACACACCCATCAACATGGGGAAGGCCAGACAGGCATAAAGCCTGGGGTCCTGCAAAAAATCCGAATAGTCGGTCTCCACGGCTGCCAGTTGCGCGATGGTCCAAGCCGCCAGCCCGCCCACAAACCCCGCCACGAAAGCGGCGCTGGTGGCCACGACTCCGGTCCTGGTCGGCGGCCGGCGGAAGCGGAACTTTACATGTCCCAAGCCAACCAGCATTCCTCCGCCGTGCATCACGGCTCCAAACACCGCGAAGTGCCACCACGCGACGCCCTCTTTCCCGAGGCTCACCACGTCCCACCAAGCGGCGGTAGTGACCCCAGCCGGCATCCACGCCCAGAAAACACTCAGAGCCGCCGCGGCCAAAGACAAAGGAGCCAGGCAGTAGATAAAAAAGTGCTTCGACGAGCGTTCCGCGTCTCCGGCACTAGGGAGATCAAAGCCGACATACGCAGTCGCCTGACCGCCCAGGAGCATCCCGGCGATGAGTAAGGACCAAAGGGCAAGCGGTTCGACGTCGGAAGGACGAAGCCACATCACCCGCCAACAGAAAACGGGAATCAGCAGGAATGCGGCAAATGCGGGGAGCAACACCAGCCAATTCAGGAACATGTTCCGAAGGACCGTGGAAGCGAGCGTCCAAGTGTCGGTTGAAAAGAAACCGAGCTTCGGCGAAAGATAGTTGCTATAGGCGCGCAGATGTTTGACCGGCTCGCGCTCCGGCTCAAAACCTACGTCTGGCACGGATGCCAGGTCGCGAATCACATCGGCGCTCCCGTCTCGAAGATCGGGAATGCCGCAATCGTATAGGCGTTCGCCGGAACCTCCGGAATCGTCAATCTTCGATCGGCGGGTGGCCCAAGCTGAAAACCATGAGCCCAGGTATCCGCCTCCGGACACCGTGGAGAGGTAATCGAACTCCCCCAGCAGATCAGGGCGTTCACCATCGGGCTTGCGAGAATATGCGGCCAGTCCCTGAAGCACTCCCAGACCAAACGTCGCGCTACGAATGCCGCCTCCGGAAAAACAGAGCGCGCTCCGGGCGCTTGCGTGGAGCCTCTGCATGACTCGGGCACGATACTTCCGCGTGATCTCGCCATTGCCTGTGGGATGCTCGCGCAAGGCTCGCCGATATTCTTCGCGAAGCTGGACATCGCTCTCGGAGGGCGTCGAACCGGTAAGCTCTTGATTCTCTTCGTCGAGAATCTCCAGATAGGAGAGTGGCTGGTGCTCGTGGTGTGCTCGCCCGATCATTTTGAAACGTTCCACACTGGGGCGTCACTAAGTCTTAGTAAGTCTAGTACCATCGTTCAAGGGTCGTCAATATGCCAAGGATTCAATGCTGTCTCTTAGCGGCTGCGACGTTGCTGGGGGCGAGTTGCAATCGAACGTCTCCTAAATTAGTGAAGGCCGAGCTGGCTTCGTTGCAGGCCTGTGAAGAAATGGCGCGGGACGGCCTCCGGCCCATCGCAACTTCGCGCGATGACCGATTCTTGGCGAAAGTCCAGACCGCGACGGCGTTGTGCCGCGGTGGAAACCGGGCGACGCAGTTTCGGATGACTCCGTGGGTGGATTGGGCGAACTATTGGGGTGCGGGCGACGCCAGTTCTAAGGCCCCGGATTTTGTGAAGCAGGCGGGCCATCTCGGTCCGACGCAGCGCGGCATCGATGGCGCTCTCCTGGACCTGGAATACGAACGCATCGAGCTGATCAAGTTCAATCTGTTCGATAACAATGGCACCTATAAGGAGTACGTTTCGGGCCGCAATGGAGTGGGAGGTCCGGCGCTCAAGACCTGGAAGGAATTGCGCCTTCCGCCTGCGAATCCGGACTACGCGCGCGTAGGCGGCGCCGGGGAGCAGGTCTGCAAGGGCGAACTGATCCGGCACCGCAACGTCAACGGCATCTGCAACGACATCTTCAATCCTCTGATGGGTTCGACCGGCCGAAGGTTTGCGCGTAACGTGACGTTCGACACCACCTTTCCCGATCAAGGCCGAACGGACCTCACCAGGAATCGTCACGGGGATCGGCTCAGTCTGATGAAGCCGGATCCGCAGGTGATCAGCCGCAAGCTGTTCACCAGGCAGCAAACCGATCCCGGCAAGTGCAACAACGGGTACGGTCTGCCCGGTTTTTCAAAGGATGCCGATTGCGACTACAAAAAGGCGCCGTTCTTCAATGTTCTGGCCGCGTTTTGGATCCAGTTCATGACCCACGATTGGTTCTCGCACCTGGAGGAAGGCCACAATCAGGCGGAATACATGACCGTCGGCTGCTCCTCGCAGAAGGTGAATGGCGTCGAAAAGCCGCTGACGCCCGAGGACGCAAAGAAGCTCGGCTGCCGGCCGAGCGACCAGATCGACAAGGCCTACGTCGCGGAGAGCTCCGAGCCGAAGCAATTCTCAAAGGACGGCAAGGCCTACTCTGAGCGCGCGCCGAAGACTTTTGGAAATAACGTAACCGCCTGGTGGGATGCTTCGCAGATCTACGGCTATGACGATCGTTCCAGGATGCGCGTAAAGCGCGAGCCGGCAGATCCGGCCAGACTGTTGCTGCCGAACGTCACGGGACGCACCAGCGAAGGCGATCGGCAAGGCTACCTTCCCACGCTCGCGCCGTCCGATCCGATGAATCCGGAATGGGCCGGGCAGGAAGCGACGGCATTTCCGGACAACTTTACGGTCGGCGTCAGCTTTTATCACAACCTCTTCGCCCGCGAACACAATGCGTTCGTCGACGAGTTCCGGAAGCAGGCGGCGCGGACGCCCGACGCGGATTCGGGGCTTCGCAATCCCGCTCAGCCTGGCCGCGTGATCCACTATCGCGACGTGACGCCGGACGAGTTGTTCGAAGCGGCCCGGCTGGTAGTGGCGGCGGAGATCGCCAGAATCCATACCATCGAATGGACTCCTCAGCTCTTGTATGGCGAGCCGCTATATCTGGGCATGAACGCCAACTGGAATGGACTGCTGGGCGATCATGCGCCGCAAGTATCGGAAGCGTTGCGGCAAATCGTCTCCAGAAGCTTTGGCGCTTCGAGCGACGTTAAGAAGGCCACGCAGTGGTACTCGGTGTTTGCATCCGGGCCGGGGATCTTCGGGCTTGGCAGCCGTGTCTATGCCGATGACCCGGTGTGGTCGTTGATCGATCCTAATAAAAAAGATATTTGGGATCTTTCCAACCCGCAGCACGTCAACGGCGGGGTGAATCACTTCGGGTCGCCTTTCAATTTCCCGGAGGAGTTTGTCACAGTTTACCGGCTGCATGCCTTGGTGCCGGACCTGCTCGAATACCGCGAGTTGGCCACGCCCAACGAGATTAAGAACAAAATTCCAGTAGTCGAAACCTTCCAAGCCAAGGCAACCGATGCTACGCGGTCGCGGGGGCTCTCCAACTGGGCGCTCACGATGGGCCGGCAGCGCCTGGGGCTTCTGGCGCTCGAAAACTCTCCACAGTTCTTGCAGAATCTGAAAATCCCGCGCTTGAACTCGGCCACGCAGCAAATCGACGTGGTGGCGCTCGATCTGATCCGCGACCGCGAGCGCGGCGTCCCGCGGTTCAATGAGTTTCGCCGCCAGTATGGATTGCGGCAGCTCACCAGCTTCGACGACTTCGTCGACCAGCGCTTGCCCGCCAATTCCGCGGAGAAGTCCAGCCAGCAACGGTTGGCCGCGGCGCTGCGCGAAGTATACGGCCAGCACGTTTGCGACGCTGCAAAAGTGATTACGGATGTACAACGCAACGAAGACCGGTCGCCCATCAACGATTGCCTCGGGCATCCCAACGGCAGCATGGTAGACAACGTCGAGGACGTGGATACAGTCGTGGGGTGGCAGGCCGAATCCACCCGGCCCCACGGGTTCGCGATTTCCGAGACACAATTCGTGGTGTTTATTCTCAACGCGTCCCGCAGGCTGTATAGCGATCGTTTTTTCACATCCAGTTTTCGGCCGGAGTTCTACACCCAACTCGGACTCGACTGGGTGATCAACAATGGGCCGGGACCCGCGCAGATGGAAAAGGGAACGCCGAACGGGCACTCGCAGCCAGTCTCTCCACTGAAGCGGGTGCTTCTGCGTACGATGCCCGAACTGGCCCCGGAACTCAGCACCGTAGTCAACGCCTTCGACCCATGGGCTAGAGATCGGGGCGAATACTACAGTCTCGAGTGGAAACCGCGAGCTGGGGCGGATTCCGACGAGGCGTTTCGCAAGAAGTGAGCGCCGGCCAGGATTTCCCAAATGGGTACAGTAATCATCAGACAAATAAATTGGGCCGTTTTTGAAACGCTTCCCTGTACAATCGAATCCAGTTCTTTTAACGAGGATCACAAATGCCCGCGGGTCTGGATAATTTAAAGCACATCGTAGTCTTGATGATGGAAAATCGGTCGTTCGACCATATGCTGGGCGCCTTGATGAAGCAGGACCCGCGCATCAACGGCCTCAGGGGCACGGAATCCAATCTCGACACCAGCAACGAACCCGCCAGGGTTCAACCTCAGGCGCGGTTTCAGGGCCAGCTCGATCCCGATCCGGACCATCACTTTCCCGCGGTGCATAAGCAGCTCTACTTTGGCACGACCGGGCCGCCGGCGGCGCCTTCAATGGGGGGCTTCGTCCAGAGTTATCACGATCAGCGCCAGGACGTAAATCATTCGCGCCAGATCATGTTCTACTTCCCGCCGGAGAAGCTGCCTGTATTGACGACGTTGGCCAGAAGTTATGCGGTTTTCAATGGCTGGTTCTCTTCCATCCCCGGTCCGACCCTCTGCAATCGCGCCTTCGCCCACTACGGCACGTCTTTCGGTCATGTGGACATGAATCTGTTCTACGAAAAGACCCCGTTTCTGAGCATTTACGACCGCATGCTCAAGGCGGGAAAGACCACTAAGCTGTATTACTACGACCGGGCAAGTTCCAGCCTGGAGGTCGTGAATTTACTGAAGAATCAGCCCAAGATCTTTGCGACATATCCCCAGTTTCTCGAAGATTGTAAGCGCGGCGAACTACCCGACTACTCCTTCGTCGAACCCAACTATAGCGACCACCTGGGCGAAGGGGGCGGCGAAGAGCTGGCTTCAGACCAGCATCCGGATCACGACGTGCAGGCCGGAGAGATCTTCATCGCGTCTATTTATAACGCGATCCGTCAGAACCCCGACCTGTGGAAGAGCACTGCGCTCCTGATCGCTTACGATGAGCACGGCGGGATCTATGACCACGTTCCGCCTCCCGCCTGTCTCGCCGACGGTTTCCACGCGACCGAACAGCAGACGGGAGTTCCCGGACAACCGTTCGCATTCGACCGCCTGGGTGTCCGTGTTCCCGCCATTCTGGTGTCGCCCTGGGTTCCGAAGGCCACGGTAGTGCCGGGGACGGAAGATCCTGCGAACGGACGCATCTTCGAACACGCGTCCATCCCCGCGACCGTGACCAAGCAGTTTCTCGGAACCTATGATGAGCGTTCTCCTCGTGAGAAGGCCGCGCTGACGTTCTTGGATCTTCTATCCGATACGATGCGCCCCGAGGCCGATTGTCCAGTCTTCAACTTCGCGTGACAGGAGAAATCATGGCAGAGCCTTCCAATGCGATTCGAATCCCGAAGCCATCGCGCAGTTCGTTTAACATGGATCGACTTCTCGAAAAAAACTCGCTGTTGCTGAATCAGGTGAAGCATTTTCTGGAGCTCGAAAAGACGTTTCCGCCAGAGAAGCGGACGGGTACGGACCCTAAGTCCATCACAACCGAAGGACGCGCGGCTGAGTACATTCGAAAAATGACAGATATCCTGCATCCAAAGACTGCCAAGAGCGGTGGAAGGTAGAAACGACTCGTGCGAATCATAGTTCTTATCGGGTGCCTGCTTGCTGCGGGATGGGCTCACGCTCAGGAGAGCGGCCTGGGAGCGGATTTCCGCCACGAAAAGGATCATCTCAAGGACTGCACCAGTTTCAAAAGCATAATCGGCTGTGGGGAAACCTTATTTACCGGTCATCCGTTGCACATCGCCGTCGGAAGTCTGGCGCCCGGGAATGGCGTGGGAGCCGGCTTGGCGCTTGTGACCCATTGGACTCCCAACGAAACTTGGCGCCTGAACTTGGATGCGGACGGCATCACAACGCCCAATGGTTCCTGGCGAGCCGGCGCGTACATGACCGCCGTATTCATCCGCAGGCGGCAACTTGTGGCGAGTCCCGGCGGGCCGGGGACCACGTCCAATCTGGCTGTGCAGGAATACCCGGTCTTCCACCTCTACGCGCAAGGCATCTCTCTGGAAAAAATCAGCTACTTCGGCTTAGGGCCCGACACCCAGGAATCGGCGCGGTCGTACTTCGGAATGCGGCAGACTGTGATCGGAACCAATGCCGTCTGGCCCGTGTTTAAGAAGCTGAACGTGTCGCTGCTAGGCGAAGCCAACGGACGCTTCGTGAATATCCGGCCGAGCCTGAACCAGGCCAGCCCATCCATCGGCCAGCTTTACACCGAATCCACGGCTCCAGGGCTCACTCAGCAAAGCGCGTTTGCGCAATTCGGAGAAGGCGTGCGTATTCGTCCCCAGCTCGCCGGCGGCTTCGTGCGGCTCAACTACCTCGCCGAGTTTCAGGAATTTGTTTCGCCTGGTACGTCGCAATATTCCTTCAACCGGTTCACCGTGGATCTCTCACATCAGTTCCCCCTATACCGAAAGACGCGATCGCTGATTCCGCTCGATTCGAACGGACCCAACGACTGCTCGGGCGGACTTAATGTGCACGACTGCCCGCCTGTCACGGGAGGCACATCCCGGAATCTGGAGGGTAGCTTCAACCTGCGATTCTTGATGAATCAGTCCTTCGTGCCATCCGGACACGTCGTGCCGTTCTACTTTCAGCCCACTCTGGGAGGATCCGATATTGACGGCGCGGCATCGCTCAGCAGTTACCGCGATTATCGTTTCCGTGCGCCCAACTCGATCCTGGTTCGAGCCAGCTTCGAGCATTCGCTCTTCGACTGGCCCCTGGGAGTGATGGCCATGATCGACGAAGGGAAAGTGGCAAATACGCGCGGCGATCTCGATTTCACGCATCTCCGCCATAGCTACTCGGCCGGATTGACGCTGCGCGCCGGCGGTTTTCCGCTGATCAATATTCTCTTTTCCTGGGGCGGCAATGAAGGCCGTCATACCATCGTCAACATGGATCCCTCGCTGCTGGGTGGCGGCGCGCGACCGTCTTTATATTGATGGAAAGCGACTGAGTGTGGACTGCCCCAGACTGAGCGTTCAGAAGTAAATCTCGATTCAGCACCTAGGTGCCAGGAGGATTTGATACATGCCGATTCATCGCAAATACGGTTGGGCTCCCGACCTGCCCGACCAGCGTGACCATCTGTACTCGGCTCCGCAGCCGGTACTCGCAAAATTGCCGCCGAAGAAGGACCTTCGGTCCGGTTGTCCACCGGTATACGATCAGGGCCAACTCGGAAGTTGCACCGCCAACGCCATATCCGGAGCCATTGAATTCGAGCAGAAGAAACAGGGAGTCAAGGTATTCATGCCGTCCCGACTCTTCATCTACTACAACGAACGAGCTATGGAAGGGTCGATCAATTCCGACGCCGGAGCACAAATTCGCGATGGCATCAAGTCCGTCGCGGATCTCGGAGCCTGCCCGGAAACCGAGTGGCCCTATGACATCAATAAATTCGCCAACAAACCCACGCCGAAATGTTACACCGACGCGACGAAATGCGAGGCAGTGGGGTACCAGCGGCTCGATTCCAGCAATCTGAACCAGTTGAAAGGCTGCATTGCCTCCGGCTTTCCGTTCGTGTTCGGCTTCACCGTTTATGACGCGTTCGAAAGCCAGCAGGTAGCAAAAACAGGCGTCTTGAACATGCCCGGCCCGAAGGAGAAAACCGTGGGAGGCCACGCGGTATTGGCCGTGGGCTACGATGATTCGGCACAGCGCTTCACCGTACGCAATTCCTGGGGCAAGGACTGGGGCGTCAAAGGCTACTTCACCATCCCCTACACTTACCTGACCACGACGGACCTAGCCGATGATTTCTGGACGATTCGCATCCTGAAAGAGGCGTAGTCAGGGAGTCACTATCACCCGCAGAGTAAAGGATCGCGCCGGCTCTGCGGGCGCCTCCCAGGATCGCTGCAAGACCATCCCGATTTCACTCTCGCCCTCGTGTATGGTCCGAAATCGCCAGGAATGAATGCCCTGGCCCCCAACTCCTGTGCTCGGGCGAAATTCTTCGCCAGTCAGCGTACTGACAGGCTCTCCGGTCGCGGTGATTTTCCATCGGAAACCAGTCGCGGGGTTCTCCGGCAAAGAGATCTCAAACGATTCTCCCTTAGGCAGCTTCGCTGACATACCCGTTTGCGAAAGTGTGAACCGAAGCATGGTGGCCATTCGAAGTAACGGACTTCCGGCGTCGACCTCATCGAGGCGTAATCCGCCCGGGCCGCAACGGCCTTGAATCACTCTTTCATCTTAATGGTTATGGGCGTTCACTCGTCGACTTGTATGACCATGGTGTTGGCGCAGAAATAGTTTCCATGTTCATAATTTCAATATAAGAAATAACGAATGTATGGAGGCATGAGCTTCTCTGGCCGACTGGACGACATGCATTCCCGGCTGTCCTCCTCGCCCTCAGGCGTTGCTGCGCGGAATCCTGCTGGCTGTGGGCAGCATGGAGCAGAAAGAGTTAGTTCAATGAAACAGGACCTGCGGCGCTTCAAAGCCGAGATTTTCCGGGCCCTTGCACATCCCACGCGAATCGCCAGAGTATAAGCAATTCTGGTATGTTGTTGTTGTTCCTCAGAACGACAAATAATCGTCATGAACTCCGACGAATGGAGTATCGAAGACAATCCGGGTCAAAAGCCCCTAACTTCCGGCACGCAGATTGGCTCCTACCGTATTGAATTTCAGATTGGCGAGGGCGGTATGGGCACCGTCTACCGAGCGCTGGACACCAAACTCAACCGGCCGGTAGCCATCAAGTTCCTTTCGAACGAACTGGCCGACGTCACCGCACGGCGCCGCTTCCAGCGCGAGGCGCAGATGGCGTCGTCGCTAAATCATCCGCATATCCTCACAGTCAATGATGCCGGTGAATTCCAGGGACGTCAGTATTTAGTGACGGAGTTCGTCGATGGGGGAACACTCAAACAGTGGGTGCAGAAAGAAGAGCGCTCCTAGCAGCAGGTGGTCGAGCTCCTAGTGGGCGTAGCCGACGGCTTGGCCGCGGCACACGCTGCCGGCATCCTGCATCGCGATATAAAGCCCGCCAATATTCTGGTATCCAGAAACGGCTACGCCAAGCTGGCGGACTTCGGCTTGGCCAAACTGACTGAGAGCACGCCCGCCGATGCCACGCGCACACTCGCCGAGGGTGAAACGCGGGCCGGCGTGATCTTGGGAACGATCGCTTATATGTCGCCGGAACAGGCTTCCGGTAAGCCTCTAGATGCACGCAGCGACATTTTCTCTTTCGGCATAGTCCTCTATGAAACGCTGGCCGGGAACGGGCCTTTCGCGGGAACCAACGATTTGGCAGTGTTGCAGACTATCCTCCATGGCGCACCCCAGCCTCTGGACCCAGCGCTCCCGGTTGCGTTGCGTGCCGTGGTCGAGAAGGCCCTGGAGAAAGATCCGGCCTCCCGTTACCAGACCATGAAGGATCTTGTGGTGGACCTGCGGCGCTTGGTCCGGTCTGGGGCGAGCGAAACTGGGCTGCCACTCGCTAGTCAGGGGAAAACGGCACTCAGCGGCGTGCCGGCGCGGCGGGGCTGGTTGGCAACTGCCGCGGTTGCTCTGATTCTCGTGGCGGCGGCTGTGGTCTCGCGGTTCGCACCGTTCGCAGGCACGCCCCAGATCCGGTCCATCGCGGTTCTACCACTCGATAACTTCTCACGCGATCCCGAACAAGACTTTTTCGCCGACGGCATGACTGAGCAACTCATTGCCGATCTTTCAAAAATTGGATCGCTGCGGGTGATTTCGCGAACGTCGGTGATGCAGTACAAGGAAAAACGTAAATCGCTGCCGGAGATCGCCAAGGAACTGAACGTCGATGCAGTCGTGGAGGGCAGTGTCTTGCGCGACCATGATCGCGTTCGCATCACGGCACAACTCTTGCAAGCGGCCACTGAAAAGCATCTTTGGGCGGAGACGTACGACCGCGATCTGCGCGATGTCTTAGACCTGCAGAGTTCGGTCGCGCGTGACATCGCCAACCAGGTCCGCATAACGCTTACGCCCCAGGAGCAGGCTCGGCTCGGGAACCGTGGCCGAGTCGATCCCGAAGTCTACCAGCTCTATTTGAAGGGTCGCTATTACACCAATCAAGCCGACGAAGGACCGATCCGGAGGGGAATCGGCTATTTCGATGAGGCTATCGCCAAAGATTCCAACTACGCACCTCTTTATGCCGGAGAAGCCATCGCGTACGCCAGCCTGGCCAGTGCCTATGCCGCTCCGAAAGAAGTTATGCCCAAGGCGAAGAACGCGGCCCAGAAGGCCGTGGCCCTCGACGAAACGCTTTCGGAGGGGCACTCGTCACTGGCGTTTGTCCTGATGATGTTCGATTGGGACTGGTCCGGAACCGCTCGAGAGTTGAAGCGCGCCATCGAGCTGAATCCGAGCTCCGCGGAAGCTCATGATCTCTACGGAGAATACTTCACGGCTCAGGGGCAATTTCAAGAAGGCATCGCGGAATCGCGCCGGGCCCACGATTTGGATCCACTGTCCCTTCGGATCCAGTCCGACCTCTTCTACGCCATTCTGGAGGCACGGCAGTATGACGAGACCATAGCGGAATGCCAGAAGGCGATTGAGGCTAATCCGAAGTTTGCAAGTGCGTATACTGTCCTGGGTCTGGCCTATGCTCAGAAGAAAGATTTCTCGAAGGCGATCGATGCCCTCAAGAAGGCAGCCGACCTCGATCCTAACCCGACGAATCAGCTTTTTGTTGCGCACGTCCAGGCTGTTTCCGGAAACAAGGCCGAGGCGCGTGCGCTACTGGCGAAGCTGGAAGACCTCTCTCGCCGCAGCTACGTGTGCGCCTATGAAATTGGCACGGTTCACGCGAGTCTGGGCGATAACGACAAGGCTTTCGAATGGATGGAGAAAGGCAGGCGCGAGCAGTGCGACTGCCTGGTCTGGCTGATCGCGGAGCCTTGGATGGACCCGATGCGCGTGGACAAAAGGTACCTATCCTTGCTCCAGCAGGTCGGATTGCCGCCGCCCTAGTAGCAGGCAACCGAAAGCGCCGCCAAGCTCATTACCTGATGTGCCTCGGCGAGTCCACAGATTTGAGCGGAATCATGGCCGATCTTGGCGCCCGACATCCTGGCTGCGGTTCAGGCTTGCATCAGTAACGGTAAGTCTGCCTGGTCCTGGGAAACAGCAACGCGGTGCTCGAAGAGAGTCTTGAGCCCGAAGTTGACTTCCGCGGCGTTATTTGCCGCTGCCAGTGACTGGTAGTGCGAAGAACCCGCCCTGTCGGCCATCTTGGAGCGTTCCGCGTGAACTAACCGGGAGAGACGGCTCGCACCAAAACATGTGGCTCCCCAGAGAGACCAGACGAACCCGTCTCTGGAGACGGCTACCCTAAAGATCGCGTCTAATAACGCTAAAATAACGCGGCGAAGCCGCGTAGAATCGGCAGATTTGAACGGAACCATGGCCGATCGCGGCCTTCTCCCGACCTGCTAGCTGCGCTTAGGGCTTGCATCCGTGATAGAGCAGTCTGCCTGATCCTGAGCACGACGTTGATTTCCACCGCGTTATTTCCCGCGTCACTTTCACGTCAAGTCGCGCTGATCACCGCGTCCGTTCGCTTCAGCCCAAATGAGCCGCTTACTCCTTGCGTCACGGGAACATTTCTTGTAAAATTGATTTAGGTAGACAACCATATCTGCCTTCGAAAGGGACGCAATGAGATCTTCTCTCGCGCTCCCCTCATCTCTCTTCAGAAACCAGATTCCGGGGTTGTCCGACTTCGGACATATTCTAGTCTCTCTCAGGCTCCCCACCATTGACGCCTTGTGGTATGCATCTTGCGGAGCCGGCACCGGGCCGCTCGAAGACGCTTACGACGTGTTCGCGAGCGTAATTTCCAGGGAGCGAACACTGGATGAAACGCTGATCGGCACGACCATACCGTCCCTGGTCGCTGAGGCTGCGGAGGAGTACGGCTGGTTTCGATCTTCGACGCCGGTGGGCCAGCCCCTAAAACCACAGCTTCTAGAGCAAATCAGAGAACTGGTTCGCATACCGATCGCCAGATGGACGGCGGCTATGCCGCGCGTGGCGAGGTCGGACCACCCACTTCGATCTACTCCAAGCTCCGCCGAACTCAAGCTGAGTGATCTGCCGCTGGACGACAATGGGGAGCCTCAAGACATTATTGCTTGCAGATCCTTCCGGCAGAAGGCTATTGTCGTCTATAAACAAACTTGGCGGACGACCAAGCACAAGGTCACTGATGTCGACATCGCCAAGGAGGCCGGCGGCTGGGAGGATCGTACCTACGTCGGCAAGTTCAAGCGCTGCGACCCGAAAAACACCCTTGCGGTGGACAGGAAGATATGGCGGGTACTTCGATCTACGTCGACGCCTAGCTTTATAAAGGCAGGTACGCCTCCAAAATAATTCCGCGTTTCCGCACATTATTCTCTTGATTTCATCGTTGCGGAATGAATCAAGCTGGGTCTGCGGGCATTCTGACGTTTTCAAATGCCACAGGGAGCGCGCCGAATGAAGGCAATCACAATACCGGACAGGATCGAGCTCTGGTCGTTGGACCGTCTCAGCGCGGAGGAGCGTCAAGCTCGCTTCCACTCGCCACTTCAGATCGAGCAAATCGCGAACAGCATCACCGAGTTCGGTTTCACAAATCCAATTCTGGTGAATCCAGAAGGTCGAATCATTGTCGGTTATGCGCGCTACCTTGCCGCGCAAAGGACCAAACTGGCGCAAGTGCCCGTGATTGTACTGGCACATCTGAGCAAGGCCCAGCAGCGCGCGTACCGGATTGCAGATAACCAACTTGCTTTGAACGCTTCCTGGGATGAGGAGGTTCTCCGGGAAGAATTAAAAGCTCTCATGGAGGAGGCAATATCGCTTGATTTGATTGGTTTCAGCGAGGAGGAGCTCAAACGTCTTGAAGCGTGTCCCGAGCTCCAACGCGGCCTGACCGACGAAGATGCTGTACCGGAACCAGCCGGTTACACCGTTTCCCAACTGGGTGACGTCTGGATACTGGGTCGCCATCGGTTATTGTGCGGGGACTCTACAGAAGCAGCAACGATTCAGACGCTGCTGGCGGGGAAGGAAGCGGCGATGACCTTCACCGATCCTCCTTACAATGTGGCATACGAGGGTACGAACAAGCGGAAGATCCTCAACGATGACCTGGGCAGCGCGTTTCCTGCATTCCTCGGAAAAGCGTGCCGAAACATCGTTGCGTCTACCGCCGGCGGAATCTACATATCGATGTCTTCCTCGCAGCTTCATACGCTAGCCAAGGCATTCATGGAAGCCGGCGGGCATTTCTCGACGTTCCTCATTTGGACCAAGGATCGGTTCACCCTGGGGCGTTCCGATTATCACCGGCAGTTTGAGCCGCTCCTTTATGGATGGCGGGAGGGTGCAAAGAGACACTGGTGCGGGGATCGAAAACAGGGCGACGTTTGGTGCTATCCCAAGCCCAGAGCCAACCACCTGCATCCCACGATGAAGCCGGTGGCGCTGGTTGAGAGGGCAATCTTCAACAGCAGCCAGAGAGACGATGTGGTGCTCGACCCTTTTGCCGGGGCGGGATCGACCGTGATTGCTTGCCAGAAAACAGCGCGCCAGGCATGCATGATCGAACTAGACCCCAAATACGTAGACGTGATTGTCCGGCGATGGCAGGATTTCACCGGCCTCGCAGCAGTCCTTGAAGCGGACGGACGACGCTTCGCAGAGATTGCCGAAGAACGTAATAAATGCCCGGTGGCCGAGGAAGTTGCCCAATGAGTCAGGCTCGGGGCCGACCCTTCCAACCCGGTAACGCGTTCGGTCGCGGACGGCCTGCGGGAAGCCGGAACAAATCCACCATTGCCTTACAGGGCATGCTCGATCAGCATGCGGAGGCCATTCTCAAGAAAGCCGTGGTCATGGCCTTACAGGGGGAGAAAGCAGCGATTCGACTTTGCCTCGAACGGCTGCTCCCGGTGCGGCGGCATAGCTCAGTCAAGTTCAAACTTCCACGCCTCGATTCGGTCGCCGATATCGCGAAAGCTGCGTCGAACGTGGTTCGTGCCGTCGCGGACGGAAAGCTGACAGCGTCCGACGGCGAAACGATAACGGGCATGCTAGAGCACCTCCGCCAAGCCTTTGAGGCAGTCAGCCTAGAAGAGAGGATTGGTGCTCTGGAGCGCCAGCAGTCGAAAGGATCTCGGGATGAGACTCCGACAGCTTGACCGCCGCGTTCGCCTATTGGAGGCCGCCCTCACGTGCCGTGCCGTTCACGATCCGCTACTGATCCTGGTGGAATCCGCCGTCTCGCCTCGCAAGCTTCGTGTCGATGAGCATCTCGTGATCGATCGGTTCCGCGATACAGGCAATGTTGTTTGGGGTCAGGAACGGATCACCTCCGACCTGGGTGACGATGGTCACACGTGCGCACCTGGCGGGTACATCAAGGCCCTGCTTGAGAGATTTCATCAGACCTGTTACTGGCGGACCGTTCCTGGAACATGCCGCATGTGCGCGGGAACCCCGGTGGCGGCCAGGGACATAGACAAAAGGGCAGACAGATGATCAAGCTGAAGCCGCCCCAAATGCAAGTCTTCTTGAGCCCGCAGCGGTTCCGATTGTTGGTCGCCGGACGAAGGTTCGGAAAGACGTTCCTGGCACAGACCGAGTTACTCCGGGCCGCCAAAGGCCGAGGGCGGGTGGCTTGGTACGTTGCGCCGAGTTACAAGCAGGCGAAGCGGATCGCATGGGGGCCACTGAAGCAACTCACACGACCCTATTGGGCGAGCAAACCCAATGAAACCGATCTTCGGATCGAACTGGCTGGCGGCGGCACGATCGCCGTCCGTGGAGCCGACGCCTACGACAGCCTGCGCGGCGAAGGGATCGATTTCGTAGTGCTCGACGAATACGCGTCCATGGCGCCGGCTGCCTGGCACAGTGTTCTGAGGCCGATGCTCGCCGACCGGTTGGGCGAAGCCCTTTTCATCGGTACTCCACAGGGATTCAATCATTTCTACGATCTCTACAGCGAAGCCGAAGGACGGCCTGGATGGGCCGTCTTCCACTTCACGACTGAACAGGGCGGAAACGTTCCGCAGGAGGAATTGGCGAGTGCGGCTGGTGAGATGGACGAGCGTTTGTATCGTCAGGAGTTTCGTGCCAGTTTCGAAGAGCTGCGCTCCGGCCGGGTTTATTGGGGGTTCGACCGGACACTAGACGTTTCCGAAGTCGAGTTTGATCCCCGGTTCGAGTTATCCTGGACGCTCGACTTCAATGTCGATCCGGCCTGCAGTCTGTTGTGTCAAATCGTTCACGACCGGATTCATGTGCTGGATGAAATCGCGCTCAGCAACTCGAATACGTACGAAGTTTGCAAGGACTTTTTCCGCCGCGCACAGACGATCCTGGGTTCGTGCAACAAGCGGGCTGCATCAGCAATTCGAATCTTCGGCGATGCAACCGGCGACAGCCGCAAGAGTTCGGCTTTTAAGACAGACTGGGAGATCATTCGCGGTTTCTTTCGCGACCACCAGCAGATCTTCAGCCCCCATTACTCACTCCCAGGTGGGAACCCTCTGGTAGCCGATCGCATCAACTGCGTCAACGCCAAAATCGTAAACGCAAAAGGGGAGCGCCGGCTAACGGTGAACCGCCGCTGCACCCAGTTGATTAAGGACCTGGAGCAAGTGTGCTGGAAAACGGACGCAAGCGGGAACAAACTCCGCGAATTGGACTCTTCGAATCCTGCACGGACTCATGCGAGCGATGCTCTCGGTTACTTGATTGCACAAAAGTTTCCGATGCAACGGGGCGTGCCTCAGCGGGAGTTTTGAAACCAGATCTACCGGATCTTGGCGAGAATCCAGGACACCAGACCTGCGTCAACGACCATCGCTGCCAGACGAGCGGGCAGAACGAGTTCGACCATGGGGCTGCTTTCTTCCTGGGCTAGGCTTACGGTGGGGCTGTGGACTACAAAGAAGAGCTTTCTGAAACCGCGACCTTTAAATTGGTCGCGATATCGCGCGAAATCGGCCGTATCGGCGGCGGACTTGATCTGGACCTGATAGCGTTCCGTCGTTATGGGTTCCTCTAGTTCCAGGTCGGCGTACTTCATGGTTTCGCCGAGCACACTGAGCCGACGCCAACCGGCTTGACGAAAGAGAAGGTCAACCAAGGTTTCAAAGTCCTTCCAATGTAGTTCACCTATCGCCGATTGAACCGCGCTGACGAGCGTGTCACGAGCCCTTGTCACAGCCTGATGCGGCAAACTCGACTGGGCGTTGAGAAGACGACGCAGGCTCTCTGAAGCTCGGACCGCACAGACGGTTCCTCTAAACCCCTGCAACTGCGAGAGGAGTCCCGAAATATCAGAGATGAGCAGCGTGCGGCCGTTTACGTCACGATCGCGCCATTCCCCACAGACGTGCCTGAATTTCGACACCTCGTCTTCTTCAACCGGCCCTGCTGCAAGCCGGCACCACCACAGTCGTGATCCGTGAAAAGTGATCCAGACGTCCGCTTCGGACGAGAGGACGATCTCGCGCAGCGCATTGGCGTCGCGTGTAGCCGTCCCTTGGTGTGAGAGTTCCGCGCGGAGCTTGTGCTCGATAGCGTCCCAGTTGTGCGAGTTGATGTCGGCAAGAGAACTTCCGGACCACCCGATTCGCATGATGTGGTTCGCGATGCTATCGAGCTCCCACGAACCGCCCTTCCCTAGCTTGATGTAGAAAGCTCGTTCCAACAGGACCTGGGACGTCATCCGTTCAAACCCCAGGCATCATCGAACTCAGTCAGACGCGTACAGCACTGTTCACAGATCAGAAGGTGCTCTTCCACCTCTCCCAGGTCTGGTTCTTCCAGGCGCCCCTCGCTGTACCGGCCTAGCCGTTCGTCGGAAATATGTTCGGAGATCATTTCGAGTTGTTGGAGTCTAGGATCCATGACCGACAATGTTATCTCAGGATACGTCTTTATGCTCGTGTTCTTTTTGCTCGTGATTGGGCAGGCTTAATGGGTGGCCGCCAGCAGAGACCTTCCAGCCAACTACTCCCGTTTCTTCCGCGCCTTGGGCCACCGGATTCGATCGCTGCGCGTCGAGCGCAAGCTCACCCAGGAAGACATGTATTCCTACGACTTCAGCGTGCGTCACTGGCAGATGATCGAGGCTGGCCGCCCGTTCACCATGTTCACGCTGCTGCGCATCTGCGAGGCGCTGGAGGTCTCCCCGGAACAGCTCGTCGCCGGTCTCGCCCAGCACCTTCGCAAGCGCAAGCGCGAATAGCTGGCTCATGGGCGACCCTTTTTCGCCACTGGCGTTGCGTAACCCTCAAGAGCTTTCTCCAGGTCGTGACGGATTCGGCCGAAGTATGCCAAGCCGCGCTCTTCACGGTTTTCGAGGATCTGGAGAATCTCGAAGTTGAGCCAGGAACGGCACTCCTGGAGAGTGGCTCTGCAAATGGCGATCGATTGCCGCTGGAATTGGTTTCGGAACAGACCCAAGTTGTGGAGCCGATTGACGCAATCAAGAATCTCGTCGAAGTTCTGATTGAGGGCGAAGAGGTTCTCATAGATCGCGAGGTTCTTGGCGTCCTCCCTCGGCGTTTCCTCACGCGTTGAACGTGTTTTCTTCTTCTGGCCCATGCTGTCCGTGACACCACACATGCACGCTCTTTGCCGGGTGGAAGTCAACTGCGAAATCGCAAGCATTTCACTTGCTTTATGAAAACACCAGAGCGTCCATGGAACTGTGGTTCACAGCCAGAGAAAGGACACCAGACCTATGGACCCAGCCGTCATTGCGGCGATCGAAGAGCTACAAGCCTTGAAGGTCGCCGTTCTGAAGAGGCGATACCGGGAGCTGTTTGGCGAAGAATCGAAATCCTCGAACAAGCAGTTCCTGTTTCGCCGTCTCGCCTGGCGCCTGCAGGCAAACGGAGAAGGAGATCTGAGCGAACGAGCGCGCCGCCGAGCCACTGAGATCGCCGATGATCGAGACCTTCGTATTCGAGCGCCCAAGGAGTTTTTCATTCGACCAGATTCCGCTTCCGGGAGCATCGATCGCACGCGACTGCCGAAGGACTGGAGGCTGCCGGAGCCGGGTTCGCTGCTGACACGCCGAGTCGGCGATCGGCGGATCGTCGTCAAGGTCCTGAAGGACGGGTTTGAGTACGAGTCACGGCGTTATCGCTCGCTGAGCGCTATTGCCCGCGAGGTTACGGGCACTCGCTGGAATGGACTTCTGTTTTTTGGGCTTGCGGAGCGGCGCGATGCCTAAGAGCATTCCAACGGTCCGCTGCGCCATTTACACACGCAAATCGACCGAAGAGGGTCTCGATCAGGATTTTAATTCGCTTCATGCCCAACGCGAGGCCGCAGAGGCCTACATCAAGAGCCAAAAGCATCTCGGCTGGACCCTTGTCTCTAATCATTATGATGACGGCGGCTTCACCGGCGGAAATCTGGACCGCCCGGCTCTGCAGCAACTGCTCGAAGATATCGAAGCCCACCGCATAGACTGCGTCGTCGTATATAAGGTTGACCGCCTGAGCCGGTCGCTTCTCGATTTCGCGCGGCTGGTGGATCGGTTCGATCAGCGCTCAGTCAGCTTTGTTTCGGTTACCCAGCAGTTCAACACCACGTCCTCGCTCGGCAGGCTGACGCTTAACATTCTGCTTTCTTTCGCCCAGTTCGAGCGCGAGATCATCGGCGAGCGCACGCGTGACAAAATGTCGGCGGCGCGCCGCAAAGGCAAATGGGTCGGCGGGACGCCAGTGCTCGGCTACGATGTCGATCCAGGCGGTGGCCGACTGATTGTCAATGAGAAGGAAAGCCGTCGTGTTCAGGACACCTTCGCGCTGTTCCTCCAACACCATTCCCTTTCAGCCGTGGTCGGGGAATTGGCGCGACGGCGGTGGAAGACAAAGTCTTGGAAGTCGCGGAATGGAACGGCTCACGCTGGCCGGGCTTTCGCCAAGGCATCGTTACGCCGGCTGCTCACCAACGCGGTTTATACCGGCATGGTGGAACACCGCGGTGCGATGTACGCGGGTGAGCATGCGTCGATCATCGAACCGTCGGTATGGCAGGAAGTCAATGCCGAGCTCCGTGCAGGTCGCCGCACCGAGGCAGGAGCGATTCGCGCACCACAGAACGCTTTGCTCGCCGGTCTGCTGCTCTGCAGGAGCTGCCAACGGCCCATGGTCCCCACCTATACGGCCAAGCCAGGGCGGAGGTATCGCTATTACGTATGCCAGGCGGCCCGACAGAATGGATGGAGTGCTTGTCCCACCAAATCGGTGCCAGCCCGCATGATCGAAGATTCAGTCTTGGATCGGCTTAGAACGGCTTTGCGCACGCATGAGACACGTGAGCAGTTAAACGTTTCGGACGCCGACTGGCAGGCCTTTGAAGAGGGTCATTGCGAGCTCGTGCGCGCATTGGTGAAAGAAGTCAGTTATGACGGAGCGACGGGGGCCGCGTCGCTGCTCCTCAGTAGGAGTGAAGCCAGCAGCGAGGCCCAGCATGAAGATTGAATTCACAGTGCCGTTCCGGCGGGTGCCAGCGCCGCGAACTCTGTTGGTCGAACCAGTTCCAGAACCGCAGGGCCGCCCGCCTCGAATCGCGCGGCTTCTGGCGCTGGCGCACAAACTGGACGCGCTGGTTCGAACGGGCAAGATCAGCGGCTACGTCGAGCTAGCGCGATTGGGTCACATTTCCCCGGCCCGTCTTACGCAAATCATGGTTCTCTTGCATCTGGAGCCGTCGATCCAGGAATACGTTCTGTTTCTCTCCGTGGCAGACGCTCGGTTTGTCACCGAATTAGGGTTGCGGAAGATCGCGCGTGAGCCGCGCTGGGACCACCAACTCACACTTTTCGACGAGCTTCTCAAGAAATGACTTGCTTCTGCGACCGAACAGAGGGATCAATGTCGTGACGCGGCGACTGCCGCCAAAGGAGCCCCCCAAATGACTGCCTCGATTCCTGAAGAAGAGACCGCGAAGACGAAGGCTCGTGTCGCCAAACCACGCCCCCACGCCGCGCCGACCAAAGCCAAGCCGGCCCGAAAGGCCACCCACGGTAAGAAGCCCGCTCCTGCCCGCCGCGGCACCAAAACGGCCAAGATCCTCGACCTGCTGAAACGGCCCGGGGGCGTCACATTGAAGGAGCTAATGAAGGCGACCGGCTGGCAGGCGCATTCGGTCCGCGGCTTCTTGAGCGGCACGCTCGGCAAGAAGATGGAGACTCCCGTCGAGTCCTCCAAATACGCAGATGGCGAGCGCTGCTACCGCGTCTCTTCTAAGTAACGTCCCACCCTGGCGCCGCTGTGCCCATGGCGCCCGGCGGCGTTCCTTGCCCGAACTTGACCATACCCCGTTCGCCGCGTTTGCAGGCTTCGTGCAGAGGCTGACCAAAAGCATCCCGGTTGGAGTTAGAACCAGCGACCTCCTGCGCCCAAGGCATTGGAACATGAAAATTATGGCACATTGCAAGTCTAACATTTAACAAGAGTTAAGCCACAAACGTCTACATCGCCAGACGTCCAATGTAGCGAGAATTGCAGCTGTTAGAATCTGGACTGGACCTCTAAAATGAGACAAGCTGTAGATCGACACTTTTCATTGAATGGAGAGCGTCGATTTGAATGCAGCCATCTCCCGAGCCGGTGCCCAGATGGTTTCGAGTGCAGGCAACTGGGCGGCGAACTCTTCGAAGGCAGCCGGTATCGAGAGCATTTCGTCCGTATTCCCAACAACTCCCTGCCAGCCAGCAGATTGAAGCATGTCTACTACCTCAACTGGACTGGAGCCGTTGTCCGCTAGATCGCCACCGTGCAGGATTAGGTCGGGTGCCGTAATCTGCAAGTCGGCCAAAACCGCTTCAAGTGCCGTCAGGTTTCCGTGGATGTCGGAAATAATCGCCGTGCGCACAAAGATCCTCGCCTTATCATCGCCAAACCTCACGGCTCGCGCAATCGGATAAGCGGACTACTCGCGCAGAGTCGCGATGTCGTTATCCAACTGGTACGCGGATCGACGCCGTACCGGCGAACGGACCGGCTCTAGGATCGCTGCCGAGCACGCCGTTAGGCGCGATCTATCGTGTCAGGACGTTGTCAGAGAATCGAGGATTGTTGCCAATTCCGCAGGCCGCGCGATGTGAGGGGCGTGCCCGGCCTCCATCCGGATGGGGTCCACGCCAAGTCGTTGGCGAGCGGCCCTTTCCCACCAAGCTGGACTGAGTGCTCGATCCCCGCTGCACGAGACGTACGTCGAAGCAACATTGGGCCAATTCGCAAGTGGACAGGCTTCGATGAGGGCCTCTTTTGCAAACATCAGGCGTAGTGTGGTCAGCGCCCACTGGGCGGTGCTGGGCGGGCAGTCGTGGAACAAATACTGGCGCGCCAACGCTTCATCTTTGGTGGGGTCCTTGCCGATGAAATCGGGGCGGTACATCCCCTGATCCCGCTGAAATTGAGACAAGAAGCTCTCACCCGGCAACGGGATGACAGCGGCCAAGTACACCAATTTGGAAACCGGTGCATATTCGGGAACGAGCGGCAGGAAAAGCCCGCTCGCAGAGTGAGCCACGACAATCGCTCCATTGGAGTTTTCTATGGCCCTGCCGATGGCACCTGCATATACGAGTGCGCCTGAGTCAGGTTGGTCGGTCGGCAGGTCGACACAAACGCAATCGTGGCCACGCGCCCTCAGTTCTTCGACCAAGAGATCCCAGCCCTTGGGACCTTGGGTTGATCCATGAACTAGACAGAAAACACTCAACATGCACCGCCAAGTGTTAAGGATAGCTCGCGATCTGTCGGGCAGTACCGCGAAGCACTACGCGCTTCGCCGTCGTACCAGCCGTCGAGCCCGGCAACGGATGGCGGGCGATCACGCCGTTAGTCAGGTCTATCGTGTGGAAGGCCCGGAGGATTCAGCTACAACGTCGTCGCTCAGATGATAACGCTTCAAGTTTCCTGCTTCGATAGTTATGATGTTTGATTATGCCTACGCCCTTTGAAAGCGCGCAATTGAACCTCCAACTGTTCGATCTCCGCCGCGAAGCCGTACTTCGTGAGGCTCGTAATTGGTTCTTGCTAGAGTTCAATCCGGAGACGTTCGCGGAATTGGTCGCCATAGTGAGTGGCCCGAGGAACTCAGCATTCCGCATGGTGGTTGGTTACTGGGACATGGCTGCTTCTTTAGTGACCACGGGTGCGATTGATGCTGATGCTTTCAGGGCAGCGCATGGAGAGATTTTTGCAACCTTCAGCAAGATTCATCCATTTCTTTCTGAGTTGCGCACAGCAAGTGGTGAAGGGGACATTTGCGAACACATGGAAAAGGTAGTCCTTGCAGTTCCCGGTGCTGAAGGCATGCTGTCGCGTCGCCGCGAAGCGCTCCGTGTGGCGGCCAAAGCGCTGGCCGCGGAAAAGACGCGGGCTTCTAGCTAAACGCCGTTTCAGCCGGTTTACCCGCCGAAAGTCGCGTAGTGTAGACCTACCGGCAGCCACTTGGACGTATAACGCGCAAACGGGACAAGTGCCACCGGGCTCTGCCTCCGTGGCCCGGGGAGAGCCTTCCGATATTCCGAATTATCGAGCGAGAATCTACGGCCTGCAGCAGGATAGCGGACTATCTATAAGATTTACCCGCGTCGACGATTACAAAAAGTAATGGACGGTTAGCCGACCATCCATTCCGTAATTCTATGAATCGCGCGTTTCTATGCCAAGTGGTCGACGTGATGATTAGGAACAAATAAACGGATCACGCTTCAGGTGCTGTGAAGGCACGGCACACAAATCGCTGCTGGAGGTCACAAGATCGTCCCGATCCGCCCACTGTTTTGGGATGTACATTACGCATCCGCTATCGCGTCCCGGCATGCTCGCCGTATCATCGGCTCCGCAGCCTGCACGCATGCCAATCCTTCGGTAATGGCTTCATTTGCGCGATGAAAATCGAGCCAGGAAAATTCCCCTAGCCTTGGGCATAGAAGCACATCGGGAGGATCGCCAGCCAGTCGCGTCCGGGTAATACGATCCTGCATGATGTTCAAAGAATTCGCCAACACTTCGAAGTAACTTGGATAGTTGAGTCCGGCCTGGAGCACGCGTTGAAGAATTGGACCGACCGCGTCCATCAGCCACTGAGGCGCATGGGCCGAAACGGCAGGCGCCGTGGGGGACGCGGTCACGTCAATATCGGACCCGCTGAAGCGCCGCCCGACCAATTCCGAGTTGAGGTCGACAGCGATGACAATATCGGCACCCAAAGCACGCGCGAGCGACACCGGTACGGGATTGACCAGACCGTCGTCGATCAACCACCGATCGTCATGCCTCGTCGGGCTGAAGATTCCCGCCATACCGATTGACGCGCGTACCGCGCGCCCGATCGGTCCCTTCTGAAGCCAAATCTCACGTCCCGACGCAAGATCCGTTGCCACCGCAGCATAACGGGGACCCTGCGCTTCGATCGAGCCAGCAATTCCCAAGCTCTCGAGAAACGTTTCTACACGCCTGCCTTCAATCAGGCCGCCGGTCGTGAGATGCACGTCGAACATGGCAGCAACATCGCGCCGGCCGAAATTCTCCATCCGGGTCTTATAAGCGCGGCAAGTTTGCCGGTCACGAAGGCGGCTCCGACCAATGCGCCAATAGAAGTACCTGAAACAACCTCCGGCACGATTCCCAGCGCTGCGAGTCCCTCCAACACGCCAATCTCGGCCCATCCGCGCGCCGCGCCGCTGCCGAGTGCAACACCAATTTTCGGTCGCATGAAAGGAACTTTCGAAGTGGTCAGGAATATTATCGCGACAAACGCGAGGCATCGCGATCTCGCGCTACTTGCCCTTCTGAATCACCACGGCCAGCTCACGATAATTGCCCTGCATTTCCCAGGTACCCTTATAGCCGGCCGGAAGCACTAGAGAGTCGCCCGGGTGATACTCATGCACCGTGCTATTGGGCTCGGTCAGAATCAGCTTGCCGCTGAGCACGTGGACGAATTCATCACCATCGGTCGGGCGCGTCCGGTGATTCGTTTTGGCCGGCGTCGACTCGAAAATCTCCGCGCGCAGTTCCTTACCGGAAAATAGCGTTGCCACTCGCATGTTCAGCTCGCCGCCGACGAGGATGTCCTTATAGGCATCCGGCGGAATCGCCGTCAGGTCGAGACCCGCGATCTTGTCGGGATCGAGCCGCACCGGCGCGACACTGTCGTCGGCGAACGCCCTCGTGCCGGTCGAGATGGCCAAGTAAAGGGATAGCGCGCCGCAGAGCACGCAGGCGGACAACTTGATCATGGACGTTCCTCCGTGCGTTGAAATAGTTTCCGCGAGGATATCACGAATCGAGCGGCGCAAGTTGTCGGGGACACGGCGGTCGTCCGTGGGCGACGTTAGTACGGCCCGAGTTTCCTTGCCTGGGGAGTCATTATTTGTTTCATGGCTAGCCCCGCCATTGTATGAATCCGCCCTTTGCCCGCGCCAGTTGCCAACCGCGCGGTCCGGGCTCTACTTGCCGACCATGTGCTTCGCGTCTTTTTCGTTCTCCGTGCACCAATATTCCATGATCTCCACGCCCGGATTCACGCGATAAATGTACGAGGTGCTCCACGGGCGCGTATACGCCTTCGCATCCTCAATCGTCACGGTGAAGCGCATCGTATTCGCGTTCAGCCGTCGATACCGCTCTACAAGGTGCAATTGATCGCTGTGCGGATGCCCAGTCGAATCGAGCCAAGACTGTTCGTCATTGAATCCTGTTACATCGATCACCAATTCCGGACCCTCGTAGTGGCCCACCGAATCGCCCATCCACGTCCAGGCATCCGGATTGTGCTTGTGCCCATCCATCGGCACGATCCGGAACGTGTGTAACCCGCCTTCATACAGGAAAATCACCTGATCGTCGGTCTGCACGATCTGCATCGGATACGGGACGCCTTGTGCGCGCGGCAGCCCGCTGGGCTTGCACTGCATGTTCGGATCGTTTTTCTGCAGGCTTCCCGTGCGCTCGTCCCACAGCTTGCGGCCCCATTCTGTAAACGGAACCTCAACGGTCTTCTCTGCATAGCGTCCATCGGCCATGTCCACAATCCAGCCGCTATTCCAGACGCCACGTAAATCCGGCACGCCCTCTCTGAGCCAAATCGTGGGCCCTTCCACAATCGGCGCCCGCCCCTTCCCTTTCGCTTTTGCTTGCCCCGGACCCTGCCCGGGGGCCTGCGCTGGAAGCGACCACGCCATCATCAAACCCAACACGCTGGCCGCACACACGGCTATCCATTGCTTATACATTTCGATCTTCTCCTCGAACCATGCAATCCCCGTCCTCATGCTCCCACGATCGGCGCGTCCACTCGATACGCCGCCGATTCAACTCCGAGCGTTAGATTGGGAACCGAATGCTCTCGTTCGCCTGCCTTCGAACCGGTCGGCCACCTATCGTGAACGGCTATTGATCTTGTATGAGCTACCCGTCGCCCGCCATGCGCACACAAATAATCGGCGACTTTCCTGATCAAAGGGTTACCGCAGCCCGAAGGGTCATGAAACACCGTGACTCTATCGCAGGCGGTCCACGGCAGTTGCACGTTGTTCGGAATAGTCAGAAGCGACTGGATTGCACCCATTGGCGTGGGGTTGAGCTTTCCCCACAAAGTAGTGGAAGTAACCAGTACTTGACGGCCGCACACGAAGGGATAACGCGAAAACAAGAGCAGGACTCAGAGCTTTGCGGTGCAGACGATACGTCCCTATTTTATCACGGAGCTATTCCGGAAGAACGGCGCGGGGAGGCGCTGCAAAAGGTTCTAACCCAAAGGGATGCGATAGCAGTCGCCCTCAAACCCAACTCGCGGACGCTTCAATTCGCGGCGTTCAGCCCGTTTGGAAGCTTGAACTATCCGGTCAGAACCGGAATCGAGCTACAACGGACCCGCTGCGCGGCCCGGGAGCCGCAGACGTTGCGGCCAGTGGCGTCTGAACGTTGATGTAACCGAAGCCCGCCGTAGTCTGACCCAGCTTGTTGACGTTCTGTGTAGCAGCGGCGTTGGTGGACGTCGGCGTCTGGAAGTAAGCCCGGTTCAAGATGTTGCTGAACTCACCGCGTATCTCCAGCGTGACCCTTTCCACTAAACGGAAGGTGCGCCCCACGTTCAGGTTTTCGCTCGGGCGGCGGGGCTGGCGGTAATCGTTGTAGTAGGCGGCCGAAGTCCCGAACTGGCCCTGTGGCGGATCGGTCCACGCAGCCTTATTCAAAGCGAAGGTCGTATTGGGATCGAAGCAGTGGCAGTTGAGATCCACTGTGTACAACGGCTGGCCCGCGACACGGTTGGCGTAGGTTGGGCGGAACAGAGTCGAGTTCAGAGCATTATTGGAAATCGGCGCCAGAATGGGCAGGCCGCTGGCGTACTGCATTACTGCGCCGAACTGCCACTCGCTGGCGACGTAGCCCAGCAGTCCATTCCCCGCCAACTTGGCCAGCTTCGGAGTCCTGTAATTCAAGGACAGCACCGAAACCAGCGGCCGGGACTGACCGGCAAGGTACTTATTGGTGGCCCGGTTGAACACATCATTGACCACCGCGCCGACGCCGCCAGGGCCGACGCTATCGCTCTCAGCCCCCATTTGAAGTTCCTTCTGCCACGTAAACGCGTAAGAGAAATCCAGACCGCGAGAGTACCGCTTCGTCACCTTGACCTGTAACGAGTCATACCAGGTCTTGCCTAGGGGAGCGCCGATCGCGCTGACCGTGGTGAATTGCGGAAACGGCCGCAGGGACTGCGCCACCGTCTGGTTGGCAGGGAACCCGGGATAGGGGAGTCTGTTGAAACCACGTGCGGCCGCCGTTGCCGATCCAATAGTGGACGTGAGCAAAGAGCGGTCGGCAGCGTTATTGATATCCAGACCGACGGCGGACAGGGTCTGTGGAGTCAGCGCATTGTAGTTGACCAACGAGTTTCCCTGCCACCATACTCCCCGATTTGCGACGTAGGAGGCCTCTACCGCGAGGTTTCGGAAGATTTCGCGTTGCAGCCCGACCGACCACTGGTACTGGCGCGCCGGCCGGCCGGCGTTCGGATCGATTAACGACATCGGCGACGCACCGATGCTGGCAGGCGTGGCCGGATACAGTCCGTTGCTGAAGTTCGGCCATGCATACTGAGACGGCGTCAGCGGGACGCCGTTTTGCAGCAACATCGAGTAGGCGTAAGGCGACGGCGATGTGAACGGCGTGGAAGACACGGCCGACCCGGCCAGGTTGGCGTTCGGCGTGCCCGTGTATACGATGCCCCAGCCCGCGCGCACTACTGTCTTGGGATTAATTTGGTACGCGGCGCCCAGGCGGGGCCCGATCGCGTAGGGATAATTGTGCGCAAACTCGCAGTTGCAGCGACCAGGGCCGGAGCCTTCGAAGATCGGCGCGCCGAGACGGCCGCCCACGGTCGGGTTGGGCGTGGCCGGACCGAAGTTCGGAGCGCGCCCATATTGTTCGCGCGAGTAGGTGGAGTAGTCGTAACGGATCCCGTAATCCAACGTGAACCTGCGCGTAACTTTCCAGGTGTCTTGAATATACACACCGAACTGCGATTTTCCCCCGCGCGCCTTGGTCACGTTTCCGATCGTTCCGTTGTCCACCATGCCCAGCAGGAAATTAGCATAGGCGAATCCGGTCGTCCCTCCGTTGAGATTCTGCCCCTGCGTGGAAGGCAGCGCTGTCTGGTTTGCGGTGAAATTGTAGTTCCCTTTGGCCGAAGTGAAGCTCAGCACCGGATAACCTTCGAAGCGCAGCTCGGAGCCGGTCTTGTAGGTGTGGTTGCCGCGAACGTAGGTCACGCTGGTATTGAAAGTAGGCTTGACCATCTCCGAAATGCTCTGACCTCCCGGGCCCATGGGAACCATTCCGCCGTACGAGGCGTTGAGCAATCCGGCGAACGTCGGAAAGTTCCGCACGTAGGTTTGACCCTTCAAGCCCAATTGGGCGTAGGAATCGTAGGTCAGGGTAGGCGATTTATCCTCGAAGTCCAGATGCTGATAGCCTCCGCCGATATGGAACAGCAGCGTCGGCGTAATGCTGTAATCGAAGTTCAGGCGCTCGGTGTGCGACCCGATAAAATTGCCGCGCGCCGCCGTGATGGTGTCCGGCAGCCCGTCCGCGTTGCCCGTTCCCGGCGAGTACTGGCGGATGTTGCTCGATTCAGACCAGTAAACCGACAGCTTCATCTTGGAGCCGAGCTGCTGATCCCCCTTGAACGCCGGAAAGTTAGTGATGGTGTCGGATGGAAACGCTGGCACAATGTTGTTAATCAAGGCTGCCTTGGTCGCTGTCGGAATCAGAGCCTGGATCTTGAGCGCCACCGGGTCGAAACGAGCAGGAAGAATGATATTTCCGGGGAATAGATCGCGAACCGGCGCTCCCGCCTGGGTACGCTCGGTGTTGGGATCGTAAATCCCGTTTTCCGGAATTGCGCGACCCAGCGGGTCAGTCGCCAGGGTGCGGCCGGTCAGCGCTCCGGAGAAGTCGCCGGCCCGGTACCCATTGGTAGGAACCGTCTGGGGCGTGGTGTTGTAAATCTGGCTCTGGCGGAAGTACTCCAGGTTCAGGAAGAAGAATGTCTTGTTGTGGCCGTCGTAGATTTTGGGGATCCACAGCGGGCCACCGACGGCGAATCCGAAATCGTTGCGGCGCTGCACGTCCTTCAAGTTGGTGTACGGCTGCGCGGCGTTGAACGCTTCGTTGACAAAGTAATCGTAGGCCGTTCCGTGATACTGGTTTGTGCCCGACTTGACGGTCATATTAAAGTAGCCCCCGCCCACTTGGCCGAACTCGGCGGCGAAGTTGCTGGTCTGGACTGCGACTTCCTGGATGGCGTCCGCGCTGGGCTGCGTCATCACCGTGGAAAACGGCAAGAAACGGTCCGTGGCGTCCTGGCCCTCGATGGCGATGGTTTGCGTGTTGCTGACCGCTCCGTTGACCCGAATATTGGTGTTGGAGTTGAACAGCGTCCCGGGCAGCAGGGTGGTCAGGGTGTAAGTATTGCGCACGCCCCACGTTGAGGAGTTCTGGGCGCCGGTTCCCAGGATCGGCAACTCGTCCAACTTGGCACCTGTAACGGTGTGGCTCAACTCGCCACTTTCCGTCTTAAGCAGGCTAACTTCTTCGGTGACAGTGATTGACTCGGTCGCGGACCCCACCTCAAGGCCTATATCCAGGCGCAGCGTCTGGGCGACCTCAACCCTGATGTTCTGCCGGACGTACTTCTTGAAGCCTGGGACCGTAACCGACAGCTCGTAAGTCCCGCTCGGCAATTGGCCGATCGTGTAGTTGCCGGTACTAGTGGAACCGGCTTCATACACTGCCCCGGTTTCCACGTGCTTCATCTGGATCACAGCATTGGCCACCACCGCTCCAGCGGGGTCGGCCACGGTTCCCGTAACCGTGCCACGGTCACTCTGGGCGAAAGCTGTCAGTGCAGCCGCAGCCAGGATCACGAGACAAACTCCGAACCCGCGAAGACTCATGAGACGTGGAGTATCCATTTTTTACCCCCAACTTTCTCCGATCATCATACACCCGCCGTCAACTTTCGTTCATGGCTTTTTTGGGGAGCCGTCTTCGGCTCCGCCAATCACTACTTTCGCCCTATCGCAATAAACGAAACCTACCTTTTTCTTATAGCTATCCCCGTAACGACAACGGGCGTCATTTCAGGCGGTCACGCAATCCATGCCCTAAAGCGCAAATGGTGATTTGCAATAGTAAGATGGAGCAGATTGGAGCCTGTTCTCGTGCACAACCCACTAACCGAAAGGTCCGGAAATATCGGAGTCAACCGACGTCAATGGCTCGCTCGCGCCACCACGCTAGCCACCAGTTCCTGGCTAATCACCCAGGGCTCCGCTCAGCAAAAGCTGCTGCCGCTGCACAGCTCCGGACTGGACCATTTGTCCATCACCGTTCCGGATTCGCTGCAAGCGGCGACGTTCTACGGCCGGATCTTCGATCCTCAGGTATTTCATGAGAGAACCGGTGTGCAACGCTATTATGTCCGTCTGGGCGCGGCATATATAGCGTTCGGACCGCAAGCGAATGCGACTCCGTACATCGACCATATCGCCGCCGGCGTCATCGACTTCGTGGAAGCCGATTTTGGCAAGCCCGAGGTCAAGGCGGAAATCACCGCCGCCGGTCTCGCCGCACCCCCGGGCGTCCTTCCGATGTTGTCCGATCCGGACCATCTGCGGCTACAGCTGGTCAACGCCACCCATGGACTGTTCGACACCCTTATGCCTGGCGGGCGCGTCGTTCCGGAGCCAGCCGCGCTGATCCCCATTGGTCTCGATCACCTCACGCTGTTAGTGACTGACGTGGACAAATCCGCAGCGCACTATCGCAAACTGTTCGGGGCCGAGGAGTCGCGCGAGCGAAATCCCGAGCGTGTGTGGTTCAAGCTCGCCGATACCAGGATTGGCTTGGAGGCCGCGGCACCCGGTCAGAAACCCGGATTTTCACACTTTTGCGTAAAGATCGCAGGGTTTGATCGCACTGTGGCAACGGCGCGGCTTCAAAAGCTCGGTGTTAAGGTGGAAGCTGGTAGCGAAAAAGGCACGCTCCGATTTCGGGACCTGCACAACCTTTCTGTGGAAGTCGTCGGCGGTTGAAGCCGCTACGCCGTTTACCCGACTTTCCGATAATCCAGCAACAGACGGCCGGTGCTGTCCCCGATCTTCTCGATCGGAATGCCGACGCTGTCCAACATGGTTACCAGCAGGTTAGCCATCGGCGTGTTTTCCTTGTAGTCGAGGTGATATCCGGTCTCGAACTTGCCGTTTAGTCTTCCCGCCAGCAGGCACGGCAAATCGGAATGCCGGTGGAGATTTCCGTCGCCCAGTCCACTGCCGTAAAGGATCAAGCTATGGTCCAGCAGCGAACCGTCGCCGTCCGGTGTGGAGCGCATCTTCTCAAGGAAGTACGACAACAACTTAACGTGGTAGGTGTCGATCTTGGCCTTCTGGTCCATCAACTGCGGATCGTTGCGGTGGTGTGAAATCAGATGGTGATTGCCGGGGACACCGATATTAGCGTAGGACCGCGCGCTCAATTCCCGCGCCAGAATGATGCTGAAGACCCGCGTGATGTCGGCTCGAAACGCTGTGATTTGCAGATCGAACATCAACTTCGCGTGTTCTTCAAATGTCCCCGGAATACCGACGGGCCGGTCGGGCAATTCGACCGACTCGCCCACTTTCGCCTCGGCGTTCTGGATGCGTTGTTCGACCTCACGGATAGAATCCAGATACTCGTTCAGTTTGCCCGTATCCGCCCGCCCCAATTTGTTCGTGAGCTGGCCAGTTTCCTCCAGCACGGAATCCAGAAGGCTGCCCGAGCTCTTGATGCGGGCTTGGCGCTGCTCGGTATTTCCGCCGTCCCCAAACAGCCGTTCGAAGATGACTCGCGGATGATTTTCGGGTGAGTTCGGGGACGTCTCGCTGCGCCAGGAAACCGTGTTGACGTAGAAACAGTCGCCGGAATCGCAGGAGCCTTGGGAGGCAGTATCGAGGGTCATCTCGACCGAGGGCACCTGCGTATCGCGGCCTAGATGCTTGGCTGCAATTTGATCCGCGGTGGTGGCCAGGCGAATCTCCGCACCCGGACGAGTGCGGTCGTAAGCATGTACTCCAGTCAACCAGGCGGCTGCGGCCCGGTTGTGATCGCCGCTGCCGTCGCCCTTGGTATCCGCCTCTAAATGGGACAGGTTGGTCAGGACGTTAATGTGATCTCGCACCCCCTCCAGGGGTTTTAGATTCGCCGATAGTTCGAAGTTCTTCCCGGTCTGGGCCGGCTTCCATTGGGAGAAGATCACCCCGTGCGAAGCGTACACGAAACCGAGACGCGGCGGAGCCTGCTTCGCCTGCGCGGAGAGCGCCGGGATCATCGAATCAAGCAGCGGCAGGGCGACGCTGGCTCCCAGGCCTTTAAGCATCGTCCGGCGAGGCAGCGATTTCTTGGTAAGGAACGTCATGGGATGGCTCCTGATCTATTGTCCAGTATCTTACTTTCCCGCGGTTGGCTTGGGAGGCCGAACGACCCGGTTTTGAAACGGCACGCTGTTGGCGATCCCCAGGACCAGGGAAGCGAACGTGTAATTCCCATGGGCGGATTCCCGGGTGATCGCGCGCACAGCCGGCCCATCGTAGTACTGGACATTGCGGCCCAAGGCGTACATCAGCAGCTTGCTGGTCATCCCTTCCACGAACTGGTCCGGATGCGCCAGAATCATCTGCCGTACGCCATCCACACCTTCGATCTTGCGGCCGTCGGGCAGAGCGCTCACCACGTCGATAGGTTTGCCGCCGTCGTCGTCCCGCCATTGTCCCACGGCATCGAAATTTTCGAGCGCGAATCCGATTGGATCCATGCGTGCGTGGCAGCCGGCGCACGCTGGATTGGCGCGATGCCGAAGCATCGCCTCGCGCATTGTTAGCGTCTCGCCGGATTCCGCTCCCGCGGTATTGAGAGACGGAACATTTGGCGGCGGTGGCGGCGGTGGCGAGTTAAGCAAATTCTCTAGTACATATTTGCCCCGCAATACGGCTGAGGTTCGAGTTGTATACGCGGTCAGCATCAGGACGCTGCCTTGCCCCAATAATCCGGCGCGCGGACTCCCCTCCGGCAGCGTCACCCGGCGGAACTGGCTGCCGGTGACGTTCGGGATCTTGTAGTGCTGGGCCAAGCGCTCATTTAAGTACGTATAGTTGGCAGTCATCAGGTCGAGCACGCTGCGGTTTTCGCGCAAGATACTGTTGACGAATAGTTCGGTTTCACGGACAAACGCGGCCCGCAGACCTTCGTCGAAATTGCGGAAAACGTACAAGTCGGGATCTTTCCCTTCCACGTCGCGAAGGAATAGCCACTGGGCAGCGAAATTGCTGACCAACGATTCCGATTTCGGATCGGCCAGCATGCGCTGCACCTGCTGCTCCATGACCGCGGGGTCGCGCAGTTTGCCGCCGGCGGCGGTGTCCAGCAGGATGTCGTCCGGGATGCTGCTCCAAAGAAAAAACGATAGCCGGGACGCTAACTCGAAGTCGCTGATCGGATAAACCGCGCCGGGCGCTGACCCGGCAGGCTCGTATTCAATCCGGAACAAAAATTGCGGACTGACCAGCATACGCTCGATCGCCCTTTGAACGCCCATTTCAAACCCCGCCTGCACGTGGCCCTGTTCGTAGAACTGCAGTAGTGGGGTCAGGTCGGCATCCGTAATGTTACGGCGATAGGCTCGGCGCGCCAGCGTCGCCAGAACGCGTTGTGCACACGGCAATTCATCGGCCGCATTCGTAGGTTTGCACACGAAGATCCGCTCGCGGCTGGGCGTGTCGCCCGGACCTGTGGGGTTGTAGGGGCCGGTGATCGTTACGCTCACCACGGAGGGAAGCGCGCCCCTGGATCGTCCGGGAGGACGGAGGGGAGATTCCGCCAGCGCCTGGCTCCGCTCGATGAAGGTAACGCCCACGGTTCTGGGTCCGGCCTTCACGTTGAAACGAAAGTTCGCGGCGTTCGGCGTGGCAGGAGCGTCAGGATCGGGGTTCGGTACGCCGGCTCGAATGGCCACTAGTCCTTCACGCTCACCATCCACGCTGATTTCCAGTTGATGTGCGTCCCGCTGTGCTCCTGCGGTCTGGATCTGAAATTCGTATTCACCATCCAAGGGGAAATAGCCCTGCAGTACCGTGCCGCCGCGCGTCCCAAACGGGAGTTCCTCGTTGCGCGCCTCCTGGGGTTGGCGAACCGGCGTCAAATGGATGTTGACCAGCAATCCGATGTTCGGATCTCCCACCGCCAGCCGACTGATCTTGCGGGCGCTATCCAGGTAACGTTCCATGGTCACCGGAGAGACGAACAGCGTATCGGCCAGATTGTCGAAGCCGCTGCTATTGTTGTCTGCAGGGAGCAAGGTTGCGTAATCCATTTCCTTCGGAAGATCCCTGAGGGCCAGCACATCTCGAATCGCGTTGCGATATTCAGTGCGAGTCAGGCGATGTATCGGCGATAACTCCCCGGGGTTCGGCTTCGCACTTGCGGCAAGTTCCAGCTCCCGCGTCAAATAATCGATCATCCTGCCGTACACCGCAGCGTCCGGTCGTGCGGCGCCGGGAGGCGGCATGATGCTCCCTCGCAACTGGTGGAGCACCTTTTCCCAAGTCTCGGAGTCGACGCCGGGTTGCGCCACGCCCGCGGGATTCAGGACCAGCCCCGCCGTTTTGAGCTGCGTATTATGGCACGTGATGCAGTACTTCCCGAGAGTTGCTCCTGCCTCGGTGCGGGCATCCTGGCTCGAGGATTGCGAAAGTCCGCGACTTGCCACGAACAGTACTCCCACGCATACAAGACTCGCCGGCAACAGGAACGGAATTCCTTTTGACATAAGGCGACACCAATTATACTTCTTCGTACCGGGGGCTTATGATAGCTGAGGAGGAGACAGCGCCGATGAGATTGACAGGCTACTTGCTGATGGCCACGATGCTGTTCGCCGGAACCCTACAACTCCACGCGGCGATGGATCCCCGCCTGAAAGAAGCGGTCACGAAAGCCGATGCGGAGGCGGTCCGGTCGCTCCTGCGCGCGGGTGCGGACGCCAGTGCCGCTGACCCGGACGGCTCCACGCCGCTGCATCTTGCGGCGCAAACGGAAAATCTCGAAATCGTGAACATGCTCCTAGCGGCGGGCGCTAACGCTACCGCGGCATCCCGCTACAAAATTAGTCCCCTCGCGCTCGCCGCGTCTACGGGGAACGGCGCCATCGTCGACCGCCTGCTGGAAGCCGGAGCCGATCCAAACAGCACTTCGGAAGAGGATCAGACCGCGCTGATGTCGGCCGCCCTGAACGGCAAGACGGACGCCATCCGGGCGCTGCTCCGCCGCGGCGCCAAAGTCAATGCGGCCGAGTCGTTCAAGGGACAAACTGCGCTTATGTTTGCGGCGGGCCGGGGTAACACCAAAGCCGCCGAGATGCTGCTGGAATTTGGCGCCGATCTGAAAGCACGTTCGAAGGCCCAATTCACGGCGCTGCTGTTCGCGGTACGGAACAACCAGATGGATACCGTCAAATACCTGTTGCAGCACGGCGCTAATGTCAACGACGCGCTTCCGGACGGAACCGCCGCGCTGAACATGGCCGTGCTCAACGCGGATTTCGATCTGGCATCCATGCTGCTCGATTTCGGGGCGAATCCGAATCAACGCGACCCGCGCGGGTTTCCACTGCATACGGTGGTCTGGCTGCACCAACCCGGAGCGCCGCCGGATTTCGCCATGTCCGGTGTGGATCCGCAACCTCCACCCAAGCCCAGTGGCCGCGTAGGGCATCTAGAGATCGCCAAGAAACTGCTGACCAAGGGCGCCGATCCCAACGGGCGGGTTCAATGGAACGAAGGGCGGTTCACTCCGGGCGGAGGGCTCGCGCGCCAACCTCCCAACGTGGCGATCGGGCGGCATTATCTGACCTATAACGGAGCCACAGCTTTCTATCTTGCGGCCCGTAACGGAGACGCTCCCATGATGCGCGTGCTGGTCGAAGGTGGCGCGGATCCTAATATGCCGACCAAGTTCGGAGTCACTCCTCTGATGGCTGCGGCTTGCTTGGATTACTACGAGGGTGAAACAGCGGGACCATTTTCTGGTGTGAGCGAGGCCGAACGTTTAGAGGCCGTGAAGCTCGCGGTTCAGCTCGGCAACGACGTAAATGCCCGCACGGATTTCGGACACTATCCTATGACTGGGACTCCAGAGCGGACACTGTTGACGTATCCCGACAATATCAAGGATATTCTCGATCTAGGCGTGGGCGATCCGCGCTTCAATGGGATGACGGCCTTGCATGGTTCGGTGATCTGCAATCAGCCTTCGATAACCCAATATCTGATCGATCAAGGCGCACAACTGGATGCCAAGAATCAGCTGGGCTGGACGCCGCTGATGGTCGCCGGAGGCTTGTACATTGCCAATAACCGGAAAGATTTCCCCGTTGCCGCGGATCTGCTGCGGAAGGCTCTTTCGGCCCGCGGCTTGCCCACGGATCGCTCGGCTGCGCGATGATGCTGCAGGAGCCATCTTACTCTTAATATGTCGTTTCACCTCGTCGCGCAGCATGCGCCTAAGCATATCCGAACGCTCATCGAGCAGTATCCGCTCGAGTGTTCCGGCGTCATGTAGCCGCAGTTCGGATGATCTTGCCTTTGATCGTCTAGTAAGCATCGGGATGATCCAACGCCACCATGCCTTTGGCTTCGCGCTCGAATCGCTCACTGAACTCCGTCTTGGAAGTCTTGATCGCCACGATGCGATTCAGGCGAGTGTCGTTGGCCTTGTAGACTTCGCCCATGCCTCCCCGCGCCGATGCGCGCAAGGATTTCGTAAGGGCCGAGGCGAGTTCCGACAGTAAGAACCATGGACGGGTGAATAATTCTACTCCCGCGGGCATGCCCAAATCCTGACTAACGAGCAAACCGGAAACTGAGGTGCGCCCGCGCGGGCTCCTGACATCGGTTCGTTTCGGCGCGCAGTGCGCCGTACTCTTCATCGCGCATGATCACGGTATCCTAACCGGACAAAAACGTTCACCGTGGCAATTGACGAACAGGAAGATCGATGAGGCTGTGTTGGCGCTTCTTCACCTGACACTCCATGCGGCCATCGCGCCTGGAAAACCTTCGACTGGGATGCCTTAGGCCGGCTAGTCGAGAAAGGATTAATCGACGACCCAGTCAACAAGGCGAAGTCGGTTGCGCTGACCGACAAGGGCCTGGTCGAGGCGGAGCGGCTGTTCAGAGCGATGTTTGTGCATCAGTAGTAGCACTGGCTTTTGACCGCAGCTACGGCGTGTTCTTATCAGCGCGACGACAGACACGCGCTTCGCGCTCGAACGTTCGAGTTTGTCGCGCCTGAATGGAGCGGCATGTGGATGATTCAATTGAGCTTACTCGATCAATAGATGGATAGGGAATGTATTACGGCGCATCCGTACATTACTCTTTTTTCTGGGTAGCGGCGGACCAACAAAAAGTAATGGAAAAGTAGCCGACCATCCAGGAGTTGGATTGAACACTTCTGGCCAAACGGTTTCCCGAGCCATTTTTTCAGCGCCCCTTACCAGATCGGCAATAGAGTACCGGCTCGACTGGCCACCTCCTGAAGGATGCAAGTGGCCGAAGTCTTGTAGGCCCGAACGCGCGTTTTAAGGTGCCGGGAGATCCTAACGCCTTCCATCCGTAGGGATTTCAAACAGATGGCCGGTCTTTATAAAATCTTCCCGATTTCTCTATGACTCCTTCACGCCTTTCCATATATCTTCAGGAAGGAAGGAGTTTCTCTTATGAGCCGTAAAACGATTGCACAAGCCATGAATCAAGCCGCCCAGAGAAACTTAACTTTCAATATCGCTTTTCCAAACTCGGATCGTTCCGTCATAGCGGTCTGGAATGAATGGACTCGTCGGCTGGAGCTTGACCACGGTTACCCCGACATCCTCCCTCAAATGGGGGAAGGTCGGTTGGCAGCCATCAAGCGTACCTACCCGGATGCGGAAGTGTCCGAAATTCTCTAAGCGGCAAAAACATGGTTCAAGGGCAGAGTTCCAAACTCTGCCCTTTTTCTTTTCGTAAATACTACATGCGGTCTTTCGCGCAATACAAGACCGAGGGCGACAAACATCAAAGAGCTGCCGAAAGCGCGCCGCCGTCCTCTGGCGATAGCGCCTGGGTGCCTTTCCAAACTGCTCTCCCAGCGCTCTTGCATCTTACTGAAGATGCCCCCGCGCCTACGCCGAATATTCCAGCAGTTGCATGAAACCGAAGTCCATATGCAACTGCATGTGACAGTGGAACAAGGTTGATCCTGGATTATTCGCGACGAAATCGACCGCTGCGGTGCTCCGGCTTCCGACGCTGACTACGTCTTTCATTAACCCTGACATCGGCTTGCCCGCGACCTCGGTAACCTCAAACGTGTGCCGGTGTAAGTGCAATGGATGAATGTCACCACTGTCGTTGTTGAAGAAGAGCCGGTACCGTTTGCCCTTCTCCAGCCGCAGCCTTTCGATATCCGGAAAAGATTTGCCGTTGATCGTCCAATGGTTGAAGTCTTTCTTGTTCCCCGGAATCTTGCGGATCAGCATTTCGAACCGATGATCGGGCTCCGGAGCCGGGCGGTCATTCGAGAACATGGCGTAATCCCACGGACCGCGTGGGGGTCTCGGGGGATCCTGCCACTGCGGATCGCCGGACTTGCCAGCATACTCCACGACTACACCCATTCCCATCTTGCGTTCGTCTTCCTTCATCGAACCGAGAACCCATACGCCCGGATTCTTCATTTCGACAAGCGCATCGATACGCTCGCCAATGTCCAGATAGAGCCAATCCACGGTTTGCTGCCGGGCAACCGGATTGCCGTCCATCGCGATGACTCGGAATTGGTGGCCAGGAAGCGCGAGTCGAACCTCATCCGTTGCGCTTGCGTTCAGGAGGCGAAACAGGACTCGCTGGCCTTGGCGAACCCGAACCGGTTCACCCGCCCTGAGCATTTTGCCATTGAACGTTGCGGATTTGTACATTATTTCCCAACCGTTATCGGGAGGCCCCATGGTTCCCAGCGATGGCTCCCAGTGATGCATCGCGATGCAAATTTCCTGATCGTAGGCGCCGGGGTTACGCTGTGGTTCGACGATGGTGATCCCAAACTGGCCGGAGAATCCCGCTCGAGTCAGATCCGCGTGCGCCATGTTGTGCGTGTGATACCATCGCGTGCCCGCGGGATTCGGCGTAAAACGGTACCGGCGATGACCGCCAGCCGGCACGACAGGCGTGCCCTCTTCGGTAGATCCATCAACGGCGGAAGGAATCTTTTGCCCGTGCCAATGGACGGTTTCCGGAATATCCGTCTCATTGAAGACATCCACCGTGACCGGTTTGCCTTCGATGAATCGCAACACCGGCCCCGGCGCCGATCCGTCGTAACCGACGGTCTTGATGACCTTTCCTGGACCGATTTCCAGGGAAATTGGGGTGATTCGAAGCTTGAGGTCACCCTTGACGAGCGGTTCTTGACCTGCCGCCAAAACGGCGCGCGGATCAAAGGAGGAAAGCCCAGCGGTGGCCATTCCGGACAGCTTCAAGAACTCACGACGATCCATAACCTGCTCTCCTCCATTCGTCTCGATTCTAACCCCAATGGAAAGCAGTGATTCAAACAGCGAATAGCACCTGGATGACGGCGCATCTGGACACTATCTCCCCGGGTCCTGTGGAAGCCTTCCGATAATGCTCCTTATCGGGACCATCCAGATCAAGGTTCTGCGGTGGCAAGAAGTGTTGGTGACGGTTTCGACACACCCTGACCCACTACATTCGGCGGGTGATAAGTGTTAGAGTCACCATCACGTTTCGAAAGGGAATTCTATAGAAGGAGATGTCAAGAGAAAATATTTCCCCATCGACCGGAAGGCGGGCAAGAGTTCGCCCGGACATCCAGCCCCACATAGTCTGAGAGCGTGTTCCAACCTGCCCGACTGCTTATTCTGATCCCGATTCATTGCGATCGTGACGGCGCCAGTCGATTCCGAAAGCTGGGCAAGTTGAAGCGGTTGCAAGGTGCCAACCATGATTCTATTTGAGACTCGAGGGCCTATGACTTTTTTGGGTTGTCCGAGGGGGCATAGGATCGATTTTTGAGACTCGGTGCCGAAGGCACGTGGTGAGCCTAATTTCCTTTTAGATACTCTCCCTCGAACCCGAGCGCCCGCAGAACCGGACAGGGCCACCGCCAGAAATGATCCGGGACGGAGGTTTAGGGCTCTGGACCAGACGCTCAAGCTGCTGGCCGCATCAGTTGTCCCGCGTCGAAACGTTCTCCTTTCTTCCACAGCACCAAAGTGATAGCCGCAATCTTGCGCGCCAGTGTGAGGCGAGCCATCGAGGGCTTCATCCCTTTGGCCACCAGAGCATTGTAGAAATCTCGGAAGGGTCCCGCCACAGTTGCTGGCCATGGTGGCCGTGCTTTTGAACACGTTCTTCAATTCGTGATTATGGTTGGCATTGAGGCCTCTCAGGGTCAGCAGTTTCTTGGAACGCTGCAGTTCGCCACCGGCGAAGCGGTATTCCCCGCTGATCCGGGTATCCAAGGCCAGGCCGCCATACGCCCATAGCTGCCGCTTGGTGCGGAAACGATGTGGCGTCTGTATCAAAGCGATCAGCAGAGCCGTGCGAATCGGGCCCACGCAGGGAATCTGCCTGAGCCATGTGTAGGCCGGGTGTTTCCGGCTCTCCACCAACAGTTCCCGTCGAGCCTGCCGGCGGAGCGGTTGCAAATCATCCAGTTGTTGAAACAGTCGCTCGGCTCTGCGTCGTACGCCGGCTTCCGTCAGTTTTTCCAACCAAGCCGTGCGGTGACGCGAGGCGTAGACGGTTTGACCGGAGCACGGAATGGCCCAGCTTCGATACAACGCTTTGAGGCGGCGCATGACCCGCGTGAGGTCTTTGGTGATGGTCAGATAGCTGCGGGCTAGTTCTCTCAAGGTTCGTACGCCCGATTCTCCGTGGTAGACCGGCGAGAGAAGCCCCGTGCGCAGCAGCTCGGCGAGCTTGCGGGCATCCACCCGGTCATTCTTGTTTCCTGATCTCAGAAGGGCGTTTTTCCGAGGATTGCACACCACCACTTTCGTTACGTGTGGCTTGAGCAGGTCGTATAACCAGGCGGCGCTGGTCCCCTCCTCGAACGTCACCCATAAGCTCCCGCGTAGCCCTCCGAGGAACTCCAGAATAGTCGCTGCTTTGGTTTCGATGACGGACTCCATGACCAGTTTCCCGGCGGAATCCCGCACGGCCACCGAGATGGTGGCCTGATGAACGTCCATGCCAATGTACTTCGTGCTGTTCATTGAGGCTGCTCCTTTCCCTAGCCAGTCATCTTAGGTGCTGAGGCGAACGCTCAAAACGTCCACCTCAGAAGGGGCGCCCTTCTATAATGTGTCCTTTCGGCACAGCCAGGCCGCAAGTTAGACTAGCAACGCTAGGAGGTCTACGGAGTTCTGGGAATCTGAACGCAAGTCCCGCTTTCCTCCGGGGTTGCGCCGACGATTGTTTCAGATGATCCACGTGGGACCACATGAACCAGTACAGATTCGGCCCGCGCGGGACTCTGCTGGCCGATCGAGCTTCCCTGAACCGAAACTTCCTGTTGCCTGCCTAAGGGAACTGTCATATACTCCTGTAGGCTACCAAAAGATAGGGCCATGGCCGAAGACAAGACTGATGTTCTGCACGGATCACTAGCGCTCATGGTGCTCCGCACTCTGGAAACCCTTGGCCCAACGCATGGCTGGGGCATAGCGCGCCGCATCGAGCAGATGAGCGACAAAGCACTCGAATTAAATCAGGGAACGCTCTACCCCGCCCTTTTGCGGATGGAGCAGATGGGATGGATCTCCTCGGAATGGGGTGCTTCGGAGAACAATCGCCGCGCCAAGTTTTACGCCATAACGCGCACGGGCAGGAAGCAATTGGCGAGAGAAGCCCAGAACTGGGAGCGAATGTCCGGCATCATCGCCCGGTTCCTCAAGCCAGGAGAAACATCATGACTTCGATGCGAATGTTGCTTTCGCGCTATTGCTCGCTGTTCAGGAAGGGACGGCTTGAAGGCCAGCTCGACGAAGAGCTACAGTTCCACTTGCAGCGGGAGATGGACGATCTAATTGAGAAGGGCATGCGTCCAGAAGACGCTCGGGACATTGCCCGCAAAAAGTTCGGCAACCTGGACCAGACCAAGGAAATCTATCGCGATCGCCGCGGAGTCCCGTTAATCGAGAACCTGTTTCAGGATCTGCGCTACGGTCTGCGCGGGTTACGCAAGAACCCGAGTTTCACTGCTGTCGCCGTGCTATCACTCGCCCTTGGTATCGGCGCCAACTCCGCGGTCTTCACCATCATCAATGCGTCGCTGTTGCGGGACTTGCCGGTGAGGGACCCGAAGCAACTTGTTACCGTTGCGGTCTATCGGCAGGGGCAACAGAACTGGCGCGAACTGAGTTATCCATCGTTTCAGGCCATCACGGCCAACCAACACTCTCTGTCGGAAATGGCCGCCTCCGGTTCTCTCCGGTTGAAGCACGTAGTCTTCGAACGAACGGAGTTGCAGGAGCTGAATGCCCTTCACGGCTCTTGGGTCTCTTCCAACTACTTCTCGTTCCTGGGCTTGGCCCCTGCCGCGGGAAGCTTCTTTACTCCGGCGGATAGTTCGAGAGTAGGAGAAGGGGCGGTGGCCGTAATCGGCTACAGCCTATGGGAACACCGGCTCGCACGCGACAGCGCGGTACTAGGCAAAACGCTCGTACTCGATCAAGTGCCTGTGACGATTGTTGGAGTGGCTCCTCGCGATTTCCCGGGCGACCGCCAAGGGGCAACGCCTGTCGACATCTGGATACCCATCCTGATGCAGCCGCGGTTCGAGTCGAGAAGTCTGATCGAAGCGCGGGGAGCAACCTGGTTTCGAACTCTCGGGAGGCTGAAATCCGATGTCACCGAGGCGCAGGCGAACGCCGAGCTGACTGCGCTGTATCGACAGGACGTCGCTGCGGCTGGTGCCTACAGGGGCAGCTTGTCGGATCTACGCGTGGAAGTGCCAAGTTACTCGAGTGGGCTTTACCCGCAGGAGCGCCGTCCCATGTGGCAGGTTCTGGGCCTCCTGATGGCGGTAGTTGCACTGGTGCTTTTGATCGCGTGCTGCAACGTCGCCAACCTTCTGCTCGCTCGCGGGACGGCCCGCAGTCGCGAGATTGGAGTTCGACTGGCGGTCGGCTGCAGCCGGAACCGACTCATCGCGCAGCTTCTGACGGAAAGTGTCCTGTTATCGGCGTTGGGTGGAATTCTGGGATATCTGATCGCTCAGGCTGGTACACGGCTATTGACCGCAGGGGTCCTGCCTGCATCGCTCGACCTTCAGCCGAACGGTCGCGTTCTTGCGTTTACGACCGCAGTTTCGCTCCTGGCCGGGGTCGTGTTTGGACTTGTTCCCGCGATCCACGCTACCGCCGTGGATCTCGATCCCGCGCTGCGCTCAAGCATTCGCGGCCAAACCGCAAGCCGGTCTAGGCAACGCACCAGTCGGATTCTCGTCGTCGCGCAAGTCGGGCTCTCTCTGTGGTTGTTGGTCGGCGCGGGGTTGATGTTACGCACCTTCCAAAACGTCAATGCAATAGGGTTGGGAGTCGATCGAAACGTCATTTCGCTTTCGGTAGAGACGGAAGGAACAGTCAACGCTTCACAGTTCGCCGGTCTGCGCAACAGACTCCACGACCGCCTGAAGACGCTTCCCGGCGTGCAATCCGTTAGTTTCTCATCTCAAGGTGTATTCTCGTCCAGTATGACGACTGCTCCCGTTCGAGTACCGGGGTCGAACGTGGATCCAGCGAACGATCCCGATATCGAAGAGAGCTGGGTGTCGCCAGAATTCTTCGAGACCATGAGACTCAAGCTGATTCTCGGCCGTACGTTAACGGAACAAGATGCCCACGCGAGAGTGGGCGTCATTGACGAAGTGGTCGCCCGCTCGTATTTTGGCAGTGAGAATCCTCTCGGCAAGATAATCTACTTACCGAAAGTCGATGCGCAGAGCCGCTACCTGCCGTTTGGGCCGCAGCTGGATGAGGAACAGGGCTTCGAGATCGTGGGCGTGGTAAATGACACGAAAGAAAGTGTGAAGGTTCGGCCAGCCCGCGTGGTTTACATGCCCATAGAGCGACGGGACGACTTCGGAAACATGCTGTACGTTCGCACAACCGGGGATCCGCATCGTTACAAAGCTGCCATCCTCCAAATGCTGAAGGAATTTAACCGCGATGTCGCCGTGACCGCCTGGGATTCCATCGAGGACCGGGTGGAACGATCGGTTAACCAGGAACGTTTTCTCGCAACGCTATTGAGCACCTTCGGATCACTCGCATTGATCCTGGCAGCCGTGGGATTGTTTGGAGTCATGGCATATGCCGTGGTTCGCCGCACCGGAGAGATCGGTATCCGTATGGCGTTGGGTGCACGGCGAGAGACCGTCGTCGCCATGGTCCTCCGGGAGTCATTGCTTCTCACGGGGGCGGGCGTCGCGGTGGGCATTATAGCTGCTCTTGCTAGCCGGAAACTTCTGTCAGGGTTTCTATTCGGTTTAACTGCGAATGACCCGGCCACGATTGCCACCGTCTCAGCGATTCTCCTTGGCGTTGCGTTGCTGGCGGGGTATGTCCCTGCCTGTCGGGCCTCCAGAATCGACCCATTAATCGCGCTCCGCCACGAGTGAGCGCCCAGAAGCGCGGGCACGGGGTTGGAACTGATCGCGACGGCAGTGATTCGCCTGGGCGTGCAGCGCGCGTTGCTGAGATTTGGGAGACTCTCGCTTACACCGCAGTGTAGACTGACGGTGCCGAAAAGGGTACGCCAAGGCCTATTACCAACTGCCCGATCCCACGACGCCGCACTCACGGGATTAGGCTGTGCGAAAACGACATCCTTTCGTCACTGAATAAACGGGTCTCTTCACGCGCCAGACCAAATTACAGGATGGGTCAACACTTCGGCGTTAGAGCGAGTCTATTGGCTCTAGAAAAGGAACTCCATCAGCACTTCATCGTCCTCAATGCCGTCAATCATCACCTGACGAGCCATCCGGCCGCATTCCCGGAATCCCAAGCGCCGGTAGAACGCCTGCGCGGCCGTGTTCGATCCTCGAACCTGGATGGCCAGCTTCCGATAGTCTGCCTCGCGGGCAAAGGATTGGGTGGCGTTCCACAATTGGCGACCCACGCCCCGTCCTCGCCATTCTGGCAATAAATATGTTCCGACTTGAGCTACATGCGCCATCGAGGTGAGTAGCGGCGACCATAGGTCGAGAGTCTGAAAACCAACGATGTCTTGGGTGCCATCGACGGCTATGTGAAACGCTTCGCGCGGAGAGAGAGATTCAAGATATCGCCGTTCCTGTTCGACGGTCCACACTCGGTCAATCGCAGTATGAATCCGCTCCGCCGAGACTACCTCAAGCACCGAGACAATGCCGGCGGCGTCCACCGGCGCGGCTCGTCTGATCTGTAGTGCGATCATTTTCCAACTTTAACTATAGCCCTGTTTCCTCTGAGTCTCCCGTGCTAGTTACCAAGTGTTAAAGCCTGTAATCGTTAGGGTCCTGTGACGAAAGGATGTGGTTTCTGCGTGCTGTTAGCGTCGTTTCGATCGCAAGTAGAATCAGTCACCTGGAGAGGTTGCATCCGCTACGTTTTCGGCACTCTCTTGAAGGCAATTTCTTGGCCAGAGCCGTGGCGGAACGTGCCGTTTAATCCAACCCGCCTATGCGTGCGGCCTCACCGCGTCAGATATTGAAGTAAAATCATGAGACAACGAGCACGGAAAGCCGACTATGACTCCCGAACGCTGGCACAGGATCGAGGAGCTTTTCCACGCAGCGCTCGCGCGTGGGCCCGAATCGCGGCGGGCCTTTCTGGATGAAGCCTGCCGCGCGGATGCTGAGCTGCGCCGGGAGGTTGAGTCGCTGCTGGCCCAAGAGGAGCAAGCCGACGCCCTTCCGGAAACGCATCGATTAGAGGCTACGGCGACGATTCTGTTAGGTAAACAACTCGGCCCGTATCGAATCCTGTCTCCGCTAGGAGTTGGAGGCATGGGTGAGGTATATCGCGCCCACGATAGCAAGCTCAGCCGCGACGTTGCCATCAAAACGTTGCCGCGCGAGTTTGCGCGCGATCCCGAGAAGCTGGCTCGTTTTCGCCGCGAAGCACGCACGCTGGCATCGCTCAATCATCCCAACATCGCCGCGATCTACGGCCTGGAGGAGTTCGACGGGGCCATGTATTTGGTGCTGGAGCTGGTGGAAGGGGAAACACTGCAAGGCCCGCTGCCGATTGGCAAGGCGCTGGACTACGCCCTGCAAATCTCGGAGGCGTTAGGGGCCGCCCACGAGAAAGGCATCGTCCATCGCGACCTGAAGCCGGCCAATGTAAAAGTCACACCGCAGGGACGAGTCAAGGTGCTCGATTTCGGCCTGGCGAAAGCCGTCTGGGGCAGTGACCATGCTCAGAACTTTTCGCAATTGAGCACGGTGGTCGGGCCGGAGACAGTGGTGGGGCAAGTTGTGGGAACGCCTCCCTATATGAGCCCCGAGCAAGCACGCGGCGGAGATATAGACAAGCGGACAGATATCTGGGCCTTCGGCTGCGTGCTGTATGAACTGCTCACCGGCAAGCGGGCTTTCCGAGGGAAGACGTTAGGGGACACGATTCAGGCCATCCTGGACCGGGAGCCGGACTGGACTGCGTTACCGGCAAAGACACCCGCCAAAATCCGCTCCTTACTGCGTCGTTGTCTCGACAAGGACGCGACCGGCCGCTTGCAGGACATCGGAGCGGCGCGGGTGGAAATCGCAAGGGTACAGCGCGGGTTGAGCCGCTGGCAAATCGCTTCGATAGCCGCAGCGGCGGCAGCGATTGCCGCGGTTGGCGTTGCAGTTTATTTTCGCGGTCCGGCTGGCCCAGCCGAGCGCTCAGAATGGGTGCAGTTAACGAACTTCCCCGATGCGGTCGGCCAGCCCGCGCTCTCTCCCGATGGGCGGATGCTTGCGTTCATTCGCAGCAGCGATACATTTGTGGCGCCGGGACAGGTGTACGTGAAGACCCTTCCGGATGGGGAACCGGTTCAGCTCACGCACGATGACCTGAACAAGCACAGTCCAGTATTCTCACCCGACGGATCGCGCATCGCCTATGCGGCCGCTGGGGACACTTGGGTGGTGCCCGTTGTCAGTGGACAGCCTCGTCCATGGCTCACAAATGCTACCGGATTGGTGTGGATCGATAAACAAAGGCTTCTGTTCTCCGAGGTGAAGAAAGATATCCACATGGGGATCGTGACGGCCGAGGAAAATCGCGCGGGACAACGCGACGTTTACCTCCCGGAGGGTAACCGAGGTATGGCGCACCGGTCGTATCCGTCGCCTGATGGAAAATCCGTGCTTGTCGTGGAGATGGACCGGGGCCCCTGGCAACCTTGCCGCGTAGTTCCGTTGGATGGCAGCTCCTTCGGGCACCGCGTGGGTCCGCCCGGCGCGGCCTGCACGTTCGCGGCGTGGTCACCCGACAGCAAATGGATGTACCTGACCAGCAGCAAGGGCGGAACGTTCCACACCTGGCGCCAGCGCTACCCCGACGGCCCAGTCGAACAGATTACTTCAGGGTTGACGGAAGAAGAAGGTATTGCCATGGCTGCGGATGGCCGTTCGTTTGTGACTGCCGTGGCGCAAAAGCAAAGTACGGTCTGGGTGCATGACAAGAACGGCGAGCGCCAAGTCTCGCTCGAGGGCTACAGCTACGATCCGAGGTTCACGCCTGACGGGAAGAAACTGCTGTATCGGATTCTGAAGGGCGCTGTGCCTACCTACGATCCAGGCGAGTTGCGTCTTCTGGAACTGGATTCGGGCCACAACGAACCGCTCCTGCCCGGATTGCTGGTTTCGGGGCTGCCGGGCCGCGGTTTCGATATTTCACCCGACGGACAGCGAGTCGTGGCCGCAGCAACGGACGGTCAAGGGAAACCCCGCTTGTGGCTGGCAGCGCTGGATCGCCAGTCTCCTCCGCACCAAATCCCCAATGTGGAGGGTGGACAGCCACATTTCGGTGACAACGGAGAGATCTTCTTTACCAAGAAAGAGGGGACTACCACGCAGGCTTACCGAGTTCATGAGGACGGAACCGGCCTTCGGACTCTGGGCGATCAAATCACGGCAGTGATCGGTGTCTCTTCGGATAAACGTTGGGCGGTGGGCGCCAAGGCAGAAGGCCGCCACATGATGCTACTCCCCACGGACGGATCACCCGGTACGCTTATCGGCCCAATCAACGACACGAAGTTCGTCTGGTCTCCCAATGGAAGATTGCTCTTCGTCTCGGTGCCTACGGGTCCGCTGGCCTCCGGAATCGTTGGGCGGACCTATGTCATTTCGCTGCCGCTGGGCCAGGTGTTCCCGCCGATTCCTGCCGGGGGATTCCAGACCATGGACGATCTTTCCAAACTACCCGGCGTGCGGGTGATCGAAGCCTATGGGGCCGCGCCAGGTCCAACTTCCGACGTGTACGCCTTTGCGCGTTCCTCAGTGCAGCGGAATCTCTACCGTATCCCGATCCCATGACAACCTGCCAGGCAAGAAGCTGGCGCAATTAAGCACTCGCTGGTTGGCCAAGCCGGCCCGACGCTGGTTCGTCCATATTGATTGGACAGGAATTGTCATGGAAGGGCCCGGAATCCCGGCGGTCGTCAACTGAATCGTCGCGTTGCTGGACGGGGTGGAGAGGTAGACAGGTCCTGCAAACGGCGCGCCCGGAAGCTAACCCGTGTCCGGATCATCGGGCACTCGTTCCGAAAGGACACATTATAGAAGGGCGCCCCTTCTGAGGTGGACGTTTTGAGCGTTCGCCTCAGCACCTAAGATGACTGGCTAGGGAAAGGAGCAGCCTCAATGAACAGCACGAAGTACATTGGCATGGACGTTCATCAGGCCACCATCTCGGTGGCCGTGCGGGATTCCGCCGGGAAACTGGTCATGGAGTCCGTCATCGAAACCAAAGCAGCGAC
>JAIQFI010000052.1 GCA_020073345.1 Terriglobia bacterium
GGCTTCCCGGAACTCGCCTATAGCTGGCGCAAGGTGATGCCGGCTCTGGCGGCCGCCGGCTATCACGTGATCGCCCCCGATCAGCGCGGATATGGCCGCACCATCGGATGGGATGATTCCTACGACGCCGATCCGGATCCGTTTCGCATTCTCAACATGACACGAGACGCGATCGGGCTGGTCTACGCGCTGGGCCACCGCTCGGTAGCGATGGTGGTGGGACACGACGCGGGAGCGCCGGTCGCCTCGTGGTCCGCGCTCATCCGGCCCGATATTTTCCGTTCGGTCACCATCATGAGCTCGCCATTTGAGGGCGCGCCGTCATTGCCGTTCGATACTGCCAACGGCGCGCCCCTGCCCCGCCCGGCGATCACGGACGACGAGCTGGATGCCGAGCTCGCGAAACTCAAACCGCCGCGGAAATACTATCAGAACTATCAGCGCACCCGCGGCGCCAACGACGACATGCTGCATGCTCCGCAAGGACTGCACGCCTTTTTCCGCGCCTATTACTTCTACAAGAGCGCCGACTACAAAGGGAATAGTCCCCATCCCCTGAAGGCGCGCACCGCCGAGGAGATGGCGCAAATTCCGACCTATTACGTGATGGAGAAGGACAAGGGCATGGCGGCAACCGTTGCGCCGTTCATGCCGCCGGCGGATTACATCGCGAATTGCAAATGGCTGACCGAAGCCGAGGTCGATGTGTACGCGACCGAATACGGCAGGACTGGTTTCACCGGGGCGCTGCAGGGCTATCGCGTCCGGCGGGGCTCCGATCCTAGAAGTATCGCCGAGATGCACACGTTTTCCGGTCGCACCATCGACGTGCCTTCTCAGTACATCGCGGGGAAAAGCGATTGGGGCGTATATCAAACACCCGGTGCGGTCGACAAGATGCGCAATAGCGCTTGTACTCAGATGGTCGGATTCCATCTTATCGATGGCGCCGGGCACTGGGTTCAGCAGGAGCAGCCGGAGCTGGTGAGCGCATTGTTGGTTCGATTCCTCCGCGATCACGCAAAGCCCTGATCGCAAACGGCAACCACACTCGGAAGCGGATCACTCGCCAGAGCGGGTTGTTGGGGGGATCGACTTCCTGAGCACTTCCTTAGTCGCTAACGCGTCTTGGCAGGCGGCGCTTCGACGCCCGCGAGTTTGGCTCGAATGAGCGAATCCCTGAGAAATGTCGAGGCGCGCGCCTCGTCCAGAAAATCGTTCACAATTCGCAGCTTCGCGGCATCGCCTTTCTGGACCACAATGTTCTGTTCGAGCAACGTGAAATTATCCTGAGCGACCCGCAAGCCAGGGTAGCGGTCAGCGGCTTCAACCAGCCGCGCACGATTGCCTGCGTAGGCATCCACCTGCCCGCTCGCGAACATCTTCAGCATCTCTTCGAAGGGCGGTGCGGCGGTCCACAAGATGACCTTGGCGTTTTTCAAGTGCTGCTGCAAATAGATCGTGGGGGAATTGCCGTCAACGGCTCCAATCTTCACGCCCGGCCGATCGGCATCGGCGGCGGTTCTAATCGGAGATGCCGCGGGAACCAGGTAGGTGGTCCCCATCAGCAGATACGGACCCGAAAAATCCACCAGCCGCGCACGATCGGCCTCCCAAGCGAGAAAGCCGATATCGGCCGTGTGGGCGTTTAGCCGTTCGATCAGTTCTTTTGCCCCGTTTGAGGGAGTGATCGTATAGGGTACTCCCGCGCGGCGCGCCAGTTCCTTGACGATGTCGGCGGCGGGGCCGCTGATCGCGCCGGTACTGGTGTCGATGGTTGCCTGCACGGGATTACCGGCAAGAAAGGTCGCTCGTAGCGTGCCGGTGGGCGCCAGGTCGGCGGCGGCCGCGGTCAAGCACGTGAGAGCCAGCCACCCGGGAGCAAAGACCAGGAGACGCTTGGATTGCCGCATGCGCCCATTATAGGGCTGCGCATTGGGGTTCACGGACGCCTCGCCGGTCCGCTCAGATGCTTCGTGTCCTTCTCATTCTCATTACAGACGTATTCCATCAACTCGTCTTTGGGTAACAGAACGTGGGTGCCAGTAATCGTAAACGGCCGAGTGTAAGCGCCAGGATCGTCGATCGTTACCTCTTCTACCAGCGTCCCGAATGTCGGCCGGCGATACCGCTCTACGGTGTGGAGCTGTTCGGTATGTGGGTGGCCGACGAAATCGAACCAGGACCTGTCGTTGAATCCAATGGTGTCCACGACCAGAGCATCGTCTTCTTTCCAGCCGACCGAGTGCCCATACCATGTCGGATCCACATCCATGGGATGTTTGCGGCCGTCCATGAATATCTGTCGGTAGCTGTGGATGTTTCCTTCAAACAAGAAGAACATGTGAGTGGCTGTTTCGACGATCCTCCACGGATAAGGAGCCAGACGCGGCACTCCCGTTGGAAGGCAGTTCGCTTCCGGGTCGTCTTTGGACAACCGAGCCTTCAGACTCCTCTCACCCGCCGGATTCATTGGGAGCGTCTCTCCCTTTTTAAGTCCCAGCGAAATGTCTTCAATCAGGAAAACGTCAGCCGGACGCCAGACTCCGGAAAAGTCCACTCGTCCATCGGCCAACCGGGGCGTTGGTCCCGGAGGCGCCGCGGGCAAGGGATTTAGATTGGCGAACGAGTTGGCGTTTCCTGCCTTTGACGGAAGTTCACCGGCCGCTGGAGCCTGGGCCGTGACGAGGGTTTGTGTACCAAACCACATCCCGCCTGTCGTGGCCAATGTCGCGATCCAACCGAAAGCGCGTTGTTTCATCCTGGTTCAGAATTATACCGGCGATCTGGTTCGAATGCAGCTTCAGCGTTCAACGTAGCGGGAGTTCTGTCGTCTTGGTCCGCGCGAGCGAGTGCCCCAAGATTCGTCTTAGCCTCTTTCGGACCACCCGGTTCCACCACATCAGCGCACCGGTCACGACCATGCCCGCGGGCGCGAGTCCGAAGACGGCCCAAACCAACTTCGTCATCGTGTCGCAGAGTCCGGGTCCTCTACATGGAATCCCTATGCCGTTAATGCGGCCGAAATGCAAGTAGGCGAGCCAATAGATAACCTGGTCAACCGTGCGCGATCTGGCGTTAGCGTCAGTGAGAGGCTCGATGCGGTCGGCCAGGTCCTGAAAAGCTTGAGGGTTGCCGAGATAGGCGCCGCTTACGGCAAACAACAAGATGAATCCAAGGGTCCAGAAGCCGATCATCTTGTGCAAGTCCCAAGTAAAGCGTTGCCAGCCGACGTTCCTGTGGAGGGTCAGGCCTCGTCGCCACGTTTGGATCCCCGGCCACCAGACGACGATTCCCGTGAATGCGACGACGACAAGCAGAAGCGCGCCGACGCCGTTGACCCTGCGACCCGTTGTACCCGCGAGCAGATCGTCATGTAGCTCCAGGAGCTTGGAAACCAGCAAGATGCCGAGCGGGACCGAATCGCCCAGATCTGCTCCCGTGTACGGATTAAAAAGGCGATTCTTAATGTCGGCGTGGCGCTTGAGGGAAATACTGACGGCTTGATCGGGATTCCGCACCTGACTAATGGTGAGGATGGTGTAACCGGGATACGCCCGTGTTGCGGCACCTTTCAATTGCTCATCGGTTAACCGTGCGCCCGACTCGGCCACGATGACGGGGTCGCGGGTCGCTGCCGTGTAGAGCTCATTGCGGTAGACGAGAATGCTGCCGGTCACGCTGACCAAGAGCACATACAGGCCAATGCCGATACCGCACCACAAGTGAAGCTGGAAGGTCGCCTTGTGCAGCCACACGGTGCGCGGTTGCGAAATCCATCGCTGCCAATACGTCATGGCATGGTCGCCGTTGTCTGCCCCATGCCAGGAGCGCGTGTTGTCACCCTCAGTGCGCGATACACCTCCCCCATGCCGCCCGCGCCGATCAACCCGCGGATCTCGTAGTGACCCAACTTATCGCTTACTGCCGAGGCCATAGAGGTTTTGCCTATTCTACTTCGCCGAGAAATCTTAAGGAATGGTTAACCGGCAATAGCGTCAGCGCCAGTAGCGTGGGCTTCACAATCGTTGGTGGTTACGAACTTCCTCGTTCAAGGGACCAGTGTGGGGGATCGCCGCTCTTCACGACCTCAGGCATGACCTTCGCCACGCGACTGGCCGAGAACGGCATCTCTGGGTCCACCATGCTCGCGCTAATGGCAACCGCAAGACGTGGAAAGCCTGGAAGTAGCCCCTGTGAAAGTCCCTCGTAGTGGCCCCGACCGAAGTGATTGAGTGAGGATTTTGCTCGCCAACTACTTGAAAAGACTGGAGCCACCCGCCGGGATCGAACCGGCGACCTGCTGATTACGAATCAGCCGCTCTACCAACTGAGCTAGGGTGGCCCGAGGCGGGCAGGGCCGGGCAAGTGCTGACTTTCTCGGGCCCCTCTCCCGGAGGATATCATAGCGTTCCGCCAAACTGCCGATAGATTCTCAAGGCCCACGGCCCCGGTCACATGAGCGAACAACTGCAGGAACAAGTTTTGGATCGCGCTACGGCGCTGGCTCGAGTCGGCGGGGATCTTGAACTGCTCAAGGAGATCGCCGCTCTCTTTTTGGACGAATACCCGCGTGCGCTGGACGACATCCACAAGGCGGTGGCCACCGGCGACGCATACGTACTCGAACGCGCAGCGCATGGACTGAAGGGATCCGTTGCAAATTTCGGTGCGAGCACCGCAGTCGACGCCGCCTTTCAGCTGGAGCAACTCGGCCGCGCGCATAAACTGGACCCGGTTCCACCAGCCTTAGCTCAGCTGGAACGGGCGCTCGCATGTCTCCACGCCGAGCTTTCAGCGATCGAATAACAACACAATACCGTTACTGACAAACGGACCCGCCGCCTCGCATGGCTTGTTATCATGAGGGGTGAACCAACCCATGCTTACCGCAGTCACCGAAATCGTGTGCGCACACAGCCCGGATTCCGATGACGCCTACATGTTCTACGCGCTGGCCACCCGGAAAGTCCGGAGCCCTCTGCTCACCTTCCGGCATGTCCTCGAAGATATCCAGACGCTGAATCAGAAAGCCCGTCAGGGCGAATACGAGTTGAGCGCCATCTCCTATCACGCCTATCCGTATGTCGCGGACAAGTATGTCCTGCTCGCCGCCGGATCGAGCGTCGGCGATGGTTACGGTCCCATGGTGGTGGCTCCTCATCCCATGGCGCCTTCGGATCTGAAGGGCAAGCGCATCGCCATTCCCGGCCTGCTCACCACGGCTTACCTGACGCTGCGCCTGATGGAGCCCGATTTCGAGCCCGTCGTGGTGCCCTTCGACCGCATCCTCGAAACGATTCAGAACGGAACCGCCGACGCCGGCCTGGTGATTCACGAAGCCCAGCTGACCTATGGCCGCGGCGGATATCACAACGTGGTCGATTTGGGCCGCTGGTGGAAGGACACCTACAACCTGCCCCTGCCGCTGGGCGCCAACATCCTGCGGCGCGATTTGCACCCGGAAGTCGCCCGGGAATGCTGCCGCCTCATGCGCGAAAGCATCCAGTACGCTCTGGATCATCGCGAAGAAGCCCTGAATTACGCCATGCAGTTTGCCCGCGATCTCGAGCCTTCTCTGGCCGAAAAGTTCGTGGGTATGTACGTCAACCACTTCACCGTGGATTGTGGGGAGCTCGTGCCGAAGGCTGCGCAGAAGCTGCTCGATATGGGGTACGAGGCTGGGCTCATCCCGCACCGCGTCGCGCTCGAGTTTGTACGGTGAAACATTCCACGCTTCTTCTTTTTCTCGCAGTCCTGACCTTTGCGCAGAACCCGCAACCCGATTCGAAACAAAATCAAGGCGACACGCGCCAACGCACCCGCGCCGTCCACGACATGGCGGCGCAGGGCCAGGACGCCATCCCCAGAATCGCCCCGTACCTGAAGGACATCGATCTCAACGTTCGTCTCGAAGCCGTCAAGGCGCTGGACGATATCGGCGGGCCCAAGACGGTTGACGCGCTGGTGGACGCCGCGCGGGACAACGATCCCGAAATTCAGATCCGCGCGACCGACGGCCTCGTCAATGTCTATCTGCCCGGTTATCTGAAGACTGGCCTCAGCGGGACCCTGAAGCGCGCCGGAAATTCAATACGGGCGAAATTCACCGATACCAATGACCAGATGATCGATGCCTACGTGGAGGTGCCGCCTCCGGTGATTCAAATCTTGGGCCGGCTGGCGCGCGGCGGCGCGAGCATCGAGAGCCGGGCCAACGCAGCCCGGGCCGTCGGCATCCTGCGCGGCCAGGCCGCGATTCCGGATCTGCTCGAGGCGCTCCATTCCAAGGATGACCGCCTGATGTACGAATCCCTGATCGCGCTGCAGAAAATCCGCGACCCGTCCGCCGGACCCGGCTTGGCTTTCCTGCTGCGCGATCTGAATGACAAGATCCAGGTGGCCGCCCTTCAAGCCACCGGAATTCTTCGCAACCAGAGCGCCGCGCCGGATGTGCGCGACGTGGTCGATCACGCCCGCAACTCCAAAATCCGGCGCGAAGCCCTGGCCACGCTGGCGATGCTCGCCGATCCCGCCGATCGCGGCGTCTTTCTCCGCTACTTGAACGACAAAGACGATGGACTCCGCGCCGCCGGTGCCGAAGGTCTTGCCCGGCTCAAGAATTCCGCCGACGCCCCGGCACTCGAAAAAGCGTTTGCGGCCGAGCACAACGCCAGCACGCGCCTGTCGCTGGCCTTCGCGGTGGTCTCGTTGGGGAACCGCCAGATGAGCGAGTTCAGCCCCCTGCAGTATCTGCTAAACACGCTCAACTCGAAAGCTTATCGGGACGTAGCCATCTCGTTCCTAACCGAGCTGGCGCGCGATACGGAGGTCCGGCAAGCGATTTACCCGGTACTGACCCACGCCACGCGCGATGAGAAAACCGGGATCAGCATCGTTCTGGCCCGTTCCGGAGATCGGGACAGCGAGCCGTTCCTGGAAGCGCTGGTAAAAGACTCGGATCCCGACGTGATGCAGGAGGGCACGCGGAGCTTGCGGACTCTTCGAACTCGAGTGCGGTGAAATCGGGGGAAAAGGCTTACTTCGCCTTCTTCTGCTTCTGTTGTCCGACGCGGATCTTGAACTGCTTCGCCTGGGCTTCCTGGTACGCCTTCCAGTCAAAGCGTTGCGACGCCTCGGAGAGGTACTTGTTGACGTCGATGTCCTTCGGCAACACCGCCATCAGAGATGCGTTCATGGAGCCGTCCGGGCTGGTAATACGATAGCGCTTGACATTGGGAATCGACATAACCCCTTCAGAATACCATGGCTCCGCAGTGGCAGAGGACCACAGCCTGCGATACCACGATCGAGGCCGCCGCGGACGTTTTCCCGCCTATCGAAACCGTAATCGGGTAAGTGCCTGCGGCTAACGACGGCGGCACCACGACATTCAATACATACAACGCGCCGACCCCCGGCGTGAGACCGCTGAACAGCACCTGCGCCGGCTGCGTGCCGATCATCACCACGGGTTTAGGTGTTTCCGCATAGTCGGGACCGCCGGGCGCGGGATCGCCGCTGGCCGGCTGGTTGGTGACCGGTCCCAGTCCGTTCGCGTATAGCTCAATGGTCTCGCCAGCCTGCGCGGGATGACTGGCGTTGATCGGCTGATAGTTCAGATCGCGAGCCCACACATTTCCGTTGGCCATTAAGAAGAACTGGGGCGCCACGGACGCGAGGGAAATGGTGGCGACGTTGCTCGGGGAAAAATCGACGTTCACTTTCACCTGCACCGCGGTCTGGCCTTGCAGTTCCCAGGGAATCTGAACGTTGATCTGCGTCGGACTCACGTAGATCAGATGCCCCGGCACACTGATGTGCGACGAGGGCACGTCGAAACTCACGCTCACGAAATCAATCGCCAGCGGATGCGTCACCGTCTGGGGAACGTCGGGGGGAGAATCGCTCAGGCCGGATCCCGTGATGGCGATATAAGAGCCGGGGGCAAAGGCGCCGGGCTGCAGGCTGGCGCCGTCGACAATGCCGGAGATCACCGGCTGCGCGCGCGCGAAACCGGTAAAGGTGTACGTCAGTCCTCCCAGGCCCCCCGCAGTCACTTTGTACGAATATGCCCCCGGCTGGGGACCCAACAAAGGCTGGGCCGCTGCAACGCCAAATGAATCCGTAACGGTATCGGCGTTGATCGCGCTAGCTCCGGATCCCGCGCTCCAAGTGACCGGAACGCCGGAGACCGGCAAGCCTGCGGCATCCACCAGCCTGATCACAATCAAGCCTTCGGGGCTCCCGCCGCTAACGACGCCGTCGAACAAGTCGCCGCTCAGCGGAATCAGATTGGCCGCTGCACCCGTCGGACCGAAAAAAAGATACGGGATGCGCAGTGAATTCGATCCGCCCTGCACCGTAATTGCGCCTGAATACGCTCCAGAGGCAGGAGCGGCCGATCCGGAGAGCGTCACGGTCACCACTGCGGAAGCGCCTGCCGCCAGCGACACGCTGGACGGAGTCACGGTGACCGATGCGGTCCCGCTTGACCCTGCCGGCGTTACTGCGAGCGAAAGGTTTACACTTGTGCCGCCCGAGTTCTGGATCGTGAATTGCCGTGTGATCGGGAGCACCGTGGCCAGACTGGCAGAGGTAGAGACGGAGCCGAATGAGATGGTCGCCGGTTCGGCGGTTACGCTAGCCGCGACGGCCGCGTCCGCCGCGAGTTTGCCCGCACCGAGCCAGCGCACGTCCACGGAATCGCCAGAGTCGTCGTGAGTCACGTCGGTGGAAGCAGTGTTTACTACAGCCGATTTCACCTGCGCCGCCGTGAATCCCGGATGTTGCTGTTTCACCAGCGCGGCCGCCCCCGATACCAAAGGCGTCGAGAAGCTCGTGCCATCGGCGATCGTGTATCCGTCGGCGCTGTACATCTCACCCAGTGGATCGTACTGTTGCGTGGCCATGTAGATGCTACCGGCACCGATCCAGTTGCCGCCCACGGCGACCATGTCCGGCTTCAGGCTGGCGTCCGGCGATGGCCCGATGGAGGAGAAACCGACCACCAGATTCGGGTTGCCCGCCTCGATTTCGATGCCGTGCGGATTGATGTCGACGCTGCCCGCGGTGCTCGCGGCGAAAGCCAACAAGGACTGTCCGTCGGCCAGCGAAATCATGACCACCGGGATCCCAATGGAAGACAGGCCGCTGGGAGACACCAGCGTCGCGGCGTCGGCCATGTACAGGATCACGCCGGCGGCGCTTGCGTCCCGGGCGTTCTGAGCTTTGGTCGCGAAAGAACAGTCTCCCCTTTGAATAAGAGCGATTGTCCCGGCCAGGGAATACGCTGGAAAAGCCGAGCACCCCAACGGCCCGCCGCCAAAACTGGAAACATCCACCAGCCGGCCGCGAACCACTCCGGACGGTACCAGCGAATCGCCCGGATCCGTGGTGAGGTTATGCAAATCCGGCCGTCCCGGTACGTCCACCGTCTCCCTGAATGTATGGGAGTTCGTGGTGGCCCCAACCGCGATCACCGAGGGCGCGTCACCCGGAGATGAGACGGAATTAAATGTCGGGTAGGTGTTGCCGTCGGAGCCTTCGTTTCCGGCTGCGGTGACGATCACCATGCCGGCCTTAACGGCATTCTCAAACGCTTGCGCGGATAAGTCGCACGGCACGCCCGGCCCCACGCCGCAAGCCGCACCCGAATCCAAAGCGCCGGTAAACGCCGGGCCGCCGCTGGAGAACGATACGATGTCCATGCCGTCCTTCATCGCATCTTCCAGCGCTTGAATGATCACGTCGTCGGTGGTGAAGTCATTGACCTCAGGCGACCCGTAAATCTTGTAATTCCCCAGGTAAGCCTTGGGAGCAACCCCCGAGAATGTGACCAGGCCGGTGTTGCTGTGACCCGCGGCGGCGGAGGCCACCGCGGTGCCGTGACCTACGCGATCGCGCGCCGAATAGTCGTCGGGCCGCGAATCGGAGGCCGGGTTTAGGGGAGAACTTCCCGCCGCCAGTTGCCGCACGTAACTCCGAGCCACGATCACTTTATTGTTCGTGAATGCACAATCGCTTCCGATGCAGTGCGGATAACCCGCGGGCATCGGCAGCGACGGATCCTGAAACGCAGGATGTTGTTGATCGATGCCGGTGTCGAGGATCGCGATCTTCACGCCGGTCCCGGCGTTGTCCGCGCCGCCCAATGCGCTCCAGGCGGCCGGAGCATTCACCAGAGCAGTCGCGCGGTTCAACTTTCTCCGATAGGTACGGATGGGGACCACGCTTTTCACACCCGCGATGTTCCTCAGATCGGCGACGCTATCCGCCGGCGCGACCACGAATACCGCGTTCAACAGTTGTGTAACCGATCCTGTCGGCTCCACTCCGCGCAGGGCCAACTCTCCACGTACCGATTCTTGCCGTTGTTCCAGGCTCCGTGCGTAATTGGCGCCCTCGGCCAACGCCATCCGTTGTCTCGAAAACTGAGACGTAACCGGAGAATCCTCGAGAATCAACGCATACCGGTTTCGAGTTATCTGGGCCGAAAGCAAAGATGCGCCCAACACAGCGATCGCAACTATCTCTTTCATTGCTTGGGGGACTCTACAGTGATGCGGACCGCCTCGAACGCACCATCGATCGCACTCTGCATATCCACGTCGACGGTTTGGCCAGGCTGAAGTGAAGAAGCCTTAATTTCCTTCACGCCTTGCTTGCTCTGCGAGAGGAACTTGGTCTTGCGGGTGATCCGGAACTTCATTTCATGCTCATCGTCCACTGTGACCAATAACTCGCTTCGGGAAATCGACTTAAGAACCCCGTGGGAAGTGGGATATACCCCTTGTCCCAAACAGAGGCCAACACAGATTCCGACCTTGCAGAGCGATTTCAGCACGGCAATATCATGTTAAGACGCGGAACGGATCAAGCACGTTTCTGCAGGATGCGCCGGTGGAATAGCTCTTCGTCCATCACCACCGGTGCGGCTGCGGCCAGAATGGCCTCCGCCTCCGCGGGCGGGTAGATCAATTGCGTATTGATTCGTCTTTTGATGGCTTTGGCATGCTCACCGGTGGCTTCCACAGTCCGATCCCAGCCCTTCGTTAACACGGCCCCGGCTGCCCCCAGATCCAGGCAGGTGGTGTAAAGCGGCTGGCGATAGGCTTGCAGAGGCAAGGCGGCCAGATCGGCCGTCGCGTTGTATCCGGCGAACCGCCCCGTCACTTGCGCGTGCTGGCAGGATTGCAGAATGGCGTGCCCTCCGTCCGCGGTCGCATGCGCCACGTCTCCCGCGGCGAACACATGATCTAGTCCCGAAACGCGCAGCTCCGGCGTCACTTCGATCCGCCCAAGCGCGTCTATTCGCGCAGAAATCTTCGCGGCCAAAGGGCTGGCGCGCATCCCCGTGGTCCAGACCAGCGTCTGGCATCCGATGCGCTCCCCTGTGGACAGAACTAAGCCCGCCAAATCGGCGCTCGCAATCGTAACGCCCGTGCGCACTTCGATTCCGGCCGCGACCAGTGCGTCGCGAATGGCCGGTTGCGGCCCGTCACCCAAACTCGCTCCAATACAACTCGCGGGATCCACCACAATCACGCGAACCTTGCCGGCTCCGGCGATCTCCAGCAGGCGCCCGGGCAGAGCCGTCGCCAGTTCGATTCCCGTAAAGCCCCCTCCGGCGATGACCACGGTCCAGCGGCCTTCGCTCTCCGGCCGCGCGGCCAGTTCATGCAGATGGCGATCGAATGCCGCCGCACCCGCCAGAGTGTCGATATCGAATCCGCATGCACCCAGCGTTCCCGCGGGTCGCGCGAGCTGGCTTCCGGTAGCGAGAACCAACCGGTCATAGGAGACCGCGGACGCCGCGAGCTGCACCTTGGCGCCGGCCACGTCGATCGAATTGATTTCGCCCCTCTCAAACTGGACGCCGATCGCCTCCAGCCTGGGAACCAGCGGGACCACCATGCGCGACGGATCCGGCTCGTACAGCCGCGGCCGGATTACTAGTTGGTCATCGCGCGAGATGAGCAAAATCTCCAGTGATGCCAGCGAGGGTGCGTCACGCCGCAGGCGCACGGCCGCCGCAGCCGCCCAGAAACCGGCGAATCCCCCTCCCGCAATGACTAGACGCGCCACCGGCGCCTCATGAGCCCAGCTCGCGGTCGAGCCACGCGAGATAACTCTCCGAGCCATCCACCACTGGGACCGCCAGTAATTCCGGCACCTCGTAGGAATGGATCTTGCCGATCGCGGCTCGCAGTTGTTCCATCAAGTCGCGCCTGGATTTGATGATCAGTAGCCATTCCGCGGCGTCTTCGATGTGCCCCTTCCAGCGATAAATACTGCGCGCGCCGGACAGAATATTGACGCAGGCGGCCAGCTTCTGCTCCACCAGCGCGCGCGCGATTTGCCCGGCCTGCTCTTCCGAATCGCAGGCGGAGAACACCACGATCTTATCCGTCATTTTTTGGCTGCGGACGCGGGCCACTTGGCAATCTTTTTGCGGACGGCGTCTTTTTCCTTGGGGTCTTCGGCCAGTTCGATGTATTTCAAGTAGGCTTCCCGCGCCGCGCCGAACTCGCGGAGTTTTTCCCGGGCTTCACCGAGCTTCAGGAACGCTTCCGCCGAACCCGGATCCCAGCGCGTTGCTTCCAGATAGCGCTTCGCCGCCGCGCTGTAGTTGGGCTTCTTGAAATAGTAGTCTCCGGTCGTGATCTCTTTCTTGGCTTGCACGGGATTGAGCGCGTAGACCTTGGGCGCCAGCGATTCGTCCTCTTCCGGCGGCTCCGGTGGCGTCGCTGCTGGGGGCTTCTGAGCGCTCAGAACACACGCCAATAAAGAAGCTGCAAGAAAAGCACGTGCCACAATTTAAGTATAGGACCCACTTCGGAGCTGCGCGCCCGGGCGGCCGAACTTCCGGCCTTGCCCGGAGTGTATCTATACAAGGACGCCCACGGAGCCGTCATCTACGTCGGCAAGGCCAAAAACCTTCGCGCCCGCGTCCGCAGCTATTTTCTTGATGAGCGCCTGGCCGACGTCAAGACCGGCACGCTGATCCATGACGCGCGCCACATCGATTTCATCCAGGTCGACAACGAAAAAGAAGCTCTGGCGCTCGAGAACAACCTCATCAAGCAGTGGAAGCCGCGCTACAACATCCTGCTGCGCGACGACAAAACCTATCCCTACATCAAGCTCACCGCCGAACGTTATCCGCGCGTCTACGTCACGCGACGTCTGAAGAAAGATGGTTCCACGTATTACGGCCCCTATTTCCCCGGTAATCTGGCGCATCGTTTGGTGCACTTCATCCATCGCCACTTCAAAGTTCCGTCCTGCAATGTCGATCTGACGCGAAAGCATTCCCACCCGTGTCTCGAGTATCACATTCATCGCTGCCACGGCCCCTGCGTCGAAGGCTTGGTGAGCGACGAGCGCTACGCCCAAGCCGTGCGCGATGTTCGCCTGTTCCTCGAGGGCCGCGTCAAGGATCTCGAACAGGAGCTGCGAGCGCGTATCGAAGCCGCCAGTCAGGCTACCCGTTATGAGGAGGCTGGCGCCCTGAACCACTTGCTGCAAACGGTGGAGGAGGTGGCCGAAAAGCAGAAGATGGCCGCCGCTGAAGGCGACGACACGGATATCTTCGCATACTATGCCGAGCCTCCCCTGGTCGCCGTGAACCTCTTCCACCTGCGGCGCGGCCACATTGTCGATCGGCGGGAGTTCTTCTGGGAGGACCAGCGGCAATTCGACCCGCCTGAATTCTTCGCCTCGCTGCTGAAACAGGTGTATCTCAACGATCCCTACGTCCCGGCATTCATTCACGTCCCGGTGGAGTTCGAGGACGTCCCAGTCCTGGAGGAGTACCTCACCGAAAAACGCGGCCGCAAAGTGGAAATTCACACTCCCCAGCGCGGGCAGAAGAAGGCCATGCTGGCTTTGGTCGAATCCAACGCCCGTCACAGCTTCGAGCAGCGTTTCCGGGTCCTAAAACCCTCCTCGACCGCCATTCAGGAAGCCTTGCGCGACGCCCTCAGTCTGGAGAACGCCCCGCGACGGATCGAGTGCTTCGATATTTCGCACATCCAGGGCACCGACAAGGTCGCCAGCATGGTGGTATGGGAAGACGGCCGGATGAAGAAATCGGATTACCGCAAGTTCATCATCCGCACCGTCGAAGGCAATGACGATTTCGCTTCCATGCGGGAAGTCATCACGCGCCGCTATGGCCGCCTGCAAGAAGAAGGAGCCAGCCGTCCTGGATTGGTTCTGGTCGACGGCGGTATCGGCCAGTTGCACGCCGCCGCGGCCGCACTCGAGTCTCTAGGAATTACCGACCAGCCTCTCGCGTCGATCGCCAAGCGGGAAGAGTGGATCTACGTCTATGGCCAGGAAGACGAGCCGGTGGTGCTCGACAAGTTCTCGCCGGTACTGCATCTGGTTCAGACCGTGCGCGACGAAGCCCATCGGTTTGCCGTGACCTTTCATCGCACACGGCGTAATGCGGACCGCTTGCGCGGCGAACTGGCGCGCATCCCGGGTATTGGAGAAAAGACCGCGGCTAAACTTTTGCGGCACTTCGGGAGTCTGGACAGGGTTCGCGATGCTTCAGAGGAAGACCTTGCGAGCGTGATAGGAAAAGCGGCGGCGCGCAAGCTGCGCGCGGCGCTTCCCGCCGCTCCCGATGGAGCGGCGCAACTTACGATCTTAGAATAATTCGCCGATCTGCTTGGCCGTGTCGCGCGCTTCCAGGTGAATCAGACCGGCGTTTCCGCCTTGCGGGCTGAGCACCACCAGCACGGCTTTCGCGCCGGCCGAGTACACAAATAGCGCGCCTTCTTCGGCTTGCACCGAGACTTCACCCAAGGTCCCGGCGTTCATCGTTTCACTGACGCGGCGGCCCAATGCGGTCGCTGCAGCCGCCATCGCCGCCACACGATTCGGATCGGCGCCGTTGGTCAATGAGTGCGCGATCGGCAGTCCTTCGCTGGACGCCAGCAGCACGCCTTTCAATTCTGGAATGGCGTTACGTAACGCCTCCAGGTGGTTCTTCAGGGCTTCCACCTTGGCCATACCTTCACCTCCCTATGCTCCCGATGTGTGCTCCCGCTAAATTCAACGGATCGGTGATAGATTCATCGTCAAGTAGGAAAAGAACTTTAGGCCTGGGGCCTAGTGAAATGGCCTACTGCTGATAGGGTCTTTGGCGTAACTCGTTTTGACCCGGCTTAGCCACTTTGGACTGGACCCTTTGGTTCGCTGGTGGACAGGGGTTTCACTTAACGCACTCTAAGGTATCTCCCCCAAAATGTCTAAATAAGTGCTTTACCCCAGAGAAAGCCTTAAGACCCCTCTTTAGCATCCGACCCAAGGTGACGATCTTAAACTCACATGCAGTGTCTTTTCTGCGGGAAGGAGCTTGCCCTCCTCAAGCGTTTGAGGGGCGGGGGCGAGTTCTGCTCGGAAGCCCACCGCAAGGAGTACCAGGAACAGTACGAGCAACTGGCGCTGGCTCGGCTCTTGCAGGCCAAGCCGCCCAGCGAGCCGGCAACCCCGCTCGGCCGAACTTCCGCGCCCGTGGCCCCGGGTCCGGACCTCCCGCAACCTCAGGTTCAACTACATCCTGCCGTCGCGACGGTTAAACCTCCGGCCTCCAGCCAAAGCAGCCGGACGCCTGCCGAAGCTAGTCCCGTCCCGCTCGCGGGATTCTTGAGTGATCCGGTGGTGCCGGCGGTGACGCCATTCGAGCAAGCCGGCCTCCTCGAGCTGGACCACGCATGGGAACGGGTAACTGCGCCTCCAAACCTGTCGGCCCTGGCCTCGGCAGATTCGCCAGCCTCAGCACTTTCGGATGCGGCGGGCGGCCCGCCCCCGGCCCCCCGTGTCGAGCTCGCACTTTCCCTGCGGGCCCTGGAACACCACACACGGATGAACGAACGCGGATTGGAAGTCCGCGAATTCACGGGTCCGGCTCCCGTCATGGAACTGAAACTCCGCCCCGAAACCGGAAGTGAACCGGCGGGCGCGGCCGATGTCATGGAGATTCTCATGTCCCCACATCCTCCCCAGAAAGCCAAGCCTTGGCTCGGGGTCCCGCGCGTATTTCCCGCGGGCCCGGCCGAACTGGGCGACCTGGCGCGTTTGGATTTCGCCACCACTGGGTTTGCTTATTCGGATGGTCCTCCGGCGACGCAAGCGGCCGTGTTGGCTCCGGAGGTTCCACAAGCCCCTCCGAAGGTTCTTCCCGGCGCGCCCCCACAATCCCCTGTTTATACCGAACCGGCGCCCGAAGCATTCGTCGCGCCTGCCGAGCCGGCGGCGTCTGCGGAATCCTTGGCGGCAGAGCCGGCGCCTCCCGCACTCGTCACCAAACCTCTCGCGGTTACGCTCCACGGCTTGGCCGCCCCTCGCGGCAAATTAGCGCAGCCGTATCCCTCCGCGATCGCCGCGGCTGCCGATGTGCAAATCCCCCCCTCCGCGGCTTTGCCGCTGCGCCCGGCCATTGTTTTTGGTCCGGCTCCGGCAGCCCCGGCCGCCACGACGCCGGTGCCAGAAAAGCTGGAAGCACGATCCAGACCATCGGTGGTTCCCGCTCCCAAGCCAGTGCCGATCAAGCGAACAGTGGCCCCCGAGGCCCCTGTTCATGAGAAGGTCCAGGAGCGCATCCCAGAGAAGAATACTCCGAAAACGCCGGATCGGCGCGTCGAGCCGCGTGTGGAACCTCCCAAGGAATGGCCCGCGCCCAAACCCCTGGAAGCCGCCGCCGCATCGGCCGCCGCTATCCCCTCGTTGCGCCTGGAAGCCACGGAAAGCGCTTGGTCCAAGCTTTCCTCGGGCCTCAAGATTGGTGTCGCGGCGGCGGTCATCGTGGCGGTCTCCGGAATCGGCTATGTGGTAACGCGGGGTAACGGTAAACCCGCCAGCGCAGCGCCGGATACCGCTACGGCGTCCTCGGCGGTTGCAACCGGTGTACCCATCTCCGGCGGCTGGATCGACGACTGGGCCAATGCCGCCAAGTCCAACCGGCACATTTCAGTACTCAGCGGTTCGGCCAAACTCAGCGACTATCGCCTGGAGTTTCAGGCGCAGATTGAAACCAAGGCCATCGGCTGGATATTCCGCGCACTGAATCCGCGGAACTACTATGTCACCAAGCTGGAAACCATCAAGGCGGGCCTGGAGCCCACCATCGCGCTGGTGCACTTCGCCGTGGTCGATGGACAGGATGAAAACCGCGTGGTGGTTCCGCTGCCCCTGAAGGTGCGCGTCGACACCACCTACAAGATCCGCTTCGACGCGGTCGGCAATCATTTCACTACCTGGGTTCAGGACCAGAAGGTCGACGAGTGGACTGACAGTCGTTTTGGTTCCGGCGGCGTGGGTTTCTTCTCCGAACGGGATGAGAAAGCCGCCATGCAGGGGACTGTCAATGTAGTTCCGCTGGTGCCCAAGAATTAGGCGCGAGACATTAGGAGTGCTTAAATGCCGCAGAATGACGAACACGCTTTTTTTGTAGATGACGAACTCGTAGAACGGCTGATGCGCGGCGATTCGCCAGCCACCAAGCCCAAGGCACAGCGCCCCGCTGAAACCAGCGCCCTCGGCAACGCGGTGAAACTCGCCGCGGCGGGCCGCCTGGACGATGCGGTCAAGGAACTTGAAAGCGCCGCATCCCGCGGAGAAAAACCCGCGGAAGTCTATTCCGGACTGGGCCATCTCCGCTTTGAACAACAGAAGTGGGGAGAGGCGGCCGCCTGCTACTCCAAGGTGATTGCGGCCGAGGCGAATAATGCCACGGCGCACTATAACCTGGGGCTCGCTCTGGAGCGCCAGGGTCACTTCGACCAAGCCGGCCGCTCCTTCGAAACGGCCATTTCGCTCGACCAACGCTTGTGGCAGGCCCACACCGGGCGCGGCCTATGCCTGCTGCATCTGGGCCAGCCCGAACAAGCCTTGCGGCATTTCGACCAGGCGCTGCGCTCCAGCCCCGGTCAGGACCGGACCCTGTTCGGGAAGGCTGTGGCGCTGCATCAGCTCGGCAAACTGGACGAAGCCGTCGAAATTTACCGCAAGCTGCTCCCCGGCAACGCTAGTTCGGCCGAGTTGCTGGTGAACCTCATCACGCTTTCCATGGCGCGCAAGGACGACGCCAAGACCAAAGAGTATTCCGACCGGATGCTCAAAATCCGGCCGCAATCGCGCCCGGCGCTGGAGGGTCTGACGGCGGTCGCGCTCTCTCGCGGCGACTACAGCGGTGCCGTGCAACACTGCTCCACGCTGGTCAAGGTGGCCTCCGATTCCTATGAAGCGTGGTTCAACCTGGGTATCGCCTATCAGAAGACCGGCCGCATGGATCAGGCGGGAAACGCCTACCGCGAAGCCGCCAAGCTCCGTCCGGAAGCCCCCGAAGCGAATGCTCATTTGGGCGTTCTGCTCCAGGATCGGGGCGACATGGCCGGCGCCCGCCACGCCTGCGAAACCGCTCTTGCCGCCGCTCCGGATTCACCCGGCGTGCTGTGGAATCTGGCGCTGCTCGATGAGCGCGAGGGCCGTGCGGAAGAAGCCGAACGTCGCTTCGCCAAATTGGTCGGCCTGAAACCGGATTGGGAGGATGCCGCCTTCCGCCTGGGTTTCCTGCAGATCCAGCGGGGCGATTTCGCCGCCGCCGTGGACAGCTTCGAGCTCTGCATCAAGCAGCGCGGCGACTGGTTGGAAGCGTTGCTCAATCTGGGCTTGGCCTGCTGGAAATTCCAGGATCTGGACACCGCCACGCAAACCTTTGAGCGATGCCTGTCGCTCCAGCCTCAGAATCCTGATGCCCTGCGCGCCCTGACCGCCATCGCCATTGAGCGCAAGGATCACAAGCGTGCTTGGGAACTGCACCAGAAGTTAACGGCGTTGAATGAGGGCTCTCTGGAGCTGTCCTATAACCTGGGCCTTCTGCTACAGTCCGCCGGGGAACCGGAAAAGGCCGCCGCATGCTATCAACTGGCGGCCGAAGCGCAGCCCGGTTTCTCGGGGGCTCTCACCAACCTGGGCCATGCCCTCAAGGCGTCCGGCAAGGACGAAGAAGCCCGCGCCGCCTGGAGCAAGGCCGTGGAAGTGGACCCCGAACTGGCCGCTAAGTACTTCCAATAGAGGCTCCGCACTTAACGTGCACGCTACGTAATCGGTCAAATCCTAGCTTCAAAAGCAGCGGGTGTCTCCCATGCCTTCCGATGGATGCTCGGAGGCACATATTTGAAACCCGAAGCGATCCAAGCCCTCCAGATAGGAGCGGACCGCGTCGATCTGCCGCCAGACTGGCTTATCGATCGCGCCCCGTCGGGTGCCGAGGCTATCGACCGCCTGGCCAACGTCAACTACGATGTAGCGATCGTGGTTCCTCCGGTAGCTGACTTCGCGATGGAGGACCTTCTGGACCGGCTCCTCTCGCTGCGCCGATCCGTGCCCATCGTGATCTGCGATCGTCGCGCCCATATGGCCGACGCCGTGCGCTACATGCAACTCGGCGCGTACGACGTCGCCGGTCCAGACGACGATCCAGTCGCTAGAATCCAGGCTGCCGCCGACGCTTGCCGAAGCCGGCCCGCCGAAGCTGCCGAACCCTGGCGCGAGATGCTGGTCGGGACCAGCCCCGCCATACGCCGCACCGCCGACGTGATTCGCCTGGTCGCCCGGCGGCGTTCCACGGTTCTCATCAGTGGAGAGACTGGCACCGGCAAAGAAGTGGTCGCGCGCGCCTTGCACCTGGCGAGCACGCGCGGCCAGTTCCCGATGGTCGCCGTGAACGTTGCCGGTCTTCCGGAGACTCTGCTCGAAGCCGAGTTGTTCGGCCACGTCAAAGGCGCCTTCACAGGAGCGTCGCAGCAGCGCATGGGCCGCTGCGAGCAAGCCCACCGGTCCACGCTGTTTCTGGATGAGATCGGCGATCTGCCTCTGGATGTCCAGACCAAGCTTCTGCGCTTTCTGCAGGAACGCGAATTCCAGCGCGTAGGCAGCTCGGAAACCATCCGCGTGGACGTTCGCATGATCGTGGCCGCCAACGTGAACCTGCTCGATCTCGTCCGGCAAGGAAAGTTTCGAGAGGATCTCTACTACCGCTTGAACGTGATCCCGATCCGGGTCCCCCCTCTGCGCGAGCGGCCCGAGGACATCCCGCTACTGGCGAACCACTTCATCGAAAAGGTCTGCCTGCAGGAGAACATTGCCTCGCGCCGTCTTGCCCCGGCGGCGCTCGCCAAGCTGTGCGGCTTTTCCTGGCCTGGGAACGTCAGGCAACTGGAGAACGCAATGGAGACGGCCATAGCTCTGAGCGGGGATCGTGAACTTCTGATCCCCTCGGATTTCACGTTCGGCTCTCCTGCTTTACCGGCCAGTCCGGTTCAGTCCATCGCCGTCTCGGAAAACGGTCTGAATTTCGAGCAGACGGTGGGCCGGATTGAGCGGCAGATCATTGAGGAAGCACTGCGGAAAGCCCGCGGCAACAAAACCGTCGCAGCCGAAATGCTGGGATTAAAAAGAACTACGCTATCCGCCAAGCTCCGCAGCCTGGCTGCAGTCGCGGGCTAACCCTCCAACAGGTGCCCCATCTTCTCCCGCTTGGTCCGCAAATAATCCGCAGTCGATTCCACCGGCTCGATGATCGAGGGAACCCTTTCTGCTACCCGCACGCCGGCCTTCTCCAGAGCCCGGATCTTCTCCGGATTGTTGGACATCAGCCGCACCGACCACAGCCCGAAGTAGCGCACCACGGCGGCGGGCGCTTCGTAGCCCCGCAAATCCGCCTCGAAACCGAGCTGTTCGTTGGCCTCCACCGTATCCGCGCCTTGATCCTGTAACTCATAGGCGCGTAGCTTGTTCAGCAGGCCGATGCCCCGGCCTTCCTGGTTTTCGTAAACCAGCAAGCCCCGGCCTTCGCGCGCGATGGTTTCAAGCGCGAGCTCCAGTTGGGCGCGGCAATCGCATCGCAGGCTGTGGAACACATCCCCCGTGAGGCATTGCGAATGAATCCGCACCAGCGGAGGCCCGCCATGCTCCAGATCGCCCATCTTGAGCGCGACCACTTCCTCTGTTTCGGCACCTGACGTATAGGCAAACCCATAGATCCGGAACTGTCCGAAACGGCTGGGAAAATCCGCCTCGGCTACCTTTCGAAGCTCTGATGTAGGGGGCATTTGTGCCGGTGAAAAGAATGCCAAACAATACCGGTGAGGTAACTCCATTATAATGTCCGCAGGACGGTTCCTGCGTGTCGGCGCCGCCCAGGCCTTACATGCCTGCACAGCATTTGCTGATTCTGCTGGTCAAGCTCGCCGTGGCGGCTTCGCTGGCGAGCATCCTCACCCGTTCCTCCGGTTTCCAGCGAATGCTCATGCGCGAGGAGCGCACCCTCACCCAGCGCGTCAAGATGGCCCTGGTCTGCGCCGTGATCTATGGAGCCGGGGTCGCAGTGCGCGTGGGCGCTCCCCCCGGCGCATATCAGGCTGTCGATCTGGGGATGGAGGGAAGCCTGGTGATGGGGATGCTCGGGGGCTATGTCACCGGACTGCTTGCCGGCGTTTTCATCGCGATCCCGGCCCTGTTCGAGAGCAGGCCCCTCACCATGCTGCTGTTCGCAGCAGCCGGCGTAATGGGCGGCTTGCTGAGGGATCTCGCGCCAGATAAGGAGTACATCTGGAAGTTCACGCCTTTCCCCGACCTGGCGATCGTGCGTCTGCTGCGCCGCGGGGACCTGCGCTTGGCGGGTTTCAGCATCGCCTGCGTCGGCGTGATCGTGCTGGCCGAAGTGCTTCGGCAGACCCTGGCCTCCGTATTTCCGAACCATGGGGTCTTCGCGCTGGAACAATCGTGGACCGACGCCGGGCCGTGGCTGCTGGTGGCCGTCTACGCCACGACTCTGTTCGCCGTAGCCCTGCCCATCAAGATTTGGAACAGCAACCTCAACGAGAAGAGACTGGAACAGCAGCAGCTTCGCCTCAACGAAGCTCGCCTGGCCGCGCTCAGCAGCCAGATCAATCCTCACTTCTTGTTCAACACCCTGAACTCGGTGGCCTCGCTGATCCGCCTGGATCCCGACCAGGCCCGCCAGGTGGTCTACAAGCTCTCGAAGATTCTCCGCCGCCTGCTGCGCCAGCAGGACAACCTCACCACGCTCGGCGAAGAGCTGAGCTTTATCGACGACTACCTTGCCATCGAAATGGTCCGGTTCGGCGACAAGCTGCGCTTCGTGAAAGAGGTCGACCCCGATACGCTGGACCTGCTGGTCCCCAGCATGTTGCTCCAGCCTCTGGTCGAGAACAGCATTCGCCACGGTCTTGCGAGCAAAGTGGACGGCGGGACCATTCGCGTGCGGAGCGTCCGCATCGGGAACCAGCTCCAGATTGTGGTCGAAGACGACGGCGTCGGCATTCCCGAGGCCCGGCTCGCGCGGATGTTCGAGCAGGGCGGAATCGGGGTCAATAACGTCAACGAACGGCTCAAGGTGCTCTATGGCGACAGCTACCGCATGTGGATCGACAGCCGCCCGGGCGAGGGCACCAGCACGGGGATCGAAATTCCGGAGCAAGTCAGTGGTACCGTAGTGGGAGTTGAATCCTTAGTGGGTAGCGGGTAGCCCACGTAGCGGGAGCATATCTGAGCAACCTTAACTATTCCCTCCTTCTTCCCCGCGAAGACCGGATGCCGCGCACCATCGCCGCGCGGACGCGCCGCGTTTACGATATAGTCGCTTCGGTTTATCCAGTCAGCACTTTCTTTTTTCATTCCAAAGCACACGAGTGCGCTCTGAAGCACTCCGGGATTCGTAATGGGATGCGTGTCCTCGAAGTGGCGACAGGCAGCGGGGAGATGTTCCGCCGCCTGGTAAAAGCCAATCCCGACGGGCGGACCTTCGGGCTGGATCTTTCTCCCAACATGGCCGCTCACACGCTGCGCGTAGCCCGCAAGGCTTGTCCGCAAGCCGAAGCGCATTGCGGCGCCGTGGACGTCCGCAGCCTTCCCTTCCGCTCCGCCAGCTTCGACGCCGTGATGTGCTGCTACTTGCTGGAGCTGTTATCGCAGGAGGACATCGGGCTGACGCTCCGGGAGATTCGCCGCGTCCTGCGTCCGGGCGGGAAGTTTTCGCTGGTGGTGATCGGGCAAAACGTGAAAATGTTCAACCGGCTGTATACGCTGGGCGGCGACCTGGTCCCGGCCTTCTGGGGCCGCCAGGTGGAAAGTAGCGTGCCCGAACTCATTCGCGAAGCCGGATTGCGGGTGGTCACCGACCGCTTCGTGCGCCAGGGATTTTACCCCTCGCGGGTGCTGGTGGCGGAGAACACGGCTGTACACGGTGCCGCGCATGGCCGGACCGCGCGGAACGGGCGCTAGCCATTACGGACCTGTGCAAGTTCGCGATCGTAGCGTTCCTGCTGTGCGGTTCCGTTTGCGCTCAGGGATCCGGCGCGATTTCCGGAGCTATCGTGGAACCCGGCGGCGGTCGCTCCGCGCTGGCCACTGTAACATTGAGGGGCCAAACCGGCGGACTCCGCCGCGATCTCATCGCGGACCGGGACGGCAAGTATCGTGCGTCTGATCTGCCCGCTGACTCCTACGTAGTGACCGCGCGATCGGTCCACAGTGGTGCCTCCGCCACGGTCGCCGCGGTGGTGCGCCAAGGTCAAACCGTAGATGTGCCCATCCAGCTGTCTGCCGGCTGGTCGACGATCCAGATGACTGGACTGCGTGAAGCGCCGCTATATGGCGGCACCGAACTGGATGCTCTCGCGCGCGGCGCTGAAATTACGCGCGGCCAGGAGGGCGGCAACCTCGAGGGCTATGGACCCTACGGGATTCGAGGCAACCTGAGTATCAACAGCTTCGGCCAGCGCGGCCAGGACAATAACTTTCTGGTCGACGGCATGGACAATAATGACGCCTGGTTGCGCGGCGCGGCGCGCCAACCACCCCTCGAGACCATCGAGTCCGTGAGCCTGGTCTCGGGCTATATCCCCGCTGAATTCGGTCACGCCACGGGCGCCGTGGTGAATGTCCGGACCCGGTCCGGGACTAACCAGTTGCATGGAAGTGGTTTCGATTCCTTCCAGAACTCTGTCCTGAATACCCGGAATTTTTTCGACGGGGAAGATAAGCCCGTCGCGATACGAAATCAATTCGGCGCGAACCTCGGCGGGCCCGTCCGCAAGAACGATTGGTTCTTTTTCCTGAACGGCGAAGCCTTGCGCGAGCGCCAAGGTTTAACCGTCGTGTCCACGGTTCCCACTCCGGCTGAGAAGGCCGGCGACTTCGGTAGTACCCTTATCTACAACCCGCTGTCGATCTTCCCGTTAGGCAATAACCGCTTCTCGCGCCTGCCTTTTCCCAACGGTCGCATCCCCGCGTCGATGATTCTCGCGCCTGCTCGTAACCTGATCGCTCTCTATCCCGATCCGAATCTGCCCGGAGCAGCGGACAATTACCGGTTCAACCCGGCGCTGATCAACAACGGGGATCATTTCGGCGCGCGTTCCGATAAGACTCTGACGTCCCGCAGCACTCTCTTCGTTCGCTTCGACTACCAGCACCAGAATCAGCAATCACCCGGCGCGCTGACGGCATCAAATGGGAGCGATCCGAGGCAACACGCCGACAATGCGCAAACCTGGCTCACGGCCTGGAGCACCGCCATTTCCCACAGCTATGTGCTCAGCCCGGCTCTGCTAAATCAATTCCGAATCGGCGTCAGCCAGATTCGTATGAACGGACAGCCGAATGACGCCGCGCTCAACACCACCACGCTGCTCGGCATTCCCGGTCTCGGCTCCGGTGGGCTCCCGGTTGTCTCCCCCGCAGGGTTCGCTCAATTGGGCGCGAACACCAGCGTGCCCTTCCAAATCCACACGGCCAGTTACCAGTTGGAAGATTCGGTGCGATGGACCCGGGGCCGGCACACGATCGAGGCTGGATTCGAGGCCATTCGCCGTAACGCCACCGGCAGCGCGTCAGAATGGTCGAGCCGCGGTAACTTCCTGTTCACTCCCGATTACACCAGCCAGCCCGGCGTCGCGCTAACAGGAAATTCGATCGCGTCCCTGCTCACCGGTTTCCCAACTGAGGTCCGCCGCGACGTCCAGTTCGCGCCGTTTCACTTGAGAGCCTGGGAGTGGTCCGGTTTCGTCCAGGATGAAGTCCGCCTGTGGCGGCGGCTCACGATCCAGGCCGGCTTCCGTTACTCGCTCGACCCTCCGCTGACGGAGTCCGGCAATCGCATGGTCAACTTCCATTTCGACGCGCAGAATCCGGGGCTCAACCAATTCGCCCTACAGGGCGGCGTGAATCGATACGCGGGCGCGAGTTTCTACCGGCGGGCGATCGCCCCGCGCATCGGTTTTACGTTCGATGTCTTCGGAAACGGAGCGACCATTCTGCGCGGAGGATTCAGCAAAGCTTACGATCCCGGCAGCTACGCGACCACCGGAGCTCTCGCCCGCAATCCTCCGTATGCTTCGCGGCTGGACATGATCAACGGGACTTTTCAGGTGGGCCCCAATCTCACTGAGGGCGTTCCTGCGGTCAATGCGTCCAACCAAGCCGTGTACGCGATCGGACCCGGGAACTACGAGCCCTATGCGGATCAGTGGGGGTTGACAATCGAGCAGCGTCTACCGGCTCGGCTTACGCTTGAAATTGCGGGCATGAGCTCGATGGGCGTCCATCTGTATGAGAGTTACGACGCCAATCAACCTTACCCGGCGCCGACGCCGTACCCGTTTGCGCGCTACCCGTTTGAGCCCTATCATTCACGCGTCGAGTATCTCGACTTGGCCGGGGGCTCGACCTACTATGGCGGCCAACTCAAGCTGAGCGGCGAGCCGCGTCCGGGTCTGCGGCTGACGGCCACCTACCGGTACGCCAAGTCGATCGACGACTCTACCGCGCCTGGAACGAATCAGGACAGTCGTCCTCCGGGTCCGCAGTATATCTACGCGCTGCGGGCGATGCGTTCGGTTTCTCCGTTCGATATTCCGCAGAGGCTGATGCTGACGGCCTCGTACGATCTGCCCTTTCGCAGCCGGAACAGGATCGTCGGCGCAGCCGTGGCGAATTGGCGCGCCGGCGCGCTGGTCACGGTTCAAAGCGGGTTACCCCTTACGCCGCAACTAGCCGTGAACAGCCTGAACGATGGCGGATTCCAGCTCCCCAACCGGGTGGGCCGCGGCGATCTGGCAGGTCAGTCCTATCTCCGGTGGTTTAACACCAGCTTGGATCCGGCCGACCCAAACAGCGCGTTCCAGATTCCGCCGGTCTACCAGTATGGAAATTCCGGTTTTGACATTCTCCGCGGACCGGGGTTAGCGAACACCGACCTGTCGCTGGCCCGCGATTTTACGGTGCGCGAATCGCTGCATCTTCGAACTCGTGTGGAAGTGTTTAATCTTCTGAACCGGACGAATTTCGCGTTGCCCGATCGAATCCTGGGGACTCCATCCTCCGGGGTCATCAGCCACACGGCGACGCCCTCCCGTCAGATCCAGCTGCAGATCAAACTAGATTGGTGATACCAGAACTTCCGGCGAGCTAGTAGAACAGGTACTTCCGCCACTGATCGTCGCTCTTGCCGAGCAGGCGCATCAGATGCCGGCTGGTGTGCAGGCTGAACGGCCGCGGGGCGCGCGCCAACCGCATCCCGGCTTCCTCAGGAGTCCGGCTGCCCTTGCGATTGTTGCAGGGATGGCAGCAGGCCACCAGATTCTCCCACGTGGTTTCGCCTTTGCGCGAACGCGGCATCACGTGATCGAGCGTGAGGTCCCCCGAACTCATGGTCTTCATGCAGTACTGGCAGGTGTAACGATCGCGCATCAGAATATTCTTGCGCGACAGCGCCCGGGTCTGGTGCGGAATGCGGCGGTATTCCAAGAGCCGGATCACGCTCGGCACCTTGATCGCCGCCCGCGCCGAGTGGACGTGGCCGCTCGAGTGTTCCTCGGCTGCGGCGACTCCCTTCAGCACCAGCACCACCGCGCGACGGGCCGCGCACACGTTAATCGGCTCGAAGCTCGAGTTCAACACCAGCACGGGCCGGTGCAGGCGCTCTTGCTGCGTCGGGCCGTGCGTAAAGATATGTGCGGCGCTCATGATCATCCTCCGGCGGCGGTGGCCGCAGTCGTGAAAGCAAGTTCGACGGCTTGGCGGCGATCGGTGCGCGCCAGCGCCAGCAAAACGACATGCGCGGCTCCCGCGCGCTTCAAAACCCGTGCACACGCGCTGGCCGTGGTGCCGGTGGTGACCACATCGTCCACCAGCAGCACCCGCATTCCGGCAAGCGGCCGGCCCCGTGTAATCTTAAACGCCCCCTGCACATTGGCGCGCCGCTTCGCATTGGTGAGCCCAGCCTGAGGACGCGTGGCTTTTTTCCGGCGAACCAGATTTCGCACGGGGACATTCCACTTCTTCCCGATTTCCCGCGCCAAAAGATCCGACTGGTTGAATCCACGCTGCCACTGCTTAAACCAGTGGAGCGGCATGGGAACGATAACGTCGAAACTGGCTTCACGTGGCAGAGCCTGGATCAGGAACCCTCCAAACGGACGCGCCAGGGGCCGCACGCCACTGTACTTAAACAAGTGGACCAGCTCCCGCAGGGTGCCTTCGTAGGAGCCGTACGAATACACCGCATCGAAGCCTTGCAGTCCCAGACGGCACAACCCGCAGCGGCCGGTTTCATCCAGCGGAAAGCGGTTGACGAACGGCATCCGGCACGCGACGCAGAAATATTCCGCGATCAGCGGCTCGGGTTCCGCCAGGCACTTACTGCAAACCGGGATTCTGGAAAACTCTTGAAGGGACTCGCCGCAGACTCGGCAATCATCTGGAAAAACAAGGCGGGAAATACCGTTGAGCAGGCCGCAGGATACCCTTTTCGCGACGCGACCAACGCCGTCCGCCGAAATAAGGTGGCTCCAACTAGGGAGCAGGCTACTCGAGAAAACTCACCTCCGAGCCCTAACCTAAATTCCAGTGTACACCAGCGCTACATAGCCAGGTAAAACAGGCTCAGCCTTGGCAGACCTGCCGATTCCAGCACCTTCCGATCCAGGAACTGCCGCTCCAGTGTGGCGAGCTGTTCGGCATTCATCTTTCCGCGATACGGTTTGAGCTCCTGATCGAGTGTACGGCGTGCCTCAAATAGAGCCTCCTCGCTGGCCGCCGCTCGCGCGCGCGCGATCATCTTTTCCTCGATCGCCGTGAGCCGCTGCTCCATTTGCTCCAGATCGCGGTACAGCTCTTCCAGGTTCAACCGTTCGAGCGACTCCGCTAGATCGCCATGCCCGGCCCCCCGTAGCGCATCGGCATTTCGCTGCACATGTGCACGCACGTCCTCTAGCGAAAAAGGCGGCGGAGCCGCGCGCTTGGCGGGCGCGCCTGCCGCCAGGGATTGAGCTTCTTCGGCCACGGCCTGGGCGCAGTAAGCGACGGAGTTCACCATTTGGAAACGAGCCCGCGCCGGCCGCGCCCGCCATTTCTCGAACGCCGCGTCGATGCCACGCAACACGGCTTCGAGCGGCACACCCGAATTCTTCCAGGATTCGATCAGCGCCCAATCGAGCGGCGACAGGAGAAACAACCCCGTGCCGCGCGCGCGCTGAAAATGCTCCTCGATTTCCGTGAAGTAGTTGAAGTAGTTCAATGTCACGGATTCGCGCGACGCCAGATCAAACGAAGGCCGTTCAGCGTCAGGTCCTCGTCATAGGTTTTGACAAAGCGCGAAGCCTTGACGATCAACTGACCCTGTCCGCCGGTGGCGACGGTCTTCGTGTTGGGACCCAGCTCGGCGATGATGCGTTCCACAATGCCGTCGATCATTCCCACGAATCCGTAGTACAGCCCCGAGGTAATGCTGCCGACAGTGTTCGAACCGATCAGTTTTTCGGGCTCACGAAAATCCACCATGGGCAAGCGCGCGGTCTTCGCGAACAAACCTGAGATCGACATCCCGATCCCCGGACAGATCACGCCGCCCAGGAACTCCTTGTTCTTCGAGACGATGTCGAAGTTGATGGTCGTGCCCAGATCGACCACGATACACGGCCCCCCGTACTTGGTGAACCCCGCGACGGCATTCACCAGGCGATCCGCACCCACTTCGCGCGGATTGTCGTAAAGGACCTTGATCCCCAGGTCGGTGGAATGATTGATGAACAGCGGCTTGCGGCGAAAATAGCGCTCGCTCATCGCCTCCAGCGGCTGATCGACGGCCGGAACCACGCTGGAAATGACAACATCGTCCACCGCCGCCAAGTCCAATTTTGAAAGCGTGAACAGGTTGCGGATGAGAATGCCCCACTCGTCAGCGGTCTGCTCCTGAATAGTGCGCAGACGCCAGCGGCCCACGATGTCTTCGTGGTCGAAGGCGCCGATGGTCACATTCGAATTGCCGACGTCCAGCGCAAGCAGCATTAAATTGGTCTCACTCCACCCGCCAGGATGGTGGTCTCCGTTCCATTATCTTCGCGCACCCGCAGAAAGCCTGCCGGATCGAGCCCGCAGGTAACGCCCTCGGGGCCTGCTTCTACCCGCACTCGTTTTCCGAAAACGTAACTGGAAACGTTTGTGAACTGCCGCAAAATCTCATCGGAACTAAGCCGCGTATAACGATCTACTGCTCCAACCAGTGCGACTAGCAAGTCTTCACGCGCAACCTTTACCCCTTCGAGCAGCAGTGAAGTCGCCGGTGTTTCCAGGTCGGCGGGAAACTCCGTCTGACTGACGTTGATCCCGATGCCGGCGATGATTGTGTCGCCTTCAAGTTGCGCCAGCACGCCCGCGCACTTCTTGACGTTCAAGAGCACATCATTCGGCCACCGTAAGTCAGAGCCGCCTCCGATCGCCTCGCGCGTCGCCAGACCCAGTGCAAGCATGATGACTGGCACAGGTTTCGCCGTCAGTACCATCGACACGTATAGGCCAGCGCCCTCCGGAGAAATCCATTTGCGTCCATGGCGGCCCATCCCCGCCGTCTGCTCTTCTGCCCCGACGATTCTTCCGGGCTGCATGTCCCGCCGCGCTTCGATCATCGTGGAGTCCAGACTCTCGAACCAATCGATGCGCCTGCCCGGGAGACGAGATCGTACGGAATCGAGGTTAAAGAGCGGCACGGAGTTTAGCTAGCTGCGCCTCGTACTCGGCTTGCTTTTGCCGCATTCCCGCCACGATCTTCTCGGGGGCCTTGGCGATAAACGCCTCGTTCGACAACTGCCGCACGGAATTGGCGACCACCTTTTCGAGTTCGGCGATTTCCTTGGCAATCTTCTCGCGATCTACCTTAAGAGCGAGTTTCAGCACGAACTCCGCGTCCACACCCGGCGGCGCTTCGTTACGCAAATCGAGTTTCACCTTTGCCAGCCGCGAGATAGCAGTTTCGTTCGCTTGTGCCACGTGAAACGCGCGATTCCGGGCATAGAGGATTCCTTCCACCACCTGCTTCGGATCGACGCTATTGTCCGCCCGCGTCGCACGCGCTGAAGTCACGATTTCCTTAAGAGTTACCATCTCGGACTCGGCTTCGGGATTGGGTTCGTTTTGTAAATAACGTGGATACTCCGCGAGCGCGATCGACTTTCCCGGCATCTCCAGCCGCTGCCACAACTCCTCGGTCAAGAACGGCATTAGCGGATGCAGCAGCCGCAGCGCCTTCTCATAAACCGTGTACGCGAAACTCCAGTCTTCATCGAGCTTCTTCAGCTCCAGATACCAGTCGCAGAAATCGTCCCACCAGAAGTGATATAGCTCGTCGGCGGTCTGATCGTAGCGATGCTGCTCGAAGTTGCGATTCGCCGCCTCGGCGCAGGCATTCAGACGGCTGGCGATCCAGCGATCGGCGAGCGACACCGGCTTGCCGGAACCCTCGCGAGGCTTGCTGAACAGCAATCGCGATGCGTTCCAGATCTTGTTGGCGAACGCCTTCAACGCATCGATGCGGTCTTCGCTCAGCGCGATATCGCCACCCGGCGCGGCACTGATCAGCAGAGCGAAACGCACCGCATCGGTTCCGTACTTGTCGTTGATGACCAGTGGATCGATCGTATTGCCCTTGGTCTTCGACATCTTCTGGCGCTCGGCGTCACGCACTAATCCATGAATGTGAACCTGTCTAAATGGCACGTCGCCCATGAATTCCAGGCCGAACATGATCATGCGAGCGGCCCAGAAGAAGATGATGTCGAAGCCCGTCACCAGCAACGACGTGGGATAGAACGTGCGCAGGTCCGCGGTATCGTCCGGCCAACCGAGCGTCGAAAAAGGCCACAGCCCGCTTGAGAACCAGGTATCGAGCACATCCGGATCCTGCTCGATGTTCTTTGACCCGCACTGGCCGCATTGCGTGGGATCTTCTCGCGTAACGGTGACTTCGCCGCACTCTCCGCAGTGCCACACAGGAATGCGATGTCCCCACCACAGTTGCCGCGAGATGCACCAGTCGCGGATGTTGTACATCCATTCGAAATAGGTCTTGGACCAGTTCGCGGGGACGAACGTAATGCGCCCGTCCTCCACGGCCTTGATAGCCGGCTCAGCCAGCGGTTTCATCTTCATCCACCACTGCTTCGACACCAGTGGTTCCACGACCGTCTTGCAGCGATGACACTTGCCGACGCTCAGTCTGTACGGCTCGATCTTCTCCGTCAGCTTGAGCGTTTCGAGATCGGCGACCACGTGCTTGCGCGCCTCGTAACGGTCCAGGCCGGCGTACTTGCCCGTAGCAGCCGTCATCTTCGCGCTCTCATCGATCACCTGGATGCTCGGCAGGTTGTGGCGCTTGCCGGCCTCGAAGTCGTTGGGATCGTGCGCCGGCGTGATCTTCACGGCGCCCGACCCGAATCCGAGCTCGGCCATCTCGTCGAGAATGATCGGAATGTCGCGATCCATCAACGGCAGCCGGACGGTCTTGCCGGCCAGCTCCTTGGCGCGCGGATCTTTCGGATTGATGGCGACCGCGGTATCGCCGAGCATGGTCTCCGGGCGCGTGGTCGCGACAACGAGCTTCAGGGGGCTTCCATTGACGGGATATGCGATATGCCACAAATGGCCCTGGGTGTCTTCGTGCTCCACTTCGAGATCCGACAGCACAGTCTGGCAGCGCGGGCACCAGTTGACGATGTAGTTGGCGCGATAGATGAGTCCCTTTTCGTACAGACGAACGAACGCTTCGCGCACCGCGCGCGACAAGCCGGCGTCCATCGTGAACCGCTCGCGCGACCAGTCGCAGCTGTCACCGGCGCGTTTCATTTGCTCGACGATGCGTCCGCCATGCTGCGCCTTCCACTCCCAGACGCGCTTGAGGAATTCCTCGCGGCCCAGCTCGCGTTTCTGGATGCCTTGCTGCGCCAGTTGCCGGTCGACCATCAACTCGGTGGCGATCCCAGCATGATCGGTGCCCGGCAGCCACAGCGTGCGGTCGCCGCGCATGCGATGCCAGCGGATGAGCGCATCGATGATGGAATGCTCGAACATGTGCCCCATGTGGAGCGAGCCGGTGACGTTGGGCGGCGGGATCACCAGCGAAAAGTACGGATCGCCAGGGGACGGCTCCACACGAAAGAGTCGTTCGTCCACCCACCACTTGGCCCAATGCGGCTCGAACCGCTGGGGTTCATACACCTTCTCGATTTCCATGGGAAGATCTCAATTTTAGCAGTCCGACGGCCGGTGGCCAGCGGAGTTCGACGTTTTACAATAAGAGGGATGAACTACTACTCAGCGAAAGACATGGCCGCGGCGTTCCGCACGGTCCGAAACAATACCGTTAAGATTGCCGAAGAGATCCCCGAGGATAAGTACAGCTTTCAGGCTGCTTCCGACTCCCGCACGATAGCCCAGACTCTGGTGCACATCGCCACGGGCACGCGCTTTGCGACGGTGGTGCATGGCGAGCAGAAGCTCAAAACGATGGAGGGCTTTAATTTTTACAGCTTTATCCACCCCATCATGGCCGAGGAACAGAAAACCCGCAGCAAAGCCGAAATCATACAGCTTCTGCGCACCAGCGGCGACCAGTTCGCCGGATGGCTCGGAGGATTATCCGACGCCTTCCTGGCCGAACAGGTGAGCATGCCTCAAGGAGGACAGCCTCCCGCCAAGACCCGCTTCGAGATGCTGCTAAGCGCAAAAGAGCATGAGATGCATCATCGCGCCCAGCTCATGGTTCTGCAGCGCATGCTGGGCATTACGCCGCACCTGACGCGCGAACAGCAGGCGCGCATGGCGGCGATGCAGGCGAAAAGTTAACCAGCGATTGGCGCTGTGCTAGCCTCGATAGCTTGGCGTCAACCCCCTTGAAACCCCGTGTCGCAGTGGTCGGAGCCGGCAGCTTCGGCCGGAACCATCTGCGCGTAATTCACCAGTCTGAGCATGCCGAACTGGCCGGAGTTGTGGACACCAACCCGGCGCGGGCGGCGGAGGCAGCCAGTACCAACAGCTGTCCGGTACTGGCGTCGCTGGATGACCTGGCCGGGAAGGCGGACGCTGCCGTCGTGGCGACGCCCACTCACACCCATGCCGAAATTGGCCGCCGGTTGATGGAGCTCGGTTTAGATGTTCTCATCGAAAAACCGGTCGCTCGCACGACCGACGAAGCCCGCATGCTGATCGAGACCGCGGCGCACACCGGACGCATCCTGCAGGTAGGGCATCTGGAGCGATTCAATCCGGCGGTGGCGGCGCTCGAAGCGGTGATCTCCACACCCCTGTTCTTCGAGGTGCACCGTCTGAGCGAATTCAGCCCGCGTAGCCTGGACGTGGACGTGGTGCTGGATCTGATGATTCACGATATCGACATCGTGCTCACCCTCACCAAGCAAGCGCCCGAGGAGATTCGCGCGGCGGGCATCCACATTCTTTCGGAAAAAGTGGACATCGCCAATGTGCGGATGCAGTTTCCCGGCGGCTGCGTGGCCAACCTGACGGCCAGTCGTGTTTCGACAGAGCGTGTCCGCAAGCTCCGCCTGTTCCAGCCGCACGAGTATATCTCGCTCGATTACACCCGTCAGGACGCGGTCCGCTTCACCGTGAAACCGCCCCTATCGATCGGCTACGCGCCGCTGCCGGTGATCAAAGACGAACCGCTGCGGCTGGAGCTCGAAAGCTTCTTCGACTGCGTGGTTTTGAGGGGCGCGCCGAAAGTGACCGGCCAGCAGGCTCTGGCGGCTCTGGCAGTGGCTCAGGACATTCTTGATAAAATCGAGGCGCACGCCCAATTGGTGGCTCAGGCGCTCAATGTCACGGGCAAATCCTCATGACCCACATTCAGACCCAGGCGCACTCGAGTTATTCCCCGAGTGGAGCGAACCCGTTACACCGCGACGCCTGCTGCGGGCAGGCATCGGTTCGCTGCTGGTCCATGCGGTGGTCCTGGCGGTGCTGCTGACCCTCCCCGAAACCTCCGGACGGTATACCACGCATCCCCTGACTTCGGACTTTCGGAAAGCCGTGCCCATATATGCCCCGAAGATCTTCGAGGTAACTCAGAAAGAAGAGAACAAGGGCAAGGTGACGCACCAGCTCGACATCCGCAGTTCCCTGCGCGAGGCTCCTGCCAAGGCCCGGGTCTTCGCGCCACCCGCACCCGCGGGTCCTGTGGCCCCCCCTGCCGCGACGCTCACTCCCCCTCCGCAAATTCAGGTCGCGGTCCCCGTGCCCGAAATTTCCGGCGCCGCGCCGGCGTTGCCCCAGCCGGCGAAACCTAAAATCGTGCTCGAAAGTGTCGGTGCGGCTCCTCCGCAGGTGACGCCACCGGAGAACCCAGCGATCAAGCTCCCCGGCAACCCTCTCGACGAGATCGCGCGGGCGGGGCAACCGGGCGGGGCTGCAGGCATGGTGATATCCCCGGATGGCGCGAGCGAAGCGACGGCCCTTCGGCAGATGCAACTATTGAGCGATCCACTGGGCGTCGATTTTAAGCCGTATCTGCTCCAGGTGCTGGCCAGGGTCCGCCGGAATTGGATGGCCGTGGTCCCCGACAGCGCGAGAATGGGCCGGCGCGGTCTGGTGCTGATCCAGTTCAGCATCGACCGTAGCGGGGGGGTCCCCAAGCTGGTGATTGCATCGACCTCGGGCATCACGGCGTTTGACCGGGCTGCGGTGGCCGGGATCAGCGCTTCCAACCCCTTTCCACCCCTTCCGGCGGCCTACAAGGGCGACCAGATCCGCCTTCAAATGGCCTTTTCCTACAACCTTCCTCCCGCTAAACCCTAAATGAACCGGAAGTTTGCAGTCACCCTGGGAGCCTTCGCGGGACTGGCGATTCTGGCCTATTTCACTCTGGACGGCAAGATCCTGCTGGCCACGTGGATATTTCTAGGGGCTTTCGCACTGAAGGCCTGGCTGGTAGTTCTAAAAGAGCGGCGGAGCTAAGAAATCGACATACACCAGGTCGGATAGATTACTAGTCCGCACTAAGGTGAATCGTCGAGATACTCAACGCGCTCCTGCCTTTAAGCTGCTTTCTGACAAGAAGATTTCAGTCGTCCGCAGTCCCGATCAGGGACCAATGTTTCAGTTTGAGATAAAGCAGTGCTAAACCAGTTTCAAATTGGTATCGCTCTCTTGGCCGGGGCGATCACCGGAGTGCGAAGCAGTTCCGCGTGGCAAGCGGGAGATCCCCACGTTGCCGCTGATTCTAAACCAATACCCCCTTTTCGGGGCGCATTCATCGCATCGGCAGGAACGCCGTTTTTCTTCAATGCCACGGATGGTCCGGAGCGTGCATTTAGAGGAACCGTTCCGCGACACCGGCCAAGCAGATGGGCGGAGTCAATCAGCAGGAGGATTACCAGGTGATGACGATGCAAGTGAAGGTGCGTGCTAAGGCAGCGGCGACCAGACAGATAGGGAAGGCTCCCCTCCGCACGGTTCCGAACAGCCGCCAGCGCGTTCCCGCGAAGCCAGTAGTCGCGAGCACAAGCAGGCACGCGGCCCAGACCAACCCCGCTGCCGCTAAGGCCAGCGCGCATGCCGCGAAGCTGGCGCGGCGCGACCGTGTGGTGCTGGAACATGTCCCGCTGGTGAAAGCCATCGCGGTGCGCGTCCACGAGAATCTTCCTGTTCACGTAGATCTGGATGACTTGGTTCACGCCGGGATCCTGGGTCT
>JAIQFI010000053.1 GCA_020073345.1 Terriglobia bacterium
ATGAGATGCCTCCTTGTGATGTTTCGCCACCTTTCTTTGTGCCAGAAAGAGTGGCAAAAGTCTCCTCTGAGTCTCGTCCCGGCGGAGCCGCCCGTCGCTCGCCCAATAGGGCGACGGGCGGTGTAGCTGGGCACGAGACGACCTCGTTTCCCGGTGGTGAGTCCCCGAGCAGCGAGGCGGCGGACCATCCCATTAGCTACTTTTTCGAATTTGGGGTTTGGCATAGAGTCGAGGTCTCGCAAAAAAGTAGGGGGAGGATGGCCAACCAACCGGTAGTTTGAACCGGTTACACTACACTTCGCCGTTTTGCAGGAGTCATCCGCGCCCTCGTGCCGATGAATACGCAATCTGGATACTTTGCGATCACGCAAGCCTGCTTCTCTACGGGCGATGCCAAGCCAGTTCGAGACCTCATGCGCGATCTAGATAAGGGTGAATCGCGGCGAACCTTGAGCGAACCGGTTTCTCCATTCGAATCGAAACTTGTATATAATCCACACATGCAAAGAATACCCTGGAGCACAATTGCGCTCGCCGCGCTGTTGTTCATCTCGGCCTGCTTAAAAGGAGGACAGGAAGTGCAATCTCCGCAACCTGAAAAGTCGAAGCCGCCTGTCAAAATGGAGCAGCGCGGGCGCATCCTTGGAATCGGCGGTGTCTTCTTCAAATCCGCTAATCGTGATCAGATGCGCGAATGGTATTCGAAGCATCTTGGACTCGCTGACAAAGGCGGAGGCGCGATGCTTCCCTGGCGCGAACACGATGACCCGCAGAAGGAACACGTTACGGTTTGGACTCTTTTTCCCGCCTCCACTGACTATATCCCAGCCACGCAACCGTTCATGGTCAACTACATCGTGGACGATCTGGATGCTTTGCTCGACCGCTTAAAACAAGAGGGAGTAAAGATTGACGCCAAACGAATGGATGAATCCTACGGTCGCTTTGCCTGGATCTATGACCTGGATGGGAATAAGATTGAGCTCTGGCAGCCGCCGTCCACAAAGCCCTAAGGGCCTTCCACTGCACTTACTCAATCGGTTTTCTGTAGCTACGGTCCCGTAGTCGTGGAATGGCCGAAAATGCTTTGCGCCCGGTCATCTAAATATCCGCATCGACAGATCCCGCCCGATCAGTCGCGCAGTGTTTACCCATCCTCTGCGGGGTGATGCGGATAGCGCCTGGACCCCTACTTTTCGAATTCGCCCTTAGGCGAGGAGTCGATCTTCGTCCAAAAAAGTAGCGGAAGTTGTGCCCGAACCATCAGGGAGCGATCGCTAAACAGTGCGCCGTTGATGGTGAGGAAGGTGCAATTTCCCTCAAGAGGACTTCACTTTATAGGGCGTAGAGGTCTTTGACACGCTTTCCCCTGACACGCTTTCGAGCGCTATCGGCGGTTCGGCTTCTCCAATAGCCGCCGCCAATTCGTGATGAGATGCATGCGCTGCACGGCATCCTCGCCCGAAACCGCTATCAGGAATCGGGCATGGCCGGCCGCTTGGCCGTATCCTTGCGGTCCGTGGAGGAATTCGCCACCCCGGAAATGTAACACGTTTGTAAAGGCGGGAGCGAATTAGCCTCCTTTTGTTACCGTCGCTTCACCGTGATGAAAAGGGAGGCGAGGTAATCTGCCGATAGCGAGAACGCAACCATGCGAAATTGTCTTAGCACAGGGCGTCGTCGGCGTGAAATCCTTTCTTGGAGTCGCAGACTCGAAGCTAGTCCGGTCCAGACACGGGCAAGCAGCATGAGCGGCCCGATCCTCAACTTGCTTCGGCATCCGCATCACTTCTTAAGTAGGCACTGGAACTGGAAATCGGCCCTCCTCAGTTCGCTGTCACGAAGCTTTGTATTTTTCTTCGCCAACCTTCACGTCGGCCCTGACGCTGCCATCGGCGCGATGCTGGCCGAGTTCGCCTACAGGGGCCTGACAGGCGGTTTCTATGGCGGTTTGACGCAGGCGTTTCGAGCCAGCGAGCCACGCTGGCTAGCGACGGTGAGCGTTATGTTTGGCGTGCCCGCAGTGTCCCACACAATAGAGTTCACCGTGCATTGGATGCGCGGAACTCCGGACCTTCGAACCAGTATGCTCGCGTCGGTATCATTCACGCTTCTCTCGACTCTCTTCCACCTGCACGCCATGCGGCGGGGCATTTTGATCGTCGGAAGAGAAGGACGATCGCTAGCTGCGGATTTCGCATCTCTCCCACGGACGCTCGTGTCCTTTGTCACGTCGGGATTCGGCTTACTCGAGCGCCCGCTAACAGAGAATCAATCGTGATCGGGGACCGAATTCCCCGGGTTGCGTTTTTCACCGACAGTTTTCATGAAGTGAACGGCGTCGCACTTACCAGCAGACAGTTTGCTCATCACGCCCGCTCCCATTTCTACCCCTTCTTGTCGATCCATCCGGGGCCGCGAACGGCACACTGGACCCGCGGAAACTTCCAGACTTTTGAACTCGCGCACAGCAAGGCGTTGCTTCGGTTAGAACACGACCTTGCCTTTGACCTCTGTTTCTTCCGCCATCGGCGAGCTGTACGGGACGCGCTCCAAGCATTTCAACCCGATCTGGTGCACGTTACAGGTCCTGGCCACATCGGCATGCTGGGAGCCTTTGTAGCGTATGATCTGGGCGTTCCTCTGGTCGCCTCCTGGCATACCAATGTCCACGAATTTGGCTCACGGCGCTTGCGCAAACTACTGGGCCGTTTCCCGGAGTCGTGGACCCGGGCAGCCGCTCAGCTGGCAGAACGGAAGTCCCTGGACCTGGCAGTCCGCTTCTATAAGCTCGCCCGCATGATGTTCGCGCCCAATCCCGAGTTGGTGGCGATGCTCGCGTCCAGGACCGGCCGGCCTGCTTTCCTCATGCAGAGAGGCATCGATACGGAGTTGTTCTCGCCGGTGCGGCGCGCACACCCAGCGGGACCTTTTGTAATCGGCTACGTGGGGCGGCTCTCCGCGGAAAAAAACGTACGTCTCTTTGTTCGTCTCAACGAGATCTTGAAAAGCCGCAGGCTACGCGATTACCGTTTTCTTGTTGTTGGCGAAGGATCCGAGCGAGCGTGGCTTCAACAGCACCTCGAGAATGCGGACCTGCCGGGTCTGCTTCAGGGTGCCACGCTGGCCGACGCCTACGCCTCGATGGACGTCCTGGTGTTTCCATCGGAGACGGATACGTTTGGCAACGTGATCCTGGAAGCGCTGGCGTCAGGTGTGCCGGCCATCGTGAGCGGCCGGGGCGGTCCTAAGTTTCTGATCGAAGATGGCGTGACCGGTTTCGTTGCTAAGGATCCGGAAGCCTTCGCGGATAGGGTCGCCCAACTGTATCTGGATCCACTGCGCCGGGACCAGATGTGCAAGTCCGCCCGCCAAGCCGCGCTGGGCCGGTCTTGGGACGCGGTCTTTTCGGGAGTATATGAGCACTATCGGCGGGGTCTTGACGACGGAGCGCTCACCCGGGTTTCCCCATTCTCCGAGTTTCCCGGTAAAAAACATTTCCTATCTAAAGTGTTTCATTAAAGATTCATGCAACGTACATGGCGGGGTAAGCAGTCAAGCCCATGCTTGAGGCATGAGCACAGCGGACAAGTGGCGCCGGCGAAGTTTCCTCGCGTGGTGTTTGCAGGCCGCGGCCTTCTTACCGGCCATCCGGACCTGCGCGGCTCAGGGGCCCGCATTCCGGAACATTCTGGCCGTGCGATCTGCCCGCCGTGTAGTCCGCTATCAACGGCATTTTCGAGCGCAGGCTGCGGTCCTTGTTTTCGGAATCCCCGTATTTCGGCGGGACGATGTCGGAGCCGGTTGCGCCACGGTCGAGTTGGGTAGCCAGTCGGGAGACTCCGTGAGCGCGTTACAGTTTGCGGCCGGATCGCGGCCGGAACGCACGCGCGGTCTGAACCGTTTCGGAGCTTTGTGGGAAACGGCCATGGAGACTTCTGGTCGATTGGCGGGAACCGCGGGCGCAGGGTTCATCACGTCATCGCCGGAAAGGACTTTAGAGCAAGCCCAGACCGCCCTTCACTCGGCCGCACCGGCGATCCCCTGTACGTTCTCCAGCAGCTCGTCCGGCCCGGGGCAAACCGAGGTCAAAAAGGGCCGATTCCTGGCTTCTGGAATCACCTCCTGGGTGGACGCACCGGGGGTTCTTTCGGCTGCACAGCAGCAATCGGGTCCGAACATGCAACGCGAAACTCGGGCGATGGGTCCGGTCGCGACCTTTCTCTACGCCATTCGCCAAGCCGCACTGAACCCCGCGCCGCGGACCCGGACTCTGTTCTGTCACAACGGAGAATTCTGCGAGCTGCTCACCGGGCGGATTTCTAGCTCCGCACCGGCGCAGTTGAACGGCGTCATCTTGGACAGCGCCGGCTCAAAGAAATCAGAATTCACAATCTGGACCGATCCCAGCGATCCCAGCGGCCTTCCCACACGCATCGAGTTCTACGCGAGATCGTACCTCCGGCTGACCTTCGAGGCTCAGCCGGCATCTGAAGCTGAGACTCTTCCCTGGCTCCTTAAGGAGGAACCCGCATGAAAGAAACGCGCATCCATTTCCAATGGTCCGAAAAAACGCCTCAGGCTCGATTCGGCACGGGTGTTTCACTCCATTCGCATACTCTGCACTCGCATGAATCGCTCGACTTCATCTATCGCATCGCAAAGAATTGCGCGGCTGTGGGCTGGGCACTTCGCCGGGGCGAGGCCCGCTACGAGTATCTCCATGGAACGCCGCTCGACTTGCGCCGTGGCTGGTGGACTCCTCCGCTCGCGCCCCAGGACGCATACTCTGTCGAATTCGACCAGATCAGTTCGATGGGTCTGGCTCCCATTGTTTCCCTCACCGATCACGATGACATTAAGGCACCCATGTCGCTGCAAGCCATCGAGGTGTCTCGCAACATCCCGGTCTCGGTGGAGTGGACCGTTCCGTTCATGAATACCTTCTTCCACCTGGGAGTGCACAACATCCCGACGAGTCGTGCCCTTGCGACTATGGACCGGCTGAAGGCCTTCACGGAGCGTCCGACTGACAGCGAGCTGCACGCGATCCTCGCCGGTTTCCACTCTGAGCCTGGCATGCTGACGATCTTCAACCATCCTCTTTGGGATGAAATGGGAATCGGCCCGGAACAACACCGAACGTCGGCTCTCGCGTTCCTTTCGCAGTACGGCGAGAATCTTCATGCAGTCGAGCTCAATGGTCTACGCCCCTGGCGAGAAAACGCATCCGTGATTCGTATGGCGCGCGAATTGGCGAAGCCGGTTATTTCAGGCGGGGACCGTCATGCGCTGGAGCCAAACGCGACGTTGAATCTCACCAACGCGCGCGACTTTGCCGAGTTCGCCGCCGAAATTCGCGACGGCTGGAGTGACGTTCTGATTGCCTCGCACTACCGGACCGCCCACGCGACGCGAATCTTTCACAACATACTCGACGTCCTTCGTACCTACGAGAATCACGGGCTGGGGTGGACGAAATGGTCGGATCGCGTTTTCTACACTCTGGACGATGGAGCCACAGCTTCACTTGCTCAGCTCTGGGGAGACCGTCCTCCGCTCTCGGTGGGCGTTTTCGCGGGGTTCATGCATTTCGCCGGTCAGCCACGAATGCAGTACGCTCTGCGCGCAGCGGCGTTGGGCGCCGAAAACGTTCTTCTCTAGGCAGGGTGAACCGAACATGGATGTCGAATCGAATGGTCTGCTACAAAGGCCTGCCGTAGCCGGAAGCGAAAGCCTCCTCGATCGGATGCTGCTCTTAAGTGAGCTCAAGCACCTTTGCTATTCGGCCGCGGAGCAATCAGAAGGAGCCAGTTTCTTCGACACCCTTCTGCAGCGGTTGGATTTGTCCTGTGTCTGCGCGGAAGCTGACCGTCGTCGCATTCCCGCGAAAGGGCCCGTGATGGTGGTGGCCAATCATCCCTACGGACTCGCCGATGGGCTGATCCTGGGAGCGCTCCTGCTCAAGATCCGGCCGGACATCAAATTCATGGCCAATTCGCTGCTGGCCAGCGCGGAGCTCGAGGCGTCGCGGAAGTACATTATTCCAGTGAATCCGTTCGGCGGGCCAGAATCGGCAATCGCTAACCGGAAAGGTGTGCGCCAATGTGTCGAGTGGTTAAGGAGCGGCGGGCTCCTCATTATGTTCCCCGCCGGAGAAGTATCGTCCCTCCGGCTCCCCGCCGGCACGATCTCCGATCCAGCTTGGAACGAAACCGCCGTGCGTCTCGTCCGCATGACGAACGCGTTGACCGTTCCTGTTTTCTTCCACGGATCCAATAGCCCCGGGTTTCAACTGGCCGGTTTGTTCCATCCCAGTCTCCGCACGATGTTGTTGCCGCGCGAGCTGCTGAACAAGCGGGGCCGGACGCTTAGAGTCGCCGTGGGGAGCCCTATTAGTGCATCCAACCTGTCACGCCATCCCACTGCCCGGGAAGCTGCCGACTACTTACAATGGCGGACCCAGCTGCTCCAAGCCAGGCGCGAGGAAGAGTCGACACCGGCCTCCGTTTTCCGCGATCCACTACCGTTCCGGGGCAACAAAGCGTTCGCGGCGATCATTCCGGCGGTGGACGCTGCGACCTGCCGGCACGAGGTGGAATCTCTTCCCAATAACCAGAAGCTGTTCGAACAGGGAGATCACCTGGTTTGCTTCGCGAAGGCGCGGCAAATCCCGCAGACTCTTCGAGAGATCGGCCGCCAGCGCGAGATTTCGTTCCGCCAAGCCGGCGAAGGAACCGGGGAACCGGTCGATCTGGATTTATTCGACGCTCATTACCTTCATTTGTTTGTATGGAATCAGCGAAGGAATGAAGTCGTGGGTGCGTACCGCTTGGCCGGAACCGACGAAGTATCGGCCCGGCTTGGTCCGCAAGTACGCTTTTCCGATTCAGGCGCGACTTCCTGTCCCGTGTCGATCCAGCGCTCGAACTGGGTAGATCGTTTGTGCGGCCCGAGTATCAACGAAGCTTCGCGCCCTTGCTCCTTCTGTGGAAGGGGATCGGTCATTACGTGGCTAAGCATCCGAGGTACCGTACTCTTTTTGGACCCGTCAGCATCAGCGACACCTATAGTCCGGCTTCACGGGAATTGATGGTTTCGTTCTTGAAGGAACGGCACTTCGATTCTTCTCTCGCCGCGTCCGTGCGGGCGAAACATCGGTATCAGGTACGGCCCTTCCGATCGTTCAGCGGTCCGATGTTGCGTTCTCTGGTCGCCAACGCCGAGGAACTTTCAGACGTCGTGTCGGATCTAGAACCGGATCACAAAGGGCTGCCTGTGCTATTGCGGCAATACCTGAATGTGGGCGGGCAGATACTCGACTTCAGTGTCGACCGGCATTTCTCCAACGTGCTGGACGGGTTGATCGTCGTCGATCTCGCGAAAACGAACGGGCGGCTGCTGGACAAATACTTGGGCAAGACGGGCGCAGAGCGATTCCGGCAATGGCATGGAATCCGGCTTGACCAAAAGCCGCTGGGACGAGAGATATTGGTTACTTGACGCGGGTGGTGCGAGTGTCCCTAATCCCCGCTCGTGGCCAGCTACTACTGGTCTCCAGTTCATGGAATGCTCGTGTAAGCTTGCTCGCCAGCTTTGCGTTAAACGTTTTCTTCTCGTTGTATTCCTTGGTGAACTCGGTCCAGATGCGTACGAACGAATTGGCTTTCTGGATGAACTGACGTTCCTCGTATTGTTCCGGCTGCTCGCGTTGCCCTTCGACTTCAGGAATCACGACCTCAAGAACCAGCCACTCCATACGTCCAGACGGTGGAGGTGTCAGTCGCACTTCCTGTGCTCCTCCTGGAACTCGTAAAACAACGAATAGCAGAGCGATCTGAACAGTTATTCTCATGAAGCGATTGTGCCTGTTTAGGACGACGCTCCAACAAGAAACTGGTGACGATTTCGAGAATCTCACTGACCAGGGGATATTACGGGTTCAAAGGATCAGCTAGGGCTTGCTTCAGGCGGCTCTGAGTAAGGAGCCGTGGAACGAGACGGATGGTTCCGTTCGAAGGCGGTGCATGGTCAAGTTCGTTTGTCTGTGGGCCAACCGGCGTTTGCATGCCTAGCTGGATTTTCGCGCACATTCCACAATGACAGGTCGGGTGTTTATCTTGGGAGATCTCCATTGCAGGCAACATCTTACTCGCGCCACATGTCGAGATCATGAGGCCATCATGACGGGTTCGTCACCGCCTGCGCGCTTCTCGGCGAGTTCCCGCCTGTAAACAAACCGTTGCCAAGCGTTCACCTTCCACTAACGCTGGAATGGCAGAGTATGTCATGGTTAGAATCTCTTTACTTGCGTTACTCGTGTCTCTGGCGGTGCCGCTGGCGTTTTCGCAAGACTCCTCAGAGCTTTTGGGCACGGTGCGCGACCCAGCCCAGGCTGCCGTGGCGAAAGCTTCCGTCACCCTCATCAATCAAAGCACCGGGGCGGAAGCCAAGACTGCCACGGATGAAAGCGGCAACTACAACTTCTTCGACGTAAGAAGTGGAACGTACACGGTCACCGTAGAAATACCGGGATTCTCCAAATTCACCGCCCCGGATATCGCGGTGAACGTGGGCGCCCGGCAGCGTGTGGACGTTAAGTTGCTAGTGGGCGCGGTCACCGAGTCGATCACCGTGACCGGCGCTGCAACCCTGCTCGAGACCGACACTAGCGAGCACGGCCAACTCATCAACACCAAGCAGATCGTGGAATTGCCCCTGAACGGGCGAAGTTCTGCCGACTTGGCCCTGCTCGCGACCAACGTGCACAAGTCTCCCTTCGCGGTGGCTTTCGCTGCCAACGCTACACCGCGAGAAGGCTCCTTCAACGCCAATGGGATGCGTAGCACCTACAATAACTTCCTTCTCGACGGCATTGATAACAACGCGTACTCCACCAGCAATCAGGGTTTCAGCAATCAGGTGGCGCAGCTCTCCCCGGACGCGCTGACCGAATTCAAAGTAATCACGAGTAACTTCAGCGCCGAGTATGGCCGCGTGGGCGGCGCGGTGGTGAACTCCGTGATGCGCTCGGGCACGAACGAATTCCACGGAAGCGTTTTCGAATTCCTGCGGAACACCGACCTGAATGCGATCGGCTACATTTTCGGCCAGAGGCCGGCGACTTTCAAGAAGCCGACGCTCCAGAGGAATCAGTTCGGGGCCAGTATCGGCGGTCCGTTCATCAAGAACAAAATCTTCTTCTTCGGTGACTACGAAGGATTCCGCCAGCTCTCGCGATTCTTGAACTTCGATTCGCTCCCAACGCTCACCGACCGGGCCGGAACCTTACCCGTGACCGTCGTGAACCCGCGCACTGGAGCTGTCTACCCTGCCAACACGCCGATTCCGTCGACCAGCATACTTCCATTCGCGTCTAAGGTTCTCAACGAGCTTCCCTCGCTGACAGGGTCAGGCCGGTCTAACAACTTCCAGCAGCTCCTGCTTCTTCGGGACTACGCGGACCGCTTCGACGCGAAAATGGACGGGCACATCAGCGATAAAATGACGGCCTTTGTCCGCTTCAATCAGCGAAAAGATAACACGTATTTTCAGCCGGATATCCCAGGTCCTTCTGGCGGAGGCGGCAACGGGTACATACGTGCTCTTCAGCAAGCCGCTGCGGTCGGTCTGACCTGGACTACCACGCCGACCTCTCTGTTCGACGTTCGCCTGGGCTTCTCTCACATTCTGGGCGGTAAGAATCCGCCCTACCTCGGAGGAGCGAGCATGCAGGATGCCTATGGTATTCCCGGACTTCCCACGTCGTCGAATCTGACCGGAGGACTAAATTCCCAATCCATCAGCGGCTTCAATGCTTTTGGCCGACAGTCTACCAATCCGCAGTTTCAGAATCCGACCACCTGGAATCCTAAGTTCAACTACTCCTGGATCAAGGGGCGTCACTCGGTCAAGACCGGGTACGAATTCTCTGCGATCCGGACCGAAGTGAACGATATCAACCCGTTGTATGGGCTCAACACCTATAGTGGCAACTTCAGCAAACCCACTTGCGCGATCCTCGGTCAGCCCTCCGGCTGCACGATCGCGGCCGATTCAGCCAGCTACAATCTGGCGGACTTTCTGTTTGGTCTTCCCAGCCAGCTTCAGCTTTCGAATCTGGTGGTGGGCAACTACCGCCAGCACGTCCATTCGATGTACGTCCAGGACGACTATCGGATGACGCCGAAGCTCACTCTGAACCTGGGTCTTCGTTGGGAGTTCGCCACGCCGCGCTGGGAGCGCGACAACATCCAGAGCAACTTCGATCCCAAGACTATTTCGATGGTCAAGGCGTCCGATTCCGATCGCACCTTGGTTGACCCGGATTACAGCAACTTCGGGCCGCGCCTGGGTCTAGCGTACAGCATCGATCAAAAGACTGTCTTCCGCGCCGGATACGGCATCAGCTACAGCCATTTCAACCGCGTAGGCAGTGCGGATGAGTTGGGCATAAACGGTCCACAGGTGATCTTCGGACTGATCACCCAGTCCATACCCCAGGGCGGACCGGTTCCCTCGACCTTCATCACCGCCGAGCAGGGTTATCCGGCGGGCGTCACGAGTCCAGCCAATTTCAATCCGCTGACGTCCAACAATGCCTACATTCCGCGCGACACGCGCTGGCCGTATGTGCAGTCCTGGGTGGTCTCCATCCAACGGGAGTTGATGAAGAACACGGTGATCGAGATCGGCTACAACGGCAATCATGCGCTGCGGCTCCCGATCATCGCCGACTATAACCAGGCGGCGCCCAATGCCGTGACTGCGACTTGCAACCCGCCGGCGATCGTGACCGGCTGTCTGGGTGTTCAAGCCCGCCGTCCGATCTCGACCTTCAGTTCGATCACCTGGGTGGATCCGGCGGGTCAGGAGAGCTATAACGGACTTTCGATTCGTGTGGAACATCGTCTCGGCGCCGGGCTGTACTTCCTGAATTCGTTCACGTGGTCCAAGGCTCTCGGCAACTCAGAGCAGGCTCTGGAAAGCTACCCCGGCTCCAGCGTGGCCAATCCGCAGGACATTCGTAATCTTGCAGCCGAGCGAGGGCCTTCCTCCTTCGACGTCGGTCTGATGAACGTAACCAGCGTCGTGTACCAGTTGCCTTTTGGCAAAGGCAAGAGATTTGGCGCGAACTTCAACCGCGGGTTGGATCTGATCGCGGGCGGTTGGGAAATAAACGGCATCAATTCCGCCAATAGCGGCCCTCCGCTGAACGTGATCTACTCGCCCGCCGCCGCCAACGACGTCACCGGACGAATTGCCGACTACCGCGGTGTTTCCCAGATGCGGCCCAACCTGGTCGGCGATACTGCCGGATCCACGGGACCGGCGATGCTGGACAACTACTTCAACAAAGCGGCGTTCCAGACTCCCACGGCGACGTCGCCTTTCGGCACGCTCGGACGCAATGCGTTGCGCAGCCCCGGCTTGGCGCAATTGGATCTCAGCATCAACAAGAACTTCCGCTTTACCGAACGAGTTACCGCGCAGTTCCGGTCGGAGTTTTTCAACATTCTGAATCACACTAACTTCGGCCTGCCCAATACGACTGCCACGGACGCCGCATTCGGCACCATCCGCACCATCTATCCGCCGCGCCAGATCCAGTTCGGTCTAAAGATCCTATTTTGAGCTGTAGTATGACATCACTATGGCGGGTTGCTGTTCTCGCAGTACTGGCATGCTCCCTAGCTTGCGGGGCGCCAGTTCTGCTGATCTCGATTGACGGGTTGCGTCCGGATTACGTGACGCATGCCGATGAGCACGGACTCAAGATACCCAATCTACGCCGGATGATCAAGGAAGGCGTCTTTGCGGAGGGCGTGACAGGAGTGGCTCCGACCATCACTTACCCCAGCCACACGACCCTGGTAACCGGCGTTTGGCCGGCGAAGCACGGCATCCTCTCAAATACGACGTTCGATCCGACCAACGAGAACATGGCGGGTTGGTATTGGTACGCCAGTGCGATCAAGGTCCCCACGCTGTGGCAGGCAACCGCGGATGCGGGCATGACTACAGCCAGTCTGAACTGGCCGGTCACTGTAGCTGCCAATGGAATTCGCTATCTGGTTCCCGAATACTGGCGTGCCCACACCTCCGAAGATCGGAAACTGCTGGAGGCTCTTAGCCGGCCCGACGGCTTGCTCGACGAGCTGGAAGCAAAGCTCGGGCCGTATACCAATGGCAACGAAACGACGATTGAGGGCGACGAAGTGCGAACTCGCTTCACCGCGGAGATTCTGAAAACGAAAAAGCCCGTGTTCATGACCCTTCACCTAACAGCGCTCGATGAGATGCAACACGAGACCTCGCCGTTCAGCACGGAAAGTAATGAGACGCTCGAAAAACTGGACAATATGATTGGGCGGCTGATCGCGGCAGAGATGGCCAACGATCCCGAGTCTGTGGTCGTAGTAGTTTCCGACCACGGCTTCGTACGGACTGACACGCGCGTGAACCTGATGATTCCGTTCGTGGAAGAAAAGCTGGCCGGGACAAAATCATGGGAAGCCGCGCCGTGGCCTGCGGGCGCCGGCGTCGCGGTGATGCTTCGCAATCCTGGCGATCAGGTGGTCAAGACCAGGGTCAAAGCGATGCTGGACCGGCTGGCAGCCAAGCCGGAATACGGGATCGCACGCATTCTTGACAGCGCCGAGATAAAGAAGATGGGCGGCTTCCCCGATGCAGCTTTTCTAGTGGAGCTGAAACCTGGCTATTCGCTGGGCGCTGCGCTCTCCGGTGCCATCGTCACACCAGCGCCCAGCACCGGAGCGCACGGCTATCTACCCGACCGGCCCGAGATGCGGGCATCCTTCTTTCTTCTAGGACACGCTGTGGCAAGAGGAAGAAACCTTGGTCTCATCGATATGCGGCAGATCGCGCCGACTCTGGCATCCATTCTCGGCGTCAAGCTGCCTTCCGCAGACTTGCCAGCGATGGATGTCAAGGCTGCTTCCCGCTGAGATTCGCAACCGATCATTTTGATCCGGTCGTCCTAGCTTTCGCTGAAGGAGAAAATCCGGCGGCGACACCCAGTTTGCGCATCGCCGAGCGTTTCTTCTCCTGGTGGACTTGCATGCGCCCCAGAATGTCATCCCCCGCACGCTGCTCAAAACGCTCGACTCGGTACGCCTTCCCTGGCCAGAATTGCTGGGGGATATCACCCAGCTCGCTGAACTGATTGTAATCTGATTGAAACCGGGACGCGTTACTGACCGCGCACTGCCAACGTGCCCCTGCGGCGATCTATTAACGGATTCACGATAGTTTCACGCACTCCGCAGTAGAATGAGCCTGACGTGATAAGTGTGCGTTCCCAATCTTTGAACGCTACAACGAGAGGATTATTATGGCAGCCCATGCAACGCAACAAGCCGCGAGTCCTGAAACATCGGTGGAATCAACCGAACCCCGGCCCCTTCACGAACAGATAGCTTCGCTCGCTTATGCTCTGTGGCAACAACGAGGCTGTCCCGAGGGCTCATCAGAAGAGGATTGGTTCAGAGCAGAACAAGAAGTGCTTGCTCGGTCGGAAGCGTGAAGTACCACATCTGATATACGCGAACTTCATCTGCTAGACACACGTTATTCTAATCAGGCTGGTAAGGTAGCTCAGGACCAGACTAACCACTTAACTGACCTCACCCACCCGGCTTCGCCTCAAGCGGAGCCGGTCCCCCCTCAACCTGCCGACTGCCTTCTAGACTAGCGAGAGTCGATTCCAAAACCAGTTAAGAAGGCTGCGCGGTTCTCGCGGAGGTTTTTGCCGGAACGCTGTTTGGGGTAGGGCTTGTCGCCCATCATGCCCTTCCACAGCTCGCGATTGAAGCGCGGCGTGTCGAGCTTATCCTCTTCCTCATAGTCCATATCGCCTATCTTCTTCTGCCAGTAGCGAGCGGTGCGCGTGTCTTTCGCGTACGCCAAGACCCGAGGCGTGCGCGGCAGAGAGTTCTCAGCTGTTGCTGGCGGCAGGAGAAGCTCGGATGTGCGCAATAGGTCGGAGATGAGTGGAGTGTAATTCCAGGTGGATTGGTTCAGGTCGAAGACCTCCGTCATAGGGACCGCTGCGGCGCTAAATAGGCTACTCGGAGTCAAGCCGAGGACCGCCTCGATGGTCCGTACCATGCTCACCGTGGTGTAACGCTCGGAGACCACGGCATGCTGCTTCACATACGGGCCGATCACATAAGCAATGCTGCGATGAGCGTCGACGTGATCAGGACCGTCTTGCGCGTCATCCTCGATCACAAAGATCAGCGTGTCGTCTTTGCGCGGGCTGTTCGCCACTTTCTGAACAAGTAGGCCAAGTGCATAGTCGTTATCGGCGATCTGCAAGGCCGGCGTATTGATACCATAAAGCGCCGTACCAAAGCTTCCGAAGTGGTCATGGGCGAGCCGAACCAATGACAGGCTCGGCATATTCTGGCTGGCGACGAACTGATCGAACTCGCGCTCCCATTCCTTGAAGAGATAAAAGTCAGCGTAGTTCTGATCGAAGCTGCGATAGTACATGTCGGTCTTGTCCCACAGCGCCTTCTTGGTTGGCACCGCTTGTTCGATTTTGTCCGCGAAGGGCGTCTTCGAGATCGGCATGTAACCGGGGTTGGAGCGAGGATCATCGTAGCGGGACAGGTCGCAGAAGACGCCGTAGTTGCGCACGGTCAATCCGGCCGTAATCGCTTCGTCCCAAATGTATCCGAGCCCCGAATCTCCGCCGGCGGAATCAGGCGCAGCAACATCCGCAGTGCCGGGCAGGAGATTTGGATCGGCGGGAGTTTTCGCGTCGGGGCTCAGCAGCGGTTGTGCCTTGACCCGCTCCGGCAGAGAGCCGATGCCGACGTTCACACCTCTGTTGATTCCCTCCCAGTCATACATGAAGCCTCGACCCGCGTACTGGGGGGGCACGGTCTTTTCAGTGTAATCGGTGGTTCGAGCAGCAGTGGTCCAATTCCAGCCCACGCCGCTCACCTCCCCCGAATCGAGAAAATTATCGAGGGTCACAAAGTTTCGCGCCAAGGAATGATGGTTGGGCGTAAGGGGTTCCGGGAACTCGGTGAGAGCAGGGTCGCCATCACCGACTTCGAGGTCGCCCAGCACCTGGTCGTAAGTCCGGTTCTCTTTAATCACATAAATGACGTGCTTGATGCGCTTCCGAAGTTCAGACATCACCGGATGATCATTGCCAGCGCGCACGACATCAAAACCGTTGTTCTCCGCGACGCGCCGTGTCAGAGCTTCCAGTTCAGTCGCCGCAGGAACTGGCGCTGACATCAGATACCCTTTCTCGAGCATGTAAACGTAATTGTTGGCGAGTCTTGGGCAGTCCGGGATATTCGGCGCTCTCGCATCTCCGCGGCAATTGCCCGGATTGGGCCCAGGTACGCTCTTCCCATTCACAACGAAGAGTGTCTTGCCGTCCGCACTGACGCTCACGCTGTTTGGATACCAACCCGTGGGGACCAATCCGGTTACGGTCCCGGATCCTGATGCTTGCAGAGACACGACAGCAACCGCATTGGTCCCACCGTCGGTCACGTAGAGAGTTCGCTCATCGGGCGAAAGCGCCAGACTATTGGGATTCGCGCCCTTGGGCAGGTTGCCCGATGGCAGGACTCCGGCCGGGGCAACGACGCTAAGGGTTGTGACCACTTTGTTATTCGCTGTATCGATGACTGCCACGGCGTCCGCATTGTCTACCGTGACGAATAGTCGGTCTTGTGTATGATTCAGTAAGATCCGGTTTGGCTGACCGGCAATCGGAATGCGAGCAGTAACTGCCGGAGCAGGATCGACGCGCACAACCACGATCTCACGATCGCGCGGGCTCGAAATGTAGGCTTGTCCGTTGTCGCGAACCGCCACCCAGTACGGATATTCTCCTCCAGGAACGCCCGTCTTGGTCCGATCCTGGATGCCGGGCCGCAGGTCCAGTTCCGCACGTTTCTTGCGCATTGTCAGGTCGATCAGGCTGATCGAATCGTTATAAAAGTTGGCGACCACCGCGATCGTCCCTGCCTGATTGACGCCGATGCCGGCAACCATCGGTTTAGGCGCGGATGCATTCGCGGGAGCAGGCGCGTTGGACAACAATCCATTTCCACGAGGGTGGCCTAGCGGCACGGATGCTGCGCGCCCGTAAGCCAGACCTTTCCGGGCGAACACGTACACCATGTCGTCCACGCCTCCCGACACATAGAATTCGACTCCGCTGGGATTCCAGGCTAACCCGCAAAACGAATTAGGAATCGGCAGCGCCTGTACCTGGCGCGGCGGGTACGACGTTACATCATAGACGAACACATACTCGTTGGACTGGGCCGCGCCTCCCCGTTCCGCTTTGTTATATCCGCTGGTGAGAACCAGAAGCTGGGTTCCGTCCGGGCTCAGCGCGGTTGTGACAGCTTGGCCAAGAGTCAGGTTGGGACGGCTAGCGAGTCCCGGATTCAAAGGCATCGTAACGGAATGGGGCGCGGCATCCGGCGAAATCCAGAGTCCGGTCGGAAGCCGGATCGGGTCGCTTGCCACGGCCACCGATGCTGAGACCGCGAAAAGTCCGAGAAGCGCCAGGGGGTAACTGAGTCGCATAGAAAGGTCTCAGTATACTCCTGCGACTTTTCAATTCGGTAACGAATCCGTTTCAGCGACCTAATTGGAAAATAAACATGCGAGCCGGTCCATCCTCCGGCAACAGAACAAGCCGGGATCCATGGATGGCCATTCCCTCGCGCGTAAACGAAACTCCGCGGTCCGTCTTGCCCGCGCGGATCTGCCGTGTGATCTCGAAAGACGGCAGCATAAGCCAATCGATGGAGCCTGTGCCGTCTTGCCGCAGGCCGGACGCGACCAGAAAGCCATCCTCGTATTTCATGTCCTGGTATGCGGTCTGGGTGCCACTCGGGACCTTGCGAATCAGCCGCCCCTCGTGGTCCCACACGTAGAAGTCCTTGCTATCCCAATTGCCGCCAATCAGATACTCGGGAGTTACGGCAATACACCCGATGTGATCCGGCACTTCGAAAGCGTATTCGACTTCAAGGGTTTTCTTGTTTCTCCGTTGAACGACGGTTGTACTGTGGGCTCGGTATTCCGCGATTGGCACCCAAAACGAGGAACCATCGGAGGCGATGCCCCCGGGATGAAAGCGAACGCCGTCCTGGATCTCGATCGATCGCCTCAATTCACCCGATGAAGAATACTCGTGCAGATAGCCTTTCTGGTTCGGAGCATCCACGGATGTCACCCAGACGCTCTGTTCATCGAAGTCGATTCCCTGGACATGGTAAACGGTTCCTTTCAGATCGGTGACCCCAGCCAGCTCCATGCCGCTCAACTCTCGCGCCGCAGGTTGCGCAAAGGCGCTCCAAGTGATTGACCACACCACGGTTCTGGCTAACGTTCTAGCGCGCATGATCAGAGCATAGAACAGGCTCAAGAAAGTGTCGAGAGAAATCTAAGCGGGTTATAGTTCTGCAGCGGTTCTGTCGCGCCCTTGCAACATTTGACCGATAAACTGAGTCACCTCAGTCCAAGAAAAGGGGTGCCCCAAAATGACCACAAACGACAAATCAACAAGTGTTTTCACTCGCGCCACAATGGCGATCGCATGTTTGGTGATCTTCGGTATGCCTTCATGGGCACAATACGAATCGGCGACGCTGACAGGCGTCGTCACGGATTCTGCCGGCGCCGTGGTTCCAAATGCCGAGGTCAAGGCGACCAGCGACGCCACCAACCAGGTAACGTCCGCGATCACGAACAGCGAAGGCCGTTATGTTTTTGGGATCCTGCGGCCTGGTACATACCAGGTCACCGCCTCGGCAAAGGGTTTTAAGCAGGCGGTGTCGTCGGGACTTGTTCTTCAGGTCAATCAGGCGGGACGCCTCGACCTGCAACTGCAAGTCGGCGAAGTGAGTGAGCAGATCACTGTTGTCGCGGATTCTCCGACGATTGAAACGGAGTCTTCCAGTCGCGGCGCCGTCATTGACCACACGAAAATGGTGGAGCTTCCGCTCAATGGCCGCGACTACAATCAACTCGCGCTGTTATCTCCGGGCGTAATGGCTCCTACGCCGCGTCTTCAATCCGTCGGCTTTCGCGGGGCTTTCAACGTGAACGGCAATCGCGCGTTCCAGAACGGCTTTCAGCTCGATGGTGTGGACAATACCTCCTATTCCAATAGCTTCCGCGGTCTCAACGTGCAAGTGATTCAGCCGTCGGTCGAGGCACTGCAGGAGTTCAAGATCCAGACCAATGCGTATTCGGCGGAATTCGGACGCAGTGCCGGAGCCCTGATCAATGCGGTGATCCGGTCCGGGACCAACGACCTGCACGGGACCATCTACGAGTTCCTGCGAAACAGTGAGCTGGATGCAAGCAACTTCTTTGCCAATAAGAACGGTCTGAAGAAGCCGTTCCGGCAGCGAAATCAATTTGGCGCAGCCGCGGGCGGTCCAATCATCAAGAACAAGACGTTCATCTTTGGCGACTATGAAGGGCTCCGCGATGCAGCGGGCGTGGTTCGGACAACGTCCGTTCCTCAGCCGATCTGGCGCCAGGGTCTGTTCGCAACGCCGATCTTCAATCCGTACAACCCGGCCGATACCGGCCAGGACTTCCGGATTCCGGCCACAGCCAACTGCAACGATGGAACCGGTAGTTGCTGGAAGATTCCCGCGAACCTCATCGATCCGGTCGGGCAGAAAGTGATCAATGTCAGTCCTGATCCGAACGCCGCCTCTTCGACATTCGACAACAATTTCGTAGCGGCACCAGTAGAGAAGAACCACACCAACCAGTTCGATCTTCGCGGCGACCACCTGGTTTCCTCCAAGATCAGCACCTTCGCCCGATACTCCTATTCGAAGACGAGCTTCTTTCGGCCTGGACCGCGACCGGGTTTGTCGGAAGGTTCTTTCAATGACACGTTTGGAACCGCGGACCTGAAGTCCCAGCAGATCGCCTCGGGAATAGTGTGGATTCTGTCGCCTTCGATGGTTTCCGAGACCCGGTTCGGATACGCGCTGGGCGACTATTTCCAGCTCCCGCCCAACTTCGGAACCACTTGCCCGGCAGACTTGATCGGCTTGAAGAACGCTCCTTCGGATCCCTCGATTTGCGGCGGTCTTCCAACCTTCAATTTCAATGGCGCGATAAACCGTCGCATCGGCCGAACGACTTCGCAGCCGCAATTCCAAACTCCTCGCAGCATGAACTTCCGCGAATCGGTTTCGTGGAACCACGGAGCTCATTCCCTGAAGTTTGGTGGCGAACTCTTGAACGTTGAAACCGGCATTCGAGACATCGGATCCCTGATCGGGCAGCTCGATTTCAACGGCCGCTTCACCGGCAACAACGGTCGTTGGGAGAACGCGCTGGCGGATCTCCTGCTTGGCTTCCCGAACCGGTACCAACAAGATTCCAATACGACATTCGACATTTACCAGCACATGTACTTCGTCTTCGCACAGGACGACTGGCGAGTCACGCGTAAGCTCACGCTGAATCTCGGACTCCGCTATGAGTTTGCAACTCCTCCCCGAGAGCGCGACTTCAAGTGGGCCAATTTCGATTCGGGCACCGGGAAGTTCATTACCGGAGCCAGCGGATCACTCTATCAGCAAGCTTTGATTCATCCGGATGGGAACGATTTTGCTCCCCGCCTCGGATTCGCATACTCTGCGACTCCCAAGACCGTGGTACGCGGCGCATTTGGCATTTTCTACAACCATTCGAATCGCCTTGGACGCGAGGGCCTGCTTGGATTCAATCCGCCGTTCATCATTCTGGCCGATGCAAACATCTCAGGTTCCGGCCGTCTGCTATCGACCGACGCACTGTTCCGCTTGCAGGACGGACTTCCTCCGGGATTTGTAGATATCTCCCGCGTGAATCTAACCACTGTCGCCCGAAAGGCCCAGGATCCCAACCAGCGTTCCCCCTATGTGGAGCAGTACAGCTTCGGAATTCAACAGGAGCTTGCCAAAGATTTGGTGCTGGACGTTTCCTACGTTGGCAATCACGGACTGAAGCTACCGTCGTTCCGCAATCTCAATCCCAACACCTATAGCTATAATTCCCAGGGCCTTCCAGTGGTGGGAGCGCGCGAGCTGAGTTCGCTCGGCTTGAACGGCGATATCCAAGTTCTCGAGAATCTGGGCCGGTCCAATTACAATTCCCTGCAGGCGAAAGTAGAGCGGCGCTTCGCGAAAGGCTTCACGCTGCTGGCCTCCTATACCTACGGCAAGGCGCTGACCGACTCGGTGGACCATTTATCGACCAGCGGCGCCGGTAACGGAGTAGACGTGGGCGAATACAAAGAGCCCCAGGATCCGCATAACCGCCGTCTGGAGTATGGTCCTGCTGAGTTCGACATCACTCATCGCTTCGTACTCTCCGGTGTATGGCGCCTGCCGTTCGAGCGGGGCTCCGGGCCGGCGCAGACGGTGCTCGGCGGATGGGAGTTCTCGCCCATCTTCACCTGGCAAGGCGGGCTGCCATTGACGATCAACCAGTCGCAGATCGTGAACATCGGTGGGGAACGAAGGTTTCGGCCGAACCGCATCGCTAACGGCAATCTGCCGGCCGACCAACGCACGGTGGATCGGTGGTTTGATACCAGCGCGTTCCAGGCGTTAACCGCCAGCACGCCGAATCAAATTTTCGGTAATTCCGGCGTCGGAATCCTGCGGGGACCTGGAATGGTCAACTTCGACTTCAATATGGCCAAGGACTTCAAGCTTACTGAGCGTGTGGCAATGCAGTTCCGTTCGGAATTCTTCAACGCATTTAACCATACGAATTTCGGTGTGCCGGGCGTCACAGTGGGTGCTGGATTCGGCCAGATCGTCAGTTCAGCGGATGCTCGCATCATCCAATTCGCTCTGAAGCTCAAGTTCTGATCAGGTGGCTGTGAAGACGATCGCAGCGTGGTTGCTGGCTCTCGCGACTTTGGGCGCCCAATCGTCGCTCGAGTTTCTGAATCACCGCCACCCGGTGCTGGATGCCCACAACTGCTATCCCTACCAGGGACAGTGGGCAGATCGGCTGGATCGTGCGCTTGGCACGGGTTTCCCGATTGCCATCGAACAAGACGTAGCGTGGCGTACCGATTCAGCCGGTGGGCGAGGAACAGCCGTCGTCTCTCACGAGGCGAAGCCGATTGGAAGCGAGCCCACCTTGCGCGACTACTTCTTTGAGCACGTCCGGCCAGTAGTCGAATACGCTCTTGCGGAAGAAGATCAAGCGAACTGGCCGTTGATCGTTCTCCATTTCGATTTCAAAAGCAACGAACCGCTGCTGCTCCAAGGCGTCTGGGATCTCTTGGGTGAATATGAGAGCTGGATCACGACTGCGGTAAAGACCAGTAACCCTCGCGATCTCTCACCGTTCCAAACCAGACCGATTCTGGTTTTAACCGAAGACTCCGACGCCCAGGAAGACATTTTCTTTAAACGAGTTCCCGTCGGAGCGAAGCTCAGACTTTTTGGGTCGGCTCATACAGCCAAGTTTTTCGGAAACTCCGATCCGGAGCGGGCGCATTCGGCCGCTACGCTGCCTCCCGAGGAATTATTGACGGAGCTGCCTACTAACTATCGACGTTGGTGGAACAACTCGTGGAGTGAGGTCGAGGAAGGAGGACAGGCGAATGCCGGCGACTGGAGCGCGGCTGATGTACTGCGTCTTCGGTCCTTGGTAGATCACGCTCATCGCCTTGGCTACTGGATCCGGTTTTATACGTTGGATGGCTTCTTCCCCGAAAACGAAAGGGGTTGGGATGCGAACTATAACTTTGGCTCGCCTGAATCGGTCCGCAAACGCTGGGATGCGGCGATCGCAGCGGGCGTCGACCTGATTGCCACCGACCAATACGAGGATCTTGGGACTGAAATCAAGCTGTCTCGAATCTGGAGGTCACACTGACCTGATATCAACTCCCATCTCAGTGAACCACCGGGCCAGGTCCATACCATCAGGTCATCGACAACTCTTAGATTATGCGGAGCTCAATTGTAGAAGCGGGGGTTCTCCAACAACGGGTATAAATCACGGAGAACAAAATCAGCCCCCTGGCCACGGGTCTTAATCACGACTCTGGCGTTGGCTTCGTCCGGTTCGAGCGGATTTGTTTCGAATACATGATACGGATGTAAATCGTCGGGTGTCACCATGCTTGGCGCACTCCGACAGCCGTGCACGGTGGCTATGCAGAGCTCCAAACCGCCTGCGGAACTCCTGATATAGAGCGCCAGCTTATACCGATCGGAGCCATAGGTATTGACTTGATCGAGCCAAATCTCTTGATGAGGCTCTAAGCGAACGTGAATTCCTTCGGGCGTCCGACTGGCCATCACTGGTTGGGGCCCTGTCACATCAGGAAGGCGCCGGTACCCTGGCCGGTATCTAGCGGTGTCGCGATATAGTGCCCCAAGTGCATCCGCAGCGATTCGCGCGTTTTCTTTCGGAAGAATACCGGCGTTGGCGAGGTCGTCTGCCATCTTTGCACGATAGGGGTGATTGGGGAATCGCTCCAGCGCCTTCGTAAAGATGTCAACCCATTCGGGAACGTGAAACAACTGGGCATACTGATAGAAGTTGGGATTCCCAGGAGCTTCCTGCAACGCCCTTCGATAGTAGTCCATCATCGAGCGGCGGCACTTTTCGCCCTCCGCATCGTAGTCCACCGGCAGTTTTCCCGCTAGATAGTGTTTGTGATATCCCGTCGCTGCATATTGGAAATACATCACATTGGCTGCATACATGGAAACCGCCCCCGGTTCGAAGCTGCCCAAGGACTGCAGTTCATCTAATTGCTGCACTAGCCACGCGTGTGTCCGGTATGACTCCGGGTTGAAAAGGCCGTAATGCTCGGCGGTCCAAATGCGATAGACGTAAACTTCGCGGTGGGCCACTCGAATGAGCCCCCAAATGAGAACCAAGACGCAACCAGCAACGCAAGCGATCTGCCGTTTAGGGCGGCGAGCCGCTTGGGTTCTTATCCAGCCCCAAGCCTGTGGTCCAGTCTCGAACACCCGCCGAAAGCGAACGCAAATCAGAACGGATGTGACGGGTAACAGCGCCCAAAGGAACCATACTCCACGCGCATAGTAGAGCGCGTGAGTGTGAATGATCCCTTGGAGAACGGAGACGCCGAATATTTCGAAATAAACCACACCGAGAACAGGCCAAAGTACTGGACGATCAAACCGTAGAGATGCCACCGCCAACACCAGTAGTCCAAACCAATAAATCCACGTGTCGATAACTGTATTAGGTCCATACATTCCTGCCGAAAGGAACCGGTGAAAACATACGACTTCAAAAAAGCGTCCCCACCAGTGCAAGAAAATCAGCCAAGGGCGATGTAGGAATGTGTCCAGCCAGTAATAATTCGACCATGGGCGGAATGATTGGAATAAGTTGACAACCCCGGAATTTGCCAAGAGCGGGTCGCGCAGCAAGATCATGGAATAGTTTGCGTCGCCGATAAGGAAGCCATGATAGCTAGGCCGCTCAAAGGTATACCCCATCATGGTTACGGGCACGTATTCCTCACTTTGGGCAGCATCTACCGCCGACACAGGCGCCAGTAGCTGCGCCGAATAGTGAGCGTAGGGGAAGCGGCAAACGAACAACGTGAGAACCGCGAGCCCGGCGCGGAGCAGGGCGATCCTGCGAGTTTGAACGAAAAGGCGGAAAAAAGTGAATGCGCCCCTGTATGCTCGCTCGACAGTATCCCTCCAAGTTTTGGCCTGTTTCGCCGGAGGGCGTATCGAGCGAGGTTTTGAAGCGCCGCGATATTTTGACGCGCCGCGGTGTTTCGGCTGCGGGTTGGACGCGACGCGAACGCTCGCCACCGAAACCGGCGCCTGTTCTGGCCCCATCAATTTCATCGATGTTCTAGTGCGCTGTAGGACGGCTATCAGCGCGACGCTTGCCGCCACAACAGGAGCATACATCTTGATGATGATCGGCAGTCCAAACAAGCACAGGACCGAGAACACGCCAAATAGGACCAGCCCGGCCATTCGCCACCATGGACGGAGGGCGATTCGCCACCATGGCAAGGGAGAGTCAGCAGGATTTTCATCGGGGTCCTCCGCAATCAGGAGTTGGCCGGCGAGCATCAGGGGAAACGCCAGCAGCATATAGAGGACATCATTTCCCGTCCTGCTAAGCCCTCGGCATGCTATCTCGATTCCAGCTATGACCAGCAGACCTCCGAGATTTGACCGCAGTATCGCGCTTCCAATCAGGAATGCGGACCAGTAGCCGATGTAGGCTGCTGCCATGAGCCATAAGGAAACATAGATCTCTGTGAGGCCGAAAACGCGGAAGAGCCAGATGTACGGCGTTGCGCCCGGAAACGAGTAGGAGTAATCCATGAAGTCGAAGCGCCGCACCCACCCCGCGCGACAAGGCGCACGATAGAACGTTGTCGTCTCTCTGTTGTAAAAGGCCAAAAGGGCGGCAATTCGTTGTGGTTCGTGCGTGTGTTTCTGGAGAAGATCATGGACTTTTGGCTGCATCCTTTCGAAGAGCTCGGTACGCTGCTGCTCCTCAGAGGGACACGATTCGAACGGGCGCCCATTGACGTTGTTATAGATCCTCAACCGGCTGGCACCGTAACTGGAGAAGACAAATTCCCGAGCTGATTGAAACAGCGCGGTAGACGTAAAGGGTACGCGCTGGGCACAAAAATAGGTCGCCAGCAACAGCCCGGCCAAGAGTGAATAGCGAGATTCGAAGGCCTTGCGGCACGTGAACAAGAACCTGAAGAACGGTTGGCGCCAGCGTGAAATCGGTGACGCTGCCTCCTGCACCATAAAGGACTCAAAGTACCATACTGCTCAGCTGTCCGCTCAACTCCTGCATAATGTCTAACTATTTGTGGCCGCTTCCGTGTGGACTGAATCGAGTCTTGAAGAGACATTCGATCCCGCGCGCTGACCCGACGTCCTACCGGTCAGACCCATTCAAGTGGCCTATAACTTACACGATTGTGGGCGCGGGTAGGGGACAAATATACTTTCCCTTGTAGCCCTTCTCTTTCAACTTAGGAATCAGTTCCTCGGCGATGTGCCAGGACAACAACAAAACGTATTCCGGCTGATCGGTATATAAGCGGGATTCCTCGAGTACCGGAATCAGCGATCCGGGCATATACTTACCGATCTTGAGGGATCCTTTTATTTCGAGAACACAGTCCAGAATGCCGTCATCCAAGCCCACATAGTGAATCAAAGTACTGGCGCGGGAAGGCGCTCCGATACCGTAAATCCTTTGTCCTTGTTTCTTGATATCGCGCAGCAAGGCATGCAGATCAAGCTTGGACTGCACCGCCCTGGCTTTAAAACTCTGCAGATGTTCCGCATCCAGACCCGCGGCCGCTTCCTTCTTCAGAGTTTCACTCAACGACGGACGAACCGGGTATTCGCCGGCGCGGGCCGCGTATACGCGAATCGAACCGCCGTGCGTCGGAATCCGGCAAGCGTGGATGACCTCCAGGCCATGCATCTTGAGAAGATACTGCAGGCTCCTCAGTGAGTAGTAGCGCAGATGCTCGTGGTAAATGGTGTCGTACTGAAGGGTTTCCACCAGGCTCAAGAGGTAATGCGATTCTGAGATGAAGACGCTCTTGTTGTCCATCAGGAGCAGGATGCTGTTCACGATGTCGTGGATACGCTCGATGTGGGCGAAGACATTGGTTGCCGTGACAACCTTCGCCGGACCGTGAAGATCGCGAGTCTTTTGGGCGGTGGCTCCGTCAAAGAAAGCGATCGTGGTGGGGATTCCGCGCTCGTTTGCAAGGTTTCCCACCTGGCTGGGCTCGATGCCAAACACACGGTGGCCACCGTTCTTGAAATTGCTCAGGAGTGTTCCGTCGTTCGATCCGATGTCGATGGCCAGATCCTGGGGTCCCATCGGGACGATGGTTTGGGACTCGGTGTAGAGATCCGCAAAGTTGTCCCGCAGGATCTTCGTGGTGCCGCTCGTATAAGGGTACTCGGGCGGAAACAGAATGTTTTTGTCCACGATGAGGCCCAGTTGAACCAGGCTGCATTGTGGACAGGCAAGCAGAAGAGCTGGGTATGCGGGTTGTTCCCGAGGCAGATCGCCGATGGTCCGCATTTGATTGACGGGTGGAAGATATCCCAGGAAGAAAACGTGCTGTAACGGAGCGTGATCACAGACTTGGCAACGTTCTACGACGACACTGGAACCGGTGCCGGCCGCCGTCGGTGCTGTATCGAGGATGGGCAATTTATGCTTCCTTCCTTTTCGCCGCTGGAGCCAGGTGGGAATTTTCGTCGTACCACTTCGCGGTGATGGACAAACCCTCACGAAGCGAAACCTTGGGCTCGTATCCGAGGGCCCGGAGCTTGCTTATATCGGGACAGCGGCGATTCGTGCCACCCTTGGCGGGCGGGCCGGGTTCAATCTCCACGTGCTTGTTAAAGCAAGCGGCGACCATCCGCGCCAGCTCGGCGATGGTCACTTCCTCTTCTGTCCCGACGTTGTAAATCCCCAAATGTTCGCCAGCCTTCATCATCACCATCAAACCGTCGATGAAATCGTCGATGTAGACGAAAGAGCGCGTCTGCTCGCCTGTTCCTTGGATCGGGAATCGAATTGTGGAAGATCCCGCGGCAGCCAACGCCTTCAGGCGCAGTACGAATTGCGGGATCACGTGCTCCCAGCCCATTTCCGGGCCATAGACATTGTGCGGGCGAAAAATCAGCACCCGCTCGAATCCAGTGCGGCCGTAGTTAAGCGCCATGATCTCGCTGATGATCTTGCCCGCCGCATAGGAATAGCGCGGATTGGTGGGATCGGGTATCGACAGGGGGACTATTTCACTGGTCGGAACGACGGGAGGGTTTTGATAGACCTCGGAACTGGAAGCCAGCACCAGTTCCGGCACACCATGCTCGCGGCACGCATCCAGGATGTTGACCATGCCTTTGACTCCGACATCGAGTACCAGGTCCGGCTTGGTGTAGAAGAACTCCGTCCCGTTGACAAACGCCAGATGCCCGACGCTGTCCATTCCCGCTACAGCGCTAGATACAGCTTCGCGATCGCGGATATCGCCCGTGACGGGTTCGAAACAACCCTTGAGGTCCTGCAGGCGGTCGAGGGCGCCACGGGATTCGTTATCGAAGACGCGAACCCGATGGCCCTCATGGACCAACCGTCGTACCAAGGCGCTGCCAAGGAAACCCGCGCCGCCGGTTACCAGAATGGTCTTGGGCATCAGTCGTCTATTCTTCCATCGTGGTGCTGGGAAACGCTGAAGCTGGACGAACGCGGACCTTAGGCCTGCTGGATTTAGGAACACGTCGGAGATTCTGAAAGCCCCACAGGAACCAGCGCAGGTATTCGCCCGTCCAGGGACCGAGGCGGAAAGTGGACTTGCCGCCGTACAGACGGTCGATAGAGATCACCGGCACCTCGCCGAGCTTCCAGCCGGCCAGCTGCGCCTTCATCGCCATCTCAAAGGTAACGGCCCAACCAACCGGCCGGGCCTCAAGATGCAACGTGGGAAACAGGGAACGGCGAAACAGCTTGATCCCGGTTGTCGCGTCGCTGAGCACGCAACCGGCCAGCCGGTGAAAAAGGCGGTTGGCGAACCGCGAGAGCACCCCGCCGATCCACGAGCCGCCGAGCCGGCGTCCCCCATGTGCGTAGCGCGAGCAACTTACAAGGTCGCAGCCCTCCTGCATCAGGGCCAGCATGTCTTCGATCGCAAGAACCGGCCCGACCTCGTCGGCTGCAAACAGCAAGACGTAGTCTCCGACGGCGGCATCCACTCCGGCGCGAATAGCATTCACGACGCCGCGGCCCCGCTCATTGTGGACGAGCCGCAGGTTCTTGTGGTTACTCTGCATGGCGCGGACTACGGGAATGCTGTCGTCCTCGGGGAAGTCGTGGACAATCAGCAGCTCGTGGGGGACGTCGACTACGGCTCCCAAAAGCTTGACCATGATGCGAAGATTGATACCTTCGTTCCGAACGGGAAGCAGAATGGAAAGAGTGACTGGATTCAGCTTGGCGAGCTGTTCCATTACGTTTGGCTCGGTGGCGGTTTGCTCTTTGGTCTCGAAAGTTGCCATGAAGGTCACACGCAATTCGAGGAGGAGCCAGCGAGCCTAATCTTCGAGAACGCGGGTCTAACTTGCGGCTTCGAATTCGTCATGTTGTTTCCTCCCGCGTCTTGAGCGACGCCTCCAGCTGGCGCACTTGCTCCATGACGCTCTCCCGGTTTCTAGGTCGAATAAGACGAATCGGGATTCCAGCGTAGACGCTCCACGGGCGGAATTCGAAAGACACCGGCACGAAGCTGAGCGCGCCGATGACAGTCCCCTCGGGGACATGATTGTCCGGCATGAGGACGGAGTTTGATCCGACCGCCGTATAGTCATCGAGTGACACGTTACCTCGTATCAGGTGCGTTTTGACTTGTCCTATACCGTCGGGAATAATCGTCACCAGGTCGTTGACGAAGTCGTCGCTCGTACACCAGACTTTCACGCCTGAGGACAAGCTACAGAAATGCCCGATTTCGAACTGCATGTCGGCACCGCCCGCGACACTGCATCCGGAGGCGATGTGAGTGCACCGGCCGATACGCACTTTGGTCGAGAAGTAGCAATAGTCGTCCACAATCGAGTCTTCGCCGGCGACAAAATGCTCGAGGTGACGGATCCGCGTGTTTGGAGAAATGATGGGCTTCATTTTCTGCCAAGATCACGCCAGGATTTCCTGAATTTCGCCGCACACAGCAGTCACATCGGCATCCGACAGTGTGAAGGCGGAAGGCAGCCACATCGCATGCGGAACCAGCTTCGTGCTATTCGGGAACAGCTCGTCCGACGCTCGATACGGCGCCTGGGTATGAAGGGGATGCCAGAACCGTCTGCCGCATATTCGGCGTGCGACCAGCTGATCGTACAAGGCGTCGCGGCGTTCAACGAAGACATCCGTCCACTGGGGCACCTCGCCTCCTTCAATGCAGAACGGGAGAACCGAAACGCCTCTTACTCCCCGAAGCCCTTCAGCGTAGCCGCGATAAATGTCTCTCATTCGTTCGAGCCTCCGCGACAGGTCGCGGAGCTGACCCAGGCCGACCGCGGCCTGCAGGTTGGTGAACTTGAAATTGTAACCGATGCTGTTGTGGGCGTCATCTCCGCCGGAGCCTCGCTCCGGACGACCTTGATCTTTCAATTCCCGCAGCCGCACGTGCAGGCGATCGTCATCCGTTGCAATCAGGCCGCCCTGGCCCGTGGTTATCGTTTTGTTGGGCGACAAAGAATAGCACCCGGCGACGCCGAACGTTCCAAGGGCCTTGCCTTCGTGCTTTGAGAGAAACGCCTCCGCTGCGTCTTCGACAACCAAAAGGCCATGCCGTTTGGCGATGTCCAGAATCCCGCCCATATCCGCGGCACGTCCGCTCACGTGGACGGGCACGATGGCCTTTGTCCGGGGGGTGATGGCGCGCTCGATGCACTGCGGATCAATCGTGAGCTTTTGTGGATCGACATCCACCAAAACTGGCTTCGCGCCCGCGAGCGTGACGGCGTTAGCAGTGGCAATGAAAGTGACGTCGGGCACGAGCACTTCATCGCCTGCACCCACCCCGATCCCGGCCAACGCCAGAAAGATGGCAGTCGTACCGCTCGTGGTAGCCACGACGTGACGGCATCCAAGTAACTCGGCGGTCTGGCGTTCAAACTGCGTGGTTACTTCCCCGTCGTTCAGAAAACTGCTGTCGAGAACATCGGCAACCAGCGCCTTCTCATCGGCACCGAACTGTGGAATCCAAAAGTCGAGTTTCCGATTCACGATCGTTCTCTTACGCCGACCCGCCGGCGGCGCGAATCTGGGTAAATAGACTGCCCTTGCCCCAGAAGTTCCAGATATCGACGATAACCTTGTTCTCTAGGCTCAACTCACGATAGACATTGTGGGGAGCGCAGAGAACCAGAATGTCGCTTTTTCGGGCTACCTCGTCGAGGGGCAGCAGCGCCGGATCGCTCGTCACATACGGATCCGTGGTTAAGACAGCTTTTGCGCGAGTCGCCAGAATTTTCTTGAGCTTGTAACTGAGCGAGAAACGCGAATCGTCACTCTCGGCTTTGAAGGCCATGCCCAGCAATCCGACAGTCATCGATTCCAGGGAATAAGTGGCGGCCAGTTTGTCGACGATGAACTGGGGCATGCCCTCATTGACCAACATAGCGTCAAAACCGAGTGCAAACTGATTCCGGTAGAAGCTGGCCAACTGCATCGTATCCTTGAACAGGCAGGGGCCCGCGGTCAGGCCTGCGTGAGGGAAATTCTTCGACCGCGGATAATCGCGTTTCATGCCGTCCAGAATGCGGTAGTAATCGACATTCGCGGCCGTGGCGATCATGAAGAACTGATTCGTTACCGCAAACTGAATATATCGGTACGCGTTGCTGAACACCTTGACCAATTCGGCTTCGATGGGAGAAAGGCGCACTACTTCCGGAGCGATGAGGCCGAAAAGCTCAGCCGAGGCGTTCTCGGCTTTGGCAGTGGTGCCGCTCACAATCTGCGGAAGACTCTGCAATTCTTCAATAGCGTGGCCTTCGACGATGCGCTCGGGGCAAAAAGCGAGATGAAGGCGCTTCCCCTTGGCCTCCACATACTTTGTCATGTACTCCGTCACTCCGGGATATACCGTGGAGCGGATGACAATAAGTTGTTCCTCGGAAAGGAAAGGAAACAAATCGTCAAAACACCTGGTGATGACCCGCAGGGACGGGGTTAAGAACTCATCTACGGGAGTGCCGATCGTGATGACGACGGTCTTGGCGCCGGCTAAGTCCTCGGCTCGGTTCGTGAACGTCAGGAGACCCTTCGACAGCACGTCCTTGAGCAACTCAGGCGCGCCCTGCTCCATGAACGGCATCCTGCCGCTCCGGATCACATCCATGGCCTCCTGGTTCAGATCGTAGATCAGGACTCGCTGGTTTCTGCTCGCAAAAACAATCGATAGCGGCAGGCCTACATGGCCCGCGCCTCCGACCACGCAAATATCCACTGGAAGTGGCTTTTCAGCGGCCAAGGTTGATCCCTCTCTGACCGACCACCAGTCGCCCTTTCACGGCGGCGAGTAGTAGCACGCCTAGATGTAGCGCATGATCGATCTTCCCAGTAGCCACGTCGCGGAGTAAATTGTCAAACTCGTACAGGACCAGGCGGACACCTTCCTCCAGATCCGTGGGCGTTCGGATAAGGGTTGCGTTCTGCGCGTAGAAGCACCATAGTTTGTTGCCCAAGCGTCCCGTGTCTGGAGCAAGTGTGCCGAGCAGTTCGAATTCTTGGGCTTCGTAACCCGTCTCTTCCGCCAGCTCGCGCCTCGCGGCGACCTCGGGAGATTCTCCTTCTTCCACATGCCCGCTTGGCAATTCCAGGGTTTCCGCGCCTACCACCGGCCGGAATTGCTGCACCAAAAGCACGGATCCGTCTGTCGTCTTCGCCAGGACCGTCACATAATCACTGGTCCGCAGGAGATAGTATGGCGAAGTAGCGCCGTCGACGGTCCTCGAAACGATATCGAACCAGGGAACCGAAAAAACAACACTGTCGGCCATTTTACCGGGAGCCTGCTGTGGGAGCTCTGGACCCCCCTGAAGTTCTTCCTGATCGATCACAGGACGCGTCATCGAATTTCGTTAAGCTCAATGGTATCAAACAGCATCGAGCCAGTCTTTGCGCTGTTTTTGACCACCTCGACCGAGACCGAGGATCCTTCCCTATATTCGAACTGAGCGGTGTATATTCTCCACTCCGGGCCGGTGTCACCTTCCACTATCGTGATCCATCTGTTCCCTCCCCAGATTCCGGCTTTGAATTGATCCTCGCCCGAGGACCCCGATTTCACCCAAAAACTGAGCTGATACGTATGATGATCTTCGAGCCCCACCCCGATCCGCTGGATGGCATAGGGGGCGGGTCCGCGCAGACGTGTAAGAACCAGGCTCTTGCCGGACTGGCCGCCGTCCTGAGTCTCCAGTTGCGCATCGCCCGGATCCCATCCCATCGTGCCGTGCTCAAAGGCCCCGTTCATGAGGTGCCTGCCCCCGAGCGACAGCAGACCGACAAAAAAATCGTAGGATCCCCGTACGACTCTTACAGCGGCCCGTCGCTCGAACTCGACCCCGTATTTCGTCAGTAGCGCTTCACTACGCTCAATTCCGTGAGGGTCAGAACTCAGCACGACGAAGAGTTCATTTGGCTGAAGCATAGACCTCCGCTGTTCCTCGGTTCCCTGGATGAACGCAGCAGTCGTACTGGGACTGCCCCACGTGTAAAGACTGGCCAGCGAATCAAACAGCGGAAGATTCTTGTCGTCCTTGTCGAACCAAAATCTCACAGTTCTGCCCTTAGACGGCGCAAACGTAACGAGTTGTCGAACATACACGGCGACTTCAAAACCTGGAGGTTGTTTTTCGAAGGCTGGGCCGGAGATCGACCGGTCGGCAAGCAACGGCAAATCCGAGATGATCAGGAAGCAGAGCACCAGAATCGTACTCCCTAGAAAAGCAAGTTTTCGCGCAGCCGGAAGGAGTGCCGCCGCCAAGACAATGCAAAACACCGAAACGTAAACGAGGACACGTGGTCCGTGCGCGGCCTGGTAACTATAAATGTACACGCCGGCGGCAAAAATGATGAGCAGAAATCCCGCCGCGATGGCGGCGAGCCGTTTGTAGTCTTTGTCTGCCAGATACTGCCAACACCCGCAAAAGAGGAAACCAAGGTATAGAAGACTGGGAATCAGCAGAAATACGCCGGAATAAGACACCTGCAGCACGAGTGCATTCCGAACCAGACCCGAGTACGCGTAAAGCAGCGAGGAAGCCACTAGCAAGACCGTCATGGCGGGGACGACGGCGTCACCGCGATCGCTCAGCTTCTTCCGCAGAAAGAACCGGAGGGCAGCGAGCAGGAGCACACCGACCGGAGTGAGAAGGCGGTAGGCGGTCGGCAACCATACGGAGACTGGCTGCTCCCAAGCGGAGTAGTTTCGGTTCGATAACGTCCAGATAGCCTGGAGGATCTGCGGTACAAAAAACAGGAAACGTCCGCCGACCAGAACAGAGAGTACCCCGAGAACCATGGTCGCCGCGACCGCGCCTGATCCGATTGCTACCAGTTCGACAACAACTTTCTTGAACCCCTGCCGCCACGCGAGCGTCGCCTGTGCCAGCATGGCTGGCGCAATGATCAAACCCATGATCATGATGGTGTGTCCGGAACAGGCGTAAAACGCGCCGCCGATAAAAAGGCCGAGCAGACCCGAAGCCCAAGCGGGAGGCGCAAAGCAGAACCACAGCCCGAGAAATCCGTACGCAATGGCTGGGCCGTCAGGATAGTCCCACAAAACCGGCTGCAACAGGCCGACATTGATGCTAAGCGCTAACGCATAAAGTAGAGACGGGGCGGGTTGGTAAAAACGGCCCAAAGTGCGGTAGACGGAGTAGCAAATCACCCAGGTCTCGGTGATGTTAATGATCGAGTTAGCAACGGCAGGAGCAAAGAGTTTGTAGATCAGCGCACCGAAAGCGATGTAGGGGATGCGGGATCCGTAATAGGTTCCGCTGTACCGGCTGACCATGTCAGGCCAATCGATGAAATACGAAGTGTAAATCCAGGAATCCAGAAAACCTACAGGACAGTAGCGCGCGAAAGGCCCGAGAAACTGCACGAATAGGATTGTGGTCAGAAGGAAGAGTCCCGGGTATTGCTGGACCCACCGAAACCGGCTGGTGACCGGAACCAACCCATCACCCGAACCGCTAAACGCAGGCTGCGGATGAGCGTCCCGAAGTTTCTGGGCGGCGCTTGGTTGCGCGGCTGACGAAGTGCGCTGCATGGCTCCTTTCGGAAGTCGCTTCATTTGACAATGCTCCCAGCAGAGACTAAAGTCCGACCGGCAACCTCGAACTAAAATAGCACTTTCGGCGGGATATCAACCATCGTCTATCCGACGGAGAAACCGAAATCGTGGGCGGCGTCTCAGCGGTTCTATGGAAGGATTTCCGATCCCGCAACTGTTGCTCCAACTTAACTTTCTTGGGTGTGTCGAAGAAGTGGCAAGAGCGGCTCTTCCAAAGTCGAGGGCTTGTCGCGCGCGCGCAGCCATAATCCGCGCTCCGCTTTTCGAGCGACTAGACCAAGAGTTGCAAGAGGGCCAAATATGCGTACACCCGTCGAATAGGGCGGATTCCAACCTTGCGCGCAAAAGTAGCACCGTCGATGGGAATTCGATCCTCCAACGCTTCTAGCGCTCGCTTTTTCGTTTTGTTGTACGATCCGTTCTTACGTTTCACTTTTGGATATCCCAAAAACTTTTCTTTACTCACGCGAAATTCAAACATGCGCGAACCGCTAGCATCATCTAGCGGATGTTTCAGGCTCCGAGCACCTCGGGCCAGTCAATATCTCGTTCCCGCCGGAATACTGGTAGGTCGTGCAACTGCAGAATTTACAGCTGATTCTATCTTTGTGATCGCGCTCACGATGGCCGCAAATGCACACTAGACGATAAATCGCTTTTAACTTCTCGTTTTCCTTCTTGGCGAGAAGATCCTGAGCAGTACGAATGCTGATCCCCATACTGATTCCCGCCATTGATCTCGCGAAGAAGCGCCTCTGAATGGGCAGCGGACGCAGCAGCTGAGCGTCGATCAGGCCGAAGATGATGGTATTCGCGCCGATCCCCAAGGCCAGCAGGAGAATGATGACGGCGCCGGAGACAGGAGTCCTGCGCAACCCGCGCAGTGCGTAACTGAAGTCGTTCATCAAGCGCCTCCGATCCGGCGATTCGCGTCCGGCGGACGACTGTTCCAGGATTGGAGCATAAGCGTGTCGAACGATTCCACGTTATCCCACCCTCATCGCAAAGTGTCAGAATTCGTCAGGAGTGCGATCTGGGCTCCTCCATCGCTTCCTCAGCGGTCTCCGACCCGATTAAAACCGAAGAGTGTGCGGCCTGCGCAATCTACGGCCTCGGTTAAGTCGTGATGTTGGAATGGCCGATGATGCGCTGTTGGTGTTTCAAAACCTTTCCCTTTCTCCACGCGACCCGAACGTTGCTGTTATCATTCGACGAATGAAACGGATCGAGGCGTGACGAAACCGTCACCAACGCCTTTTGGCACTGCAGCAGCTTGATCTGGACGGTCCCGATAAGGAGCAATATCGGAAACTATCAGACGCACTAGCCCGCTCGAAAAGGCGTTTACGCTTCCTACCAATCTCGGAATGCCTCCCGCGATGTTCGTCCAAGAGGCTGACGTCCCGATCTACGTGTGCGGTTACGCTTCACGGGGCTATCAGCAATTAAGTAGACTCGGGGAGTGGATGTGCTGGTGATCGGCGGCACGGGCTTTATCGGCACGTATCTTGTCCGTCAACTCGCAGCGATGCGCCATTCCGTTTCCGTGTTCCATCGCGGGAAATCGCGGCCGGACCTGCCGGCCAAACACATCTTCGGTGATTGGCGCGAACTGCCGAAACTCAAGCCGAAGGCCGAAATTGTCGTCGATCTGATTCTGGCCTCGGGCGCACAGGCTAGAGAGTTGATGGCGACCTTCCAGGGCCGTGCCCGACGCGTGGTTGCCGCGAGCAGTGCCGACGTTTATCGCGCTTGCGGGATTCTGCATCGAATCGAGGAGGGTGTGCCTGACCCAGTGCCACTCACTGAAGAATCGCCACTCCGCAGCAAATCCCAAACGTATCCGCCCGAACAGGTTGAGTTGATCAAGAAAATGGTTCCGTGGTGGGACGATGCTTACGACAAGATTCCGGTGGAGCAGGTAATCATGAGCAATCCGGAGTTGCCAGGCACCGTGTTACGCCTACCTATGATTTACGGTCCTGGTGATTACGCCCGGCGTTTCCATCCGGTGCTCAAGCGCATCGACGATCAACGGCGTTTCATTCTCTATGAACAGGGCTGGGCTGCATGGCGTGCGCCGCGGGGGTACGTGGAAAACGTTGCCGCGGCTCTGGCGCTCTGTGTTGTGAACGAG
>JAIQFI010000054.1 GCA_020073345.1 Terriglobia bacterium
CGCGGCACGGTGGTGACCGGAAGAATCGAAAAAGGGATCTGCAAGGTCGGCGAGGAAATGGAGATCGTGGGATTCCGCGATACTCGCAAGACCGTGGTCACCGGCGTCGAAATGTTCAAGAAATTGCTCGACCAGGGCGAAGCCGGCGACAACGTCGGCTTGCTTCTGCGCGGCATTGAAAAGGACGACGTGGAGCGCGGGCAGGTGATCGCGAAACCCGGGTCGATCAAGCCGCACAAGAAGTTCAAGGGCGAAGTGTACGTATTGAGCAAGGACGAAGGCGGACGGCACACGCCGTTCTTCAAGGGGTATCGGCCGCAGTTCTATTTCCGCACCACCGACGTGACGGGAGTCGCGCAGTTGCCGGCGGGGATGGAAATGGTGATGCCGGGCGACAACGTGCAGCTCGAAGTCGAGCTGATCACGCCGGTCGCCATGGACAAAGGGTTGCGCTTCGCGATTCGCGAGGGCGGCCGCACGGTAGGCGCCGGAACGGTATCCGAGATTTTAGAATAAGGCGGTCATGGCCAGTTTAAAAGAACGCATTCGCATTCGCCTCAAGGCGTACGATCACCGGGTCCTGGACCAATCGACGACGGAAATCGTCGATACGGCCAAGCGCACCGGCGCGACGGTGGCGGGTCCCATTCCGCTGCCCACGGTCCGGAATCTGTACACCGTGCTGCGTTCGCCGCACGTGGACAAGAAGAGCCGGGAGCAGTTTGAGATCCGGACCCACAAGCGCCTGCTCGATATTCTCGAGCCGACGCAGGACACGGTGGACGCGCTCATGAAGCTGGATCTGCCAGCGGGCGTGGATGTGGAGATCAAGGCATTTGGTAGGGGAAAGTAGGGCGGCAGTCGTCGGCCAGCAGTTGTGGCCAGAGGCGAAGCCGGAAGGCCACGAGAGTGAGATGTTATGAGCCCAGGAATTTTAGGTAAAAAGATCGGGATGACGCAGGTGTTCCGGGCCGATGGCCAGGTAGTGCCGGTGACGGTGCTCAAGGCCGGTCCGTGCGTGGTCGTGCAGCGCAAGACGCCGGCCATCGACGGATATGACGCCGTGCAATTGGGCCTGATGGAATACGTCAAGAAATCGCGCATCAACAAGCCGGACACGGGACATTTGAAAAAGTCCTCCGCCGAAGGCGTGAAGTTTCTGCGCGAGTTCCGTCTGGGAGACGGATCGAACGGCGACTTGAAGCCGGGCGACCGCGTGCTCGCCGACGAATTCAAGCCCAATGAAAAAGTGGACGTCATCGGCATCAGCAAAGGCCGCGGCTTCGCGGGCGTCGTGAAGCGTCATCATTTCCGCGGGAGCGACGACACACACGGTTCGATGTTCCACCGCGCGCCTGGTTCGATCGGTGCGTCCAGCTTTCCTTCGCGCGTTTTTCCCGGTATGCGGATGGGCGGTCGCATGGGAACCGATCGAGTCACGGTCCGCAACCTCGAAATCGTTCAGGTGGACGTCGAGGACAACGTGATCCTGGTGAAAGGCGCCGTTCCGGGACCCAACGGCGGATACGTCGTGGTGAGGAGGTCCAAGCAATAGTCATGCCGAGCGTAGACGTCATCGATCTCAGTAACAAAAAAGTCGGCACCCTGGACCTGGCCGACGCGGTGTTCGCCGCTCCGGTCAACGAAGCGCTGCTGTACGAAGCAGTCCGGCATTATCTGGCCGGCACCCGGCGCGGAACGGCTAAAACAAAGACCCGGCACGAAGTGGCTGGATCGGGCAAGAAGCTGTGGAAGCAGAAGGGTACGGGCAGGGCGCGCATGGGCTCCATCCGCAGTCCTCTGTGGCGGCACGGCGGCACGACTCATGGCCCGCAACCGCGCGACTACTCTTATAAACTGCCCAGGAAAATGCAATTAGGCGCCTTGCGAAGCGCGTTATCGGCGAAACTTCGCGACGGCGAACTGCGCGTGGTGCGCGAATTTGCTTTGAGCGAAGCCAAGACCAGGCTGATGCGCCAGACGCTGAATGCTCTCGAAATCGCGCGCACGGTGCTGCTGGTGGACAACGCCGAAAATCGCAACCTCGAGCTATCCAGCCGGAATCTGGAAGGCGTGAAGCTGGTCGCCAGCCGCGACGTCAATGTGTACGATCTGCTGGGTCACCAGCAAATCCTTCTAACCGAAGCCGCGGCCAAGAAACTCTCGGAGGGCCTGCAATGAATTCATTGATGGAAGTGATCAAGCGGCCCATCGTGACGGAAAAAGGCGTCACCAAGAAGGACTCCGAGCGCACCCTGTGTTTCGAAGTCGATGCAAACGCCAATAAGACTCAGATCCGGCAGGCAGTCCAGCTGTTGTTCAAAGTGAAGGTGTCCGATGTTCGCACCACCACCACTGCGGGCAAGCTGCGGCGGCGCGGGCGGTTCGCCGGATATCGCTCCGACTGGAAAAAAGCCTACGTGAAACTGAAGCCCGGCGAAAAGATGCCGGAGTACGCGGAGATCTAATTTAATGCCGGTCAAAACATACAGACCTACCACTCCGACGCGCCGTTTCCAGACGGTGGTTTCGCGCGAGGACATCACCAAGCAGACGCCCGAAAAGAGCCTGGTGAAGGGCAAGCCGGGCACCGGCGGACGGAGCAGCACGGGCCGCGTGTCTTCCCGGTTCCGCGGCGGCGGACATAAGAAGGCGTATCGCGAAATCGATTTCAAGCGCGACAAGGCGGGCATCGCCGCGGTGGTAGCCTCCATCGAATACGATCCCAACCGCAGCGCGCGCATCGCCCTGCTGCATTACGTTGACGGCGAGAAGCGCTACATCCTGGCGCCGGCTGGCCTCGAAGTCGGACGCAAGATTCTGTCGGGACCCGACGCCGATATTCTGATCGGCAATTCGCTACCCCTCAAGAATATTCCCGCCGGTACTGTCGTCCACAACATCGAGCTGAAGCCGGGCAAGGGCGGGCAGATGGCGCGCTCAGCGGGCGCCCAGGCACAGCTGGTATCGAAAGAAGGCGAGTACGCCCTCTTGAAGCTGCCTTCGGGCGAGATTCGCAGAGTTCTGGTGGACTGCGCGGCGACCATCGGGCAGGTCGGCAACGTCGAGCACGAAAACGTGAGCCTGGGCAAAGCCGGGCGCAAGCGCTGGATGGGTAAGATGCCGCACAATCGCGGCGTTTCGATGAATCCCGTGGATCACCCGCACGGGGGCGGCGAGGGCAAGACCAGCGGAGGCCGTCATCCGGTGACGCCCTGGGGCCAGCCCACGCGCGGCTTCAAAACGCGCAATAACAAGCGCACCAATAAGTTCATCGTGACGCGGAAGGCCAAGAAACGATGAAAAGGATGACGAGATAGTCATGGGACGCTCACTACATAAAGGTCCGTTCGTGGACGACCACCTGGCCGTTAAGGTCGCTGCGCTGAACGAGAAGAACGAGAAGAAGGTGGTGCGGACATGGTCGCGCCGCTCGACCATCGTGCCCGAGTTCATCGGCCACACGTTAGCGGTCCACAACGGCAAGAAGTTCATCCCGGTGTATATCACTGAGAATATGGTCGGCCACAAGCTCGGCGAATTTTCGCCCACGCGCGTATTTAAAGGTCACGGTGCCAAGGCAGCCGCCGCGGGTCCTGCAGGCGCGCCCGCTGGCGCGGCACCCGCGGGAGCGGCGGAGAAGACGGCGAAACCGGCTTAAAGGAAACAACCAGGAGATATAACGATGCAAGCCAGAGCCGAAGCCCGATACCTCCGAACCTCGCCGCAGAAAGCGCGCCTGGTGATCGACCTGATCCGCGGCCAGAAAGCCGGCGAGGCGATCCACATTTTGCGCGCGGTCAACAAGCGCATCGCGCCCTCGATTGAAAAAGTGCTGCGCTCGGCGATCGCCAACGCCGAAAATCGCAACAACGACGTCGACGTGGATACCTTGATCGTCACCGAATGTTATGTGAATGAAGGGCCGCGCATGAAGCGCATCCGCGCAGCTCCGATGGGCCGCGCCTACCGCTATCAGAGAAGAATGGCGCACATCGTAGTCGAGGTTGGTGACAAGAAACCCGACAGCGCGATGAAGGAGATCGGGTAAATGGGGCAGAAAGTACATCCGTACGGGTTCCGGCTAGGCTTCACCAAGACCTGGCGGTCGCGGTGGTTCGCCAAGCAGGACTACGCCAAGCTCCTGCGCGAGGATCTTGAGCTAAAGAATTCGCTGCGCGAGCGGCTGAAGGCGGCCGGCGTCAGCTCGATCGAAGTGGACCGTCCCGGCAACAAGCTGCGCATCACCATTCACACCTCGCGTCCGGGAATCATCATCGGCCGTAAGGGCGCGGAAATCGAAAAGCTGAAGCAGGATCTGGCCAAGAAAACCAAGCGCGAAGTCTTCATCGACATTCAAGAAGTCCACAAGCCCGAGCTCGACGCGCAGCTGGTTTCCGAATCGATCGCCTTGCAACTCGAAAAGCGCGTGGCGTTCCGGCGTGCCATGCGTAAGGCCGTGGATTCCGCCCTGCGCTTCGGCTGCAAAGGGATTAAAGTCCGGGTTTCCGGACGGTTGAACGGCGCGGAAATCGCGCGCACGGAATGGTATCTGCAGGGCCAGCTTCCGCTGCACACGCTGCGCGCGGACATCGATTTCGGGTTCAGCCAGGCGTACACCACTTACGGCGTGATCGGCGTCAAGTGCTGGGTGTACAAAGGCGAAATTCTGCCGGGAGCCCAGCCGCGCGGGCTGCGCAATGAGCCGGAACCACGGCGGGCGCCGCGTCCGGATCGTGACCGTGGCGATCGGCGCGACCGGCCGCCTCGGCCGGCGTTTGTGTCCGATGCCGCCGGTGGAGCGGTCCAGCAAGCACCCGGTGAAATGGCGCGCCAGGCGATCTTGCCGCCGATGGCCGCTCCGGTGCAGCCGGCCTGGAAACAGGACAGCAAGCCCGAGGGCGGAGAACCCGCTGCCGCACCGCCTCCGGCCACGCCTGAAGGCGAGAAGAGCGAATAGCAACCGAGAAACGTTTAGGAACGAACCCCTATGTTGATGCCGAAGAAGGTGAAGTATCGCAAGCAGCAGCGCGGGCGCATGGCCGGGAAGGCTTGGCGCGGCTCGTCGCTGGCGTTCGGCGATTACGGTTTGAAAGCCATGGAATGCGGCTGGATCACGGACCGCCAGATCGAAGCGGCGCGCGTCGCGATGACGCGTTCCATCAAGCGCGGCGGTAAAGTCTGGATCCGGCTGTTCCCGGACAAGCCCATCACCAAGAAGCCGGCTGAAACCCGCATGGGTAAAGGCAAGGGTGCTCCGGAGCAGTGGGTGTGCGTGATCCGGCCGGGGAAGATTTTGTTCGAGATGGAAGGCGTCGACCTGGCGATTGCCAAGGAAGCGATGCGTCTGGCCGCGGCGAAAATCGGGATACCGACCAAGCTCGTGACGCGCGAAGGCATGGACTAGGGGCTGAACGAGGAGCACATGAAGGAGAACGCCGAAAAATTCCGGGCACTGGATGCGGCCGAGCTCGATAAACAGTTGCGCGAAGGCGCCGAGCAGATGTTCCGGCTGCGGTTCCAGATGTCGATGGGCCAGATGGACGGGGTCAAGAAGGTCCGCACGCTTCGCAAGGAGCGCGCGCGCATTCTGACGGTGCTGAAGGAAAAGGGAGTGGCGCCTTCCGCCGCCGCGGCCGCGCCGGTCCCGCTGGTGACCAAGGTCGCTCCGAAAGCCGCGAAAGCAGCTCCCAAGAAGGCCGCCTCCAAGACGGCAGCCGCGAAAACAACGGTCCGAAAAAAGGCAGCAATGACGAGTAAGAAAGGCCGGTAGCCGATGGCGGAAACTACCCCCAGTAATAAGAACGAAAAGGTTGGCTCGGTCGTGTCGTCCAAGATGGCCAAGACCATCGTGGTCGAAGTCATCCGGCGCGTGCCGCATCCGCTGTACAAGCGCATCATCAGCAAGCGCAGAAAGTTCTACGCGCACGACGAGCAGGGCGAGGCCAAGGTGGGTGATGTGGTGCGCATCATCGAGTGCCGCCCGCTGAGTAAGTTAAAGCGCTGGCAGTTGAAGGAAGTGCTGCGCAAGGCAGTGCAGGTCACTACGGATTTGAGCGCGATCGGCATTGAGACCGGCCCGGAGAAGCGGGCGTCGAAGAAGAAACGGTAGTAGGGAAGTTAGAAGCCAGGAGACAAGATCATGATCGGGATGCGGACCATTCTGGAGGTAGCCGATAACAGCGGCGCCCGCAGGCTTGCCTGCATATTGCCGCGCGGAGGCGACCTGGGGTTGCGAGCCGGATTGGGCGACGTCGTCACGGCCAGCGTGAAAGAAGCCGCGCCCGATTCGCAGGTGAAGAAGGGCAAAGTAGTGCGCTGCGTAATCGTCCGGATGCGCAAGGAGACCCGGCGCAAGGACGGAACCTACATCCGCTTCGATTCCAACGCCGCCGTGCTGATCAATGAGCTGGGCGAGCCGGTGGGAACCCGCGTGTTTGGACCGGTGGCGCGCGAGCTGCGCGAGAAGCGCTTCATGAAAATTGTGTCGCTGGCCCCGGAGGTGATCTGACCATGGCCCGCAAGATTGCTCAGCGGCATCAGAACAACCCCACGCCGCCGGTGAAGATCAAGATCCGGCGGGAAGATACTGTCAAGGTCATCGCCGGTAAGGACAAGGGCAAGACCGGCCGCGTGCTGCAGGTCGACCGCGAGCGCGGCAAGCTGCTGATCGAAGGCGTGGGGATGGTCAAGCGCCACACGCGGCCGAACCCTCAGCGCCAGATCAAGGGTGGCATTGCGGAGCGCGAAAGCCCCATCGCGATCTCGAACGTGATGCTGCTGACTTCAGGCGGCGTGCCGACACGCGTCGGTTATCGCATCGAAGGAACGGGAGCGTCCTCCCGGCGGGTACGCTATGCGCGCAAGGGTGGCGAGATTTTGGACAAGAAGGCGTGACACAAAGGTTTAAACCATGCCAGCCAGACTGAAAGAAACATACCAGAAGAAAGTGGTTCCGGCGCTGACCAAGGAGTTCGGCTACCAGAACATGATGGCCGTGCCCAAACTGCAGAAGATTTCGTTGAACATCGGGCTGGGCGAGGCCACGCAGAACGGCAAGCTGATGGACGGCGCGGTGAACGAGCTGGGCCAGATCGCCGGGCAGAAGCCGGTGATCACCAAGGCGCGCAAGTCCATCGCCGCATTCAAGCTCCGCGAGGGCAATGCCATCGGCTGCATGGTCACGCTGCGCGGCGACCGCATGTACGAATTCTTCGACCGGCTGGTGAACGTATCCCTGCCGCGCGTGCGCGATTTCCGCGGCGTGTCGGCCAAGTCCTTCGACGGCCGCGGCAATTACACGCTGGGCATTCATGACCAGCTCATTTTCCCGGAGATCGACTATAACAAGGTCGACAAGGCCAAGGGAATGAATATTTGCATCACTACCAGCGCCAAGACCGATGCGGAGGGTCTGGCGTTGCTCAAGCATCTCGGGATGCCCTTCCGCACTCAGTAGCAGGAGACATATGGCCACTACCGCCAAAATTGCAAGAGACGAAATGCTCGCCGTCGCGAAGGCCGCCCATAAGCCCAAGCTCAGCTGCCGGCATCGCAACCGCTGCTTCCGGTGCGGACGCCCGCGCGGGTTCTTACGGAAATTCAAGCTGTGCCGCATCTGCTTCCGCCAACTGGCGCTGGCCGGGGAAGTCCCCGGCGTGATCAAGGCCTCTTGGTGATGAGCCTCATGGTGATGCGAAGGAGTGTGAAAGAATGACGACAACCGATCCGATCGCCGACATGCTGACGCGCATTCGCAATGGAATCGCCGCGCGTCACCCCAAGGTGGATGTGCCGGCATCGCGGCTGAAGGGCGATATCGCCAAGATCCTCAAGGATGAGGGCTATATCGCCAATTACAAGCTCACCGAGGATGGGACCAAGAAGTCGATCCGTATTTATCTTAAATACACGCCCGGCAACATGCCGGTGATTTCGCGGATCGAGCGCGTGTCGCGGCCCGGCTGCCGCGTGTACGTAGGCTCGAAGAGCGTGCCCCGCGTGCTGGGCGGCCTCGGGATCAATATTCTGACCACGCCGCGCGGCGTGATGACCGGCAGCACGGCCCGCAAGGAAGGCGTCGGCGGCGAAGTGCTGTGTCACGTTTGGTAGGAGAGATTTAGCAACGGAGTTCTTATATGTCACGAGTCGGAAAAAAGCCCATCCCGGTGCCCAAGGGCGTGAAGCTCACCATTGGCAACGAATTGACTGTGGAAGGGCCCAAAGGCAAACAGACGGTTCCCATTCCGGCGGGAGTCTCCCTCCGTCAGACCGACGGGATTCTCGAAATCCTCCGCGACAGCGATCAGCAGGCCGCGCTACACGGATTGACGCGGGCTTTGGCTTCGAACGCGGTGGTAGGAGTGTCGGCCGGTTTCACCCGGGAACTGCAACTGTTCGGCGTCGGATACAAGGCCGATGTTAAGGGACGCATTGCGACGTTTACCCTGGGTTACTCTCATCCGATCGAGTTCTATCTTCCGGATGGCATCGACATGAAAGTGGAAAAGCCGGTGAACAATCTCACGCCGTTGATTCTGACCGGTGGCGACCGGCAATTGCTGGGCCAGGTGGCGGCCAATATGCGCGCCCTGCGTCCGCCGGATCCATACAAGAACAAGGGAATCCGCTACGCCGGCGAAGCTCTGCGCAAGAAGGCCGGCAAGACCGGCGCGGCGGGAGGCGCGAAGTAACATGGCCAAGGAATCCAAAGCGATCATCCGCAAGCGCGTGCATCGGCGCATCCGACGGAAGGTGGCGGGAAGCACGGAACGGCCAAGGCTGGCGGTGTTCCGCAGCGTCAAACATATTTACGCGCAAGTCATCGACGATAGCGTGGGTCACACTGTGGCGGCCGCGTCATCCAACGAGAAAAGCGGCATCAAGAGCGGCGGCAATGTGGCCGGAGCCAAAGCCGTCGGCAAACTGCTGGCCGAGCGCGCCAAGGAAAAAGGCGTGAAGTCGGTGGTGTTCGACCGGGGCGGGTATCTGTATCACGGCCGGGTGAAAGCCCTGGCTGAGGCGGCTCGTGAAGGCGGGCTTCAATTCTGAGCCCGAGAGGATTGTAAAAGTAATGTCAACAACGCCAACAAAGCGCATCGAATCCGCGAACCTGAACCTGAAGGAACAGGTGGTTTCGATCAACCGCGTCACCAAGGTGGTCAAGGGCGGCAAGAATCTGAGCTTTTCGGCCCTGGTGGTGGTCGGCGATCCCGGCGCGCGGATCGTGGGATTCGGCACCGGCAAGGCTAAAGAAGTCCCCGCTGCGATTAAAAAAGGGATCGAGGCGGCCAAGAAGAATCTGCGCAAGGTCAACGTGCTCGCTACCACCATCCAACATACGGTGCTGGGAACGTTCGGCAGTGGAAAGGTCTTGCTCAAGCCTGCGCCCGAAGGAACCGGCGTGATCGCCGGCGGACCGGTTCGCGCCGTCATCACCGCCGTGGGGATTCCCAACGTGCTGACCAAGTCTATCGGCTCGCACAACCCCCACAACGTGGTGAAAGCCACCATCGACGCGCTGGAGCAGTTGCGCGACAAAAAGGAGGTCGCCGAGCTGCGCGGCCTCGAAACCGGGAAGGTGGGATAATCTTATGCCGGGGATGATCAAGATCAAGCTCATACGGAGCGTAATCTGTACGCCCGAGAAGCACAAGGTTATTGTGCGCGCGCTGGGCCTAAAGAAGATGAACCGCATTGTGGAACGTCCGGATACGCCGGCCTTTCGGGGCATGGTGAAGAAGATTCCGCACCTGCTGGCGATCGTCGATTAAAAGGGCGAGTCTAAGGATATAACCATGAATCTCAGTCAACTCAAGCCGCCCAAGGGTCAAAAGCACAAGAACCAGCGTATCGGCCAGGGCATGGGATCGGGCCGCGGAAAATATTCCGGCCGCGGCGCCAAGGGCGCCAAATCCATTTCCGGATACTCCCGGATGCGCGGATTTGAAGGCGGCCAGATGCCGCTGCACCGGCGGCTGCCCAAGCGCGGATTCACCAACATCTTCCGCAAAGAGTTCGCCATCGCCAATCTGGGCGATCTGCATCTCCTCCAGGGCGATTCTTTCGATCCCGGCAAACTGCTGGAGCTGGGCGTGATCCGCAAGCTGAAAGACGGTCTCAAAATCCTGGGATCGGGCGAGCTGAAGCGAGCCATTCACGTGAAGGCGCACCTGTTCTCACAATCCGCCCTGGACAAGATTAAGGCGGCCGGCGGCACCGCAGAAGTGATTCCCGGAGTGAAGCTCAACGCCAAGAAGGGTCCTTCGTTTAAGCCGAAAGCAGCGGCCCCCAAGCCGGTGGCTCCCAAGAAGGATGTCGAGACGCCCGCGGCCGATGCTCCCGAAGCAGGTGCCGTGAAAAAACCGGGCGCTAAGAAGGAAAAGGTTGCCCCCGAGAAGAGTGGAGACAAGGGCGCGGAAAAGACCACCAAGCCCAAGCAGGCCAAGCCCAGCGGTAAAAAAGAAGAGAAGTAGCCATGAAATTCCTCGAAGCCTTTGCCAACGTCTTTCGGATCCCGGATCTGCGGAAGCGCGTGTTCTTCACCCTGGCAATGCTGGCCGTCTACCGGCTGGGCGGTCACCTGCCCATCCCCGGAGTGGATGCGAATCGCTTTCAGGAATTCATCCAGCAGAACCAGGGAACCGTATTCGGCTTCTTCGATCTGTTTAGCGGCGGGACTTTTAGAAGGTTAACGATCTTTGCCTTGGGCATCATGCCCTACATCACCTCGTCCATCATTCTGCAGTTGTTGACCGTGGTGGTTCCCACGCTTGAAAAACTCCAGAAGGAAGGCGAGCTCGGCCGGCGCAAAATCACTCAGTGGACCCGCTATCTCACCGTCATCCTGGCCATGGTTCAGGCCTTCGGTATCGCCAGCTTGTTGCAGAGCTCGCAGCAGGGCTTTGTCCGCACTCCCGGAATCGCCTTTACCCTGATGACCATCCTGACCCTGACCACCGGGACAGCCTTCATCATGTGGCTGGGCGAGCAGATTACCGAGCGCGGCATCGGCAACGGCATGAGTTTGCTGATCTTCACCGGGATCGTGGTAAACCTGCCGTCTGCCGTCGTTGAAATTGTCAATAAGGTCCAGACCGGCGACTGGCCGCTGATCCAGGTAGGCATCATTGTGATCATGATGGTCGCCGTGGTGGGTTTCATTGTGCTGGTGGAGCGCGGCGAGCGCCGCATCCCGGTGCAATACGCCAAACGCGTGATTGGCCGGAAAATGCTGGGCGGGCAGTCCACGCACATGCCCCTCAAAGTGAATGCCGGCGGCGTCATCCCGGTGATCTTCGCCAGCTCGTTGCTGGCGTTTCCGCTGACTGCTTTGCAGATCGATTTTGTCAAGAATAGCCCCGCGCTTTCGGGCATGCTGACCGCCATCAGCGGAGCATCGCCGCTGTACTACCTGCTGTACACGCTGTTGATCATCTTCTTCTGTTTCTTCTACGTCTCGATCATCTTCAATCCCAATGAGGCCGCCGACAACATGCGCAAGTACGGCGGGTTCATTCCGGGGATCCGGCCGGGTAAGAATACGGCCGAGTATATGAACAAGATCCTGACCCGTATCACCGTGGTCGGGGGTCTGTACCTGTCGATTCTGTCCCTGCTGCCGCAGATCATGATTCAGGGCATCAAGCTCCAGCGGCTCCCCGGGATCGGGAACTGGATCGATGCGACCTTTCCGCGCTGGCTGCTGGACGGCCTGGGCGTGACCTTTTTCTTCGGCGGGACTTCGCTGCTGATCGTGGTCGGTGTGGCCATGGATACCGTCAACCAGATTGAAGCGCAACTCATCATGCGGCACTACGAAGGATTTACGCCGCGCGCCGGGCGGATTCGGGGCCGCCGCAGCAGCGTCTGACGCTTCTCTATTGAATGCCTAGGCTCTGCCTCATCTTATTCGGCTCCCCGGGTTCGGGAAAAGGCACCCAGGCCAAGCTGCTCAAGGAATCGCTGGGCATTGCGCATATTTCAACCGGCGATATGCTGCGGGAAAGGGTGGCTTCGGGAGACGAGGTGGGCCGCTCGGTGGCTTCATTGATGCAGGCCGGCGAGCTGGTTCCCGATGCAACCGTGAACCATCTGGTGGAGGAACGGATCGAGCAGCCCGATTGCGCCAACGGCTTTATTCTCGACGGATACCCCCGGACCGTCCAGCAGGCCAAGCTCCTGGCGGAGCTGCTGGTGCTCCGGCCAGTCCGGACCATCGTGGTCCATTTGGTTGTGGATTATAATGTTATTATTGCGCGTATCTCCGGCCGCCGGCAGTGTCCTGCCTGCGGATCGTTGTATGGAGTAACCTCCAGCGCGCCAAAAACCCCCGGGGTGTGCGACAAGGACGGGGTGAAACTTGCGGTTCGCGACGACGATCGCGAAGAAGTGGTGCGGGAGAGATTGCGAGCCTACGAACAACAGACGGCCCCGGTGCTGGCATTTTTCAAGAAGTCTGGGATCCCCTGCTGGGATGTGCCGGCGGCGGACGTTCCTCCGGCCGTGATCGCGAAGGGTATCGAGACCCTGATCCGGAAAGAGCGCGGCGAAGCAGCATGATCGTGCGTAAAAACATGGCCGAGCTGGAGAAGATGCGCTGCTCGGGGCTGCTGGTCTGGAAGATTTTGGACGAGCTGCGCCGCATGGTGGGCGAAGGAGTATCGACGCTCGATTTGGAGCATACCGCCGAGAAAATGATGATCGATGCCGGAGCCCGGCCCGCCTTCAAGGGCTATTCGACGCCGGCCGCGGGAACCAAGTTTCCGTTTGTGCTGTGCACCTCGGTGAACGACGAAATTGTGCATGGGATGCCGTCGCAGAAGAAGGTCCTGAAGAGCGGGGATATTATTTCGATCGACACGGGCGTGCAGTTGAATGGATATTACGGCGATTCGGCCATCACGGTTCCGGTGGGTGAGGTTTCTCCGGAAGCCCGCCGCCTGATGGAAGTAACCCGTGAGTCGCTCGAGATGGCTATCGAGAAAGCCCGGCCGGGCAACCGACTTTTCGATATTTGCGGGACCGTGGAACGCCACGTAACCGCCAACGGTTTTTCGGTGGTGCGCGAGTTCGTGGGGCATGGGATCGGCACGCAGATGCACGAGGAGCCGCAGATCCCCAACTATGTGGATCGGCGCAGCGAGAATCCGCGGCTTAAAGAAGGCATGGTGCTGGCGATCGAGCCCATGGTGAATGCGGGAAAGCCCGGCAGCCGGGTTCGTCCTGATAAGTGGACGGCCGTGACCGAGGATGGAAAATACTCGGCGCACTTCGAGCATACGGTGGCCATCACCGCGGAGGGCCCGTGGGTGCTGACCAGGCCGTGAGCGCTCAGGTGATCGAACTCCTGCCGAGCGCGGGGGTGAGGGTCAAGCTCGAGAATGAGGATCTGGTGATCGCACATGCGGCTGGAGCCGCGGTGAAGAATTTTATGCGATTGCGGCCCGGCGATCGGGTCCGCGTGGAGCTTTCCGCGCGGGACAAGACGCGTGGGCGAATCGTCGAGCTATTGGAGAAGCTATGAAAGTTCGGGCGTCGGTTAAGAAAATGTGCGACAAGTGCAAACTAGTGCACCGCAACGGTGTGGTGCGCGTGATTTGCGTGAATCCCAAGCACAAGCAGCGACAAGGTTGAGTAGAGCGCACAGGGCGCGGCCGCGTTGGCCGAGTTCCGTTGTGCGCGGTGGAAAGGATTAGAGGAAACGGAATATGGCTCGTCTAGCAGGCGTCGATTTGCCGGTCAAGAAGCGTACCGAAATCGGTTTGACGTACATCTACGGAATCGGGCGCACGCGCAGCAAATCGCTGTGCCACCGCGCCGGCGTCGACCCGAATAAGAAGGTGGCGGACTTGACCGAGGACGAGGTCAACAAAATCCGCCAGATCCTCGAAGCCGAGGGCGCTGTCGAAGGAGACCTCCGCAAGGAGCTCTCCATGAACATCAAGCGCCTGATCGAGATGGGGTCCTATCGCGGATTGCGTCATCGCCGCGGTCTGCCGGTGCGCGGCCAGCGGACGCACACCAACGCGCGCACCCGCAAGGGTCCGCGGCGCGGCACGGTAGCAAACAAGAAAAAGGCGAGCGCGAAGACCTAGTCAGGACCCAAACACATGGCAAAAGCAGCGGCCAAGGCCGGAAAAAAGAAGTCCTTCAAGAAGAAGGAAAAGAAGAACGTACCCGCGGGCATCGTGCACGTGCAGGCCTCCTTCAACAACACCATCATTACCATCACCGACACGGTGGGGAATGTGCTGTCGTGGTCCAGCTCCGGCTCCCTGGGATTCCGGGGATCGCGGAAAGGTACTCCCTACGCCGCGCAGCAGGCGTCGCTCACCGCGGCGAACAAGGCCAAGGAATCGGGAGTGCGCAGTGTGAACGTGAATGTCAGCGGGCCCGGCGCCGGCCGCGAATCGGCGGTGCGCGCGCTGTCCACCGCTGGTCTGGAAGTCCGTTCCATCCGGGATCGTACGCCGATCCCGCACAACGGATGCCGGCCGCCGAAGAAGCGCCGGGTGTAGTCTGATTTTTTGTAAGTAAGCAGGAAGAAGGGTGTTGATCACCTGTAAACTGCACCGACCGGGTCACTGGCCCCCAAGTAAAGGGAGGTTCCTGGCCCCTGAGAAAAGGGAGGTTCGATTTGGCACGATATATTGGTCCCGTCTGCCGGCAGTGCCGGCGGGAAGGGATGAAGCTGTTTCTGAAGGGCGAGCGCTGCCACACGGAAAAGTGCGCGATCGAAAAGCGCAACTTTCCCCCCGGCCAGCACGGCCAGGCTCGCAAACCCAAGATCGTAGGCTATGGTCTTCAGCTCCGGGAAAAACAGAAAGCCCGGCGCTATTATCAACTGCTCGAAAACCAGTTCCGGAACATATACGAGAAAGCCCTGATCAAGAAGGGCGTTACCGGCGAGCACATGCTCAGCATGCTGGAACGGCGCCTGGATAACACTTTGCTTCGGATGGGTTTCGGAACCTCGCGGGCGCAGGCGCGCCAGCTGGTTCGTCATGGGCACATCAATGTGAACGGACGGCGCGTGGATATTCCTTCCTTCACGGTGAAAGCCAACGACGTGATCGAAGTGCGCGAGGGCAGCAAGAATAACCCCACCATTCTGCACGCGCGCGACGCCACGGCCCACGCACCCAGCCCCAACTGGCTGGAAGTGGACCGGGAGAATCTGAAGGCGAGAGTGCTCGGATCTCCCAAGCGCGAGGATCTCGTCCAGATCCAGTTGAATGAGCAGCTGATCGTCGAATTGTATTCGAAGTAAGAGGCCATCATCTATGTTTAAAGGATTCCAGAAACCAAAGCGGTTGGTCGCCAATACGGAAACGCTCACGGACCGGTACGGGATGTTCACCGCCCAGCCCTTCGAGCGCGGATTTGGGTCTACCATCGGAACGGGACTGCGGCGCGTGCTGCTGAGCTCGATTGAGGGCGCCGCGATCACTGCGGTGCGGATCGAAGGCGTGGCCCACGAATTCAGCCCCATCCCGGGCGTGGTGGAAGACGCCACCGACATCATCCTCAACCTGAAGCAGGTTCCCTTCAAGATGCTCAGCGAGGGGATGCGCACGGTCCGCCTCAAAGTGGATTCGCCCGGCGAGGTTTTGAGCGGGCAGATCGAAACCGATCCCGAAATCGAAGTGCTGGACCGCAACATGCACATCGCCACCATCGGCGAAGGCGGCAAGCTGTCCATCGAGATGCGGATTAAATCGGGCCGCGGCTACGTCGGCGCGGATCGCAATAACGACGAGGATCTTCCCGTCGGCTACATCCCCATCGATTCGGTTCACTCGCCCGTACGCAAGGTGAACTACTCGGTCGAATCCGCCCGCCTGGGCCAGATGACCGATTACGATAAGCTGACCATCGAAGTCTGGACGAACGGCGCGATTTCGCCGGCCGATGCGATCGGCCAGGCCTCCAAGCTGTTGAAGGACCACATGGCCATCTTCATCAACTTCGAGGAGCTGCCGGAGACCGCCGAAGAGCCGGCCGAACGCGCCATGAGCCAGATGAATGAGGTGCTCAGCCGCTCTGTGGAAGAGTTGGAGTTGAGCGTTCGTTCCTACAACTGTCTCAAGAACGCCAATATCCAGACTATCGGCGACCTGGTGCAAAAGACCGAAGCGGAAATGCTGCGCACCAAGAATTTCGGACGAAAGTCGCTGAACGAGATCAAGGAAATCCTATCCAACCTGGGTCTGGGATTCGGCATGAAGTTCGATTCTCAAGGCCGCCTGGTTGCTCCTTCCGGAACGCCGGCGATGCTGGGCGTGGCCGAACTCGGCGACGAGGAAGAAGAAACGGAAGAGCAGGAGAATGAGGCTCCGCTCGCGGATTAAACGCGCGGAAAAAAGCCATGCGACACAAACGATCAGGTTTTAAACTCAAACGCGACGTCGGCTCGCGCAACTCGCTGCTCAAGGGCCTGGTGACCAGCGTCATCGAACATGAGCGCATCGTCACCACGGTTCCAAAGGCCAAGGCGGCCCGTCCGCTGGTGGAAAAGATGATTACGCTGGCCAAGCGGGATACTCTTCACACCCGTCGTCAAGCCGCGGCATTCCTGGAAACGCCGGCTGCGGTGAAGAAACTGTTCGATAAGCTGGGAACGCGATTCGGCCAGCGCAACGGCGGTTACACCCGCGTTGTCCGGCTGGGCTGGCGCAAAGGCGACGGCGCCGAGCAGGCCATGCTCGAGCTGGTCGGTTCCGAGCTGGTGAAACGCGCAGCGGAACGCGCCAAGCGCCGCGAGGAACGGCTGAAAGCGATTCAGCAGGGCAAGCACGAGGGCGAGGAGGGCGAAGAGCCCAAAGAGTAGTCAGGGCCGTGGCGCCGCGGTCTGATGCGCGCGTTGTACCTGCTTGGCCGTTCGCAGCCGGACCACCTCGCCGATTACGAACACGGCAGGCGGCTCGACGTCCACCTCGCCCCGCGCGACCTGTTCCAGCGTCGCTTCACGCACGCACTCCCGGTCGGTCGAGGCAAATTGCAGGAACGCGACGGGATCGCCGGCTGGCCGCCCGCCGTTGATCAGGCATCTCGCGATCTCCGCGCGATGGTCTACTCCCATCAGGACCACCAGTGTCCCTCCATGCCGGTAGGCCGGCCAATCCACCTCTTTCACCGCTTGCCGATGCCCGGGTAGTACCGTCACCGCTGCCGAGACGCCTCCGAGCGGAATGCCCGCTAACGACGGTGCTGCCGTTAACGCCGATACGCCCGGTACCACTTCTACGTCAAAGCCGTGCTGGGTCAAAAACTCCAGTTCCTCGCCGCCCCGCCCGAATACTAGCGGGTCGCCGCTTTTTAGCCGGACGATCGGTCCAGCCGCGTCGCGCAGCCGCAAATACCAGGCGTGAATCTCGGCCTCAAACTCCTCCTGCTGCCCGCGCTCCTTGCGCGCAGGAATGAAGGTCGCATGGGGATTTGCGAGCGCCAGAACTTCCGGGCTCACGATTTTGTCATAAATCACGGCGTCCGCCTGCGCCAAAATTCGCGCTGCCTTGACCGTGAGCAAGTCAGGGTCGCCTGGACCCGCCCCGACCAGATACACTTTTGCCCGCTCCGCCGCCATGGGGCCGTCTCCTTCGAGAATTACTGACAAGCAGGGTGGCTCCTCCGAAGGAGCGACCAGGTGGGTTGCCAGACAAGACCCGCGACAATCGGGGGAAACTCCGCTCGGTTCGCAGGTGAACTACAGGCAGTATAAACAGGAGTTAATCGAATTGGAAGTGGTTCGTGCGAAGAAGTTTCTTATGGACTCAATAACGAAAATCACCATTTCAGGCCGGAAAACATGACCATATCCCCGTCGGCGCCCAGGCCCGATCGGCTGACGACCACTCTTCCGTCGGCACTGATATCCGGAGACTCATAGGACAGCTCGCCAAAGGTTAGTTGCGAAGGAGAACTGCCCTCCTTGCGCGGGATGAACCATAGTTCCCCGTGGGTCGACGCAATCAGGCCGGAGTTATCGGGCGCCCACGCGAAGCCTTGGACTGTCAGGCCTTGAGCCACCTGGACCGGATTCCCGCCTGAAGCATTGACGACCATTATCCTCGTGTCTTCCAGGTACGCGATTTTTCTATCGTCCCGCGACCATCGCAAATTCGAATACGTGCCAGCGGTCAGCTTGGCGACCGTACGTGCATCCACCAGTAACTCGACAGCGCCATCGTCGCGCCGGAAAAACGCCAGTTTGCCATCGCTGCTCAGATCGCCCGGGCCCAGCGCATCGACCAGTTTGCGAGTCTCGCCGCCCACAGCGGGGATCTCCCAGATCGCGCCCGACGCGAAGTAGATCAGACTTTTCGAATCCGGCGCCCACCGGGGACCGTAATGATCGGCATCATCTTTGGTGATCGCTGACCCCACCCAGATCTGCCGCTTGCCTCCGGACAGCGCGACAAACGCGACCTTCTTGCCATCCGGGGAAATCGCGGGGGACTCTTCCGTGCCCGCCATATCCGTCAGCCGCTGCACCGTGACCACTTGTTTCGGAATACGATTGACCCGCGCCGCATGAATCACATAACCTGCCAGCCCCGAGCACAAGCCGACGATCACGGCCAACGCCCAGGGGACTCGCGAACGATGCGATGCTGCGGCTTCCGCCATGTGAACCTCAATTATCGCCGGATTTGATACACTGCCTTCACCATGCGTCTACCGAAAATAATCGTCTGTCTGACAATTCTTGGCGTCGCACTACCAGCCCAGAACAAGCAAGCCAAGCAGGCTAAGACCGACTGGAATGCGCCCTTTCCGGCGCACAAGGTGATCGGCAACGTCTACTACGTCGGCTCTGCCGAACTCGCGAGCTTCCTCATCACCACGCCCCAAGGCCACATCCTCATCAACAGCGATTTCGAGGCCACCGTTCCCGTGATCCGCGCCTCCGTCGAAAAGTTGGGATTCAAGTTCACCGATATCAAAATCCTGCTGGGCAGCCACGCCCATGGCGATCACATGGAAGGCGACGCCTTGGCGAAGGAACTCTCCGGCGCTCGCGTCATGGCCATGGAGCAGGACGTTCCCTGGCTCCGCAAAATGACGCCTGGCAACAAGCCCCATCCCATCGATAAAGTTCTAAAGGACGGAGAGAATGTCACGCTCGGCGGGACCACGCTAACCGCGCATCTCACCGCCGGCCACACGCCGGGTTGCACCACCTGGACGACGAAAGTGGACGAGAACGGCAAGTCTTACAACGTCCTGATCGTTTGCAGTGTCGGTGTCAACCCCGGCACCGTGCTGGTCAACAATAGAGACTACCCGTCCATCGCCGACGACTACGCTCGCAGCTTCAAAGTCTTGCGGACGCTTCAGGTGGACGTTTTCCTGGGCGCCCACGGCTCTTTTTACAATTTGAGTACAAAATACATGAGCCTCCAGCAGGGCCGTGCGAATCCATTTATCGACGCTGCTGGTTTCAAAACCTACCTTGACGAAAAGGAAAAAGCGTTCACTACCGAACTCGCAGTACAGAAGGCAAACAAATAGCGAATCCATGTTGACTCAGGAAGCCATCGCCCAGTTCCGCGCCCAGTTGCGCGGCGAATTGATAGAACCAGGCAGTAGCGGTTACGAGAACGCCCGAAAAGTCTACAACGGGATGATCGACAAGAAGCCGCGCCTCATCGCCAAGTGCGTGGACGTGGCGGATGTGATCGCCGCAGTCAAATTCGGACGATCCAGCGGCTTGCGCGTCTCCGTCCGCGGCGGGGGCCACAATGCCGGCGGCCTCGGCATTTGGGACGATGCGCTGACCATCGATCTTTCCGGCATCAAGTACGTACACGTCGATCCGGCGGCCCGCACCGTGCGCGTGGGCGGCGGCTGCGTCTGGGGCGATGTGGATCACGCCACGCATGCCTTCGGTCTCGCGGTCCCCACTGGCATCATTTCCAGCACGGGAGTCGGCGGGCTGACGCTCGGCGGCGGCATGGGCCACCTCACCCGCACGTTCGGCTTGACCATCGACAATCTTCTGAGCGCGGACGTGGTTTTGGCCGACGGACGTGTGGTTGTCGCGAGTGAGCAGGAGAATAGCGACCTGTTTTGGGCTCTGCGCGGCGGCGGCGGCAACTTCGGCATCGTCACCTCTTTCCTCTTTAAGGCGCATCCGGTGAGTACCGTCTCGGCTGGCCCTATGTTCTGGGAACTGGATCAGGCTGCCGACGTGATGAAGTTCTACCGCGAATTCATTACCAAGGCTCCGGAGACCGTGGGCGGATGGTTCGCGTTTCTAGTGGTTCCTCCCGTGCCGCTGTTCCCCGAAGCGCTGCACCTGAAGAAGGTTGCCGCGATCTTGTGGTGTTGCCCCGTGCCAATAGAAGAGGCCACCAAGCTCCTGGAGCCGGTCCGGCAATTCCGCAAGCCCTTGCTCGATGGCGTGGGTCCGGTTCCGTTGCCCGCGCTGAACAGCCTCTTCGATCCGCTCTTTCCGCCTGGACACCAGTGGTATTGGAAGGCCGACTTCGTGAAGGAACTCTCCGACGCGGCCATCGCCGAGCACATCAAGTGGGGCAGCCAGTTGCCCACCATGCAATCGACCATGCACATGTACCCCATTAACGGCGCGGCGCATCGCATCGGCAATAGCGACACTGCCTGGAGCTATCGCGATGCTGAGTGGAGCCAGGTGATCGTGGGCGTCGATCCCGATCCGGCCAATCGCGACAAGATCACCAACTGGGCCCGCGGCTATTACGATGCGCTGCATCCCTATGGAGCCGGCGGCGCCTACGTGAACTTCATGATGGAAGAAGGCGAGGATCGCGTCCGCGCCAGCTACCGCGGCAACTACGACCGCTTGGCGAAGGTCAAGGCAAAGTACGATCCGGACAACTTCTTCCGCGTGAACCAGAACATCAAACCCGCCTCGGCATAGGTAGGGCGGGTCTCCAGACCCGCGGCGGACTTTAGTCCGCCCTCTGAGCAACTTAGCGCTACCCCTACACTCTCCCTTCGAAAACTCGTCTTACCGTCTAGTCAAGGAGTTCGAGGGCTCTGTCGTTGGAGGCCTGGACCCACCGGGAAACAGCATCCTAGGAAAGGCTGTGGAGGGTGTGCGCGCAACGAATCCCTTTCTTGTCGGGGTTATCGATAGGATCGAGGCGCCTCTAAAATAATCCGCAGCTTGTTACAATCCGTGTCTTGTTACAATCCGTGTCTTGTTACAATCCGTGTCTTGTTACAATCCGTACGATGAGTAATCCCGCTGTTTACCCACCGAGCGATGAGTTCGTCCGCAAGGCCCACGTCCAGGGCATGGAAGGCTACCTCGATCTTTACCACCGCGCGGAACAGGACCCGGAAGAATTCTGGGGTGAAATCGCCGAACGCGAGATCCATTGGTTCGAGAAGTGGTCGAAAGTCCTCGACTGGAACCCGCCCTTCGCCCGTTGGTTCGCCGATGCGAAGCTCAACGTCTCCTACAATTGCCTCGACCGTCACCTTGCCACTCCGCGCAAAAACAAGGTCGCGATTCTATGGGAAGGCGAACCCGGTGAGCAAAGGTTCCTCACCTATCAGGAGCTGCATCGTCTCGTAGTCCGCTTCGCCAGCGTGCTGCAATCTCGCGGATACAAGGCCGGCGACCGCGCCATTATCTACATGCCCATGATTCCCGAGCTGCCCATCGCCATGCTGGCGTGTACGCGGCTCGGGATCACTCATAGCGTCGTGTTCGGAGGTTTCTCGGCCGAAGCGCTCAAGGCCCGCATCCAGGATCTGGGCGCGACGCTGGTGATCACCGCCGATGGCGGTTTCCGGCGAGGCAAAGAAATTAAACTCAAGCCGGCCGTCGATGAGGCGCTCGAGGAGTGCCCCGGCGTACGCGATTGCATCGTCTATCGCCGGACCGGGTCCGACACGCCGATGAAACAGGGCCGCGATCTCTGGTGGCATGAGCTCGACGAACACGCCACCGAAGACTGTCCCGCCGTTCCGCTCGATAGCGAGCATCCTCTGTTCGTGCTCTACACCTCCGGCACCACCGGCAAGCCCAAGGGAATTCTGCACACTACTGGCGGCTACCTCACGCACGTCACGGCGACCATGAAGTGGGTCTTCGATCTGAAGGACGAAGACACCTTCTGGTGCTCAGCCGACATCGGCTGGGTCACCGGGCACAGCTACATCGTGTACGGTCCGCTCTCAGCCGGCGCGACCAGCGTGATGTACGAAGGCGCTCCCGATTATCCGCAGTTCGATCGCTGGTGGCGCATCGTCGAGAAGTACCGCATCAGCATTCTCTACACGTCGCCCACCGCGATCCGCGCCCTCATCCGCCAGGGCGACCACTGGCCCAATGCGCACGATCTTTCGAGCCTCCGCCTGCTCGGTTCGGTCGGCGAGCCGATCAATCCCGCGGCCTGGGAATGGTACAACCGCGTCATCGGCAAGGGCCGCTGTCCCATCGTCGATACGTGGTGGCAGACCGAAACTGGTGGCATCCTGATCGCGCCGATGCCCGGCGCCGTTCCCGCCAAACCCGGATCCGGCACGCTTCCAATGCCCGGCGTGATCCCCGACATCGTCGATCTCAAGGGATTTGAAGTCGGTACGGACCAGGAAGGATTCCTCATCCTGCGGCGCCCGTGGCCCGGCATGATCCGCGGCATTTGGGGTGATCCAGCGCGGTATAAGGAACAATACTGGAGCCGCGTTCCCGGCGCATACTTCACTGGCGATGCCGCCCGGCGCGATGCCGACGGCTACTACTGGGTGCTCGGCCGCGTCGACGATGTGATGAATGTCAGCGGCCATCGTCTCAGCACCATGGAAGTCGAGTCCGCACTGGTACATCATCCGGCCGTGGCCGAAGCCGCGGTGGTGGGCAAGCCGCACGAAATCACCGGCCAGGCCGTATGCTGTTTCGTCACCCTGAAAAAAGGTGACCACGATCATGAAAAGCTCGGGAAAGAATTGCGCCAGTGGGTGGCGCACGAAATCGGAGCCTTCGCCCGGCCCGAAGAGATCCGTTTCACGGATGCTCTTCCCAAGACCCGCAGCGGCAAAATCATGCGCCGTCTGCTCCGCGAAATTGTTACCAACAATACCGTGGCCGGCGACGTCACTACTCTCGAAGACATGAACGTGATTACCAAGCTCGCAGCGCAACAAGACGAGGATTGATCTATGCCCCGGGTCATCGCACCCGTTCTGACATTCGCGGCGTTAATACTCGGCCAGACCACGGGCTCGGTGGAAGGCACGGTTGTGGACCGCGTCACCGGCGCGGGAATTCCCGGGGCCAGCATCACCTTTTATATCCGCACGCAGGCAGTGTTTGCGGAAGCCACCACTGACGCATCCGGCGACTTCCGTATCTTCGGGATGAAGCCCGGCAGCTACGAAGTGCGTTTTGAAAAGGAAGGCTACCGACCCGGCAATAGGATTCCTGCGAAGCCTTATATCGTAGGTGAAAGCCCGAGCCCCGTCCGGATACGTCTGGAGATGACGCGCCTTGTTTCGCTCAGCGGCCGGGTAGTCGATTCCGAAGGCAATCCAATGTCGCAGGGCGAGGTGAAGATCGTTGACGGCATCACAGTTCCCGTCGCTGCGGATGGCACATTTGTGATGAAGGACCTGGAACCTGGATCCTACAGTCTCGCAGCCGTGCCGAGAGCAATAGCAGCACCCGAGGGCGCGCGCGTTCCCGTGATCACGTATTCCCCGGAGCGAATCGTAATTCGCGGCGACGCGGACGTATCCAGCGTCGAAGTCCGTTTGCTGACCGCCGAGGTTTATCGAGTAAGCGGAGTGGTGCTGGATGAGACCGGCAATCCCAAAGCGGGAGCAGAGGTTCAACTGCTTCCGAAGATTCAAACCGGAGCCCGCGTCGCGACCATGGGTCAGATCATTACCATGGTTGGTCCTGGACCGTCTACGGGACCGGTCGAAGCCCGAGTCGTTTCCGGCGAGGACGGTTCGTTCGCGTTTCCGGCGATTCGCTCTGGAGAGTGGCAGTTGGCAGCCGTGTCCAGGGGAAACATCGATGCCGCTAACTTTAACGACACCGTTCGAAGCGGGGCTGTGGACGTAGTCGTGGGAAACCGTAATGTCGGGAATCTTCAAATCCGCCTGGCGGCGTCATTCAAGGTGACTGGTACGGTCGATTGGGGGGATTTCCCCAAGCAACGAGTGGACATTATGGTGAGCTCAGTGGGTCGCCAATCGGTTTTCCCTGGTCTCCCGCGCATCGATCCTGACGGAACAGTGAGCCTTGGGGTAGCCCCTGCGAGAAAGAGCTTGATTCTTCCTCTGGCTGGTCCAGGATATTATCCAGTTTCCGTTCTGCTCGGAGGTCAGGAGGTTCTGGGGAAACCGGTCGATCTATTCCCGGGGGCAACATTTCGGGTTGCCTATAGAGCCGCCAACGGCAGTGTGCACGGTACTGTCGAGAATGGTTCCGGAGCCACGGTGCTCCTGATTCCAGACAACGTTCTGACCATGGGTTTCGGGCGCATGGTCACCTGCAAGGCCGACGGAACCTTCGACATGAACGGTGTTCCTCCGGGCGAGTATTATGCCGCCGCTGTCGTGCAGTTCCAGCAAAGTCCCGGTGCAGATACCTTTTCGGCCTTGCTCCCTCGAATCGCTGCCATCGGAACGCGTGTGTCGGTGGGACAAACCGCCGCGTCGGTAGAGTTGAAGCTGAACCCCTCGGTTGAGTGAGTGCATCATAAAGGTAGATGCACCGAGCCGTCATCATCGGCGGCGGATTCGGCGGGCTCTACGCTGCGCGCGCCCTCCGGCACGAAAAGCTGTCTGTAACGCTGGTGGATCGCCGGAATTTTCATCTGTTCCAGCCGTTGTTGTACCAGGTAGCCACTGGAGCATTGTCTCCGGGCGAAATCGCGGCGCCGCTGCGAGTTCTGCTGCGCAAGCAAAAGAACGCCCAGGTGCTCCTGGCCGAGGCCGCCGACCTTGACGCCACCAATCGCAGCGTCATCCTCGACAAGGGCGAAATTCCCTACGACACATTGGTCGTGGCTGCGGGCGCGCGCCACTTCTACTTCGGCCACGACTCCTGGGAACCCATCGCGCCCGGCCTCAAGTCTCTCGAAGATGCTACCCGCATCCGTCACAAGATCCTCTACGCGTTTGAGGCCGCCGAACGCGAGCCCGATCCGGAACGCCGGCGGTCCTGGCTGACTTTTGTGATCGTTGGCGCGGGACCCACGGGTGTGGAACTCGCCGGGGCCCTAGCCGAGATCGCCAACGATTCTCTGCGCCACGATTTCCGATCTATCCATCCCGAGGAGTCACGGATCCTGTTGCTCGATGCCCTGCCGCGCGTGCTCACCGCGTTCCCGGAAAGCCTGTCTGCAGCAGCGGAACGGCAACTCATCCGGTTGGGTGTTCGGGTCATACCATCCGTCCGTGTGACCGAGATCGATCCTAACGGCGTAACGTATTCCACGGCCACCAGCATCGAGCGCATCGAAGCTCACACCGTCCTATGGGCCGCCGGCGTCAAACCATCCCCATGGGGCGAGATTCTGGCGCGACGCGCCGGCGCGGAGCTGGATCGTGCCGGCCGCGTGAAAGTGAACGCCGATCTCACGGTCCCAGGCCATCCGGAAATCTTCGTCATCGGCGACCTGGCGTACCGCGAGCAGGACGGCGTGCTCTTGCCCGGCATCGCTCCGGTTGCCATGCAGGAAGGGCGGTATGTAGCTTCGGTGATCCTTGACCGGCTTGGAAGCCGGTCCGTACGGCCGTTCCGCTACTTCGACAAAGGCTACCTAGCCGTCATCGGGCGCAACAAAGGCGTCGGCGTTATCGGCGGCGTCAAGTTACACGGCTGGATCGCATGGTTTGTTTGGTTGTTCGTTCACCTCATGTACCTCGCTCAGGCGCTCAATCGTGTGCTCGTTTTCCTGCGTTGGGGATACCAATACGTGACCTTCTACCGCGGCGCGCGCCTGATCACCGGCGATGATTCGCCCAAGCACCAAGAGGAGCCACGTTAGAATAGGGGCTTGCCGGGTTACTTCGTAAAGACGTTCGGATGCCGCGCTTCGCAGGCCGACGGAGCCGCGCTCGAAGCCGGGCTCGCATCCCACGGACTCGCCGCAGCCGGCAACGTGTTCGATGCCGACCTCGTCGTGCTGAACACCTGCACGGTCACCGCTACCGCCGACGACGAGCTTCGCCAAACCGTCCGCCGTATCCATCGCACGCAGCCCGACGCGCGTATTGTCGTCACGGGTTGCTACGCCCAGCGCGCCCCCGAGGAAATCGCCGCTCTGCCCGGTGTGAGTCTCGTTGTTGGGAACTCGCACAAGAATTCGATTCCGGATCTGGTGGCCGAAGGTGCGCACTATCACGGCGAAATCCGAATCGGCGACATCTTCGCGCAGCGGGATTTTCTTTCTGCGCCTGTGGAAGACGCCCTGGGCGACCGCACTCGTCCGAATCTCAAGATTCAGGACGGATGCAATAACCGCTGCTCGTTCTGCATTATTCCTTACGTGCGCGGACGCAGCCGCAGCGCGCAGCCGGATTCCGTGATCGATCAAGTGCGGCATCTTGCGTCGAAATATCGTGAAGTGGTCCTCAGCGGGATCAACCTGGGCCGCTGGGGCCGCGACCTCGAAGGCGGTAGCCGCCTGGTCGATCTGGTGCGGCGACTTCTTGATGAGACGCACGTGGAGCGATTGCGCCTCAGCTCAGTCGAGCCGATGGATTGGTCGGATGCACTGCTGGAGCTTGTTGCGACGTCGCCGCGCATCGCCAAGCACGTGCATGCTCCGCTGCAATCGGGTTCGGATCGAGTGCTGCGCCGAATGCATCGCAAGTATCGCCCGCGCCACTATGCCGACCGGATTCTCAAGGCTCGGACGCTGATGCCGGATTGTGCCGTCGGTGCCGATGTGATGACCGGCTTCCCCGGCGAAACCGCACAGGAATTCGAAGAGTCCCGCGCGTTTATCGAGAGCCTGCCATTTACCTACTTGCACGTGTTCACGTACTCAGCTCGCCCCGGCACGCCTGCCGCTGACGTCGCGGATCAGGTGCCCATCGAGATCCGCAAGCATCGCACGCACATGCTTCGCGATCTCGCGCATCGCAAGAATCTGGAATTTCGCAAATCGATGCTCGGCCGGACTCTTTCTGTGGTGACAATTGAAGAGGGTGCTCTCAGCGACAACTATCTGAAAGTCGCGCTCGCACGCCCCCGTGAAGCCAACCGCATCGAGAACATTCTCATCGGCGGTCTAACCCCCGATGGTCTCTGCGAATCCGGCACCCCGCTACATCTCCCGCCGATTCTCCAGTGACTTCAGCATCGTCACTTCGTCGGCGAACTCCAGATCGCTCCCCACCGGAATCCCCATCGCGATGCGCGTCACTTTAATCCCCAGAGGCTTGAGCAGCCGCGACAGATAAACCGCCGTCGCCTCGCCTTCCACGGTGGGATTGTTCGCCAGGATAATCTCCTTGACATCTTCCTTGGCGATCCGGTCCAGCAGGCCCTTGATCTTCAACTGCTCCGGACCGATGCCGCGCAGCGGAGAAATCGCCCCGTGCAGGACGTGATACACGCCGTTGAACGATCGCGTGGTCTCCACCGGAAGAATGCTGTGCGGTTCCTCCACCACACAGATCTGAGAATGGTCTCGATTGGGATCGCGGCAGTAGGGACACAACTCGGCGTCACTGATGTTGTTGCACTCAGCGCAAATCCCGAGGTTGTCTTTGACGTCGGTGAGCGCCGCTGCCAGCGCGGCTGCCTGATCGCGCGGCGAACGCAGCACATAAAACGCGAGCCGTTGCGCCGATTTCTGCCCGATCCCAGGCAACCGGCGAAACTCATCGATCAGGCGCTGCAGAGGCGCTGCGAAATCGGGCATTCGAAATTAAAGCAACCCCGGCGGTAAACCCAGTCCGCCCAGCATGCCGCTCATCTTCTTCTGCGTCTCTTCGTCGACCTTTTTGGTCGCTTCATTGCACGCCGCCATCACCAGGTCCTGCAGCATCTCGACGTCGCCCGCCACTTCCGGATCGATCTTGACGCCGGTGACGTTCTTGTGGCCGTCCATGCTCACCGTCACCATGCCGCCGCCCGCCGTAGCTTCCACGCGGATCAGCGCGACCTCTTCCTGCATTTTCTGCTGCATCTTTTGGGCCTGCTGCATCATGGCCCCCATGTTTCCAGGCATCTTCATGTTTCGCTCTCCTTCAAGTTGCGCACCGCGCGCACCTGGCTTTCCGGGAACAGTTCCTGAAAGCGTTTCACTTCCGGATGCGCCAGCGCACGCTCGGCTGCTTCATCTTTCGGCGGCTCCGCCGCTTTCTTAGCCGCGGAGACTGCCTCACCCACTCGCAGCGTGAGTTTGACGGTCCTGCCGGCCGTGCGCCGCACCGCCGCTTCGAACTCCTGCCCCCTCAGGAACAACTGGTACATTTTGGGAGCCGTGAAAATGATCTCGGTCGCGGTTTCCGTGACCTCCGAGTGTTCCACCGCGTCGGCCACGTGCGTCAGTTTGGCTTCGTGTAGCGACGCTGCCAGCCGGGTCCGAAAATCGCCGTCCGCGGCCGTCATCGCCGATGGTGCAGGTTTCTGCGGAGCTTTGGGAGGAGATTTCGGGGCTGCCGGAGGCGCGCCCGGGCTTCCCAACGCCGCGATCACTTCCTCGATCGGCTGCAACCGGCTCGCATGAATCAACCGCAGCAACCCCATCTCCAGATGCAACCGCGGCTGCAACGAGCTTTGCAAATCCCGGAACAAATCGAGCGATAGCTTCAGATCTCGCGTCAGATCGTCCTCGGTGAACTGCTTGGCGGCCTCGAGCATGCGTTCCTGCTCCGGCGGCGACGCAGCGACCAGGCGCGTCGCTTTACCCTCGATCCGCACCACCAGCAGATTGCGGAAATAGCGAGCCAGCTCGCGTGCGAAGTGTTGCAAGCTGCGGCCGTTCGCTTCGAGCTCCGCGACCACGTCGAGCATTTTCTTGGCATCGCCTTCGACGAGCGCCTGAGTAACAACGCCCAGCGACTCCAGCGAGAACATCCCCAGCAGTTCGCGCACTTGCTTGCCTTCAAGTGTGTTTCCGCAGCACGCGATCGCCTGGTCCAGCGCCGATAAGGAATCGCGCACGCTGCCCTCGCCCGCCTGAGCCAGTACGCTCAGCACTTCGGGGTCGGCCTGGATGCCTTCCTGCTGGATGATCCATTCCATGCGCGCGACCAGTTCCGCGAAATCGACCGAGCGGAAGCTGAACTGCTGGCAACGCGACGCGATGGTCGACGGAATCTTGTGCGTCTCAGTGGTGCACAGCATGAACACCACCCATTCGGGCGGTTCCTCCAGCGTCTTGAGCAGCGCGTTGAAAGCCTCGCTGGTGATCTGGTGCGCTTCGTCGACGATGAAGACTTTGTAGCGGTCGCGTGCCGGGCGGAAGCGGACGTTCTCCCGCAGCTCGCGCATTTCGTTGATGCCGCGGTTGGAGGCCGCGTCGATCTCGATCACATCCATCCCCGATCCGGCGGCGATCTCGGTGCAGCTCGCGCACACGCCGCAGGGGGTGATGGTCGGTCCTTTTTCGCAGTTGAGGCATCGCGCCATGATGCGCGCGACAGTGGTCTTGCCAGTGCCGCGCTGGCCCGAAAAAATGTAGCCGTGCGCGATGCGGTTTTGCGAGATCGCGTTTTCGAGCGTGGTCCGGACGTGCTCCTGGCTGATCAGCTCGGAGAACGTCTGCGGCCGGTATTTGCGGGCGATGACCTGGTACATGCAGGTGGGAATTTCGGACGAATATGCCAGACCCCGGGTGATCCGCGGCACACGGGTTAAGCCGCTACCGTTGCTTCCTTCCGGACCTGGCGGGGTTTGCAGCCGCCCGTTGCACGAAGCCCGGAGCCTGACAACCTTCTATGCTACCAGCTTCGTTGAAACGCATCTCCCCAAGCCGTAGTCTAATGGGAGTTCTGGAGGTTCTTGATGTCTGCTTCATCCAACCCCGCCGTCCGCCCCGACCGCATCATGGAAATGATCTGGGGCTATGCACCGCCCCTGATTCTGGCCACGGCTGTTCATAATAAGATCTTCGATCTGCTCGACGCCGGACCCAAGACCGTCGAGGGAATGGCCCAAGCCTCCGGCAACTCCGCCCGAGGACTGCGTGCGATCATGAACGCTCTCGTGGGATTCCAGTTCCTGAGCAAGTCCCCCGACGGCCGTTACGCCCTTACTCCCGAAAGCGCCGCGTTCCTGGTGAGCTCGAAGCCGGGCTTCCTCGGCAAATTCGTCGAGTTCAGCGGCTTGAAATCGATGCAAACCTGGCTTCCGCTCCCGGAGATCGTGCGGACCGGGAAACCCAACACGGCGATCAACCAGCAGGATGAAGGAGCCGCCTTTTTCCAGGAGTTGGTCGAGCCGATCTTCGCCATGAGCTATCCGGCCACGCAGATCGCCGGGCAGGCGCTGGGGTTGGCGAACGCCAAAAGCCCGGTCAAGGTTCTGGATATCGGAACCGGGTCGGGCGTGTGGGGCATCGGTCTGGCGCAGCAATCGCCGCAGGTCAGCGTCACCGCACAGGACTTACCCGGCGTCCTCGACGTGACCCGGCGCATGGCCGCCCGCTTCAACCTTAACGATCGTTTCAAATTCCTGCCCGGCGATTTTCACACCATGGATTTCGGAACCGGCTACACCCTGGCCACTCTGGGTCATATCTTGCACATGCTCAGCGTCGATGAATGCCGCCAGCTCCTGAAAAAGGCCGCTGTGGCGCTGGCGTCTAAAGGGACCATCGTGATCAGCGAGTTCCTGGTAAAGGACGACCGCTCGGGTCCCCCCATGGGCCTGATTTTCGCCGTAAACATGCTGGCCCACACCGAGAACGGCGACACGTATTCCTTCGAGCAAATCAGCGGGTGGCTCAAGGAAGCCGGCCTCGGAAACACCCGGAAAATCGAGCCCGGCGGGCCCGTAGGTCTCGTACTGGCGGATAAGCCCTAGACTGTAGTAACCTAAGGTTTCCAGCCAAATCTTTTAAGAGGACCAGTATGTACGCAGTCATTGAAACCGGTGGTAAACAGTATCGCGTCGCACCAGGCGAGTCGATCGAAGTCGAGACTCTGGCAGGCGACGTGGGCGCTGATGTTGAGTTCGACCGCGTGGTCGCTGTCGTCGATGGCGATTCGGTCAAGGCTGGCTCAGCGCTCAGCTCCGCGCGCGTGAAGGGCACCATCGCCGCGCAAGGCCGCGGTGACAAGACCATCGTCTTCAAGTTCAAGCGCAAGAAGCAGTACAAGCGCACCATCGGGCATCGCCAGAATTACACCCGGGTGCAAGTGAATGAGATCGTGGCTTAAAGAGAGTTTGTTATGGCGCATAAAAAAGGTTTAGGCAGTTCCAAAAACGGCCGCGATTCGAATGCACAGCGCTTGGGCGTGAAGGCCTTCGGCGGCCAGCTGGTTTCCGGCGGAACAATTATCGTCCGCCAGCGCGGCACTAAAATCAAGCCGGGCGTCAACGTCGGCCTCGGCAAGGACGACACGCTGTTCGCCAAGATCCCCGGCATCATCGAATTCCGCGATCGCGGCCGGATGGGCAAGTTCGTCAGCATCAAAGCCGCCGAGTAGGCAGGGGCCAGCGGCCAGCCGCCAGCGGCCAGCCGCCAGGGGCCAGCTACCGAAGCGATCCGTTGTTTATAGACGAAGTAATAATCCATGTGAAAGCCGGCGACGGCGGCAACGGCTGCCTCGCGTTCCGGCGCGAAAAATTCGTTCCCCGCGGCGGGCCAAGCGGCGGCGACGGTGGCAAAGGCGGCGATGTCATCCTGGTCGCCAGCCAGCACTACAACACGCTCCTTCACTTCCGTTTCAACCCCGAGCACAAAGCCGAACGTGGACGTCACGGCGAAGGCAGCAACCGCAAGGGTCGAGAGGGCGCTTCGATCGATGTTGCCACGCCCGTCGGCACCATCGTCTACGACTGGGAAACGGGCGAGGTGCTGCACGATTTCACCGAGCCCGGCGACCGGTTTGTCGTCGCGCGCGGCGGCCGCGGGGGCAAGGGCAATGCGCGTTTCGCGACCTCGACGCATCAGGCTCCTACGGAGCACGAGGACGGGAGTCCCGGCGAAGAACGCAAACTTCGCCTTGAGCTGAAACTGCTGGCCGATGTCGGGCTGGTCGGTTTCCCCAACGCCGGCAAGTCAACCCTGATTTCGCGCATTTCGGCCGCGAAACCCAAGATCGCCGATTACCCCTTCACCACGCTCGAGCCGCACCTGGGCGTCGTGACGGCCGATGACGGCAACCATCGAACCTTTGTCGTCGCCGATATTCCTGGCTTGATCGAGGGCGCGCATACCGGCCACGGCCTGGGCATCCAGTTCCTGCGCCACGTCGAACGCACACGTCTCCTGGCCCACCTGGTGGATGTTTCCGAGGCCACTGGCCGCGATCCGGTGCAAGATTTTGAAGTGGTGATGGCCGAGCTCGCCAGCTTCTCCGAGGATCTGGCGCACAAGCCGATGATGGTGGTCGCCACTAAGATCGATGCGGCTCAGGATTTGGAGCGTGTTGCATCGCTCGAAAAGCTAGCTCGCGAGCGCGGTCTTCCGTTCTTCAAGATTTCGAGCGTGACCGGCGAGGGTCTCCCCGCGCTGAAACGAGCCATGGCGGACGCGGTACTCGCGCCGGCGCCCGCCATCGCTGAAAAGTGATATCGTTGCACGGATGAGCCTCTCAAGCACCGCTTCCTCATACGAACCGTACCTGCGCTCACTTCTCCGGATCATTGTTGGGTTCACGTTTTCGCTGCACGGCTACCAGAAATTCTTCGGCGCGCTCGGTGGGCTGGGCGGCCAGAAGGCCGAGCTGGCCTCGATGATGGGCGCGGCGGGAGTGCTTGAAACGTTTGGCGGAGCGCTGATTATCCTGGGTCTTTTTACCCGGCCCACCGCGTTCATCCTGTGCGGGCAGATGGCGGTGGCGTATTTCAGGGTGCACATTTGGATTAGCTTCTGGCCGTTGCTGAACCAAGGCGAGATCACGGTCCTGTACTGCTTCACCTATCTGTGGCTGTGCTCCGCGGGAGCTGGTCCTATCAGTCTTGACCGGGTGTTCGGCTGGAAACACTGACCTGATAGACTGGCGTTAGGTGCCCAGGGGCGCCTGCCCGCCGCAAGAAGCCTTCACCCTGAAACAGTCCTGGATCGCAGCAGCATCAAGATGTTGAGTCTATAGCCAACCGGAGCGGGAATTGGCAAACAGGAGACACAACTATGGATGCCATTCGCGAATTGAAAACCCGCGCCGAGATTCTGCACCGGCGTATTCAAACCAACGATCACCGCGCCATCGGGCGCTTGCGCGTGCTGCCGGACTACCGGCGCGCGTCTTATCAACACCTT
>JAIQFI010000055.1 GCA_020073345.1 Terriglobia bacterium
ATCAGCGCTTCGCTGAGCGGGTCCTCGATGTACTTCTGCAGGGCGCGGCGCAAAGGACGAGCGCCATAGCTGCGGTCCGTCAGCGTCTTGTCGATGATGTATTTCGCCGCGTAGTCGTTGAGGCGCAGCTTGATTTGCTTGGCGACCAGGTTTTTATTGAGCTGGTCGGCCAGGAGGTGCATGATCTTGAGCAGATCTTCGTCGGTAAGCGACGTGAACAGGATGGTTTCATCCAGGCGGTTCAGAAATTCCGGATTGAACGCCTTCTTCACTTCGCTCATCACCTGATCTTCCACCTTGGCCGGCACGCCGCTGCCCGGCGCGGAGAAGCCCATGGGGCTGCGCTTGTCGAGGAAGCGCGCGCCCAGGTTCGAAGTCATGATGATGATGGTGTTCTTGAAGTCCACCGTGTTGCCGAGCCCGTCGGTCAACTGGCCGTCTTCAAACACCTGCAGCAGGATGTTGTAGACATCCGGATGCGCCTTCTCGATTTCGTCCAGCAGGATGATAGAGTACGGAGCCCGCTTGACGCGCTCGGTCAGCTGTCCGCCCTCTTCATAGCCCACGTATCCAGGAGGCGAGCCGATCAGCTTCGAAACCGAGTGCTTCTCCATGAACTCCGACATGTCAAAGCGGATGAGCGACTTTTCGCTTCCAAACAGGAACTCGGCCAGAGCGCGCGCGACTTCGGTTTTGCCGACGCCGGTGGGTCCCAGGAACAGGAACGATCCGGCAGGCCGCTTGGGCGATTTCAGTCCGGCGCGTGACCGGCGAATGGCCCGCGACAACGCCGAGATGGCTTTTTCCTGGCTGATGATGCGGGTATGCAACTCCTGCTCAATCCGAAGGAGCTTGGAGACTTCCTCCTCCCGGATCGCGGTCATGGGGATGCCGGTCCACCGGGCGACCACGTCGTCGATATCGTCCTTGGTCACCACACCCGTGGAGGTGTCGTCCAGGTTGTACTTTTCGCGCAGCACGCGCAGGTCTTCGCGCTTCTTGCGCTCCTCGTCGGAGTAGAAGCGGGCCTTTTCAAATTCGTGATTCGCGATGGCGTTCTCCATGCGGTGCACGATGAACTTGATGCTCTTCTGAATGTCGGCGACTTCTCCGGGAAGCGTGGTCTGGCGCAGTTTGACGCGCGCACCGGCTTCGTCAATCAGATCAATGGCCTTGTCCGGCAGGAACCGGTCCGGGATAAACCGCGTGGAGGCATGGACGGCGTTCTCGATGGCTTCGTCGGTATAGGCCACTGCGTGGAACTTTTCGTAGCGTTCCTTGATGCCGAACAGGATCCGCGTGGCGTCCTCTTCATTGGGAGGAGGAACCTTCACGGCCTGGAAGCGGCGCTCGAGCGAGCGGTCTTTTTCGATGGATTTGCGGTACTCGGCGGGCGTGGTCGCGCCGATGCACTGGATTTCACCGCGGGACAGCGCAGGTTTCAGAATATTTGCCGCGTCGAGCGATCCTTCCGCCGACCCGGCGCCGACCAGGGTGTGCAGCTCATCGATGAAGATGATGGCATTTTGATGCTCCATCAGCTCCTTCATGATGGTCTTCAAACGTTCTTCGAACTGCCCGCGGTATTTGGTGCCAGCGACAATGAGCGAAAGATCCAAGGCAAGGATCCGCTTATCCGACAAGAACGACGGGACATCGCCGTCGGCGATCCGCTGGGCCAGCCCCTCGACGATGGCGGTCTTGCCCACGCCCGGCTCGCCGATCAACACCGGATTATTCTTGGTGCGGCGGCACAGGATCTGCGTCACGCGCTCGAGCTCGTAGTCGCGGCCGACCAGAGGATCGAGCAAACCGTCCATCGCGGCCTGGGTCAGGTCGCGGCTGAATTCGCTCAGTAAAGAGCTTTCCTTGGGGCGATTGGATGACATTTTCTCCGAGCTCGACCGGGCGATCTCTTCGCGAACCTGCGTCAGACGCAGGCCGCGCTCGTGCAAAATATCCGCCGCGAAAGATTTCTCTTCGCGCAGGAGCCCGAGAAGGAGATGCTCCGTTCCGATGTGCTTGTGGTTGAGCCGTTCGGCTTCCTCCGCGCCATAGGCAAGCACACGCTTGCATTCATGGCTGAGAGGAAGATCGACGGAAGTCGACACCTTGTCCCGCATGGTGGTCTGTGCTTCGATCTGCTTGCGAATCGATTCCACGGCCGCGCTGGAGCGCAAGAACCGATTGGTGAGAACTTTGTCTTCCCGCAGCAGCCCCAGCAGCAGATGCTCGGTCTCGATACAGGGACTGCCGAACTGGCTGGCCTCGTAACGGGCGAAGAAGATGACGCGCCGGGCTTTTTCGGTATAACGTTCAAACATAGTTTCTGCCTTGCTCCAACGAGGAAGAAGTTAAGTGGCCGCGTTCCAGAGTGAGCGTCCGGTCCGCGCGGCGCGCGAAATTCAAATTGTGCGTGACGTGCAGGGAGGTCAACTGCCGGGACCGATGCAGATCCTGGAGCAGGTCCATGATCATCTCGCCGGTCCGGAAATCGAGATTGCCCGTGGGTTCGTCAGCCAAGAGGACACGGGGATCGCCGACCAGCGCGCGGGCCAGCACGACTCGCTGCTGTTCCCCACCCGATAGCTCACCCGCACGATGCTCAGCGCGGTTTCGTAAGCCCACTTCATTCAACCTCGCTAACGCGATTGGTTCCGCTTCTTCTCTGGCCAGACCCCGTATCAGCAGCGGCATCATCACGTTCTCCACGGCTGTGAATTCGGCCAGAAGAGACTGAATCTGCCAGACAAAACCCAATTCCCGGTTGCGGAACTTCGCCAGTTCATCCGCCGGAAGCCGGCATATGTTGTTCTGCCCGAAGTATATCGCACCCTTCGTTGGTGTGTCCAGACCTCCGAGCAAATGTAGTAATGTACTCTTGCCCGCGCCCGACTCGCCCACTAGCGCCACCTGCTCGCCCTGAGCGACTTCCAGGTTGAGGCCGTCAAATATGACCAGTTCGGACTCGCCGGATCGGTAGACCTTAGACAGGTCGACGGCCTGGATTACAGTAGACACCCTGCTTCCATTCTACAGGGTCGAAATTCTGATCCTGCGGTTCTAGGTGAAGATTTCGCCAAGAGGAACGTCGACAGAAGGGTTCTGAGTCCTGAGGACGCCCGTGGTAACTTGCCGAGTTCGCTCTTTGGGAGTGGCCGAGTAGGCCGTCTTAGAGGTGGGGTCCAGTACCCACACGTAAGGTACGCCCATGGTGAGGTAGTCGTCGATGCGTTGCTGGATGCGCGGCCAGCGGTCCTCGGGCGAGAGGACTTCGATGCAGATGAAGGGCGGTCTGGTCAAGACCTGCTCGGCCGGCTTAGGTCCCTGGACCACGCAGATATCGGGGACGCGAAAACGAGTCGAGGTTACTTGAACGCGCTGCTCTACCAGCACAGTAATCCCCCACTGAGCGCGCCGCGCCACCAGGTAGGCGCTGACCATCGTTTGCAACCAGCTATGATCCGTTTCGCCCACGTTTCTTTCGAGGACCTCCCCGTCGACGTAGTCGCAGTCAGGGCGGTAACTGGTCCTGAGATACTCCTCCACGGAGATCAACGTCCGGGCGGCCATGGTTTTACCGTAGCACGGCGGACTCTACGCCGTGGTTGCTTCCTTCTCAGTTAAAAAGTCCGCGTACGGGCCCTTGAAGTCCTCTATTTCGTGGTTGTCGAAGGACCAGATGCGAGTGGCCACTTCATCCACCAGATCGTGGTCGTGCGTGACCAGCAGGACGGTACCGTCGTACTTCTGCAGGGCGATGTTCAGGGCGTTGATCGACTCCAGATCCAAGTGGTTGGTAGGCTCGTCCAGCATCAGGAAGTTCGGCTTCTGGAGCATCAAGCGGCAGAAAATGATACGCGCTGCTTCTCCGCCCGAAAGAACTTCCGTGCGCTTGGTGGCGTCGTCTCCGCTGAACAACATCTGCCCAAGCAAGCCACGCAACTCTTGCTGGGATGCCATCTCATTGAACCCGTGCAGCCACTCGATAATCGTGGAACCTGGCTGGATGGACTCTTTGTGATCCTGTGAGAAATATCCCACGGAAACTTCATGACCCCAGGTGACCACCCCGCCGTCCACTGGAAATTCGCGATCCGGCGCATCGACGTAGCCTGTCGCGTTGCGAAGCAATGACTTGAGCATCGTCGTTTTCCCCGCTCCGTTGCGCCCCAGGAGCGCGATCTTTTCGCCACGAGCGATCGATGCGCTGAAGTTCCGGATCACCTGCAGCCCGTCGTAGGACTTTGACAGTCCCTTAATTTCCAGAGGATGCCGCCCCGAAGGACGGGCGTTCTCAAACTTAATAAAGGGACGTTGGATGTTCGACCGCGCCAGCTCGGCGGTCTGCAGCCGTTCGACTTCCTTCTTGCGTGAGGTGGTCTGCGCGGATCTGGTTCCGGCCGAGAACCTTTGGATGAACTCGTTCAACTGGGCGATCTTCTTTTCGCGCTGGGCGTTGCCGGCTTCGATGCGCGAGCGGATCTGCGTCTTCTGCAGCACCATCTCGTCATAGCCGCCGGTATAGGTGATGATGCTTTCGTAGTCGATGTCGGCGGTGTGCGTACAGACTTCGTTCAGGAAATGACGATCGTGAGAAATGACCAGCAGGCAACCGTTGTAGGCCAGCAGGTATCGTTGGAGCCAATGGACCGACTCGAGATCCAGGTTGTTGGTGGGCTCGTCCAGGAGCAGCACTTCCGCGTTGCCGAAGAGAGCCTGCGCCAGGAGCACGCGCATTTTCTGGCCGCTTTGCAGCTCCGACATCTTGCGCTCATGCAGCGGCTCGGGAATGTCCAGGCCCTGGAGTAAGGTGGCAGCATCGGCTTCCGCCGTGTAGCCACCTTGATCGCCAACGATTCCCTCCAGCTCGCCCAGCCGCATCCCGTCCTCATCAGTCAGGTCGGGCTTCGCGTAGAATATTTCCCGCTCCTGCAAAGCGTCCCACAGAGGCGCGTTCCCCATGATCACCGTGTCCAGAACGCGGTAGGCGTCGAAGGCGAACTGATCCTGGCGCAAAAGCCCGATCTTCTTCGGCCGGGTTACGGAACCCTTTGAGGGTTCTATTTCACCGGTCAGGATTTTCATGAAGGTCGATTTGCCCGAGCCGTTGGGGCCGGTGATGGCATATCGCCGTCCCTGCTGGAACGTGGTGGTTACGTCTTCAAACAGAATGCGGGCGCCGAAGCGCATGGTGAGGTCGTTTACAGAGATCAAGATAGAAGCTGATTACCTAGGGATTTGCGGATCAAGCGAACTTAGGATCCGGCTTGTAATCCCATTATACAACGCCACGCTCCGGACGGCCTTGAATCCTTACTTGACGACGATATTCACCAGCTTGTCCGGCACCACGATCACCTTTACCACCTGCTTCCCTTCGAGAAAGGGCTGGACTTTGGGATCCGCCAGTGCGAGCTTCTTCAGCTCGTCTTCGGATGTGCCGAACGCAACCGACAAGCGCCCGCGCACTTTGCCGTTGACTTGCAGCACGACGTCGGCGGCATCTTCCTTGGCGAGCTGTTCGTCATAAGCCGGCCAGGGCTGCCGGAATACCGGACCTTTCCGGCCGAGCTGCTCCCATAGTTCCTCGGCGAGATACGGCGCAAACGGACCTAACAGCAGAGAGAGCGATGGCAAGATCTGATCGAGCGCGGCGGCCGACAACCCAGCTTCTTCGTCATACAGGGTATTGATCAGCTCCATCAGTGCGGCGATCGACGTGTTGAAGTGCCAGCGATTGTCGAAATCCTCGGTGACCTTGCGGATGGTCTGGTGGAGCTTGCGCAACGCGCGTCGGTCGGCGGCAGGATCCCCTTCGGGACGCCGGCCCACATTGCGAACCACGAAGCGAAACACGCGGCCCAGGAAGCGGTACGATCCTTCCGCGCCCGCATCGGTCCAGTCCATGTCCTTTTCAGGAGGCGCGGCGAACAGCTCAAACACGCGGCCTGTGTCCGCGCCGAAACGCTCGATCATTTCATCGGCACTAACGACATTCCCTTTGTTCTTGGACATCTTCGCGCCGTCCTTGATCACCATGCCCTGGGTGAACAGGCGCGCCGCGGGCTCGTCGTTCTGGATCACGCCGATGTCGCGCATCACTTTGGTGAAGAACCTGGAATAAATCAGGTGAAGAATCGCGTGCTCCACGCCGCCGATGTACTGATCGATCGGAAACCAATACGCGATCTTCTTGGAATCGAACGGAGCCTGCGAATTCTTCGGATCGCAGTAGCGGTAGAAATACCAGGACGAATCGACGAACGTGTCCATGGTGTCGGACTCGCGCCGGGCGTCACCCCCGCACTTGGGACACTTCACGTTCACGAACGAGGCCACATCGGCGAGCGGCGAGCGTCCCTTGCCGGTGAGCTTTACGTCCACCGGCAGGATCACCGGCAGATCTGTTTCAGGCACAGGAACCACGCCGTCCTTGGGGCAATGAATCACCGGGATCGGAGTGCCCCAGTATCGCTGGCGCGAAATACCCCAGTCCTTGATGCGATAGGTGACGGCGGCCTTGCCGAACCCTTCACGCTCCGCTTTCTGATTCATGCGCGCACGCGCTTCGCCGCTCGGCAGGCCCGAAAACTCGCCGGATCGCTGAACAAGGCCGTCCTCAGTGAACGCTATTTTCGGATGCTCATCGAGCAGACCACCCACCGGGCTGATCACCGGGCGAATCGGAATGCCGTACGTCGTACAGAACTCGAAGTCGCGCTCGTCGTGCGCCGGGACCGCCATGATCGCGCCCGTGCCATAGCCCATCAGCACGAAGTTACCGATCCAGATGGGAACCTTTTCGCCGCTGTACGGATTCACGGCGTAGTGCCCGGTGAAGTGGCCGTCCTTATCGATATCGCCCGGACCCTTGGATGCCCGGCTGTCGATCATCTGCTTGGCGCGAGCGCGTCCAGTCTCATCGAGCAAGGAAGCAGCCAGGGGATGCTCCGGCGCCAGGATCACGCAAGTCGCACCATAGATGGTGTCGACGCGCGTGGTGAACACACGAATGGGCTCGCCGGTCTTCTCCAGCTTGAAATCGATCTCGGAGCCTTCCGACCGCCCGATCCAGTTGCGCTGCATCGAAAGCACGCGATCCGGCCAGTGGCCTTCAAGTTTTTCGTTGATGGCGCGCAACAATTCATCAGCGTACGCCGTGATCTTCAGAAACCACTGCTCCAGCGACCGCTGCTCGACTTGAGTCGTTTCGTGCCGCCAGCAGCAGCCGTCAACCACCTGCTCATTCGCGAGCACGGTGCCGCATTCCGGGCACCAGTTCACCAGAGCGTTCTTGCGATAGGCCAGGCCGCGCTCCAGCATCTTTAGGAAGAACCACTGATTCCAGCGATAATACTCGGGCTCGCACGTGGTGATTTCCAGATCCCAGTCGTAGCTGAAGCCCATGCGGCGATGCTGCCGCTTCATCTCGGCGATGTTGGCGAGCGTCCATTCGTGAGGATGCCGATTGTTCTTAATTGCCGCATTCTCCGCTGGTAATCCAAATGCATCCCAGCCCATCGGGTGGAGGACGTTATAGCCCTTCATCCACATGTAGCGAGCCAGCGCATCGCCGATGGCGTAATTGCGCAGATGCCCGATGTGCAGGCTGCCGCTCGGGTAGGGCAACATTTCGAGCACGTAGTATTTCGGCCGCGTGGAATCGGCGGCGGCTTTGTACAGGTTCGAGTCGTTATTCCAGCGCTCGTGCCACTTCAGCTCGATCTGGTTGTGGTCGTAGCGCGTTGGGTCCCGCTGGATGTCGGGCGCGATTTCTTCCATAGTGTTCTAAGCGTGTCGAGATCTTTCTTGTCCCAGCCGTCGTCCATCGGTGTTTCCAGAATAAAAGCCTTGGAACGTAGTCGCGGATGATGCAGGATGCGGCGAAACCCGTCTAATCCAATATACCCGTTGCCGATATTCTGATGCCGGTCGAGGTGCGATCCCAGCGCGCCCTTGGAATCGTTGGCGTGAATCACGCGCACATTATCGAGGCCCAGCAGGCGATCCGCTTCAGCAACTAGGTGGCGCAGCCCGGCGGCATTGGCGATATCGAACCCGGATGCCAGCAGGTGGCAGGTATCCAGGCAAAATCCGATGGGCACGTCGGTCATCTTGGGCGCGAATTCACGCATCACGTGCAGCTCCTCGAGGCGGCCGCCGAGCTGCGCGCCCGCGCCCACGGTGTTCTCGATCAGCAGCATCAGGCTCCCGAGCTTGATCCCGCGGGCGGCCTCTCCGACGCCTTCGAGAAAATGCAGGATCCCTTGCTCGACGGTGTGGCCCTTGTAATTCCCGGGATGCGCGATCAGATACTCGGCGCCGATGGCCACGGCGCGCTCCAGCTCGCCTCGAAACGCCTCGATCGAGAGCTTCCGGATTTTTTCGTGCGCCGAAGCGAGATTGATCAGGTAGTTGTCGTGAATCGCCAGCGGATACAGGTCATGTTTCTCGCGGGCCTGATTGAGCAGGCGGATGGCGGGCAAGCTCGGCGCCGATGCCTTCCACTGGCGCGGGCTCGACGAGAAAATCTGGAAGGTGTTCGCGCCCAGCTCGGCCGCTTTGAGCGCGGATCGTTCCAATGAGCCCGCGATCGAGGTGTGTAACCCTATCCGCACGAGTCTCCCATATGCAATTCATCCATAATAAAGGCAGAGCGGTATGCTGCTCCGTTTTGCCATTCTGATTGCCTTGGCTGTGGCTGCCTTCGGCGCCACCGGCCGCCTCTATCTCAAGGACGGCGATTACCAGCTGGTTCGCGAATATCAAGTCCTCGCCGATCGCGTCCGTTACTTCAGCACGGAGCGCGGCGATTGGGAAGAAATCCCGCTGGAGCTGGTGGATCTGGACCGCACCAAGAAGGACGCGGCCGAGCGCCAGGCAGCGGTCGAAGCCGAAGCCAAGGAGCAGGACGTCGAGGATAAAGCGATTCGCGCCGAGCGTCAGGAAGCCGCTCGCGTACCGGTCGAGCCCGGGGTTTACTACGCCGATGGGCAGAAGATCCAGGCGCTACAACTCGCCGAAGTCGCAGTCAATTCCAACAAAGGCCGAATCGTTCTGAAGGTTCTGTCGCCGATCCCGATCGTGCCCGGCAAGAGCACCGTGGAAATCAAGGGAGAAACGGCGGCTTACCGTGCCTCCGGAAACAAACCTGAGTTCTACTTCCGGTTGTCGGACGATGAGCGGTTCGGAATCATCAAGCTCGCGAAGAAGAAGAATGCGCGTTTGCTTGAAACCATCAGCATCCTGCCGGTGACGAACGAAGTTCTCGAAGATCTGAAGCTGGTGGCGACGTTCAAGAAGCAGGTGGCCGAAAGAACCTATAAGATCTGGCCGGAGCAGCCGCTGGAGCCTGGTGAATACGCCCTCGTGCAATATAGCGACGGCGCGCTCAACTGGCAGGTATGGGACTTCGGGGTCGGGTCGCCGGCCAAGTAATCACCCTGCAATTTCCCGGAAGAATTCGAGCGATTCCTTCGCGCAGCGTTCCCAGCGATAGCGTTCGGCCTGCGCCCGACCCAATTTCGCGAGAAGCGCCCGCTCCTCGGGAGATTCCAGCAACCGGGTCAACTGAGCCGCCATTCCAGAGGGACTGCGTGGATCGACGAACGCCGCGGCGTCGCCGGTGATTTCCGGCAGGCACGAGATCCGCGAAGTGAGCACCGGGACGTTGGCGGCCATGGCCTGGACCACCGGGAATCCAAATCCTTCGTAAAGGGAGGGATAGATGAATAGCGACGCGCCTGCCACCAGCCCCGGCATGTCCGCTTCCGGAACGTAGCCTAAATAGTCAGCTTCCTGACGAACGCGCGCCACGGTGCCAGAGGAATTCCAGCCTTCGGGTCCGGCGATCACCAGATCGAAATGCTCGCGGACGTCGGGTTTCATCGACTTCCAGGCGTCGAGTAGCGTGTTCAGATTCTTGCGAGGCTCGACTGTCCCCACGAACAGGACATAAGGTTTAGCCGGCGGCCGGGGCCGGGCATCGAAATACTCTTCGGCGACGCCGGAATGGATGGTGCGAATTCGCTTGGGGTCGATCCCCAGCATGCGAATCGCATCTTGACGTGTGTTCTCGGAGACCGCGATCAACCCGTCTGCGCGTTTGAGAATGCGTTCCGCGAAATTCTCGTCGGCGCGCAACGTCGATTGCCGGTGAACCTCCGGCATGATCCAGGACGTAAGGTCATGGATGGTCGCGGTTAGACGCGAACGACTTGGCGCCTGACGGACCAAATTACCCGCATGAAAAACGTCGGTTCCGCGCAGCAGCAGGTCCAAAACAGGAGGACCGAAAACGTTCGCGGCATGCAGTACACCGAGGCGAAGAATAGTCGGCGCGAGTGGCAGCACCGAATGTTCGTGGTCCAAGTGGGACCAGTCACCTAGCAGAGGAAATGCCCGGATTTCGTCGCTTGCGGCCGCCTGCCGGCGAAGACTGCGCAGCCAGTGATAGATGTAGCTCTTGACGCCCGCACTGCGGACCAGAGCCGATGTCGCATCGATGGTTATCCTCACGGCTAGCCGCGGTTGCGGAACACAAATTTCCCGCCGCTCTCAATTACGGGATGAAGCGCTTCGCGGCTCACGAGCTTCTCGAGGCGTTCCACTTGAGGGGACTCCACGCAGATATAGTAGAGATCCTGCGAGAGCCAACGGTCGCGAAATCCCGCGTCGTCGATGAACACGTCGCGGGGAGCGTCTGGAGCATTCGAACCGTATTCCAGATTATTGACGCGGCCGTTCAGCAACAGCACGTGTTGCCCCCGATACGCCTCGGCATAGAACACGACCGAGGAAAATGTGTAGTACTGATTATCGAGAATCAGTGTGCCGCGTGGCGCACGATTGAGCGCTTCCGCCAACGGCCTGGAAGCGAGGTAAGGATCGAAGGCGACCAGCGCAAGGCGCGCCGCGTGGATGAACAGAATCATCATGATCACTGCGCCCAAAACCTTGCCTGACATTTTTTCTCGGAATGCGGAAATCGCTCCGATCAGGAATCCGAGACCCGCCAGCAGCAGGGGAGTTCGCAGGTAAGCGAACGACGCCAGCGTCAGATCGCCCATGTGTCCGAGCGAGAGCGTATACGCTTCAGGATGCTGTATGAGGGCGCGGGAGATATCGCCCGGCGCGGGTAGGTTCCACACCTGCGAAAGGATAAAGCCGATTGCGGCCAGCGCCAGCGTCGCGATCACGCCCAGAGCAATATGCCCCTTGCGGATCCATGCCGAGGCGCGATCCTCGGTCAGCGCGCTTCCAATGAGCAGTGCCAGCGCCGGGTAGCACGGCATCGAATAGTATTCCTGCGTGGACGAGAACGTGAAGAACACCAGCAGGAATCCGGCCCAACACAGGCACAGCAGTCGCATCCTGGAGGCTCGGTCCAGGAGAGATGCGCGGTCCACGTTACGATAATTCAGCTTGACGGCCGCCGGCAGGTACACGCTCCAGGGAAACAGCCACAGCAGGTGGAACAGCCAGAAGTACAAGCGGGGAACGGTGTTGTAGTCGCGCGGAAAACGTAAATTCAAAAAGCGCAGCAAATGTTCATTGAAGAAGTAAAACCAGAAGAAGCCGCGATACTGTCCGGGTCCGCTGTGCATCGTGAAATCGAAGTACGGCGGATTTCGCAATGTTGCCAGGATGTGCCACGGCGCGGCGATCGCGAGGGCCAAAAGAATTCCGCGGAATACGTGCAATTTCCGCCATGCCTGACGCGAACCCCATTCCCCGGTGAAGGCAAGGAACAGAAGCATGGCCGCGATAGGGAACAAGGCGGCGATCAATCCCTTCAGCAGCAATCCCGTTCCGATCGCCGCCGCCATGACGGCGCTCCATAAACCTGGCTGGGCTTCATCGGGATCAAGCGCGCGCAGAAACGCCCACAGAGCCAGGGCGATGGTCGCCGTAATCGTGACGTCGGGAATCTGGATGCGCGTGAACAGAAAAAGTCCCACGCAGGTGGCCAGCGTGAGGCCCGCATACATTCCCGCACGGCGTGAAAACGCCCACGTACCGGCGCGATACGTCAGCCAGCACAACAGAACGGCCGAAAGCGCAACGGGCAGACGCGCTACCCAGTCGTGGACGCCAAAGGCCTTGAATGCGAGCGCGATCATCCAGTACTTGAGCGGAGATTTTTCGAGGTATGCGATTCCGTCCAGGCGGGCGGTCACCCAGTCGCCGGAATCGAGCATGTTGCGGGAGATTTGCGCCTGGACCGCGTCCACGTCGTCCATGAGCGACGGCGGACTGGCGATGCAGCCCAGGAAAACGATGGCTGCGACTAAGAAAACGGTTAGGCCGAGGTACGCAGACCCACCTGAATCGCTGGATGTTCCTCCGCGCGAGACGGAGCCGTGATTCCCCAGTGTTTCATCCAGAGGAACAGAACCACGAGTCCCCATAAGTGATACCCGAGATTAGCACGGCGATCCAGGTGTGCGCGAATAACTGCATCCACGGCGGGCCACGATAGAATACCGGATTCCCGGACGCTGCGCTCGTTCAGCGTGTCGAGAAGCAAAGGCCGCAGAATCGTCCGGAACCAGTGATGAGCCGGGATGTCGAAGCCTTCCTTGCCGCGTCTCACCACGGCTCGCGGCAGACGATCTTTCATGAGTTCGCGCAATACGAACTTCAGGTTTCCGCCCCGGATTTTCAGATTCTCCGGAAGGCGGGAGGCGAACTCGACGATCCGATGATCGAGGAACGGCGGCCGCACCTCGAGAGAATGAGCCATGCTCATGCGGTCGACCTTGGCCAGGATGTCGTCGGGCAGGTAACAAAGCTGATCCATGCACAGGAAACGGCTCAAGCCAGTGGCGGCGCGCCCCCGGTACCCGGTGCCCGCCAGGCCGGCGGGAACGTTCCAGCCGTTTCGCAAATTCCGTTGCTGGCCGCGCGAAAAAGTGCCGTTCCAGAAGAAGTGAGCCTCCACGGGATCGAGCAGAGATCCCTGCAGCAGGCGGGTGAGCTTGTAGTCCAGACCGATCTTCTCATCGGAAACCGGTAGCAGCCGTGAGGTTCTTTCCCCAAATCGCAGAACACCCGGCGGCAGATGGCGCAGGCGTTGGGAATAGCGATCCGCCAAATAAGTTTTATAGCCGCCGAACAATTCGTCGGCCCCGTCGCCTGAAAGGGCCACTGTGACGTGGCGCCGGCACATCTTGGAAAGGAACCAAACCGGCAGAGCGCCGGCATCCGCGCTCGGTTCATCGGAATAATACGGGATGTCCTCGATCACGGAAGCGAGATCGGTTTCCGGATTCAAGTCGAATTCATAGTGGTCCGTTCCGTAGGCCTGCGCGATTTCCCGAAAGTAGCGGCTTTCGTCAAACGAGCGCCCCTCGAAGGACACCGAGAAGGTCTTCAGACGTCCACCTGCCGTCTCGTTGGCGTAGTGCAATATCGTGGAGGAATCCAGGCCGCCACTGCTCCACACTCCCAAAGGAACATCGGAAACCAGTTGCTCGCGGACGGCGGAGCGCAACAGTCCGTCTAATTCCTCCTTGGCTGAGGCCAAGTCTCTCTTGGGATCGGGATCGAACCGCAGCCGCCAATATTCGCCCGTGGTGACCGTACCCGCGCGCCATTCCAGCCACGTGCCCGGCGGAACCTTTTCGACTCCCTCCACCAGCGTCCGGGGTCCCGGGACGTAATTGAGCGAGAGGTAATCCGTCAAACCCGCCAGGTCCATCGACCGGTCGATTTCCGGATGGAGCAGGATGGCCTTCAGCTCCGAGCCGAAATAGATATTTTGCCGGCGGCGGGCGAAGTACAGCGGCTTGATCCCCATGTGATCGCGCACCAGAACCAGCCGCTTTTTCGATTGCGTCCAGAAGGCTGCCGCGAACATCCCCCGAAAGCGCTGGAACGCAGCGATGTCCCATTCCAGAAATGCGTGCAGGACGGTCTCGGTGTCGCATCGCGAGTGGAACCGGTGACCCGCCTGCTCCAGCTCAGCGCGCAGCTCCATATGGTTATAGAGCTCGCCGTTGAAGACCAGTATGGTGTCGCCATCGTCGCTGGCCATGGGCTGGTCGCCGTGTTCCAGGTCGATGATCTTAAGGCGAACGGCTCCTAACGACACTTCACCCGACTCCCACACGCCTTGTTGGTCGGGCCCGCGATGAATCAGCGATCTTGTGATCTCCCAGATCCGGTCCGGATCAGGGCCTGCTTTTAGATGTGTAAACCCGGCAATCCCGCACACGCTTCAAAAATCCCCGCTCTCTCTCCCCCGAAAGCCCAAGAAAGCGAACCCTGTTGATGGACGAGCATACCACAACTTGTCAAGGATTAAGAAGAAGCAATGAAAAAAACTTCGAGCCCCTGTAAACCTTTCGGAAAGGGCCGAGTCAGGACCCGAGCTGTTCCGGGAACACCGCGTAGCCGTGAGGGGGCGGGAACAGATCCTGGAGCAACAGCAGGCGTTTTCGGAGATACCGGCTGGGAAGCTGGCGAGGGCCCGTATCCACATCGATATCGCAGCAAATACCGTGCAGGTAAAGAGTTAGCGTATCGATGAAGGACTGGCGGGCGTAGGTTCGAAAGGCTTTGGCGCTCATGGTCGCCTGGGAACGCCGGAGGGCCTGTTTAAGCCTCCAGCTGGCCTCATCCACCTCGCCGTGCACGTCCGAATTCAGCTCATCCCGCATCATGCGGCTGTAACCGGTTTCGACGGCCTCGGTCCACTGCTCGCCCAGTACGGTGGCAAGCAGGTGGTAAAGGCGGTAATGGTACTCCGCGACTTCCTGATCCTTGAGCGCGAAGGCCAGAACCGTCTCCCCGCCCAGGCTGAGCTGGGTAGCGGCGGAAATCCGGCCGTGAGAAGGCTTTTCAATCGATACATATTCCGCCGGGGCAGGTTTGGCGCGGCTGCCGTCTTTGGCGTTGGTCCGTTCGAGGTAGGGAACCAGGAGAATCGAGATTTTGGGCAAGGCCGCGGCGACCCCGGGAGGCAGAGCAGCCACCGGTTCTTCCAGGTACTCCTTCAGGTCCTCCTCGCTCAACGGAACTGAGGCGCAGAAATAGGAGAACGTGTTGCTGAGCGGGATCATTTCACTGCGAAACCGCTCGGCGAACTGGCGGACGCTCAGCTTGGAGAGATCAACTTGGGCGGGCATTCGGGGCTGCTGCTTCTATTCTACAGCCGTCGGGCGATGACGACGGTAATATCATCGGCGGCCGGGGCGCCCTGCGTGAATTCGCGTACGGCGCGATGGATCTCCTGAACGATCTCGGCGGCGGGGCGATCACGGAGCGAGGCCACCAGGTTCGCCAGGCGCTCCTCGCCGAACTGGTTATCCTGGGGATCGGCCTCTTCGGTCACACCGTCGCTGAACAGGACCAGGACGTCGCCTGGATCCAAGGTGATGTGGGCCTCCTGGTATTGGGCCATGGGAAGGATTCCCAGAATCATGCCGCCACCGCCTTCGAGCGTTTCGAATCCGCCCTTGGCGCGCACCACCAGAGGCGGGTTGTGCCCGGCGTTGGAGTAGACTACGTCGCCGGTCTTGGGATCGGCTATACAAGTGAAAAACGTGATGAAGCGGTTGTCGGGGCAGTTGGCGCAAGTGCTCTTGTTGAGCCGGGTCAGTTTTTTGGCGAGATCATCCGGTTCCTCGAATACGACGTGGACCCTGGCCTGCAGGCTGCTCATCAGCAGAGCCGCGGGCATGCCTTTGCCGGCCACGTCGCCGACCATGATGCCAACGCGCCCATCCGGATACTTGATGAAGTCGTAATAATCGCCGCCCACGGCGCGCGAGGCGACCGTCTTCGCCCCGATATCCAGGCCTTCCATCACGGGCGGCGTGCCCAGCAACCGTTCCTGGATGAGCGCGGCCTGGTGCATGTCCTTGGCCATGGCGCGCTCGGCTTCTTCGATTTCGTTCAGCCGCGCGTGCTCGATGCGGATGGCCGCGACGTTGGCCATCACCGTCAGCAGGTTCAGATCTTCGCGCGTGAATTCGCGTACGGCGTTGGGCGAATCCACGTAGATCAGCCCGATCACGCGGTCGTTGGTTTGCAGCGGCACGGCGATCATGCTGCGAACTTTTCCTTCCACGATGCTCATGTGCTCCCGCAGGGCCTGGTCGAGCTGGGCATCCCGGATCAGCAGCGATTCTTTTTCATTGATCACCCGGTCCCGCACGGTGCTGGAGATCTTGAAACCTTCCCCGCGCGCCGCCTGTACGTTCAGATCCTTTCCATCGAGCGTCATCAGGACGCCGCGGCCGGCCATCACCGCCTCCACCGACAAATCCATGATCAGAGGAAACAGTTCCGCCAGAGGACGGTGTCCGGCCAGCTCGCGTCCGGCGCGGATCAGGGCCCGCATCTGCGGGCTGCCCTGCATCACGGTAGTTTTATTGAGATCGTCGACCTGCGGACCCAGGACACCGTCGAGGCTGGCGACCACGGTGGTGGCGCTTCGCGAGAATTGCTCCCCTTCATCCACGAACATGACGGTGTTTTGGGAGGCTGGGCCAGGGCCGGCGAATTCGATGGTCAGGTGCCCGGCCGAAACACGATCGCCCGGCAGAAACGGCATCGGTTTTTCGATGCGGATGCCGTTCAGCAGCGTGCCGTTCTTGCTGCCCAGATCCTCCACGGTCCATTGGCCGTTGCGGCCGGCCAGGGCCAGGTGCTGGCGCGAAAGACCGATATCGTCCGGGTAACACAGTTCGTTCGCGCTGGAGCGCCCGAGCGTGATGCGGTCGTGATCCAGGGCAATGGTCACGGTTTTGCCATCCAGATCACGGATGACCAGTTCGCGCGGGCTAAGCTGGGTGCTGGCAGCCAAGGTCCTAGCGTATCATTCCTTTGCCCTTAAGGCCTTAAGCGCCTTTAGCCTTACGGACTTTCGCGAGGCCCGGCTCAAGGCCAGGGCCCGGGCTGACGATAGAGCCAGAGTGAGGTTTAACTTGACCCCGAGACGTAACATGATGCAGAATGTGTGTTTCAGCGTCCAACCGAAATCTAATGTAAGAGAGAGTGAGCTTGCACCTTAATCGCCAGGCCATCATCCGATCCCTGACTGTACTGGCCGCTGCGGCTGCCACCCTGCTGCAGGGAGCCACAACATCCCCCAAGCAATCCACTAAGAAAACCGCCAGCAAGAGCTCCAAGAAAGCCACCGGAGCCCGGAAAACCGTGCCTGCCAAGGCGACGGCTTTCGCGGCCAAGCCGACCACTTCCGCTGCGGTGAAGAGAACGGTCCGGAGATCTTCGTCGGTCAGCCGGAGCCGGTGGAGTGCGCCGAATTATGCACTATCCACCGAGGGCGATCTTGTGGAAGGGGATGATCTCGTCGCACGCAACGCAGCGGTGGGTGCGTTAGGCCGGCTGAACGGCTCGGTGGTCGTGGCCGATGCAGATTCGGGGCGAATCCTGACCATCGTCAATCAGAAGCTGGCTTATAAGAGCGGATTCCAGCCTTGTTCCACCATCAAAGTTCCGGTGGCGCTAGCCGCGCTGAGCGAGACGGTGATCGATCGCCTCACCAAAATCCGCATTTACGGGAACACCAAGGTGGCCATGACCGAAGCTCTGGCCAAATCCAACAATCAGTACTTCGCCAGCCTGGGCGAGAAGCTGGGCTTCGAGCGCATGAGCTACTACGCGCGCTTGTTCGGCTTGGGTGAGAAAGCCAGCCTGGATATCGAACAGGAGCAACCCGGCATCCTGCCTTCCGAGACGCCCAAGAGCGGCATGGGCATGATGACCAGCTTCGGCGATGGGATCACCATCACGCCGCTGGAGATGGCCGGACTCATGGGCGCGGTGGCCAACGGCGGGACGCTGTACTACCTGCAGTATCCAAAGAACCAGCAGCAGGCCGGCGAGATGATTCCGCAGGTGAAGCGCCGCCTGGATATCGACTACCTGATTCCCGAAATCAAGCCGGGCATGATGGGAGCCGTGGAATATGGAACGGCCCGGCGCATTGGCTTCGATCCCAACGAGCCCATTTACGGCAAGACCGGGACGTGCACCGATACGCGCACGCCGACGCACCTGGGCTGGTTCGGTTCGTTCACGGAAGTGGGCGACCAGCGCCTGGTGGTGGTGGTGCTGCTGACCGGCGGAAGCGCGGTCAGCGGTCCGACGGCCGCGGGTGTCGCCGGCAATGTCTACAAGAACCTGGACGCTGGAAACTACTTCGCGAAGCGTCCGGTGGTCATCGCCTCGGCCGGACAGTAAACCTGCTCCACCATTCTTTTTGGGGCCCCAGTGCCGCGCAGTTTTACTCCCCACGGCGGGAGTCCGGAGACTGTACCGGCCACATCCAGTGACACGCAGGCCTTGCGCCACAGTGTCTAGAATGCTGGCGCCTGGCCGATTCGGCTCTCCAGTGGAAGAGCGCGCGAATTCCTTGACTTAAAGATACCCGCGCGGAGCGGGATGCGAGGCGGCCTGAATCGGCAAGTCGCGGAGGCGGTGGGAAATCGCGTCGCGCCAAGATAGAATCTGGTAATGGCCAGGACGAAGATCACCTTCGACGTGGTTCGCGAGATTGGCCTCGGGCTGCCGGATGTTGAGGAGAGCACGATGTACGGAGCGCTCGCCCTTAAAGTGCGCGGAAACCTCCTGGCGTGCAAGGCCATCAACAAATCGGCCGAGCAGGATTCCCTGGTCGTCCGTATCGATTTCGATCAGCGCGATGCGCTCCTGGCGGAAGCACCCGAGACGTACTACGTGACGGATCACTACGTGAATTACCCATCAGTCCTTGTGAGACTATCCCAGATCCGCATGGACGAGTTGCGCGACCTGCTTACCTCGGCGTGGCAGTTCGTTACGTCGCAAAAAAAGAGGAACGCGAGGCCCAAGAAACACGTTTTAAAGACTAATATCGCTGGCAGGCGGAGGGACCCATGACCATACTTGCACGAGGAGTTCTCAGCATCGCCACTGCAGCCGCTGCTCTCCAGGCGCAATCGGCCCCCGAATTTGAGGTGGCCAGCGTCCGCGCTTCGAATCCCGGTCAAGGATTCATAAACGCCGTCACGCCAAGCCTCAACGTCGGTGGCGACCGCAGGCTGACGTTTATTCAGATAACGCTGCGCGATCTCATCATGCTCGCCTATGGTGTCGGCGCTCGTCAGATCCAGGGCCCAAGCTTTCTGAACGGCAGCCCGGATGCTCCCGCCGACCGCTTTGACATCGTCGCGAAGGTGCCCACTGGTGCCGCACGGGAACAAGTGCCTCTGATGCTAGGTGCGCTGCTGGCCGAACGCTTTCATCTCAGCTTTCATCGGGAAAACAAGACCATGCAGGTCTACGCGCTCGAGGTCGCCAAAGGTGGGCCGAAGATGAAGGAGTCTCCCGAAGGCACGACGGGTGAAGCTCGCTGCATTCGATCGTTTGCCGAACGCGAAGGGGCCACGCTGGCCGCCGTCTGCAGCCGAATGACATCCGCCGATATCGCCCAACAAGTGCAAGCCCTCGCTCCCGGCTACTTCCGCGACGGACCGGTGATCGATTCCAGCGGCTTAAAAGGCGTGTACGATTTCAAGCTCGAATGGATTACCAACGGAGAAGCGAATAGCGGCAGCCCGGGCCCCACGATGTTTGACGCGGTCCAAAACCAACTCGGCCTTAAGCTCGATCGGCGGCGGCAAGCGGCGGAGATCCTGGTTATCGACAAGCTGGATCGCACGCCGACGGAAAATTAGACGGGCTTAGCAAGGCTTCGACGAATAACCTTGCGCGAACGGGACGTGTGGGAGTTAAAGGGGTCTGACCCCTTTAGCTGCCTATGAAGGATTTACGTTCCACCGCGCCTGATCCAGACGGAATTACGGGAAGTTTCTGCATCTCACTGGCGTCAAAGCTTAAGACATCTGTGGAGGTGCTCGCCATGCTTTTCAAAGTGCTATTGTTCGCCGCTATTCTCGGCTCAGGCCTCTTCGTTCTGGGCGGCCAACAACCGGTTCAAACCGGCGTCTTCACCGCGGCTCAGGCTGAAGCGGGCCGCAGATCCTACGAAAACACCTGCGGGAGGTGCCACACTTATACGTTGATGGGACGCAAAGGCGCAGAGGGCGAGCTCCCGCCTGTAAGCTCCTTATCCGAAGCCGATCAGAAATTCATTGGAAATCCAAATCGTGTTCCTCCCTTGGCTGGCGAAGCTTTTCTCAACCGTTGGGGCATGAAAACCGTCGCCCAACTCATAGATCGGTTTCAGATAACCGTGAGCGACCCGAACTTCAAGTTCAAGGACATAGATGATGACACAACAGTGAACATCACCGCATACGTCCTCCAGGTGAACGGCGCAAAGGCAGGGACCCAGCCATTGACCAGATCGACCCGCGATATCGTCAACTCCTTAGTCAAGTGACCCGTTCTCGACTTGAGCGATAATCCAGGACATGACCCATGACCTGGTAACCACCGCATTTACCCTGGACGGCTATCGCATCGTCCGAAACCTGGGACTGGTGCGCGGCATCGTGGTGCGCTCGCGATCGATCTTCGGGACCATCGGAGCCGGATTGCAGACCATCGTCGGCGGCAATATCACGCTGCTCACGGAGCTCTGCGAGAGAACGCGCTCGCAAGCTTTCGAGCAGATGGTCCAACACGGCATGCAACTGGGCGCCAATGCCATCATTGGCACCCGCTATGACGCGACCGAGGTCATGCAGGGCGTGACCGAAGTCCTGTGCTACGGGACTGCGGTGATCGTTGAGAAAAGCTAGGCCTTGCTGGTTTCTGCCTGCTTGAGCTTCTCGCGCTCCTCTTTGAGGATCGCTTTGCGGCTTAGCTTGATCTTGTTGCCTTCGAGCGCCAGAACCTTTACCAGGATCTGATCGCCCTCATTCAGCTCATCGCGCACTTGCTTGATGCGGCTTTCTGAGATCTCGGAGATGTGCAGCAGGCCGTCGGTGCCGGGGAAGATTTCGACGAATGCGCCGAAATCGACGATGCGGACAACCTTGCCCAGGTAGGTCTTGCCCACTTCGGCTACGGCGCAGATATCGGTGACCATCTGGATGCAGCGGTCGGCGGCGGTGCCGTCGGAGGAGAAGATCTTGACGCTGCCGTCGTCCTCGACGTCGATCTTGCAACCGGTGGCTTCGACGATCCCGCGGATCACCTTGCCTCCGGGTCCGATCAGCTCGCGGATTTTGTCGGTGGGGATCTGCAGAGTGAAGATGCGCGGCGCGTATGGCGACATGGTCGTCCGCGGCGTGTTGATGACCGCGTTCATCTTGCCCAGGATGTGCAGGCGGCCGTGGCGGGCTTGCTCCAGAGCTTCCTTCAGAATGGCGTGGGTGACATTCGGCACCTTGATGTCCATCTGCAGCGCGGTAATGCCGGCCTCGGTGCCGGCGACCTTGAAGTCCATGTCGCCGTAGTGATCTTCGGCGCCGGCGATGTCGGTGAGGATCGCGTAGGCATCGCCTTCCTTGACCAGTCCCATGGCGACTCCGGCAACTGGCGATGAGATCGGCACGCCCGCGTCCATCAAGGCGAGCGTTCCGCCGCAGACCGACGCCATGGAGCTCGATCCGTTCGACTCCATGATGTCGCTGACGATGCGCATGGTGTAGGGGAACGCCTTGTCATCGGGAACCACGGCCGCGACCGCGCGTTCGGCCAATGCTCCGTGCCCGATCTCGCGGCGGCCCGCGCCGCGCATGAAGCCCACTTCGCCGACGCTGAACGGCGGGAAGTTGTAATGCAGCATGAAACGCTTCGAGGTTTCCGAGGAATCCAGCAGCTCGATGCGCTGCTCGTCGTCCTTGGTGCCGAGCGTGGCGGTGACCAGGGCCTGGGTCTCGCCACGGGTGAACAGAGCCGAGCCGTGCGTGCGCGGCAGCACGCCCACTTCGACCTCGATCTTGCGGACTTCGTCGAACTTGCGCCCGTCGGGACGGCGGCGCTCCTTGAGCATCTCGTCGCGGAAGATGCGCTCCTTGAGCATGTCGAACAGCTTCTTGGCTTCAGGGAGCTGCTCTTCGGGAATGCCTTCCATGGCCTTCTTCTTGGCCGCGTCGACGCGCGCGTAGCTGTCGAGCTTCTCGTACTTCTGGGTGTTGAGCGCGTCCTTGAGTTCCGCGGTGATGCCCTTGGCGATCTGATCGTACAGCTCCTGATTGATGGCCGGCGGTGTAAATGCGCGCTTGGTCTTGCCCACCTTCTTCATCAGCTCGTGGATGCCCTTGCAGATCTTCTTGCAGCACTCGTGGCCGAATTCGATGGCGGCCAGAACCTCGGCTTCGGTGGCTTGCTGGGCGCCGGATTCCACCATCACGATGCCGCCTTCGGTACCCGCGACCACGATGCCGATCTTGGAAGCCTTGGTTTCTTCGTAGGTGGGATTGGCGGTCAGCTTGCCGTCGACCATGCCGACGCGCACGCCGGCCATCACGTGCTCGAAGGGAATATCGGAAATGGCGAGCGCCGCGCCAGCGCCCATGATGGCGAGCGTGGAGGGATCACGCAGAGGATCGGCCGAGAGCACCAGGCCGATGATCTGGGTTTCATTCGAATAGCCTTCGGGGAACAGAGGGCGGATGGGGCGGTCGATCAGGCGGCAGGTGAGCGTTTCCTTCTCCGACATGCGGCCTTCGCGCTTGATGAAGCCGCCGGGAAAACGTCCGGCGGAATAGGTGTACTCGCGGTAATCGACAGTCAGGGGGAAGAAGTTGGCTCCGGGCTTGGGCTCGGGGTTCGAGCAGGCAGTCACCAGGACCACCGATTCGCCGGATCGCACGATGACCGAGCCATTGGCCTGTTTGGCCATCTTCCCGGTTTCGAGCGTGACCGTACGTCCGCCGCCCAGGTCTACTTCAACAGAATGCAACATGTTAGGAATCGTCCTTTAATCTTTCATTGATTAAGAGGAGACTTTGGAGGGTTTCCCGCGGGGACGCTCCAGCCGCCAGGGCCAGGGCTTCGAGACCGATCGACAATGGATTAGCGGCGGATGCCCAGACTCGCAATCAAAGTCTTGTAGCGTTCCGGACTCCGGCTGCGCAAGTAATCCAGCAACCGGCGCCGCCGCGCGACCATCTGCAGCAAACCCCTGCGAGAATGATGATCTTTCGCATGCGACGTGAAGTGCTCCTGAAGCTCCAAGATTCGCCGGCTGAGGACAGCCACCTGTACTTCCGGCGAGCCGGTATCCGACTTATGGATCCGGAACTGCGTGATAACCTTGCTCTTTGCTTCGCCCGCCAGTGCCATTCGAGAATCGATACTCCTCGTCAGTTCTTAATCTTACGTATCGTTTAAAAGGATAACACAGGACATGGCCGGGGTTTGGGACTTGAGCGTTGGAATGGACTAGAATTGTTTGAGAACGTGACAACCATGGCCTGTGGATGGACGCTCTTGGTGGTTTTGCTTGTAGCGTGGCCGCTTAGCGCTCATCACAGCCCGGCGGCGGAGTTCGACATCGCTAAACCAGTCACTTTGACAGGCGTCGTGACCCGGACCGAGTGGATCAATCCTCACGCTTGGCTTCACATGGATGTCAAGGATGCCCACGGCAATGTGGTCCCTTGGATGGTAGAGCTCGCGCCGCCATTAGCATTGAAGAGGGTAGGGGTGACCAGGGACTCCTTCAAACCAGCCGGCGAGGTTGCGGTCCAGGTGTGGCTTGCCAAGGACGGCTCCCGTCGTGCTGGGGCCAGGGGAGGTGGGACCCTCACGTTGCCTAGCGGGACGAAAGTCACCCTTCCTAATTTAGTGTTCAGCCCTTCAGGAAGGGCGATTGTATTTGGCCCGGCTGCGAAAACAAAATAGGGTCCCAAAGCGACGCGTTCACGCGATCTTCCGGGCGCGGCTGAGCCGCGTACTTTCAGCCCTACGGCGCGAAAAAGCCAAAGATGTCCAGCACCAAGTGCGTGGGCGCTAAGGGGAATACGCTGATGGATCCGTTCGTAGCCGGCACGATCGCCATATTGTTGGTGATCGCACCGTCAATTGCGTTCAACGTTGCGGCCAACGGCCGTGACTGACCCTGCGGCCACATCGTGATGTAGCCCAAAGGTCCCGGAGGCACAACCGTCGCGTTGAACACAAAGGCTCGCGCTGTGTCGGGCACGCCGCAGGGACTTGCGGTGACGTTTGTGTCTCGGGTGGTGCTAAACGGCGGCGTCCCCGCGGGCAGTCGCGAATCTAGTACACGGCACGGCGTCATGGTATACAAGGACAGCCCCCCTGGACCCTGCGGTGCGAAATAGCCATTGACGTCGATCACCAAATCCGTAGCGTCCGTAGTGAACACACTGACGTCGCCATTGGTGCCCGCCGGTACGACGACTGCATTCGCAGCAATGGTGCCCGTTGTATCGTTGAGCGAGGCCACCAAGGGCTGTGCCTGGCCGGCCGGCCACGCGGTAAGGAATCCTAATTGTGGGCCCTTGGGAACGGCGGCGAAATTCAACGAATACGCTTGCGCAGTGACGGGCAATCCACATGAACTCGCCAGGATCGGGAACGAACGGGTGCCCCGTGCCGCCAAGCTAGGGCCTCCTAATGGGCCTGCGGAATTGCGTGTGTCGGCGATGCGGCAGGGCGTCAACGGATAGAAGGCCAGGGCCGCCGCGTTACTTCCTGGGACGAAATAACCGTTAATATCCAGGACAACGTCGGTGGTGTCGGTCGCGAACACACTTACTGCTCCGCTGCCGCCTGCCGGCACAATCGCAGCGTTGGATTTGATCCTGCCATCGACCGAATTGAGAGTGGCCACCAGCGGTTGGGTTTGCCCGGAGGGCCATAAGGTCAGATACCCGAGCTTCCCGTGAGGAACCACCGCAACGTTCATGGAATATCCAGCCGCAGTGGACGGAATGCCGCAAGTGCTGTTGGGTATGACGAAATCGCGGGATGCACCCCCGGCGATGGCTGGCCCTCCGAAAGGCCCGTTGGGGTTTCGCGTATCCAGGATCCGACAGGGATTAACCGGCACAAAGCGGGTTGCGGAAGCAGGGATTTGAGCTTGAGCCGAGAAGGTGTCCAGCGAAAGGGTATCAGTATCGCTGCTCGCTGTCCCCGAAAGTGTGAGTGTCATCGCGAGCGAGCTCAGCGGGGAGAACGCAATCTGACCTGACACCGTCACGGTGACTCCCGGGGCAGCGACATTGGGGCAATTCAACACGAGGGGGCCGCCCGGAGTTGAAAGGGTCAAGCTGAAGGTTGCTGCGCCTGTAACGCCGCAAGTAATGGAGGCACTTGCACCGCTGATGGTCGCCTGGCCGCTGACGGTTGCGAGGTTAAACGTCCCACCGCCCGACGGCAGTAGAGGACCGTGCCCTTGCAGCGTGGTGGATGCCGTCAAAGCGAATCCGGGGTACTGTGGATTGTTGATAAAGAAGCCAGCCCCGGTTCCGCCGCTAATGCCACTGCCACCGCTAAGCGTTAGACCCGTAGGCTTGCCGAGCACGAGCAGTGTTCCGCCAACGGAACACGGGTAAACGTTTTTTCCATTACAAGCCGGAGTTTGGGCGAGGGCCGCCGCGCTTACCATCGTCCATATCGCCACGCCCGCCGCAAGAGCACGGCTGAGTAGTTCCCCGCCACGAAGAATACACCATACCATTGGTCGCCACTCTCGGAGTCCTGCTACCGGCTCAAGTATAGCTTGCTACGATGCAATGCCGATGCAGAAGCCAATCTGAAGTTCCGATGCGTCAGTTAGATCCATGATGACCGTGTGTATCTTCAATGAGATGCCTCCTTCGTTCATCTTCTAACCTCCCCGGCGGTGATTCGCTACCAAGGATGTCCTATCAAAAGACACTAGAGCTCAGCCCAGCGACGCACGAGATTGTGGTAAACGGCGGTGAGCTCGACGATGGAGGGATGGCCGGGCACATCGGTCCCGAGCCGCTGAATCGATGTGTCGAGATCGAAGAGCATTGTCCGCGCCGCGTCGTCTCGCACCATGCTCTGCACCCAGAAGAACGAGGCCAGCCGCGCGCCTCTCGTCACCGGTTGCACGCGATGAAGGCTGCTCGAGGGATAGAGCACCAAGTGTCCGGCCGGCAGTTTTACCGCCTGCACCCCGTAGACGTCGTCGATGATCAGCTCCCCTCCGTCGTATTCGTCTGGTTCCGCAAGGAACAGGGTGGCCGAGAGGTCGGTTCGAATGCGTAGCGGCGTTCCGCTGATTTGCCGGATGGCGTTGTCAACGTGGTTGCCGAAGGATTGCCCGCCGCGATACAGATTGAAAAGCGGCGGAAACACGCGCAGCGGCAACGCTGCAGACGCAAACAGGGCACTATTCTGAAGGGCGGTGAGAATGAGGTCCCCCAGTTCGCGAGCGGCCGGATGATCCTCGGGCAACTGCAGGTTGTTTTTGACCTGAGCTGACTGGCTTCCCGCCGTGACCCGGCCATCCACCCAATCGGCAGCGTCCAGTAACTGCCGCGCATGCAGCACTTGCTCACTGCTGAGAACACCCGGAATCTGTACGAGCATCGTGTCGCTCTACCAGCTGATTACAGGACCCGCGAGCACTTGCCGCGTGGGACCTGGAAGGAAGTGCCGATCGTAGCCACGATCCTCGTACTTCTCGTTCCCCAGATTCGTACCGTTCACCTGAATCGTTACATGTCTGTTCAGGGCATATATCGCAACCGCGCTAAACACCCAGTATTTGCTGAGTGCCTGAATAGCCGCGGCATTCTGTACGTAGCGTGGATCGGCTTTGCTGCCGCTCACGAACAGGAACCCGCCGGTCTGGTTGAAATACTGGCCGGAAGTGTAGTTGGCACCTCCACCGACAGTCAGCTTTTGGCTAACCCGATACGTAGTCCACAGATTGAAGGAGGCGTGCGGCACGTAGGTGAGTTCCTGACCGATTTCGGTCGGGATGCCGGAATTCTTAACCTTCCCGTTCATCAAGGCCAAGCCGCCGAACATTCCCCATCGTGATGTCAGATTACCTGAGATCCCGATTTCACCGCCTTTGACATCCTGATCCCCTAGCAGCACCGTGGCGCCGGACAGATCCGTAGTTTTGGCGTTGGTCTTTTCGACGTCGAATAGCGCCAACGTCAGTGCGAGATGCCGCGGCAGTTCCCACTTCGTGCCTACCTCGATATTGCGGGTCTTTTCGGGAGCCAAAGCCTGGCTGTTAACACCCGTGGCCGCCAGGGTAAGACCCAGCGTGCCGTCGAAGGACGGTGTGAACGACGTGCTATATGCGGCGTAGATGCTGCCCTGGGCCGCCGGTTTATAGACAATGCCGGTTCTGCCGCTGAAGGCTCTGTCGGTACGGCCGAACGCGCCGAAAGCGCCCGTAGTGGCTGCAACGGTCGTGTAGTCAACCGCGACTCGATCCCAGCGTCCGCCGAGCTCAACTGACCAGTGACTGTTGAGCTTTACCGAATCGAACGCATAGAGCGCAGCCGTCGTCGCGTGCGCGTCCGAGGTCGCGCCCGTACGGGCCAGTGCGGGAGTATACGCTACGTACGGGGTTGGATTGAAGAGGTCATCCACCGGCGGGCGGCCATACGTAAATAGATCCGTGACCGCGTAGGTTGGCTGATGATCGCGCGAGACCTCAAGGCCGAATTCGGCATCGTGTTTGAGAACTCCGGTTTGGAAATCCACCGACAGATCCGTCTGGTTGGTGAAGAACCGGTCGTCACGATTCTGGTATTTCGTGTCAGTCCGTCGAATCTGCGGAATCGACGGATCATAGCCGGGATCTCCCGGACCTTGACCTGCCAGCGTAGTGGCTGGCCGGGGCGGGGTAAGGACTGCGTCGCGGTAGTTCCTCCCGTAACGGGTTAGGTTGCGCAGAACGAACTCATCGGTGAACTTGTGAGTGAGGATCGCGGTGCCGTGGTCGGACTTGGTTTTCTCGAAATCGCGAGATGCAATCCCGTAGAAATTGCTGAACTTGAGGTCGTTGACTGTGATGCCTTGTGCGATTGCGGTATCGGGAAGCAACGTTGGGATGCCCCAGTCCGGAATGTTGTTCTCCTGCAGGTGAGAATAGCTCAGCGTCAGCGATGTCGGCCGGCCCAAGCCCAGAGTCAGTGAAGGCGCCCAGCCTTCGCTCCTGTACTTCGCGACATCCCGACCGGGGTATCCAGTGTTCTGCCACATGCCATTAACGCGAAACGCGATTGAATCGGTGAGCCTGCGGTTGAAGTCGACGGTCGACCGCTTATAGTCCCCGTTTCCCCCGGTGAATCGCATAGTTAGGCCGTTATTCCGTTCCGGAGTTTTCGTGACCAGGTTGATTGAGCCGCCGGTTGTCCCTCTGCCCCCCGTAACCGATGACGGGCCCTTCGCCACTTCCACGGATTCGAGGTCGAAGGCATCGCGGCTGACGAGGCCCGGATCGCGGGCGCCATCGATATAGATGTCATTCCGCGCACTGAACCCGCGAATTAGCAAGTTGTCGCCAGAAGAAGTCCCGCCGCTTCCGCCTTCCCCGATGCTCATCGTAATGCCAGGAGTATTGCGCAGCACATCCCGCAGCGAGGCGGCATTCTGTTCCTGAAATACTTGCTGCGGAATAATCACGACCGTCTGCGGAGTGTCTCGAAGCGGCTGGGTGTACTTGGGCGATGAAATCTTCAACTCGTCAGTCACGACGACGGATCCCGGTAAGCCTCGGATGTCCAGGCGCACGCCTTCGGAGGTGAAAGTAGCGCGTACCCCGGTGCCGGATAGCAGTGCGTCCATAGCTCGCTCCGGCGTCAATGAGCCGGAAGCGCCGGGCGATTGTAATGTTCCGATGCCAGGTTCGGTAAGGACGACCTTAAGGCCGGTTACCCGGCGGAACTCGGCCAGCACGCCTTCCAGGGAACCCGCCGGTAGCGAGAATTGCAGCACTCTGGAGTCCTGTGCCGCTCCCGCGGTGGGCGCTCCTGCCTGGCCGAACGGAGCAGCAGTAGCTTGTACTCCAACTGCGCTCGACGCCGCCAGCGTCCAACCTAGCATGGAAGTCCCACGACGCCGGCGTCGCTTTTGACGGGCCGTCAAATTTCGGGTTTTCTTCATACAACTCCATCCTCCGATTCAAGCGTTGCCAAAGCCTTCAAGCTCCTGTCAACGTTCATACCGGTTCCGACCGGTTAAAACTTTGGTCAAGTATGACATATGAGCGACAACGCGAAAAGAAGGATTCTCTGCGGCTAGTACTGGTACCTCGCGTTGCTTGAATCCCTGGCAAACCTGAGCCATCGCACCATCGCGGCGCTGTCGCTTGACGCATCGTTTTGATCCAACATAGACTCGAATTGCGACTAGTCTGTTTTCATCAAGGATAGTGGGGGCGCTCCCCGGCGTCCGCTGCAAACCCTCGATTAATACTTATGGCGTTCGATCCGAAGGCCCTCGGCCAAACAGAAATACAGACGATCAACGCCCAAGCGTCCACACTGATGAAGCGGGGTATTCGCCTGATGAGCGAGACTCACCCGGGTGCTGTCAGCGAAGCGTTGAAGTGCTTCGATGAGGCCCTTGAGTTGCGCCGCCGCCTCCCCATCGAAACGGCCTCGCTCCTGCGGTTTGGATTGGCAGCCTGCTGGCTGAATCGCGCCGACGCTTTGATTCGACTGGGCGATGCCGGAGGAGTCTCGCTTGCTCTTCATGCCTTCGACCAAGGGATAGATTTGCTACGCGGCCTTGCCTTAAGCGAGGATGTGCGGTTCCCTAGACGGCTTGCGATCGCCCATCAGAATCACGGCCTGGCCCTGCAGTCGCAGGGCGGCGCTAGTGCCTCGAAGGCCATCGCAGCGTTCACGGACTCGATCGCTGTCCTCGAGGGCGATCACGCGACGCTGATCTCTGATCGCCAGTATCTGCTGGCTGCCGTTTGGATGAATCTTGCGAATGCACGGGCCTCGGAGCCGTCCCCCGAGTCGGGGCCGCTTGCGCGGGCCGCCGCGCTTCGTGCGATTACCCTGATCGCGGACCTGGAAGTGAACGACGCGGACGCCGCGGAAGTCGGTCTGAAGGCGCGCCATGTGCTCTGTAAGACACTAGCAGCACGTCTGTCGCTGCCGGCGGCCAGTGGTGAAACGATGCCTGCGGATGTTCACGAGGCGACCGATATCGTCGACGATGGCCTGGTTATCGCGCGCCAGTGGGAAAAGCAGGGCGTAGCCCGCTTCAGGGATCTCGCGTGTGACTTGTTTCGATTCGGCGCTCGTGTGTATGCGAGATATCAGCCGCAGTTCCTGCATGAATTCGTTCGGGATAACATCGATCCCGCTCAGTCGTCGATCTCTTACGTCGAGAGCGCGGAAATGTTCTCCGCGGCTTCAGAGGCACTTGATCTCCTCGATAGGCTCAGGAGTTCAGCGCGGTCGTACCGCGTCTAATGCACCAGTGTACTATTCTGAGTGCTTCGAGGCGCAAGTAGGCATTAGCCCCTTCTTCTTAATTACCCGCAGTTTTTGCGAGTGGCGTTTTCGGATAGTCCGCAGCCCGTGAAGGCGGACCATCCCATTAGTTAGAAGACCGGCCGATCATTCTCTGTTGAGGTCTCAGATCGGGATGCCGACTCGCCACAGCCCGTAGGCCAGGGCCTGGGCGGACGAACAGCTACTCCTGGCCCTCGCCCCAAGTTCATCGCGTTGCAACCGTGATCCATCGCTCGGTCCTACCACAGCGGCGAGCATGTTAGGATTGCACGGAGATCGAGCGAGGGAGTCTTCCAAGGAGGCAGACATGACACGTTCTGCAGGAGGTGTTGCGTTAGCCGCGGTGGTTGCGGCGATCATCGCCTGGGCAGGACCTTCGGTGTTCCCAACCGGTACGACCATCTACGATCCAGGCAGGGCGTGGAATGGGTACACAGTTCTGTCGCCGCTGGCCGGAGACGCAGCGATTGTTATTGACATGAATGGCAATGTCGTGAAGCGCTGGGCAGGATACAACAGCTCGGCTGGCGGACCGGTGCGGGTTCTGCCGGGCGGTGTGGTGATCGGAGCGGCGGGGACGAATGCGGGCAAGCAGGAATCACTGGCATTGATAGCGCGCGATTTTGAAGGGAAGGAGTTGTGGCGCTTCGACCACAACGAACAGATTACGGGGCCCGGCGGCGCGATGACTTGGGCACTGCGGCAGCATCATGATTGGCAGCGCGAAGATTTTCCGGCCGGCTATTATTCGCCGGGTGCGACGCCTGCCCCTCCCCCCAACACCGCCGCGAAAACGCTAGCGCTGACACACACGACCCATACTCGACCGGCGGTGGCAGAAGAGATGATGCTCGAGGACGACAGGATCATCGAGTTGGCCGCTGACGGGAGAGTCACGTGGGAATGGGTGGTCAGCGACCACATCGAGGATCTGCATTTCGATAAGGATGCTCGCGAGGCGATCCATACCGGCAACGGGGGCGGCGATGCGGGGAGGGGCGCGTTCGACTGGTTCCACATGAATTCGGCGACGTATGTGGGGCCAAACCATTGGTATGACGAAGGCGACAAACGCTTCGCTCCGGAGAATGTGGTGATCAGCAGCCGGGCGGCGTCGATTGTGGCAATTGTGGCTCGGGATGGCAAGATTGTGTGGCAGATAGGGCCGGACTACGGTGCAACGCCGGAGTTGCGCGCGCTTCGCCAAGTGATTGGACAACATCACGCTCATCTGATCCCTAAGGGGCTGCCGGGAGCCGGGAACTTGCTGGTGTTCGACAACGGCGGCGCGAGCGGGTACGGACGGCCAAACGCAATCGCATTAAACGGTCAGAACATCTATGCACGGCCGACGTCGCGGGTATTGGAGATCGATCCGGTCACCTTAAAGCTGGTTTGGTCGTACACCTCACCGACGTTCTTCGCGACAAACATCAGCGGTGCGCAGCGGCTCGCGAACGGGAACACGCTGGTCACGGAGGGGCCGGACGGACGGTTGTTTGAAGTGAATAAAGATGGCGTGATTGTGTGGGAGTACGTATATCCGGTCTTCAGCGGCGGCGGTAAAGGTCGCCCGACGAATTCGGTGTATCGGGCTTACCGCGTGCCGTATGCCTGGATTCCACAGCTCGCTCGGCCGGTGGAGCAGACGGTAACACCTCCCAAGGTAGAGGAGTTTCGAGTGAAGTAGTCTCAGACCGGAGAACAGTTAGATTGGCCGGATGGCTCCCCGAACGGCCGTATCCGTAAAGACTAACGGACGTATCATGATCAATCATGACCGTTAAGGATCTGCAAACTCTGTTCGATTACGGCTACTGGCGAATAGGAAGCTCTTCGAAGTGATTGTGCAATTGACGCCTGAGCAGTTCACCCAACAGGTATCCGGAAGTTAGGGTTCCGTCCGAAACACCTTGGTCCATATCATGAGTACCGAATGGGGTTGGGTCGATCGATGCGGTGGCGCTCACCGGGGTCCACGTCTCAACGCCATCGACTTTCCAACAGTTAAGGCGGTCACAGAACAGTGGACGCGCGTTGAAACATACTTACGGGACTTCCTGGCAGCACTGCGGGACGAGGATCTGGATACTGTCGTGGAGTTCACGATCGGAGATGGCCCCATCCAGGCGATGCCAGTGGGGCAAATGTTGCATCATGCCGCTGTTCACGGAGTGCATCATCGAGGGCAGATCGCGCTGCTCCTAAGGTCGCTCGGATACGTTCCAGGTGATTTCGACATTCTCTTCTACTACAGTCGGGCATGAGCCCGGTGCAAAGGCATCTTTGACGATCGGGCCTAGTGTGGGATCCAACTCCTGTATGGTCGGCCATCCGGAAGTTAGAAGACCAGCTGGTCATTCTCTGTTGAGTCTCAGATCGGGATGCCAACTCCCCGACAGAGGGACCCGAGGAGAGGTAACTCCCGATTTCGCCTGGCGGAACGCGGCGCCGCTAGCGGGAACCGTGAACTAGAACGTCGAGCCGTTCAGCGTGATGTCGGCGAGGCTCACTTTGCCGTTGCCCTGGTCCAGTCTGGTGAGATCCCTCCTGACCCGCATTGGCTGTGCGATCCACGCCACCAGAGCGGCTGCACAGCATAACGTCACGGTGAATTTAGACATAAGTATCCTTATTGTTTTCCGTCACAGGACTACTGCCATCCTTGTCCATTGCCGGGTCATGAAAAATCTCTTCGATGCGCAGTCCGAAGAGCCGGGCGGCGCGGAAGGCGAGCGGCAGGCTCGGATCGAACTTGCCCGTCTCGATGGCGTTGATGGTCTGCCGGGACACATCCAGCGCGTCGGCCAACTGGGCCTGCGTCCAGTTGCGCTCGGCGCGCAGCACCTTGAGCCGGTTCTTCATCGGTAGCGCCA
>JAIQFI010000010.1 GCA_020073345.1 Terriglobia bacterium
AGGTGCAGGCAGGCGATCGCGTGAAAGAGGGCCAACCGTTGATCACCTTGGATGCACGCGATCTCGACGTCAACTCCCGCAAAGCGGAAGCTGCTCTCGAAGAGGTTCGGAGTTCCGTACCGGAAGCCGATAGCGCCGTGGCAGGTGCTAAGGCGAATCTCGATCTTGCGCAGACCACGTTCAACCGCATGGAGGAGCTCTGGAATAAGAAATCGATCTCGAACCAGGAGTTTGATGAGGCGTCGGCCAAGCTCAAGGCGGCACAGGCGACGCATGAGATGGCGCGCGCCAGACGCACTCAACTGGACGCGCATGCCGCCCGGATTCAGCAGGATGTCCGGGCTACGGAGGTTGCCCGCAGCTATGCCGAAATCACCGCGCCATTTGCGGGCGTTGTCACCGCGAAATCCGTGGATCCGGGGGCCCTGGCTGTGCCCGGGGCGCCCCTCCTGACGATCGAGCGCGAGGGCGCGTACCGGCTGGAGGCGTCCGTCGAGGAGTCACGCCTTGCGGCAATTCGAGTGGGCCAACCGGTTTCGGTGAGGCTGGATGGAGTTGACCGCTTACTCGAAGCTCGGGTCTCGGAAATCGTACCGGCCGTGGACGCCGCGTCCCGTTCGTACACCGTCAAGATTGATTTACCCATCGTTCCGACGCTTCGCTCCGGGGCTTTTGGACGCGCTTCGTTCTCCTTGGGCAGCCGCTCGCCGCTGACCATCCCGGCGGGCGCGGTCACGCAACGCGGACAATTACAGTCGGTCGTCATAGCTGAAAACGGTGTGGCGCACACTCGCCTGATCACGATTGGGCAGAAGTCAAAAGACCAAGTCGAAGTACTCTCTGGTCTCACGGCTGGTGAGAACGTTATCTTCCCGGTTCCGGCCGGTCTTTCCGACGGCGCCGCTGTCGAGGTCCGGCGGTGACCGTACAACGAAAGCTCGGCCCGGCGGGGAGATTCGCGCAAGCTTGGATTGACTCGAAGCTGACGCCTCTGGTGATCGCTGGTTCGATGTTGTTGGGCGCGTTCGCGGTGTGGAAACTGCCGCGGGAGGAAGAGCCGCAAATCGTCGTACCGATGGTAGATGTGTTTGTACAGATGCCCGGCGCTTCGCCGCGCGAAGTCGAGGAACGCGTCACCAAGCCGATGGAGAAACTGCTGTGGGAAATCCCCGGTGTGGAATATCTCTACTCGACGTCCAGTCCCGGGATGTCCACAGTTATCGTGCGCTTCCTGGTTGGGCAGGACGAAGAGAAGGCCATCGTCCGGCTGAACCAGAAGCTGGCTGCCAATCTGGACCTGATCCCGCCCGGCGCGTCCCAGCCGCTGGTTAAACCCCGCTCGATCGACGACGTACCCATTCTGGCACTGACGTTCTGGAGCAAACGTTACGGCGATTTCGAGCTGCGGCGCGTGGCCGCACAAGTGGATGACGCGATCAAACAGACGCCGGACGTCTCGGCCGTCGCCTTGATCGGCGGCCAGCGCCGCGAGATTCGGATCACGCTGAATCAGGCGCGTCTGGCAGCCTACAATCTTTCCCCAGCCCAGGTCGCTGGAGCGCTGGGTCTTTCCAATCGCCGCCTGCCTGCAGGTCAATTCGCCAGCGGTAACCAGCAGTTTCTCCTCGAGACCGGACAGTTTCTGTGCACAGCCGACGATGTTCGCAACGTGGTCGCCGGAGTCGCCAACGACAAGACCATCTTTGTTCGCGACGTCGCCGAGGTGAGCGACGGTGGCGAGGAGCCCTCGCAATATGTGCGCTACTCGGATGGCAAGGGCTCGTTCCCGGCCGTCACGATTGCGATATCCAAGCGCAAGGGCACTAACGCGGTCACAGTGGCCGATAACGTCCTAGGCCGGCTGGAACGGCTGCGAGGCACCGTGATTCCCGCGGATGTCCAGATGACCGTCACGCGAAACTACGGTGACACGGCCAAGGACAAATCCAACGAACTGCTGTATCACATGCTGATCGCGGTGATTTCCGTGAGTCTGCTGATTGCAATCACCCTGGGATTGCGTGAATCCCTTATCGTATTCACCGCGATTCCCGTGACGCTGGCGCTGACGCTCACGGTGTTCTATCTGTACGGCTACACGCTGAACCGCATCACGCTTTTCGCGCTGATCTTCTCCATCGGCATCTTAGTCGACGACGCGATCGTGGTCGTCGAGAATATCGTCCGTCATTGGCGAATGCCGGGCAATGAGGCCAGGCCGCCTTTCGAGGTCGCGGTCGAGGCAGTGGATGAGGTCGGTAATCCGACCATTCTCGCCACGCTGGCTGTTGTGGCCGCCATCCTGCCCATGGCTTTCGTCGGTGGTTTGATGGGCCCGTACATGCGGCCTATTCCGATTGGCGCGAGCGCTGCGATGCTCTTTTCCTTGCTGGTCGCGTTCATCGTGACGCCGTGGGCCGCGGTACGAATTCTGAAATCGGGTAGCGTTCACCACGCCGGCGAGCGGGAGGATTTCGTGACGGGGCTGTACCGGCGGGTCATGGGGACTCTTCTGCACCGGCCTATCTTCCGGTGGAGCTTCGTCGCGGGCGTCGTGATCCTGCTGGTCGGCTCCTGCGCACTGTTTTACACGGGCTTCGTCAAGGTCAAGATGCTGCCGTTCGACAACAAGAGCGAGTTTCAAGTGATTATCGACATGCCGAACGGGACCACGCTGGAGCAAACGGAGCGCGTAGCGCAGTTGCTTGGCGAGGAAACCAAGAAGCAGCGTGAAGTGGTGAACATCCAGACCTACGCGGGAACGGCTTCGCCCTATAACTTCAACGGTCTGGTACGTCACTATTACATGCGCCGCGGTCCCAACGTGGCCGACATCCAAGTGAACCTGCTGCCGAAAGACGCGCGCAACCTGCAGAGCCATGAAATCGCGAAGCAGGTACGGCAGCGTCTGCAGCCTATCGCCGAGCGCTACGGCGCGCGGATCAAGGTCGCCGAAGTGCCGCCTGGACCGCCCGTGCTCGAGACGTTGGTCGCCGAAGTGTACGGACCGGTGATGGAGGGGCGGATCGCACTGGCGCGGCAGATGCGCGATCTGTTCAAGCGGACCAAGGGCGTTGTCGATGTCGATTGGTACGTGGAAGACGATCAGACCAAATACGCCCTGCTGGTGGACGAGGAGAAAGCCGCCCTCAACGGGATCTCAGAGGACGACATCGCCCGCGCGATGCAAGTGGCTTCCGGCGGTTATCAAGCCGGGTTATTGCATCAGGACGCAGAGAAAGAAGATATCGCGTTGACCGTGCAGCTCGACCGCGCGACACGGTCCGATCTGGATCGTATTCAGACGCTGAAGATCGCGGGGCGCAATGGACGGTTGGTCTCACTGAGTGAATTTGTACACGCCAATAAGATGATCGAAGACAAGAGCATCTATCACAAGAACCTGTTGCCGGTGACCTACGTCACTGCCGATATCGCCGGGGAGATCGAAAGCCCCGTTTATGCGGTCCTCAAGCTCGGGCCGGAGATCGACAAGATCAAGATCCCGGAAGGCTACCAGATCGAGCAGCATATGGCGGCTCTTCCTTCCGATCCGGACCGCTATTCGATGAAGTGGGACGGAGAATGGCACATCACCTATGAAGTCTTTCGCGATCTCGGTCTCGCCTTTGCGGTTGTCCTGATCCTGATTTACGGTCTGGTGGTCGGCTGGTTCCAGTCGTTCCTGACGCCGTTGATCATTATGGCGGCGATCCCGTTTTCGCTGGTCGGTATCGTGCCGGCGCACGGCTTGCTGCATGCGTTCTTCACGGCGACTTCGATGATCGGCTTCATCGCGGGCGCGGGGATCGTGGTGCGAAACTCGATCATCCTGGTGGACTTCATTGAACTGCGCCTGAGCGAAGGCATGCCGGTTGACCAGGCCGTGATCGATGCGGGAGCTGTGCGTTTCCGTCCGATGATGCTGACGGCCGCGGCTGTAGTCGTCGGCTCATCCGTGATTCTGTTCGATCCCATTTTTCAAGGTCTGGCGATCGCGCTGATGGCTGGGGAAATCGCTTCTCTTCTGCTGTCGCGCATGACCGTCCCGGTCCTGTTTTATCTGTTCAACAAAAGGAGAAAGCTCGTATGACTGTAGATCGCTATTTGCGTATGATTGCCGGCGCGTTTGTGATGTTGAGCCTCGCACTCGGCTATTGGGTCAGTCCCTATTGGTTCCTGTTCACAGGATTCGTGGGGCTCAACCTGTTCCAATCGGCGTTTACCAACTGGTGTCCGATGATGACCATCCTTCGCAAAGTGGGTGTGGTGTGAAGGAGTCTGCGGGCCCCGACCTGGGTGAAATGACGCATCATCACGCCTAACCGAAGACCGTAAGTTACGGTCCGTATACGGGTTTGCGGTTGGACCAGGGATTGCCCATCGAAGAGTGAAAGGAAGGAATTCTATGAGAGTTCGAATCATGAGTGTAAGTCTGGCGGCAGGAGCGCTACTGCTGTCCGCGGTTCTGGCGTCGGCCCAAGGGCCCCACGCCCGCAATAACACGCGAATGTACGATCCGGCAACGGAGACCAACCTAAAGGGAACCATTGAAGGTGTAACGCAACAAACACGCGGCCAGATGATGGGAACGCACATTACGATCAAGACCGCCGACGAAACCCGAGAAGTGATGCTCGGTCCGGCCTATTTCATTACCGGCAAAGGCTTTGCCTTCGCTAAAGGCGATTCCATCGAGGTGACGGGTTCCAAAATCACCATGGCCGCGATGGAGTTCGTGATCGCGCGCGAAGTCGTCAAGGATGGAAAGACTTTGACGTTGCGCGATAAGACCGGAACGCCGCAGTGGGCCGGTAGCGGGATGCGCCGCGGACGGGCCAAATAGCGGAGCAAGGCGAGGCTTGCCAAGTGCTGTATCAGATCAAGTCCGCTAAGTCGCTGGATGAAATCGAGCGAGGGCTTCAGGAGTCAGCGGTTCGTCATCAGTTCGGCGTCGTCGCGGTTCACGACTTAAAAGAAACCCTGAAGAAGAAGGGTGTGGACCTGGCCATGGAATGCAGGATTTACGAAGTGTGTAATCCAGTCCAGGCCAAGAAGGTGCTCGATGCCGATGGCGCGATCTCGACGGCCCTGCCTTGCCGTATTTCCGTGTACGGCAAGTCGAGCCAATACACGCTTGCGACCATGCGTCCGACTGAGATGATGAAGGCTTTCGCGAACCCCGAAATCGAACCGGTGGCACGGGAAGTGGAAGCCGTGATTCTGCAAATGATGCAAGACGCCGCCGCGTAACCAGCAATCATGCCCGGCGAATATCTCGCGCTGCTGCTGGCGCTCCTTATTGGTCTGTCGCTGGGTGCTCTGGGCAGCGGCGGCTCGATCGTCACGCTTCCCATCCTCGTGTATGTCGCGGGCATCGAACCGAAGGCGGCGGTGGGAATGTCGATGGCAATTGTGGGGGGAACCAGTCTCCTCGGTGGCTATTTCCACTGGCGGAGCGGGAATTTTCTTCTTAAGCCTGCCCTTTTATTCAGCGCCACGGGAATCGTGGGCGCGTATCTTGGATCCGGTGGAACTCACCTGGTGTCCTCTTCCGTTCTGCTGCTGCTATTTTCGGGGCTCATGCTGGTAGTAGCAGCGCGCATGCTTGGGGGTGCGCAGGTACTCAGGTCCTCGGATGTTACGTGCTCCACGTACCGGTGTATTGCTTCCGGCTTTGCTGTCGGTCTGGTGACCGGATTCCTGGGGGTGGGCGGGGGATTCTTGATCGTACCGGCCCTGGTGTGGTTCGCGGGTCTTGACGCCAAGCGAGCGATCGGCACTTCGCTGGGTATCATCGCTGCAAATTCGGCGGCCGGCCTTGCTGGGCAACTTCGCTACACGCATTGGGACTGGCCGCTGACGGGCACGTTTCTCGCGTGCTCCCTGATCGGCATGGGCTTAGGCATTCCTATCGCGAGACGGGCTCCTGAGCGGGCACTGCGCAAAGCGTTCGCCATCGTGGTCCTCGCGGTGGCGGTTGCGATTGGATGGCAGGTACTCGGCCACCGTTAAGGACTGCCACCTCAGTGCTTACTTTTTGTGTGCCTGGATGTAATCGAGCGCGAAAGTCTTCATCACCGGGCTGATCGAACCGAGCTGCGTGGCTTCCTCGAGCGCACGGTCATTGTCCCACTTGTCGATCAGGACGCGTTTAATCAGCCACATGGCCGCGGCGCGGTTTCCACTCGCGCAATGAATGAACGCCGGTTGATTGCCGGGTTCTGTGATTATTTTGAGAAAGCGATCGGCCACAGCAGGGTCAGGCATACTTCCGTTGAGTGGGAGGTGCACGAAGTTGATGCCCGCAGCCTTGGCGGCCGCTGCTTCCGCGTCAATGTCGGCGCCCTTTTCGTTATCCAGCCGCAGGTTGATGATGGATGCGAAGCCCATCTTCTTGATCCCGGCTACCGCTGATGGCGTCACCGCGCCGGCACAGGCGACGGTGGTCTCCACTTGAGCGAAGTTGGTGATCCCCTCGATAGTCGATTTCTTGACCTGGGATTGTGCGGAGGCGACGGAAATCGCCATTACGACGACGGTGACAATCAGAAGAACCTGTTTCATATTCGACCTCCCCATCCTTGAGCTTAGGCGCTTACGAGCGAATATCCCCGCTCCTGGGCGCGATTGACTGCGACGATTCCCGCTGGCACCATCCGCCCGTTACTCACCAGATTCGCGATCAACTCGCTGTTGATGGTGTCGGTGTTCCCGCCGACCGCTCGTGCGATCGTCCCTGCAAGCCTGCGAGTCGCCATGGAACACACAGCGAACTGAACGCCCTGATTCGAAAGCGAGACTAGCGACGTAGCACTGGGGTTCGCCTTCGGCGGCTCTTTGGCCTGGGCATCCGCGGAAGGCGCCGGGCCCGCCAAAGACGCTCCGTACTTGGCCCACATGTCGTTGTTGTAGGCGTAGGCCGTGGAGATGTGACGCGCCACGACGATGACGGCCAGATCCTGATTCTGCAGACCGTATTCATTGCGGTTCGTCAGCATAAAGTTGCTCGTGTACAGGAGTGCGTTCCGGAATCCGTCCACGCTCGTGGTGTCGATCACCAATCGATGTTTGCCGGGAAGTTCGTCCATCCAGTCGTCTTTGTCATGACGCGCCGGCTCCCAACGCGCGGGCGCCCCCGACTTTTGCTGGGCCATGGCGACCCCACCGATGGCCAATGCGGCCAGTGAAGCCGCTCCGGCGTTGAAACGACTGAAAAACGAACGCCGCTCCGGCGAGGATGGGGTTGACGGAGATTGATTGCTCATGCGCGATCCCTTTCTGTTCGCATCTGGAAAACTGGGAATATGTTACCATGCGGCAGCGACGCGGTTGGCGGCCAGCTAAATGCTGATCACCGGACAGGGCGCTGCCCGGATGATGGAATCGTCGTTGTTTCTAAGCCTTCCGAATGAGGTTTGGATCGCTCCCCGTCCGATCACGATTAGGTCTGCGTCGTAATCCACGGCAGCTTGGTGCACTGCACTCCCAACGCTCCCCCCAATCAGTCGAGTTTCGAGATTGGTTCCCGCCGCTACCTGCAATTTGGCGAGCTGTTCGCGCGCGGCGTGGAACAGGAATTCGTACATGCTGGGGTCGCTTGCTTCCGTCCACATGCTATCCGCCCCGGCAACGGCATGGACCAACTGCAGTTCCAGGCTCTGCTGCTGCGCAAATTCCCAAGCCCACTTGAGGACGGATTCTCCGTGCTCATCTGTCTCTATGGCGCACAAAATACGCTTCCATCGATCCGGCGAGTGCGCCGTCATCTCTTCCGTATGCACACCTGTCCATACCAGGCAGTGCGTGTCGTGCAGCACTTTGGCAGTGACCGAACCCAGGAGCAGCGCTCGAAAGGGGCCATGGCCGTGAGTCGGCATCATGATCAGGTCGACTTGGTGTTCATCCGCGTAGCTGACGATCTGCTGCGCAGGATCGCCTTCCACCATTTCCCTAACCACGGGAATCCCTGAGAATTCGGCGGCGGCGAATCGATCGAGTTCCGGCACCGGCGTGGCTGCGCCAGAGACGTGCAAGAGCACCACCTCTGAGTCGAAGCGCTTCGCCATCGCGGCTACGGACGGAGCCACTGCCCTGCTCTGTGCGGAAAGATCCACCGGATACAGAATCTTTTCGAAGTTGATCATGCCAGAGTCTTCCGCTGCTGTTCGCCCGACGAAATTTGGGATACCAGCACGCCGACCGCGATCACCACCAGGCAGCCAATCACGTTGTACCAAAGGAAAGAGATCTTCGTGAACAGGAAAGCCGAGAAGATTGCGGCTTCTCCCGCCAGGACCCCGATAAACGCGCCATTCGCGCCCACACTCTTGAAGAAGAACGCCAGGACGAACACGCCCAGCAGGCCTCCATAGAAAAGCGATCCAATGATGTTCACGGCTTCGATAAGCGCTCCGAAGCTGCTCCCGTACTGGGCAAACGCCACTGCGTATACACCCCAAAAAACCGTGGCCAGGCGCGAGGCAGTCAGATAGTGGCGATCAGATGCGTCTTTACGAACGTGGCGCTGATAGAGGTCGATAATAGTGACCGCGGCCAGCGAATTGATCTCGCCCGAAGTCGACGACATCGCGGCGGTAAAAATCACCGCGATAATCAAACCCACTACGCCGGCGGGCAGGTAGCCTGTGACGAATGAGAGGAAGATGTAGTTGGTGTCGTGAAAATCCTTCGCCACCAGCTGCTCGCCCGCCGCATGCGCATCGTTCAATGCGATCTGCGCGTTCTGATACCGAGTCCGAGTATTCTGTTGCGCCTCCGGATCACGCGCCTGGAGATAATCTTCGGCGGCTTGCTTGCGCTGCGCGAAGGCCTGGTCGTAGCGTTGCTTCACAGCGGGAAAACGAGGATCTTTCTCTAAGCGGGCCAGTTCCACCGGCTGGAACAACAGCGGCGGCTTCTCGAAGGTGAAGAAGACGAACACCATCGCGCCGATGAAGAGGATGAAGAACTGCATCGGGATCTTCGCCATGGCGTTGAACAGCAATCCCAGCCGGCTCTGCCCGATCGACCTTCCGGTGAGATACCGCTGCACTTGGGATTGATCGCAGCCGAAGTAAGCCAACGCCAGGAACATCCCGCCGATCAACCCGCTCCAGAGGTTGTAACGGTCGTCCCAGTCGAAGTGTGTAGTGACGGCGTTCAATCTGCCGGCGGCGCCCGCGAGCGAAATGGCTTGGGCCCACGAAACGTTGCCCGGCATAAGATGGACGGCCATGAACAGAGCCAGCACCAGCGCGCAGGAGATGAGCATCATCTGTTGCACATCCGCCCAGATGACCGCCTTGTTGCCGCCGATGGAGGTATAGATGACGATCAGGAGACCCATCAGCACGGTGGTCCAGCGGTCCGGCCAACCCAGGATCACCGAGAGAACTACCGACGGAGCGTACAGCGATAAGCCCGCGGCCAATCCTCGGGGAATCAGGAATATCGCACTCACCAGCGCACGCGTCTTCACATCGAAGCGCTGTTCCAGGTATTCATACGCCGTGTACACATTGGCCCGGTGAAAAATCGGGACGGCGGTGGCGGAAAGAATCACCATCGCCAGCGGCAGCCCGAAGTAGAATTGCACGAACCGCATGCCGTCCGTGTAACTCTGTCCAGTTGTCGAGATGAAGGTCACGGCGCTGGCCTGGGTGGCCATGATGGATAGACCCATGGCGTACCAGGGCATCGACTTGCCGGCCAGCAAGTAACGACTGACGGTGTTGCTGCCGCGGCCGCGATAAAGACCATAGCTGACGATGAACGCCAGCCACGCGAACATTACGATCCAGTCGATGGGCCTCATGCTAGGCAGGTCTTTCGGGTGGCCATCTCCGCGGTATTGTGCAAATTAAGAGGTTAACGCGTTTCCCGGGCTCGTTATCATGGAACATCGCCCCTATGAGCTCCGTGACCCATCTGGAATGCAGTCTGTGCGCGAAGAAGTCCGAAGCCGGCAAGATCCACAATCTTTGCGAATGCGGCGGTCCGCTGCTGGTCCGCTACGCCTTAGATAAAGTCCGCCAGACCTGGAGCCGCGATCGCCTGGCTCAGGGGCCCAACAGCATGTGGCGTTACGCTCCCGTGCTTCCTCCCACAGCAGCGTCGATTGTATCGCTAGGCGAAGGCATGACACCGCTGGTCCGAACGGCACGCCTGGGCGCCAGGGTGGGCGCGGACGATCTGTGGGTGAAAGACGAGGGCCTCAACCCGACCGGTTCCTTCAAAGCCCGCGGGCTTTCTTGCGCGGTTTCGATGGCGGTGGAGCTCGGGATCAAGAAGGTCGCCATCCCGTCGGCGGGCAACGCCGCGAGCGCGATGGCGGCTTACGCGGCGGCGGCCGGTATCGAGGCGCACATTTTCATGCCACGCGATGTGCCGCAGGCGAACTACGTCGAATGCAAAGCCTTCGGATCGAAAGTAACGCTAGTCGACGGGTTGATCAGTGATTGCGCCAGGATCGTCAGCGCAGGCTGCCAGACCGAGGGATGGTTCGACGTCAGCACCTTGAAGGAACCCTACCGCATTGAGGGCAAGAAGACCATGGGATACGAGCTCGCCGAGCAGATGAGCTGGAAGCTTCCCGGCGTCATCTTTTATCCGACCGGCGGCGGCGTGGGCATCATCGGCATGTGGAAAGCGTTCGACGAAATGGAGGCGCTCGGCTGGATCGGCGCCCAGCGCCCGAAGATGATCGCAGTTCAAGTAGAAGGATGCCAGCCCGTGGTGCGTGCCTTCGACAAGGGCGAACCGCGCAGCCAGTTCTGGGACAACGCTCATACCGTGGCGAGCGGATTGCGCGTACCCAAGCCTCTGGGCGATTTCCTCATTCTCGAAGCGGTGCGCAAGAGCGGCGGAACGGCCATCGCGGTGAGCGACGACGAACTGATCGATGCCGGCCTCCAGCTCGCAGCCGATGAGGGTCTGTTCATTGCGCCGGAAGGAGCCGCTTGCGTGGCGGCGCTCGCGAAGCTGCTCACCAGCGGGTTCTTGAAGCGTGACGAACGAATCGTGATCTACAATACCGGCTCCGGCCTGAAGTACCTGGAAGCATATTCGAGCCGCTTCCCGCGCTGACATCTCAAAAGCTGATGCCGAACTGAAACAGGACGTTAGTCCAGTGGTCCGTGGTCCTGATGGACGGAATGTTCGCCACGGCACCTCCATTGGTCGACGCGGAGACGAACTGCACGGTGCTTCCGATCCCGGAAAGTCCGATTGGAGTCCAGGAAGTAGCTCACGTTCGCCATCCCATACCCGCCCCAACCCCCGCGGGACGTGCACGAGTAACAATAGTTTTGGTACCCAGGGTACCCGGCGCTTGACGAGACGGTTTCGGAGTAATGAAGATACATGCTACCCCCGCCGGCCGAAACTTCTATGCGCTTGAATGGCTGAGGGACGTACACTCGGCCGCCTAGCGGGATCATAAACTCGTGATCGCCGCCCGGCACAGTACCGAAATCCGTAATCTCGGCGTTCGGGTTGTTGGCGGCCCCAAAGGCGAACTGAGTCCCGACGTCCGCCTGGAAGAACCGGTTGAAACGGTAGCCGTAGCCGATTGAAAACATTGGCGCGGCGCCTAGGTAGTTGGTGCTGGAGTCCACGGGGATCGCGGCTCCCAGCCCAGCCGTGACGTTATGGTGGTGAAAGTCCTCTTGGCCGAAGGCTATCGAAGAGATCGCAATCCAGCCCAGCACGACGATGATTTGACGTTGCATGGGCTCAGAGTACTTCCAATCGTTTCTAGTAGATATCGCAGAGAATCAGGAGTTTCCATGACGGGTCACAGGTAGTTCGCTGCATTGGTCTCCATCCTCGACATCCCAACAGGGAATCTCGCCTACCATGGGTTTCACGAATTAGGTACCTACAATCCGTGATGTACTGGGCTTATCTGAAGGCGTATTCTGGACTCAACTGTAACCCCTAGAGAGAGACGGGCAGCCTTCCCCTCCGAGATGGTTACCATCCCGTCTCTCTGCCCTCGCCAGTTAGCCGCGTCTCTTCGGCTGTGGGTGATTCTCCTTGTCAACATCGGGCTTTTCCTATCGTCTGCGTCACACCAGGCTCTGGCGAAATGCAGCGTGCCTGTACCAAGCCGGTGCCGCGCCGGTGCGGGCTAGCGCGGCCAGAATTCGTTTGGGCGTACCCAGGTCGCTCCATCCGGCGTCGCCCAGCAGGAGGACTGCCAGCCGATGCGCGCACGTGGACAAGACGCGGCGCGAAAAATCTTCGGATCGGAGCTCACGATACAGACCTTCCACCAGTGCCACATCCGGTAAATCCGCTGCTGTGCGGTTAATCCTGCTAAAGACACCCCAAACCTCCGGGACCGCATCGGTCATGGCTTCGAGGAATGTTTTCACCCGCCCGATCATCACGAACGTGTTCCAAACGCAGCCGTTCGCGAACAGCGCTTCGGCTACATCGGGCGATGGTTTTTCCCAAAAACGATGGACCTGGTACAACGGAGCCAACCCGCGCGGAAAGCGGGCGCCCGGCTGGATCCAGCCGTATTCTGAATCATCCCGATGGGGCGAAGCGCCCAGCAGAACGATAGAATCTTGCCGTGCGGCCACCTTGTAAGCCAGCTTCACGGCGCGATGGAAGCGCCCTGTGTTCGCGTAGTGGTGGTCTGTCGGGAAGAACCCGACGACGCCATCTGAGTCCATACGCGCCACGTGAGACAAGGCGTAGGCGATCGCCGCGGTGGTGCCTTTGTCCGATGGCTGAACGATCATTTGAGCAGCATCCACATCGGCCAGGTCGCTTTGGTAAAAGGCCTCGTGCGCCTTCACGACCACAAATAGGGTGCGCTCTGGCGAGGCCAGCGGCTGCAGTCGTATCCGGGTTTGCGACAGGAGAGTGGTGGCGCCGAATACGGGACAAAACTGCTTCGGCCGGTCGTCCCCCACGATCAGTCTGGTGAGAGGGCGCAATCGGGACCCACTGCCTCCAGCGAGGACCACAGCCCAAGGTAGATTCTTCATAGCTGTTACCGGTTTGATCACGCAGTCTTGACGCACGTGTCTTGAAGCTTCAGGCCGCGTGGAAAATTGTCGAGTGCGTAATCGCACTGCGGGAATCGGTGGCTTCCTGACATCGCTGACAAAGGGCGACCCACGGTAACGCCGTCAGACCTCTCGCGCAAACCGGCGCGCCGCAATTCAGGCATTTTCCATAGAGGCCCTGCGCAATTCGATCCAGTGCATCCAAAACCAGGTGAAGGAGGAAGGCGTTTCGTTCGATCCGCTCGACCGCCAAGTCCCACGTGGTGGATGCCGCCATTTGGCCTACGGCGACTTCTTGCAGGAAGACGTGGTTCCGTATGAGTTCGTCACGCTTCGCTTCGAGAGCTTGCTGAAGGTGGCTTACATTGGCGAGCAGACCGTTGGGCGAATCGGGATCGTGAGGTTTCATGCTGCTCCCACGTTATTCAAACGGGCGCAATCCAGCAATACCTGCTGCAAGGTAATTCCGTGGCTGTCGCGCAGGGTTTCCAAAGCATGTTCGGAAAAGGGGCGTATACCATCCGGACGGGATGCGCTCGCTGCAAGCTCACAACCCAAGCCCGCCTGAGCGTAAATCTGTTATCCTCCCCGCTAGAATCCAAATATGTCCCGTACTTTTCAGCGGACAGCCGGCATCCGCATCCTGGCCGCCGCGCTTGTATTGCTCGGAGCGTGGGCAGCGTACACGCAGAACCAGACCACGCCTCGCCCCGCGACCACCCAGAAAGTCAAGGACGGTCTCTACATGATCTCGGGTGAAGGCGGGAACGTCGCCGCGCTCCTCACCGACGAAGGCGTGATCCTGGTCGACGATATGTACGATCGCAATTACGCCGCCGTCATGGGCCAGGTAAAATCGCTCAGCGAGAAGCCCGTGCGTTACGTTCTCAATACCCATCAGCACGACGATCACTCCGGCAGTAATGCCCAAATGCTCGCGGCATCGGTGGAAGTGATTGCGCACCGCAACGCGCGGATCAATATGGTCGCGCTGAAGCAGCCCGGCGCGCCCCGCGTCACCTTCACCGACGGAATGGAAGTGCACCTGGGCGGCAAGGAAGTGCGCACCCGGCACTATGGACGGGGCCATACCGGGGGCGATGCCGTCATCTATTTCCCGGAGCTGAAGGTCATCCACACCGGCGACCTGTTTCTCACCCGGCCCACGCAGCCGTACATCGACTACGCCAACGGCGGCAGCGCCATCGAATGGACCAAGGCCCTGGACGAAGTCCTGAAGCTCGATTTCGACACCATCATTCCCGGCCACGGCCCGCTCTCCGACCGCGCTGGCCTGCTGAAGTGGCGCGCTGATTTCGAGACCATGCGAAGCCGGATCGGCGGCATGGTTCGTCAGGGCAAGAGCAAGGATGAAGTCTCGCAGACGCTGATAAAGGATTTCGGCTGGCCCGCGGGAGGGCTCGCCATAGGGCAAGTGGACGCATTTATCGCGGAGATGAAACAGTAGTAGTGCTCACTGGTGCCATCGCCCGGCGGATTTATTTAGGGGCGCTGCTGGCTCTCATGGCGGTGACCGCCGGGGGCGCGTTCTCGAACGGACTGTTCTTCATCGCCCAGCCGTATCAGATCAACTACGGCGAAGGCCTGGTGGCCTGGCAGGCGGCCAACATCACCGATCCGGCGCGGGCCTACGCCCCCTTCAGTCAGTACCCGTTTGTCGCGTTTCAATATCCCCCGCTGTTCCACCTGGCGGCGCGGGCTGCGGGAACTATAACCGGCGATTTGCTCATGGCCGGGAGATCGGTATCCGTGCTTTCTGCCGCACTCCTCTGCGTCGTCGCGGGTTGGGCCGCGTTCCAGGTATTGCCGCGCCGGGCGAGCTGGCAGTCGCGGCTGTTCGCGGCCGCATTCGCGGGAGCGCTGCCAACGTCGCTCTACAATTTCAGCTGGACCTGGCTGGCGAGAGTCGACACGCTGGCGATCCTGCTCGCGTTCAGCAGCGTGGTGTTGTTCGCCGCGCGGGTCAGGTCGAAACCGGCACAGATTGTTGCGGCCGTGCTGATGGTCGCCGGGCTCTTCACCCGTCAGACCGTGCTCGCGGCGCCGCTCGCGTGCCTGCTGGTCTCTGTGCTGATCGACCGCAGGATCGCCCTTCGCATGCTGCTGACGATGTCGATCCTGGGAGGAGGTGTTTTGGCTTTCCTCACCTGGCGGTCGCACGGCCAGGTGCTGCTGCACCTGTTCCGCTACAACCAGAATCCGTTTTCGATCCCGCGAGCAGCGCTGGGAATGCTGATGAACGCGCGCTATGTAGCCGGTCTTCTCGTGTTGGCCGGCGGCGCCTCCTGGGCTGTTCTGAGCGGCGCCTGGGCCCTGCTGCGTCGCCACCGGTGGGACTTGCTGGGCGCAAACTTGCGTGCGAACAGTTACCGGCGCAGGATCTTCCTGCTGGCTGTGTACAGTATGCTTGCGGGGCTGAGTGCGCTGGCCTTTGGAAAAGAAGGTTCCGATATCAACTACTTTCTCGAGTGGAACGTGTCATTAGCGCCGCTGGCGGGCGTCCTGCTATTCCGCGCGGCGCCGCCTGCCCGCAATTTTTCGCGGTTAGGGCCGTCATGGCTGGCAGTTCTCGCGGTCCCCTTGCTGCTTCTCGGCACCGGCTTCGATCAGGCCCGGACCGGATGGCTGCGCACCTTCGGCCCGCTCTCCGCCGCGGATCGGCAGAATAGGGAAGTTTTTGATCGGGCACGGGCTGAGGTCATGGCAGCGGCCGGGCCGGTCTTCTCTGAAGACATGAATCTGCTGTACAAGAGCGGAAAGGACATTCCGGCCGACCCGGTGATGATCCAGTGCCTCTCTGCAGCGGGCATGTGGGACCAGCGCCCATTTGTACGATTGGTTGAGGAACAGAGCTTCGCCCTGATTGTGGCGTACGACCTATCGTCAAGAGAACGCTACTCGCCGGCGGTGGCCAGCGCCATCGAGGGCGCCTACCAGCAGGCCATGACGATCGGTGATTACAAGCTCTATCGTCGCCGGCCCGGCGCTCCCGATGCCTCCCGGAGCGCGCCGCAGCGCCCGTGATAGCATACTATGAGCTGAATGCTGACCAGGGGGCCGGGACTGGTAAAAATCTGCCTGGCGTTTTGTCGAGGAAGCTGGAGGAAGACCTAATGTTACGTGCGTCTCGCGGGCTCAAGATGGCGCTGGGTGCGGTGGTTCTTGGATCGGCGGCGGCCTGGATCGCCGTAGCCCAGCAGCCCCGCAAAATAGACGATGCCGCGCTGCGAGACGCCGCACGAACGGGCGAAGAGTGGATCAGCTACAACCTGGGCTGGTCCGAGCAGCGCTATAGCCAGCTCAACCAGATCACCTCGCAGAACGTGAACCGGCTGGGACTCGCCTGGTACACCGACATCCCCTCCGCGCGCGGCAATCCGCAAAACCGCCAGGAAGGAACTCCCCTGGTTTCGAACGGCATGATTTATAGCATCGCGCCTTGGAGCGTGGTGTACGCCGTTGATGCGCGCACGGGCAAAGAGGCTTGGCATTCCGATCCGGACGTCAACCAGCAAGTCTGGCAGTCCAGAATCTGCTGCGGTGTCGTCAATCGCGGCATCGCGCTGTATCATGACAAAGTCATCGCACCTGTAGTCGACGGAAGGCTGCGGGCGCTCGACTCCGCCACTGGGAAGCTCGCCTGGGAAACGCGGGTTTCACCCGCAAATATGGCCTACACGATCACCATGGCTCCGCGCGTGATCAAGGGCGGCAAGGTCATCATCGGCGTGAGCGGGGGCGAGTACGGCGTGCGCGGATTCTTTGACGCCTACGACGCGGAGACCGGCACGCGCGCGTGGCGTTTTTACACTGTTCCCGGCGATCCTTCTAAACCTTTCGAGCAGCCCGAGCTCTCCGATTGGGCCAAGACCTGGTCGGGAGAATGGTGGAAGATCGGCGGAGGGGCGCCGGTGTGGAATGGAATGGCCTACGATCCCGATTCCGACATCGTCTACGTTGGAACGGGACAGCCCGGCCCGTGGACCGAAGTGGCTCGCGGCAAGGGCGACAACCTCTGCACGGATTGCATCATCGCGGTGCGCGGCGCTACGGGCAAATACATCTGGCACTACCAGACCACGCCTGGTGACGATTGGGATTTCGATTCCATCGCGGACATTATGCTGGCGGACCTGACCATCAACGGGAAACAGCGCCAGGTTCTGATGCACGCACCCAAGAATGGATTCTTCTATGTGCTGGATCGGAAAACAGGAGAACTGCTCTCGGCCGATCCTTGGGTGACCGTAAACTGGGCTTCGGGCGTCGATCTAAAGACCGGCCGGCCCAGAGTGAATCCGGAAGCTCGCTATGGAACGGATGCTGTTAGTATCACTCCTGGTCCCGGCGGCGGGCACGTGTGGCCGCCCTGGTCCTTCAATCCGAATACGGGCCTGGTCTACATCCCGAGTACCATCGGCGGCGGCTATACCTTCCAAGCCAATCCTGATTTCGTGCCGCTACCCACCGACATCGGTCCGGATGGACGAGGCCAGATGAATATGGGTACCGGGCGCGCCGGCGGAGGTCGGGGCGGCGCTGGCGCGGGTGGACGCGGCGGGGCCGCGGGACCTGGGCTGGCTCCAGGATTGGATCCCGCGGGAGCAGGTGGCGCAGGACGTGGAGCGGCTCCGGCTCCTGGTGCTGCACCGGCGGCGGCTCCTCCACAACCGTCGCGGATGCTAGTGTATGCGCTGGATGGAAAGGCGACGCTGCCCGAACCGCCCGCTGCAACAGGAGCACCTCCTGGGGCAGGTCGTGGTGGACCCGGTGGTGGACCCGGTGGAGGAAGGGGTCCGGCTGCTGCGCCTCCGCCTTCGCCTCCCGCGATCGGGCCGGAAGGGCGGGGAAATATCCTGGTGGCCTGGGATCCGGTGGCGCAGAAGGAGCGCTGGCGCGGACTGTCCGCCGGCTTTAACCAGGGCGGCACGCTTTCAACAGCCGGGAATCTGGTGTTCGCGAGCGTCAATACCCGGCTGATCGTGTATCGCGCCGATAACGGCGACCAGCTCATGGACATCACCACGGGCCTCTCGCAGATGGGTCCACCGATGACGTTCATGCTGGACGGCAAACAATACGTCGCCATCGCCGGCGGTCCTACGCAAGCGGGTGGCGGACGTGGCGCGGGCGGCGGTGGCGGAGCTCCCGCTCCGGCCGGGCGATAATAAACGGCGGGAGGAATTTCCCATGAAGAGCTTGCTGAATCCGTTCGCGGCGGCGATCGTGCTTGCTGCTCTACCGGTCGTGGCGATTCGGAGTGTCGCGCAGTGGCCGAATTACCCGGCGAAAACCGCCCCCCGCGAGTCCGATGGCAAGGTGAAACTCGACGCGCCCGCACCCAAGGCGCCCGACGGCCATCCCGATCTCTCAGGCATCTGGGATCTTCGAGGTACCGGTGGCCGTGGCGGTCCAGGCGGACAGCAGAAGGGCGGGGCTCCTAAGGGCGCGCCTCCTCCGGAGCTGCCCCCTGGGACTCCTCCCAACGCTTCGTTTAAAAACGTCGGGTCTGGGTTCAAGGAAGGTTTGCCGATGCTGCCCTGGGCCGCGGATCTCGTCAAGTCGCGGCGAGCGGAAAATAGTAAGGACAATCCCGACGCGCACTGTCTGCCGCTCGGCCTGATGCAGCTTCACATGCATCCTCAGCCGAGGAAAATCATCCAGACGCCGGGCCTAATCGTCATGCTCTACGAAGCGCAGGGAGGCATCCGGCATATTTTCACCGATGGCCGTCCGTTACCTAAAGACGTCGAGCCCTGGTGGTACGGCTACTCGATCGGACACTGGGAAGACGACACGCTGGTGGTGGAAACCACCGGCTTCCGCGACGACGTCTGGCTGGATATCGATGGCAGCCCGCTCACCGAATCCGGCAAGATGACCGAGCGCATCAAGCGGCTAAACTACGGAACGCTGCAAACCGACGTGACCATCGAGGATCCGAAAGCGTACACCAAGCCGTTCACAGTGCGGGTGACGCACCGCCTTCTGCCCGACACCGACTTGATCGAATTCATCTGCACGGAAAACGATCGCAGCGGGCCGCACCTCGTGGGCAAATAAGACTTAGGGCAGCGCGAACACCACCACGGTATCCGAGGCCGTCACGGCCACGTACTGCTTGCCGTTCTTCGCTTGATACGTCATCGGCACGGCGTTGCCCTGCCGCTCGAGCTGGCCGGCCCACAATTCTTTGCCCGTTTTCGAATCGAAGGCCCGGAAACGGTTGTCGGTGGCCGCGCCGATAAACACCAGGCCGCCCGCGGTCACCATGGGACCCGCGCTGCCCGATCCGCCCACGTTGCGCTTGCCTTCCGGAAGCGACTGGTTGGTACCCAGTGTCGTCTGCCAGGCGATGTCGCCGGTATTGGCGTTCACCGCGATGATGCGGCTCCATGGCGGTTTGTAACACGGCAGGCCGCCAACGGCGAATGCGCCCGCGGTCCCATTTACCCGATCGTAAGGAAGATTAGCATTCTCATAACGCGTGCCTTCCTTCTTCCTCTCGATCCAGCCGGTCAAAGGGCTGTCCTTGGTCTGCACGAAAATGTAGCCCGATTTCGGGTCGGAGGCCATGCCGCCCCAGCTCGCGCCTCCGGTTGCTCCGGGAAACGAGATGGTCACGCGCGGCGGAGCGCCGTCTTCGTGGAACAGCCATGGCGTGAACGGACCGTTGTTATAGAAGAGATTCTTCTCCCACAGCTCCATACAGGCTTTGGCGTGTTCGGGCGTGGTGTCTTCCGCGGTGACGACGTCTTCGCGACGCAGGCTCGTCCGGGCCAGCGCAGGAGGCTTTAAGGGAAATGGCTGCGTCGGCGAATACCACTCGCCTGGAACGTCCCCTTTGGGGACGGCACGCTCTTCGACTCCGAAGACCGGCTTACCGGTGACGCGATCCAGAATAAACATCCAGCCCGATTTCCCCATCGCCGCCAGCGCGGGAATCTTCTTCCCATCCTTGACGATATCGACCAGCCCCGGCGCGGGAGGAAGATCGTAATCCCACAGGTCGTGATGGACCACCTGAAAATGCCATTTGTATTTTCCCGTGTTCGCGTCCACGGCGACTACAGAATTTCCGAACAAGTTTGCGCCCGGCCGGTCGCCGCCATAATAATTCGCCGCCGCCGCGCCGAAGGGCATGTAGAGGATGCCTCGCTCTTCGTCCGCGGTCATGTACCAGCCCCAGATGTTCGCACCGGAGCGATCCTTCCAACCGTCATTTAGCCACGATTCATGACCGACCTGGCCCGGTCCCGGGATCGACTGGAACTCCCACAGCTTCACCCCCGTGCGCGCATCGTAGGCGCGCGAATTGCCCGGCGGACCGTTCTCTCGCTCTCCCGTGCTCGCGCCTACCAGAACCAGATTCTTGAAAACGGTCGGGACGCCGTTATACGGCACCACCATGTCGAGGACGCCTTCTTTCGCGAATCCAGGATCGAGCTTGCCGGTGCTCGCATTGAGCGCGACCAGATTGCGGCCGTTGGTGAACATAATCCGCGCCGGATTCTGCCGGTCGCCCGGCCAGTAGGCAACGCCGCGCGGCGAGGCTTGTCCACCCGCCACGTCGTAACTCCAGACTTCTTTCCCTGTTTCCGGATTGAGTGCGACCACACGTGTCTGCGTCGAGATATACATCACTCCGTTGACGACAATCGGCACGACTTCGGCTGCGCCGCCCGCGGTGCCGAAGCGGAAATTCGACGGCTGGAGGCGATACGACCACACCTGCGCGAGCTTGGCGACGTTCGCGGTGGTGATCTGCGTCAGCGGCGAAAAGCGGGTACTGGCCAGGTCGCGATTGAACATCGGCCAGTCGGCCGCGGGCGTTTTACCGGATTGAGCCAGTAACGCCGGGAGAAACACTACTGCACTGAGAAATCGGGCGCGCATCGACGCCTAGTGAGCGTACAGCCTATCGTAATAAGCCTGGAAAACGGCGAGCTTCGCCTCGTTCGGCGCGGGGCCCATTCCCGCCTTATCGCCGAACTCCATCGCGCTCTTGTTCTTGCTTTCGTCCAACGCCATCCACTTCGGCAGACCCTTGCCGTTCGGATCGCCGTTCGCTGCGAAGTTCACCCAATACGAGGACATCGTGTCTGCCACCTGGCGATCCACATCGGTCCAGGCGCGGGGGCCGCGCAGGTTGTTGAACACGTACGGGAGTTCCGAAGTGTGAACCGCGCTGCCGTGCGGTCCAGGTCCGAATTTCCCGGCTTTGGCGTTCGGTTGCAGCGGCGGCTGGTGCGTGAAGAAGAAGACGTAGGACTTCGATTTCCCGGTTTTCGCTTCCATGCGAGCCCAGTTCCGCATGACAAACGCCATTTCATCCCGGCCCGCGAAGAACGCGGAATCCTTGGCCTGCTCGTCCGATCCGCCCGGATATACCTTCATGAAGCTATCCGCGAGATCACCATAGCGGCGCTGGGACTGCTCCGCATATTGCGCCGCGCTGGCCGGCGTCGCGCCGAACGATTCGTCACGATTCGATCCGACCAGCACCGGAACGTCAATCTGCTTGCCCTGCGCAAAAACCGTTCCGGGATCTTCCGGGATCGACCATCCGTCGACGATCGGGCCCACGCCGCGGCCCGCCTTGAGGATCTGATCCGCCGGTTTCGCCCGCAATTCCGCGAGCGACTTTGCGCCCAATCCATCCGCGTACTTCACGCCGGCTTGTTCCGCTTCAGTCAGAGTGCTCAGACGGCCAATGGTTGCTGTATTCCACGCACTACTTTCACCGATTGCACGATGAAACAGTCCCTTGGCTTGCGGCGAAACCATCAGGTTTGCCACCAAGCCCGCGCCCGCCGATTCGCCGAAGATCGTCACGCGTTTCGGATCGCCGCCAAAGGCCGCGATATTCTTCTGCACCCATTGCAGTGCGGCGATCGAGTCGAGCAATCCGAAATTGCCCGCGCCGCGCCGGTCGGATTCGCGCGTCAGCTCGGGATAAGAGAAAAAGCCGAACACGCCCAGGCGGTAGTTGATAGTGACCACCACTGCGCCTTTTTTGGCCAGCGCTTCACCGTCATAATCGGGCTGCGAACCCGAGCCGGTATTGTAGCCGCCGCCGTAAATCCAAACCATCACGGGACGCTTTTCACTGGCGGACTTGGCCGCGGTCCAGACATTCAGGTACAAGCAATCCTCGCTCACTTGCTGACCGCCGCCACCGCCGGCTGCATTCTGCATACACACCGGCCCGAATGCGTCGGACTGCCGAACTCCATCCCAATGAGCCGCCGGTTGCGGCGCACGCCAGCGCAGACTCCCGACTGGAGGCGCAGCAAACGGAATGCCCTTGAAGATCCGCATTTCGGGAGTCGCGCCCGCCGTGCCGGTAACTTGGCCTGAATCGAGCTTGACCGGATCATTCGACGCCGCAAAGGCGCTCACCGCCGCTACAAACAAGAGTAGGCGTCTCACTTCTTTGCCTTCTCGTCCTCGCGAGCGCCGCTGAGGATGTCGAACATCGCGTAGTTTCCTTCGTGGCAGGCGTACTCGGCCATTTGATAGTCGTCATTCCGCTCCAGCTGGATGAGGATGGTCCACGGCTTCGCCCAGGTCTTCTCGTCGATCACGGTGATCCGATAGTCCATGGACTTATCGCCGGTGCGCGTGAATCGCTCGATCACCTTGAGCTGGTCGCTGTGATACCCGGGGTCGCCCGGATATCCCGCGCCGTTCGAGCCGATGGCGTCCTTGTCGGTGAAGTTCGTGGTCTCGACCACCAGATCGTTACCCTCCCAACGCCCCCGTGAGTCTCCCATGACCATCTTGATGGTGGGGTTGACGTGCGGACGGCCGTCCAGCGGAATCACCCGGCTCTCATGGATCATTTCGTTGCGGAACGCCACGTATCCCGGGCCCTGCACGATCTGGTTGCCGTTGTTGTAGACCACCGGAATCACCGATCCCAGCAGGCCGCGGGAAATACAGCGATAGTAGATGTTCAGATCGTCATAGCTATCCGCTTCGCCCTTCCACTCGCCCGGCATCCCCTTGCCGCCGCGAGCCTCCTTGCGATACTTCTCGGCTGCGGCCGTCAGAGCCGGGAGTCTCCCATCCGGAGGATCGACAATCAGCGAGGTCTGGCGGGTCGGCTTCCCGCGCTCGGTCCAATATGAGGGTGGCCCGATTCCGATCTTGGAATCGCTCGCGACGGTGGATTCGGCGTCAGCTTTCGCTTGCTTCGCCGCTTGTACTTGTTTTGCTGCGTATTCCTCGTCGGTCAGGGTCGCCCGCTCGCCGAGCTTGGCATTCCGCTGCATGGGAACACCCATGTTGCCTGGCCAGACTCCCTCCAGATCGGGATCGCCCCACGCGGTTTTAGGAGGAGTGTAGCCTTTGCCCGTTTTGCCTTGTTTGGCTCTCGCAGGCGCCTGACCTGCGATCGGCGCCGTTACCAGTGCGATGGTGCATGCCAGCGCACCGAGCGAGACGAGATAGCGATAGCTCATTCTGCCTCCTGGGGATGCTTTAAACCAGATACAGTTGTACAACGTCTAGAGCGCGGTTTCCAGGGGGTTGCGGCCCGCACACCGCTGCTAACCGCCGGCAATCGCCCCGACCACCAGCAAAGGCTCCGCTCCGGATGCGACCGCCTCGGGCAACGGAGCGTCCGGCGATTCGTGAGACAGATCCTCCTCGCAGGCGAAGAACCGCACGAAAGCCCGGCGCTGTTGCGTGACGTGATCGCGAATGGTGCCCTGCAGCATCGGGTAGCGAGCCTCAAGGGCATCGAGAACAGACCGCTGCGTGATCTGACCCTTCACTTCGAGGTGTACCTCGCCGCCGACCTTGGCCAGCGTTCGCAGATGCGCCGGCAGCACGACCCGAATGCCCCCACTCACGCTAGTGTCTGGACCTCGACCGATAGCACCGCCGGAAGATCTCGGACGATAGGGTTCCAACTATCTCCGGCATCGGCCGACGCATAGACTTGTCCGCCGGTGGTTCCGAAATACACGCCGCAGGAGTCGAGCGAATCCACGGCCATGGCGTCGCGCAGCACGTTCACGTAACAGTCGCTCTGCGGAAGTCCCTTGGTGAGCGGCTCCCAGTCGTTTCCGCCCGTGCGGCTGCGATACACGCGCAACTTTCCCTCATGGGGAAAATGCTGCGAGTCGCTCTTGATCGGGACCACGTAAATGGTTTCCGGCTCGTGCGCGTGAACGTCGATCACGAAGCCGAACCCACGTTTGCCCGCGTCGTCAGGCAGGTTGCCGTTGACTTCCTTCCACACGTCCCCGGCATTGTCGCTGCGCAGGACGTCCCAGTGTTTCTGCATGAACAGCACGCCTGGACGCGAAGGGTGCATCGCCATGTGATGCACGCAGTGGCCAACCTCGGCATCCGGGTCAGGAATGTATTCCGACCTCAGTCCCCGGTTGATCGCCTTCCACGTGGCGCCCCCGTCGTCGGTGCGAAACGCGCCCGCGGCCGAAATAGCAATGAAGATCCGCTTCGGGTCTTTCGGGTCGAGGATGATGGTGTGCAAGCCCAGACCGCCCGCTCCCGGCTGCCAACCGGATCCGGTACCGTGGCCGCGCATTCCCGGGAGCTCCTGCCAGGATTTGCCGCCGTCCATGGTTCGGAAGAGCGCGGCGTCCTCCACGCCCGCATAGACCGTATCCGGATCGGTGAGCGAGGGCTCGAGGTGCCAGACGCGCTTAAATTCCCACGGGTGTGGCGTTCCGTCGTACCACTTGTGCGTGCCGGGGACGCCGTCATAGACGAATTTGTTATCCACAGGCTCCCAGGTTTTTCCGCCATCGCTCGAGCGCTGGATCTGCTGCCCGAACCATCCGCTGCTTTGCGACGCATACAGCCGGTTCGGGTCGGCGGGCGAGCCTTTGACGTGATACATCTCCCAGCCCGCGAAGTGAGGACCGCTGATGTCCCACTTTTGCCGCTTGCCATCCGACTCCAGAACGAACGCGCCTTTACGCGTGCCGACCAATACTCGTACCTTACTCATGTTTTCTCCTTCCTACCTTGAATTTGGGGAGCAACGGAGTGGAATCCCGTTCTCGCCATCTGCGCCGGACCTCAGCAAGAAATTGCTCGCGATGCTTTTCCATTTCTTCAACCAGACTGTCGGGCGCCCCTGTCTGTTCGTGCCGCGCTCCCCAAACCAGCAAGTCCAAAAGCACCGGCGCCAGATCAATGCCTTTCTCCGTCAACCGATAGTTCACTCTTCGTGCGTCGGCCTTTTCCACTTCCGCGTTGACGATCCCCGCGGCTTCAAGCTTCCGCAAACGGTCCGCGAGGATGTTGCTCGCGATTCTTTCGCTCGAGCCCTGGAAATCCTTGAACGTCCGGAAGCCGCGAACCATCAGATCGCGGATGATCAGCAGCGACCAGCGGTCTCCCAACATTTCGAGGGAGATGCTGACCGGGCAGCCGGACCGGCGTTTTAATTTGGGGTTGCCGGGCACATTGGATAGATGTAACACGGATCACTTGCATAATGCAAGTGAAATATCCGTCACGGTAAGTCGCGCAATTTTTCGGTGAGCTCGATCACGGTGCCCCAGGGATCAGTGAGGACCGCGGTCCCCATGTTGTCGAGCTCCGGGACCTTCCGGTAAGGCTCGGTGAGCTTGATCCCTTTGGCTTCCAGCCTGGTCAGGAACGCCGGGAGGTTTCTGACTTCGAAGCCGACGTGATCGATGGCGCGGCCTTTGGTGCCGGCCAGGGGCTGGTCCGGCAGCCAGCTAAAGAAGTTCAGCATATAACCGACGCCGGGGAGGTCGGCGCCAATGAAGTAGTCGGTCTGGCCCGGCCGCAGCGTCGCGTCGAAGGCTTTCATATACCACTGCTGCATCTCCACGAACTGTTTATTGACGAAGTGAACGTGGTGATGCATGATCGGAGGGGCGTTCTTGTCCTCATTCGTGACCAGCTCGACCTTTACCCCATCAGGACCCACAATGTAGGAAAACCTCCCGTAGTTTCCGGCGGTGGGAGGACTGGCGGTCTGCCCCGGCCCAGGCTCCCGACCAACCGTCAGACCGTAGCCGTTCGCCACCACCTTGGCCGTCATTTTGGGGACGTCGGGCACGGCGAAGCCGATGTGGTCGAGCGTGGTGCCTCGCGTGGGTCCGGTCGGCGGCTGCTGGCGGAGGAAGAGGAAGATGCCCGGAAAGCGGATGACGTCGACACCCGCGGATCCGAACTTGATGGCGGTCCCGCCGAGCGTGTCCACCCAGAACTTCTTGTGCGCTTCGATGCTGGTGACGTTGAGGTGATAGTGGCCCACCACGATGGGGGCTTCTTTGTTGAGAAGTTGGGCCCGCGACCCCTGCGCCAATACCAGCAACGCCGCAACGACCACACCGGAGACTCGATTCATCATGCCCCTCTCTTTCTTCCCGACGATCCGCAAGACGGAGCGCAAACCTCCAACATCTTACCGTCATCCCGAATACAGATGCCGGCACCAACCCGGATTCCGATGATTGACGTCCCGTTGGTGAAATCGGAATGTTGTTGGGCGCGCAAATACCATCACCTTGGTCTGTTCGCCAGTTCGCTTAACACATCGCCGTGACAAGCTTCCGGCGCGCACCAGCATCCCAGCACTTTGCCTTTCAATTCAGGCAACTTCTTGAGCAGCTCAGGATTCGACATCAGCCATGCCCGGAACTTCGCGATCACCTCCTCGCGCGTTCCATCTTTTCCGATCACAAAGGGGTTTGCCCAAGCTGAAGCCTTCAGTCCACCTCTGGGAACGGCTCTCCCGATGTAGACGTCGTATTTCTCTTTTTTACAGTGAACAACCGCACGGACCATTTCTTTAAGGAACAACCACAAGCTCAGGCATTTGGTCCCATGTCCGGCCTTCCAACGTCCGGCCCGTCCTCTTTTTCTGGACGCCACCCCATTGCTTGAAGAAGAACGCGAACCAGCCTTGACGCATTGATCCCGAATATCAGCAACCCACACGGGGTTCATGGGCCTTGCGCCAGGTCCAGATTCTCCGCCCACGATTGCCCAATCGATGCCACCAAGGTTCATCTTCCGCAGCGGACCGAGCAACGGTTCCAAAGACAGAAACCTCACATGCGCCCCGGTTTTTCGCAGGTGGTCGATGCGGTAAAGGTATTTCTCGTTCTCCACGCTCACGCCCATCCATATTTGCGGTGTCCATTCCAGCTCCGCACTCAGTTCGTGAACGCGCTCCGCTCGTTTCGTCAACACCTGGTACTGGTGCCAATGGGCTCGCCGCATCACGTCGAAAACTTGCTTGATATAGGAGAGCGGCACCTCGTCGTGAAATAGGTCGCTCATCGAGTTGACGAAAATCCGTTTCGGGCTCTTCAATCGGAGCGGCAAATCAAGCATGTGAGGCTGGAGCGTCAACTCGAATCCGTTCTGGTAATTGCGATTTCCCATCGCCATTAACCGCTTCGACATACGCTCAGCGTAACAATGCTTGCAACCGGGACTGATCTTGTCGCAGCCCGTGACCGGATTCCACGTCGCGTCCGTCCATTCGATCGGTGAATTTGTGGCCATCTCTATAGCCCTTGCTTCATTCTGTACGTGTTGAAGATGTCGTTCACTATATCCATCCCGGCTTCCTTTTGGGAAGCAAAATAGAGATAGTAAATCACCGAGTTGTTCATAGTCTTCATAGGCATCGGTTTCGGCACAAACTTGAACCCGGCCTTCTCGATCAGTCGCTGCCGGAAGGCCTCCGCAAATCGCTCGTTGGACACCTTCTGAGGCACCTCCGTCTCGAAGAGTGTCGGGATCATGTCGTACCCGGCGTCCAGCCATGTTTCGTCTCCCCAGAGCCGCGTCATCTGTGCAACTTTGCTCGCGATCGATTTCTCCGGGTTTTTGCGCAATGCGTTACGGTTGATGTCCATGACCATGAAGTTCAGGAAGATTTCAATCGAAACGCGCGGTGCCCGCAGTTGCGATCACTTCCCAAGTTAGGTCGATATTGTACGGGTCGAGCAGGCAAAGCGCCCGTTTGTACTGGCTGTAGTCAGCCCTCGGAAAGACCTTGCTCAACAGAACCGTATTGCAATTCTCGCTGTAGGTAAAAACGTCGTCGCGGTCACCGGCCTCCTTGCGCAGTTCTGCAGCCCGTCCAGTATCGGAGTCGATGAAGTGGTATTCGTGAAACGCCGGCTTGGTGTTCAATGCGATCAACGGGCTCCCTTCCACCAGATCTCCCCGAGTCTTTGAGACGTGGTGGCCCGATCCGGCGTAGGCATCTATGTAGAACCAGCGCATGCGCGGGAAGCGGTCGCGCCTCTGCGCTTCCATCACTGTCGTATACGCGGCGGCATATTTCTTGATGATCGCCAGTTTGACTTCGGACCAAATGCCGATTTTGTCGTGCTCGACAGCCACAACAAGACTCTAGCAGAATGTTTCGAACACTGTTTTGTTATGTCCTGCGACAGAATCCCTGCCAAAGGCGCTCGTAATAGTGGCGCAGAAAAGGGAGACTTGAACGCTCACGAGCTTGCGCTCGCTAACAACTTCCAGCGAGTGTATTCTCCCAATTCAAAGGCATCGGGCGTCGAGCAGCATTCGTCTAACGACCATCGTGGGCTGGTTTGAAACGGGAACGGGGGCGTGCTCAGTGATATCCTCGCGGAGGGGAGACGGTGACGTTGAAGGGCGCATTGCGGCTTGCGGCGAGCGGGGCGATCTTCGTCGCCACCCTGGCTGCTTTCCAGATGCCGTGGCGCGTCTACCTGAGCATGGAGCCGTATGACGACATTCCTCTCCCGCCGGATTATCAGGCCAAAGCAGAATGGGTCTTCGCGCGGCTGATGTATCCTCAAAACCCTGTTAGTCCGCGCCGGGGCGGCGGGTTCCGCCGCGGTAACCGGGACTGGCGCCAGGGTGGCACCAGTTGGACCCAGGATTATCCGCGGGCAGACCGGCATTTCGCCACGGCCCTGCGGCGGCTGACCCGCCTGGACGTGCGGTCGGTCGAACAGCCCGTGAACCTGGACGATGGAGACGACGTCTACAACTGGCCATGGCTCGCCGCGGGTGAGATGGGCGACTGGCTCCTGACTTCGGCCCAGGCGGCCAAACTACGCGACTTTCTACTGCGCGGAGGTTTCCTTTACCTCGACGACTTCTGGGGACCAGCGGAATGGCAGAGCTTCGAGACCAGCATGCAGGCAGTCTTTCCAGACCGCCCCATTATCGAAATCGAAAACGCCGACGCGATCTTCCATTCGGTTTTCAATTTGGACGACCGGTATCAGATTTTAGGGCAATGGGCGATCGGCGGCCGCGGGGGCATGTACAACCAGCGGGTGGCCGGGACGGTCGCGCAGTGGAAAGGTATTCGCGACGACCACAATCGGCTGGTGGTCGCCATGAGTTTCAATTCGGATGTTGGGGATTCCTGGGAATTTGCGGACGATCCCCGTTATCCGGACAAGTACTCGGAACTGGGCATTCGCATCGGAGTGAACTACGTCATTTACTCGATCGCGCACTGACGTGCCGTTCGTGTTGTAATCGCGTATCCGTCTACCGGCCAAGAGTGGATGGCCGTACCGGTACTGCGCGGTTTGTCAAAGAAATGTACGGGATATGATACCGCCGGTTCCGGCCCAAGATGGCACCGCAATTCACCGGCTGGCGGGGCGACTCGGCGGGGCAGCGTCCTGGCAAGCCGTTTTCAGCCCGAGATCGCACGCCTGTTGGCGTCGCAGGCGGGCGAGAGGTTCATTGCTCCTCCCGAACTTTCTGCTGTGGTAGAACTCAGCGGCCTCCCAGCAACTGGCGGCATTCTGGCCCTGGCAGCCTTTCTCGAAGTTCGCAATGGCCAGGAGAGGGTTGACCACTGTGCCTTGACCGACGAGATAGCTCACGCCAAGACGGCCGCATGCGCGCCACCATCCGGTCTCGCAGGATTTTTGGAAAAGTTCGAAGGCCATGCCGGGATCCGAGGGAAGGGCATATCCGCTACTGAACAGCGATCCCAGAATGAAGCAGCTCGCTCCGTCGTTCTGATCGCAGGCGCGAAGCATGACATCGCGTCCCCCGGTTTGCATGAATTGGGCTAAACCGACACAGCCCTGCTGAACGCCCAGGTCGCAGGCGCGGCCGAAGCCTACCCCCGCCTGAACGGCATCCCGAGCGGCAAACCGGCCTTCGTTCAGCACCTCACCCAGCGTCAGGCAGTCGGCGCCATTGTTGTCCTGGCAGCGCCCCTTCAAGAGGGTAACCCAAGTTTTGCACGCGCTCGAACGGCCTTTTTGGCACATCCCGGCCCAATAAGCGGGGTTGCTCCCGGGGTGGTCCGTACCCTTCACCAGGAATCCGGAGGCCGTCATCGTCACGAAGAGGAAGATCCAGGCGCCCATCCACGCCAAATTCGCCTTCTGCGGCTGCCAGGTGAGCACCGAACTCAGCGAGCGGAGTCTCGCCATCACAGCGTCACTAAAGCGATCCAGCGCCCGGACGGTCAGGTTGAGAGGCGGGACAATCAGCAATTTGTCGTAAAACTCCGGAGCGTTGATCAACTTCAAAAGCCCATAGAGGCCAAACACGCCGGCGCCGTACATTCCACCGAACAGGATCTTGCCCAGACTGGTTCTGGGAGACGTCGCGGGATCGGTCACCAGCAGGTGCAAGCCCAGGAAAACGGCCACCGGGATATTGGAGTCGATGAATTGGTAGTCCCCCGTCATTCCGGTGTACCAGAGGTTGAGTCCATAGAGCGCGGCGGCAGCCGAGAGGGTAACCAGCGTCACTCGAAACAGGGCCTGCACCACCAGTCCCAAGAGGAAGATCTCCAGGTAGATGTGCGGTGGGCGATGGAACGTCGTGGCGATCTGGACGCCCCAGCTGAGGTCGGTGCTTTTCGTGGCGATCAGGACGGTCGAGAAGATGAACAGCGAGAAAGCCGACGGATTAAAGATATGGGTGAGCCGGCCTTCCCTCTTCCACCTGATGAATTCCTTACCGAGCACGCCAGTGGCTATGAGGAGAAACTGGAGAAAAAACCAGTCATCCTTGAACCACAGAAACAGGTTCGTGCTCATGACGATCGGAACGGGGCCGAAACCAGCCACCCAGTTGTCACGGCGGGACCAGCACACCAGCATGTCCAGGGCGTAGGCAAAGACGATCTGGGCGGCGATGAGCGAGACGTCGTGGTATACCTCACGCCAATACCAGCCCCAATACAAGTAGACCGAAGAGTGCATCATGAACTGGACATAGTGCACTTTCCTTGGAAGAAACTCGTAGGTCAACGTGCGCCCGGCGCGAATGGCCTGGCGGTGCAGCAACAGGAGAAAAACGAGGAGGACTCCCGCGGCTGCGAAAAAGGCTTCGAGCAGGTGGGCCCCGGAACCGATACGTGGCAGCAGGCAGAAAGCAGTTAGAAGGATGATGGGCAAAAGCGCTGCCCATAACGGACTCATACGATCCGAACGCTTAGAGCTGGGCCGAGCCATCGATCACCTGAGATTCACCGCGGGTAGTCCAGAGGCACTACTGGGTCAATGCGAGGGGAGCCGGCTTCAGCGTCCACACAAATCCCGTATCGAAGAGCGGCCGGGTCTTGGGTACGACCGCGCCAGCTTCGCCGGTCATGTAGGCCATCCGCACGGGGAGTTTGGTTGCGGGAGCAGGACTCGCCAGCGCCAATGCCATCAGCCGGATCATTTGCGCGGGATTCAAGTCCATGCCGTTGATTTTCAGCAATGGCGGAACGCTGTTCACGGGAACACCATTCGACGGGTTCAACGCGTCCTGATGCAGAGCCCCGGCGATTTCCGCGCAAGCGGCCTCAAGGTCTCCGGCGGTCACTTGGCCCTCATTCGGACCATGACCGGTTACCAGTCGGAATGGCCCATACACCTTGGCGGTCTTTACCGATTCCGGCAACTTGCCGGTCCGGCGAAATTCCGCCAACTCATCCGTAAGGACCTGGAATAACTCGGCCAGAGAAAGATAGTGGCCGTCCACTCGAAGGTAGTCGAATAAGTGGGTGTCGTTGCCCACTTTTTTCAGCGCATCGCTAAGCTCGGAGCGCAGGGCCGCCGTGGAAATGCTATAGCCGGTGCTGGATCCTGCCATTTTCGACAAATCACTGCTGGAGACGAAACGGCTTCCCGCGTTACTGGGGAAATAGGCTTCCGTCAACCACTTGAGCAGTGCTTCCTCCTTTACCCAACCGGCGTCGGTCTCCGCCGTCGGGCGGAGCATATCAGCGGCCAGCCTGGGAGCCTGCGGGTGATCATATGCGTTTTTCAGCGGGGCATTGGGTGCGGTCTTCGCAAACGCCGCTTGGAGATAGTTCTCCGGCCCGCCGAGTTCGACTTGCACCAGGTGAACCGTCGACCGTTTGGCCTTGTCCAGAACGTCCTTCAATCCGTCTACGCCATCCGATGCCTTGACGGCATGAACCGGAGGGGCCGCTTCCGAGATCCGCAGAACGTAATCCTGCCAATAAAGTTCCGGACCGGTTTCCGGCGCCGGAGACATGATCCATCCAAGATGCGTGATCGCTTCGCGGTAACCGGGCAGTTGTGCGGGATTCGCGGCGGGCGCTCCAGACATGAGTGCCGTGGTGTTGTATTTCCGCAGCATTTGCAGAGTTTCCGTGTCGCCACCCAACTCTCGGAAAACGCCCAGGACGGCTGCGAACGACGCTCCGGGAGGGGGCGCTCCGGGAGCTTCCGCAGGCGGAGTCACTTTCAGCGGCGGCCGGTAGCTCTCCGAGGCCAAGTCCAGACCCGTGATATACGCAGCCGGGCCGAAGACCTCCTGCATTGCCTTGAGGCCGCCGGTTCCGCTGGCGGGTGCGCCTGTGAGCGGGTCGCGCGCCTCGGCGAGAAACTGGTCTGCAATCGCCTGGCGCGCCTTCCACCGAGCTTCGGGCGAGGGTTCGTTCTGAATCTTTAGCGTGGGACGGTGGTCATAGGTTGGCTCGTCCGTTCCGTCGTACCCTGCCTCGATCACTCCGCGGCGGATGTAATCTTTTACAAAATCCACAATGTGGGTCTGTCCATCGCGCTGCTGGAGCGCTTTACTCACGGCTCCGGAAAACAGGATTGTGGCGGAAGGAGGCGCTTGTGGATGCGCAAGGCGATACCGTTCCACCTCCGGCAGGATATGGCGCAACCGATCTTCGCTCAGGTCCAGGTTCACATGATCGGTCACTTTGGCAACGAGATAGATGTAAACGGGTTGGTCGCCGGGAGCTCCGGCCAGATCGGCGCCAGAGAACAGACCGAAGGCGGCTACAGCTACCGCGGCTGAAGCATAAGAAGGGCACTTGAATCGGCGCATCAGTATCATAACTCTCGGCTCCCTAAGGCAAACGCTCCAACGGATCCTTCATCACAGAATCGGACCAGACCTCCTGGCTTGTCGCGGCGTCCGCGAGGGAACGCTTGTCCGATAAGGCCTCCCCAAAAAAAACCCAAGGCAGCGGGTTCAGCCGCTGCCTCGAGGGGCCTACTGTCTTGCTAAGCTACTCGTGCCAGGTTACGGGATCACCACCTTGGCCTGGTTGGATTGACAGATCCCCGTCGTTCCTTGAAGGGGCTGCACTACATAAAAATAGGTATGGTGGGCTAGTAAGCCACTATTTGTATCCCGATACGCTGTCAGGTTTGTGGTCCCAACCTGAGAATACGGTCCGCCGTCGGTTGAGCTACGCAGCACTGCGTAACCGGTCGCATTGGTTTGCGCGCCCCAGGCCAGATTGGTCAGCGGGCCAGAAGGACTGCCCCGCCCGGTCAGATTGCTGATGCAGGAGACAAACACCGTCTTCTTGAGCATGATCAGGGACCAGGAAGTTTCAAAGGGGCTTTGCCCGCCCTGGTAACCCTGGTCGTAGTCGTGGCCGTACCAATGGCCGTCCGGGCTCTGGAATCCCACCAGTGTCTGGGCGACTCCATCGCATGCATCCAGCCCGCCATTCGCGGGCGAAAGCGCTGAGTACCAGTCGAGCGTGTCCGGCGGAACGCTTGGATTTCCCGTGAAAACGCCCGGCGTCAAGGTTCTCATGAACTGAATGGGTGCAAGCGGCCCGTTGAGATTGTGCAATAGCATGGACTTGGTGAACGAGAACATGCCGTAGGTATAAGCGCGCGGCGCCGCATACGCGCCAGTGTTCGGGTCGTTGCAGAAGTTGTCGGCATAATACGTTTCGGCATTATTGAAACGCTGGTCCGGATCGGTAGCAGCGTCCCCAAATACCGCATTCCGCCCCCTGCCGATTCCATCCAGAGTCATTTGAACCATGGCCGACGGACTAGTGGCGAAACTTCCCCAAGCATTCGAGTTATAGATATCTCCCCGGTACCCCGCGGAACCGTTATCGTCGCCGGCGGACCAAGGGTCGGGACCAATCGGGTTTCTTCCAGAAGCATTGCCTTGCGAATTCGTCACCCACACGTTGTTGAAGTCCTTGACGATCTGGGGAAGCACGAGATTGAACCCGCGGAAGCCGCCGATCAAACCGATGGCCGCCCACTGCGAGGTGGAATTGTCATCGCCCTGTTGGCAGTTATACAACCAGCCGCCCCCGGATCCCGAGTAACCGCCGCCTCTGACGTAGTTAGAGTGGCCGGGATTACCGAGGTCAAGGTCGTCCCCATACTGGCACGCGCTATACCAGTCCATCATGTCCTGGACGATGTTCTTGTAGGTTTGCCCCAGAACTCCGGGAAGTGGGCCGCTGGGTCCCGCCCCCGTCGGCGCGACGGCATTGGGAGTGCCGCTGGCAACCAGGGCGTCGATAAAGGGCCCGGTGGTGTAAATGGGTTCCCCCGACCCGTCACTCGAAAAGATCACTTGGCCGTTGCTGTTGCCGTCGAAAGTGACGCTGCACGGCGGGGTAAGACAGGAAGTAGCGCCAGCATTGTAGAAGACCTGGCTGCTTGCAGGTGGACAAAAGGGGTAAGCATTCGAGCCCGTATTGACGGGATTCACATTGGCGCCAGGCGTTGCGGTGCTGCACGCGTAATTCACTGCCGCCGGATTGTAATGATAAGTCTGGGCAATGTTACCCTGGATCGCGAGAAATTGGAGCATGCGCGCCAACCCGCGTTGTACGTCTTCCGTGTAGGGGTCCGCGGCAGGGCCGCTAGGCAGGTGGCCGCTCACTTCGAATGCCTGAACGTTAGAGGCGTTGATCACACCGGGGTAAGTGCAGTCGTAAGCAAGGCCAGCGACATTGTTGCAGCCGTGAATCTGGGTGTCCCACCCGCCCCTTTGCACGGGGCCGACCGAGTCGCGCCACATCGTCTGGTGCATGTACCAGAGGCCGTTATCGATCGCCACGTTGACGCGCGATGAAAGATTGTTTTTCTGCTGAGTAACGTAATAGTTTGCCGTCCCGCTCGTGTTGGCGGTAGTATCTGTGACAGTTACGACCGCAGTCCAGGCCGTACCGACACCCGCGCTGGCCGGATACTGGTGCGTAGTCGAGATGTCATAAGGATTGGTCAAGGCAAAGTTGGCGTCTGGGCTGCCGTCGCCAAAATGCCAGTTCACCATGAATGCGTCGCCAGACCCCACCGCGCTCGGCACTGTCGCTGCCAGAACGACGGTTACTTCCGTGACCGCACTGATCGGGTAAGCGGTGTGCGGGCTCAAAGGGTTGGTCGGGTCCCATGGCACCGTCAAGACTGTCACCGCTCCAAACATTGGAGTGACGACAAGCATCCCTGTCAGAATACTGCGCCAAAAGCCTCTCCTCATGTGTATGTTCTCCTGGACTGATATCCTGCGCTAATTCGGAATTCTCTTATTCGGAATTCTCTTACGCGGCCAAACGCCGCCGAAACAACAACATTAGAATGCCCATCGTAACCACGAGAACCCAAGTGCTGGGCTCGGGGACGCCATTGGTTTCGATCGGTACAGTGACGGCGGTGGCGCTGTAGAAGTAATCTATTTCGGCGTCGTTAGCTGCATCCACGGGCGCGACCTGCCTCAGATAGAAACCGCTCGCCGGGGCCGTCGTCGATACCCTGAAGGTCACGATTTCCTTCTCGCCCGCCCCCAGCACGAAGTTGAAGCCCAGCGCCATCGAGGTGTAGTCGTTGCAGGTAGCGTCGGTCACGAGTAAGCCGCATTGGGCGTCAAAGTTATCAGTTCCGCCAGGAACGAAGTTCGTGTTCGAAAGCGTGTTCGCCGCGTTGTTCGCCACGATCGTGCCCGCACCCGCGACCCCCAACTCTCCTACATACGTAGCGTCCGGCACGTCGATTTGCCAACTCTCACCCGCCTGGGGCGAGCCGACGGCTACGCCGAACTCGTTCTGTGCCGTAGCAGGGAAGAGATTCTCAAACAGCCACAGGCTCGTGAAAAAGCTGCCGGGACCCGGATTGTAGGTCAATGTGACAGTCCCCAGACCCGTACCGCCCGGGAAAGTCGTGTCGAGCGAGCTGGACAGACTGGGCACCGCAGCCAGGCCACCGAAGCTGCTGCACAACGCGGGCGATCCAGCCGTGGTTGGACAGTAGGTGGTTCCATTCACATTCAGCGAATAATCCGCGAGGTCCGCGAACATGGCTGGCACCAGGCCAAAGGCGACCAGTCCCACAAATAAAATCAGTAAGCGCTTCACCGACGTTCCTCCTTAGCTGTAGGTGTAAGGCGACAGCACCTCACCGTGGTCCCTTATGTATGACACCCCAAGGGCCCACAGTATGACGCAGTTCCTCAAGCCAGTCAAGCATTGATTCTATTGGGGAAGTACTGGTCGTACTGCATCAAGGGAGGTAATCCTCATCCTGGCAATTTCGCTTATGATCGTCACGAGAAGGTAGAATCCAATTCGAGAGGTAGAATTCCAGCATGTCTAGGCTAGCGGCCTTTTTGGCCTTTTTGGCCGTTCTGTTTCCAGTACGGGGTCAGGTGACCACGGGGTCGATTTCCGGCTACGTCTTGGACCCGTTCCAGCGGCCGATTCAGAACGCCGAGGTCAAGGTCACAGATCCCGGACGTTCCCTGTCGCGGACGGCTTTGACGGATTTGAGTGGGTTTTACCGCATCTCCGACCTCTCTCCTTCTCTGTATCGCCTAAGCGGCTCGGCTACGAACTTCCTGCCATCCTCCGGATCCGACATTCAACTCCAAGTAAATGCGCAAGTTAGGGTTGACCTCGAGCTGGCGATCGCAGGCCGGCCACAGTCCGTTACGGTGGCGACCGTGCAGGCGGCGGTCCCTAGTGAAACATCTGACTTGGGAATGGTGATAGACCAGAACCACATGAGCGGCTTGCCGCTGAATCAGCGAAATTTTCTGCAGCTCGCATTACTCACCCCCGGCGTGGCGCCGCCAGTCGAAGGCTCACAGCTTTCCACCCGGGGTGCTTTCGCCATGCACGCCAACGGGGCGCGTGAAGAGTACAACAATTTTCTGCTGGACGGAGTCGATAACAACGACCAGGATGTAAACCGATACGTCCTGGAGCCCTCGGTAGACTCGATCCAGGAGTTCAAAATCGCGACCAACAGCTACAGCGCCGAGTACGGGCGGAACGCCGGCGGGCAGGTTAATGTTGTCACCCGCAGCGGCAGTAACGCAGTGCACGGATTTGCCTACGAATACCTGCGGAATCGTGTACTGGACACATCCAACTCGTTTGATCAGGGCCAAAAAGCCAAATTGATTCGCAACCAGTTCGGCGCCGGGGCCGGTGGCCCGGTCATCAAGGATCGGACTTTCTTCTTCGCCAGCTTCGACGCGCTTCGCGGCAGGCAGGGATTCAGCCAATACGGCACGGTTCCCACGGTCGCCGAACGTCAGGGCGACCTGTCGGGGCTGGGCACGCCGGTGATCAACCCGTTTACCGGTGCGCCGTTTGAGGGCAATCGAATTCCGAACAGTTCCATTTCCCCCTTAGCTGCCAAGGTTCTAGCCCTCTACCCTTTGCCGAACCTGCCCGGCGCCTCGCAGAATTATCTCGGCCAGCCGGTGGAGCGGGATACCAACACACAATTCATCGCGCGCCTGGATCACCGTTTTGACGACTCCAGCCAGATCTCCTTACGATACGGTTACGGGAAACAGGACCTGTTCGAGCCCTTCGCGGAATCCTCCACCCAACTGCCGGGCTTCGGCGATTACGTCTACGATTCGGGGCACAACGCCCTGGTCGACTACGTGCGCAATTTTGGAGCGAGCACTGTTAACTCGTTGACGCTGGGCATGAACCGGGCACCCCGCCGGATCCTTCCGCAGAACTATCAGACCGACGTCAACCAGCTCTGGGGCGTAAACTACCTGCCCACTCAGGCGCGCGACTTCGGCTATCCGGCGATTAACGTGGCGGGATTCTCCTTCGCCGGCGACGTGACCCAGGTCCCCATCGAACGGGCCTCGACAACGTACCAGATTGCAGACACGGTATCCATGGTCCGGGGTTCCCACGGAATCAAATTCGGTGGCGATGTGCGAAAGATCCAGGACAACGGCCGGCTGGATCTGCTGACACGAGGCTCCATTTCCTTCCTGGGAGCCATTTCCGGATCCGGAATCAGCGACCTGCTGCTGGGATATCCAACGTTCACCATTCAATCGCAATCCGACAATCCCAAAACCCAGCGTACGTCCTCGTTCGACTTTTTCGCGCAGGACGACTGGAAAGTGAGCCGGCGGCTTTCCCTTAATCTGGGTTTGCGGTACGAATATAACACTCCACCCATCGACCCGAATAATCGCATGTCGGCGTTCAACCTGGCGACCGGCCAGATCGCGCAGGTGGGCACCCACGGATTGTCGCGATCCGGATTTCAGCCCGACAAGAATAACTTCGGGCCGCGCGCCGGATTTGCCTATGCGCTGTCATCCGCAACCGTGGTCCGCGGCGGGTACGGCATCTTTTACGACTCCGGAATCCTGACGGCGAATTCGGCCATGTACTTCAACCCGCCGTACTTCAACGTTTACGTTTTCTTCCCCAGCGCCACTTCCTTACTTACTCTGAATAATCCCTTTCCTTTGAAGCAGGGATTCGTTCCGCCAGCCGGGCTGAGTACACTCAGCCCGGATATCAGGACCTCCTATATTCAGAACTGGAACCTCAACGTGCAGCACGAATTCAGCGGCGTCGGGACCCTCAGCGTGGCGTATGCGGGGTCCAAAGGCACCCGTCTGCTCCGTTCGCTGGACCTGAACCAACCGCTTCCCGGCCCGGGAGATGTCGGTTCGCGAAGCCCCTATCCGCAATACAGCAACATCTTTTTCGAAGAAAGCGGGGCCAACTCCGAGTACCATTCGCTGCAGATCTCCTTCAACCGCCGGCTGGCGCGCGGACTGACGGTTTTGGGAGCGTACACGTTTTCCAGATCGATGGACGATACCTCGGCCTTCCTCGGTGACAACGCCGATAGGAACTTTCCCCAGAACAGTCACAACTATCGGGCCGAGCACGCTCTTTCCAGTTTCGACATGACTCATCGGGCGGTAGTCTCCTACGTATACTCGCTGCCGTTCCGGCATCCTTTTCTACGCAACCTGCAAACGGCCGGGATCATCGTGGCGCAATCGGGACAGCCCTTCACGCCGATTTTGCAATCCGACAACAGCAACACCGGCAATACCGGCGGGACGTTCGGTTCCGACCGGCCCAACGTGGTGGGGAATCCGTCGATTTCCAATCCTTCCGCCCAGAAGTGGTTCAACACCGCGGCCTTCGCGGTTCCGGCGAAATATACGTTCGGCAACGCCGGCAGAAACATTCTGCGCGGTCCCGGACTGGCGACCGTCGACATGTCTCTGTCGAGGAAGTTTGACATCACCGATCGCGCCGCCATCCAGGTGCAGGCGCAGGCCTTCAATCTGTTCAACCGGGAAAACCTGAATTTGCCGAACCTGTTCGCCGACGATCCGGCCAACTTCGGGAAGATTTTCTCGGCGAAGGCACCGCGGCAGGTCCAACTGGCGCTGCGATTCAGTTTCTAGCAGAGAGCGGTTGCCACTGACGCAGGATTGTGGGCCGTCATCATGAAACGACGGCCGGTTTTTGTGGTGCGGTCGAGAGGACTTGAACCTCCACGGGATTGCTCCCGCTAGCACCTCAAGCTAGTGCGTCTGCCAATTCCGCCACGACCGCATCTTGTAAAATTCCAACAGTCAGCAGGTCCGTTGGAACTCGTACTGCAAACTCGCGATTCAAGAACTACTTCTGCTCTGGCTGAGGAGCCGGTGCTGGGGACACTGGTACGGGTATCGTCTGCGGTGCGCTCTGTTTGCCGCCCTCCACTCCGCCTTGCACCGTGATCGGCACCGTCCCACCCGGCGCGGGCGCTTGGGATTGAGCCGGCACCGGAGCCTTTTGCCCCGTGGCCGGAAGGGTCTTCCTGATCAGATCCGGCGTGCCGCTGCCTCCGCGGGTCGCCAGAATCGAAAGCGTCAGCGAGGTCAGCATGAACAGCACGGCCGAGATCGTGGTCGCCTTTGAAAGTACGGTCGCCGATCCGCGCGGCCCGAAAACGGTCTGCGATCCCATCCCGCCGAACGCTCCGGCCAGGTCGGCGGCCTTGCCGCTCTGCAGCAAGACCACGACTACCAGGATCAGGCACACAACTATATGAATGATAGTGACAAGAATGACCATACGGCTACCCGAGGGGCTCCCATAATGTTACCATGCGCCCTATTTATACGCGGCTTCACTTATAAGCGGCGATCCCCGTCACCCGCTCCCCGATCACCAGCGCGTGAATATGGTCCGTCCCCTCGTAGGTCTTCACCGTTTCCAGATTGCACATGTGCCGCATGATCGGGTACTCGTCCATGATCCCGTTGGCTCCCAGCAGATCCCGCGACTCGCGCGCGCATTCGAGCGCCATCGCCACATTGTTACGCTTGAGCATCGAAACATGGGCCGCATCGGCCTGACCCTGATCCTTTAGTTTGCCTACTTGCAGAGCCAGCAGTTGCGCCTTGGTGATTTCCGTGATCATGTCCGCCAGCTTGGCCTGCACCAGCTGATGCGAAGCGATCGGCCGCTGGTCGAACTGCTTGCGCGACAGGGAATACGCGCGCGCTGCTTCGTAACAATCCATCGCCGCGCCGATCACGCCCCATCCGATCCCGTAACGCGCCTGGGTCAGGCAGCTTAGGGCGGACTTGAGCCCCTTCGCGCCCGGCAGCGTGGCGCTTTCGGGTACCCGGCAGTCGTCCAGCTTCAGGCTGGAGGTCACTGACGCCCGCATCGACAGCTTTCCGTGGATCTCAGACGCGCTGAATCCGGGCGTGCCTCGTTCGACCAGGAACCCGCGAATACCGTCTTCGGCGCGAGCCCAGACCACAGCCACGTCCGCCACCGAACCATTTGTAATCCAGGTCTTTTCTCCGGAGAGAACCCAATCGCCGCCCTCGCGTTTGGCCCGCGTCAGCATTCCTGCCGGATTCGACCCGAACCCAGGTTCAGTCAGCCCGAAGCAGCCGATCGCGGCTCCGGATTGTAATCGTGGCAGCCAGTGCCGCTTCTGCTCCTCGCTGCCGAACGTGAGGATGGGATACATCACCAGCGCGCCTTGCACGCTCACGAAGCTGCGCAGGCCGGAATCCCCCCGCTCCAGCTCCTGCATGATCAGTCCGTACTCGACGTTGCTCATGCCGGCGCAGCCGTAGCCTTCGAGATTGGCACCCAGGAATCCCAGGCTCGCCATTTCCGGGATCAGCTCTTTGGGGAAACGTGCGTCGCGAAAGCAGTCGCGGATCAGCGGGAGCACGCGCTCATCGACGAATCGCCGCGCAGTCTCGCGGACCAATAGTTCCTGCTCGCTGAAGAGGGAATCGATCCGCAAATAGTCCACACCGGGAAAACGAGTCATAGCAGGCTCATTTTACCCAGTAGGGCCGGCCTTCAGGCCGGCCGTACTACTTCTTGTGAATCAGGATTCGTCCGTTGAAGGTCGTGAACTGCATCTCCGGGCCGCCGCCGTTGATGGTGCCGGATTGCGTTCCGTCCACTCGCACGCGGCGCCTGCTTTTGCCTTTCCGGTCCTTTTCCTCTTCCACAACGGGCGCAGCGTTGGCTTCCATCTTCACATCGAAATCGGTGAAGATATCGCCGAAGTCGGTCCGCATTTTGAAACGAGCCTTGGTGTCGGCGGGCAGCGTCACGTCCACATCACCGTTGAAGGTGGAAAAACTCATGCTCTTGTCCGCGGCCACCCGATCCAGCGACACCAGGATTTTTCCGTTCATGGAGTGCGCTACAACCGAACCGGAGGCATTATTGATCGTGACCTGACCGTTGAAGTTCTCAGCTTCGATGTCGCCCGAGATGTTCTCGATGGTCATGATCCCGCCGAACATAGTTTTGACATTCACTGAGGTTTGCGCCGGCACTTGAATCACCATGTCGCGCGCAGTGCCGCCAAAAATACCCTGACTATTCACCCGCACGGTGTTGTTCTCTTCCGTAATATCCAGCCCGCGCGAACCGCCGATTCGATGCATGCCGTCCGGCGGATCATTGCGCCCGCCCCGGCGGTTGTTGGCGCCCGGAATTTCCCGCCCCGTGTATTCGATGAGCGCGTCCTGGCCCTGGTACCCGCGAATGGTCAGGCTTCCAGTGCCACCCTCCACAATCAGTTTCCGTGGCATGGACGGGTCGCGGAACGGCATGGTGATCTGTTGCCGTCCTTCTTGCGCCCCGAGCTGCACCGCAGCAAGCGCTGCGAGTCCAATTCCAATCCCGACTCTCTTAATCATGTTCATTGCATCCTTTCGAGCGCCCACTCAGCCCGTTTCCGGACTCCCGAATCGATGTCCGGGTCGGAAACCAGCCGCCGCAATTCCGGCGCTGCGTTCCTTTCTTTCAATTCCGCCAAAAAATCGATCAGCGCGACTTGCACAATGGGCGCCGTTTCCTTCGGCAGCGCCTGGACTACCGCGTTTCTCGCAGCCAGATGTGTGGCCGGACTCCCCGTAAAAGGACGCAGCGCATCCACTGCCGCCAGCCGCACGTTGACGTTCGGATCGTGATTGACCGTAGTCACCAGTGCGTTCAAGACCTCCGTGTCCGAGGGTTCCACTTGATACGACCAGCTCACGCCTTTCAGCCGCTCGCTTGCCGACTGCTGCTGCATCAATGACAACGCCACCAACTGCCGCATACTCGCTACCTCCTCCCTTAACTGCGATACTTCCGCGGGCGGTTGCCCGTTCCCGCGCGCCACATACCCAGCACCCAACCCCACCGCTAGCAGCGCTGCAGCTGCCGCCATCTGCCACGCCGGCATGGTCCACCAGCGTTTTGCTGGTTGCGTTTCGGCCGATGCCAGCCCTTGCCTATAGGCGCCCAGCATTTCGTAGAATCGCTCGCGCACTTTGCCGCTCGGCTCTTCCAGCGGCAACAGATCCAGGCTTTGCCACAGAGCGCCGACGCGGGACACTTCGCTCCGGCAGGCTTCGCAGGAAGCCAGGTGTGCTGAAAACTCTTTCTGTTCGGCCTCCCCCAGCGTGAGGCTCCAATAATCCGTCATCCGGGGTTTGGCTTGCTCGCATGTCATGACACTTTTTCCCTCTCGAGAGCAAAATAGATCTGTTCCAAGGCGCGGATCGCCCGATACACGCGCACTTTCACCGTTCCCACTTCGCAGCCCAGCACTTCCGCGATATCCTCATGCTTCATTCCCTGGAACCGGCTCAGCACCAGAATTTCGCGCTTGTCCTCGGGCAATTGGTCCATCGCGCGGCGCAGGAGCGCCAGATCCTGACCACGTGACGCGCTTTCTTCCGGTCCCGCTGAAGCTGAAACCAGCTCGGCGCGACGGTCGACGTACGTATCGATATCCACCACCTGCACGGCGCTTCGCTTCCGCACCTGATCGACTCCCGCGTTTCGCGCAATCTGATACATCCAAGCCGTGAACGATTGCGCCGGATCGTAGCTGGTCCGGTATCGCAGCATGCGAAAGAAGACCTCCTGCACCAGATCTTCGGCCTGCTCCCGATGGTTGCTCATGGATACGAAGTAGCGGAACAACGCCCGGTGATGGCGCTCGAACAGCAGGGCGAGCCGGGCTACTTGCCCTGCGCTCACCTCCGCCATGACTGCGTTATCCCCTGTATTCACAAGCGTGTTCACGGTTACATACGAGAATACTCGCTACTCCGGGAAAGGTTACGTTAATATGGACCGACAAGCATGATCTTTTGGGCCCTGCCGCTATTCTGGCTGGCCTGCGCAACGGTGGGATATGTCTATGCCCTGCAACGAGGCATCCCCTCTTCCGTGGTGCTGGCCGCCCTTCCCGCGTTTCTGCTGGAAGCGACGCTATTCCTGACCCTGGGGATCGAGAGCTGGCGAAAAAAGCTCGAAAAACTGCGGCCCGTGGGCGTGGCCGCGCTCCTGGTTCTAGCCGCGATAGCCCCCTACTGCGCGGCGTCCCTGGCGTTCGGATCGTTCCGATGGCAAGCGCTGGCCGGGATCTCGCTGCTGGCCGGTCTGGTGTCGTTCTGGTACGTCGTGCTGCCGCAAAAGCCGGCTGCAGACCTGCTGCTGCTGGTGCTGATGGCGGCCGTGGTTCTGACGAGAGTTTTCACCTCGCTGTACGTTCGTCCCGATCCCCAGCTGCCGCTCGAGGCCCTGGGACAGGCCATGTGGATCCGCACCGGCGCCTTCGCGCTCCTGAGCGTCCGCCGCGTGCAAGGCGTCGGCTTCGGATTCTGGCCCTCGGGTCGCGAATGGAAGATCGGCGCGGTGTTCTTCCTACTCATGCTGCCGGTGGTGGCCGCCCTGGCCTGGGCGATCGGATGGGGCAATTTCCACGCGCCGGAGACGTCCTGGATCAGGACGCCGGTGATCGTCGTTCTGTACTTCTTCGGCGGATTATGGGTTCTGGCGCTGGGCGAGGAGTTCTTCTTCCGCGGGCTGCTCCAGCAGTGGATGATCGGATGGTTGCGCAACCAGTGGGCTGGCCTGTTGGTGACCTCGCTGCTATTCGGCTCGGTCCACTTGTGGTACAGATCGTTTCCCAACTGGCGTTTCGCGTTGCTTGCAGCGGTGGCCGGCGTCTTCTACGGCTTGGCCTTCCGCCAGGCCAGCAGCATCCGCGCTTCGATGGTGACCCACGCCCTCACCATCACCACTGTGCGGGTTTTCTTCTCTTAAGTTACGTGTGGGCTCTATTTGTGATCCGCGGCGTAGTGCTGGGCCAGAAGATCCTGCCCGAAATCGCCGTTGAAATCGCGCCACACCGAGTGAATGTGGTTGCCCTGATCCTGCGTCTTGTCGTACTCGATCAGGAATAGCGGCGTCTGGACGCGGTAGTAGTGCTGCTCGCCCGGCTCGATCCCGCCGGCCCACGCGAAGAACAAGTTCGCCTGTGACTTCTTGAATTGGTCCATGCGGAAATCGGCGATCATAGGCGGGAAATTCATGGCGTACTCGGCCACCAGGGCTTCGATGACCTCCTTCTGCTTCGCATTGAGCTGCGAATAGGGGATCCCGTTGGGCTGGCCTGAAAGCGCGGCCTTGCGCGAATCGCTGGTCAGGATGTCGGCGGGCGCCTTCTTGTCGAAGATCGCGACCTTCTTCTGCTCAGGCGTCAGCGATTTCACCAGCTCGCGGGCGATATCCTCTTCGCGCTTCAAAGCGCGCAGGCCGGCTCGCGGTCCGGTTTTCACCTCGGCCGGATTCGATCCGAAGAAGTTCGGGCTGGACGCGATCTTTCCGTTCACGACGGTGAAATTCATCGCCACGTGGTGGCCTTCGAAACGGAATCCCCAGGTGCCTTTCTCGGAAGGTTCGCCGAAGATCGACACGAAGTATTTTTCCGGATCGCGCTCCTGCGCTTTGCCCTGCTCGATGTCCTTCAAGACCTGTTCGAGGCTCATGATGGTATGCGCCTTGACGATGCCTTGGGTCGACAGCGCCGACGAAAGCAGCGCTTCGGCCAGATGCTTCTGGGGCGGCGTCATTTCGCGCAGCGCCACGCCTTTGCGGTTTTCGAGCGGAATGAAATGCCAGTTCAGCCGCTCCTCAGCAGCGAATGGAATCGTGGTCTTGGCCCGCTGCTCCGGGGCCAGCGAGTTTAGGTACGCACGCGCGGCATCCGACATCAAGGCGGGGGTATTGATACGCTCGTAGGCCGCTGTGAGGAGCCCAAGAGCGAAGACGACCAGCAAAAGGCGTGTCCAGTGCTTCATAAGCTACCGGCCAGTCTATATGTAACTCAGGACGTAAGCAAGACGGTGGCTTGACCGGTTATATCGGTCGTCCCCGCGCCAGGTTCCGCGTACCAAGCCTCTCCTGACTGGGCGGGTTCATCACCGATTTTCAAGCTTCCGTCAAGGACAATGACCGTGCGTCCTGCCTCGATGTGCGACCGGCCGTCGACGCGGCGTTTTTCCGTCGTAAAGAACGGGCACGACACCAGCACTCCTTCACGCGCGCTTTGCCGCGCGGCATGCGGGCCGAGCTGGCTCACGCGCACTCCTTCGTCCAGATGCAGCTCGCGCGGACGGCCGTAGTCGAATAACCGGTACGTGACGTCGGAGTGCTGTTGAATTTCGCACAGTGTCAGCCCGGCGCCGATGGCATGCACCGTTCCCGCGGGAATGAAAAACGTGTCGCCGGGGCGCGCCTCGAACCACTCCAGCAGGTCTTCGATTTCGCCCGAGCGCGCCGAGGCCCGTAGCCGTTCTTCGGAGATCTTCTCGCGAAACCCCGCGGCGATTCTCGCTCCGGGATCGGCCGCCAGGATGTGCCACATCTCGGTCTTGCCTTCGGGGTGCACCTGTACGGACAAGGGCTCTGTGGTGAACAGAAACTTGATCAGAAGCGGGGGCTTCGGCGGTCCCTCGAACCAAACTTCGCCGATCTTTTCCACGCTGTCCGGAAACAAGGGCTCCAGATGTGTCGAGCCCCACACTTTGGGCACGAAGCGCGGAGTCAGCCGCGTCAGCATCTTTTTTTGCGCACTAGACCCGAGCTTTGATGAACCGCTCCAGCCGATCCAGCCCGCGCTCCAGTTCCTTCATCGAGGTCGCATACGACAGGCGAATATGTTCGGCCGTCCCAAAAGCCTCGCCCGGAACCACGGCCACGTGCTCTTCGGCCAGCAGCTTCTCGGAGAATTCCAACGCGCTCGAGATCCCCTTCTGGAACGCCGCGCTCACGTTGGGATAGGCGTAGAACGCCCCGCGAGGCTCATTCGCCTTCACGCCCGGCATCTTGCGCAGCCGCCCGATCACGTAATCCCGGCGGCGGCGATACTCGGCCAGCATGATGCCCACCGATTCCTGCGGCCCGCGCAGCGCTTCGATGGCCGCTTTCTGCGTGATGGAAGTCGGATTCGACGTCGTGTGGCTCTGCAGTTTGTTGATCCCCGCCACCACTGCCGCGGGAGCCAGCACGAAGCCCATGCGCCAGCCAGTCATCGCGTAAGTCTTCGAAAGCGATCCGGCCACCACCACTGTTTCCTTGGCGTCCGGCAGCGAAGCCAGCGAGAACAGTTCACTATCGTAGAGAAACCGCTCATAGCATTCGTCGGTCATGATCCAGATGCCGCGATCCTTGGCGATCCGGAAAATCTTCTCCATCTCCGTCCGCTCGTACACCGCGCCGCTGGGATTGCACGGCGAATTAAGCATAATCATCTTCGTCTTTGGCGTGATATGGCGTTCCACCTGCGCCGCGGAGAGAACAAAGCCTTCCTGCTCGTCGGTATCCACGAATACGCACTTGCCCGCCGCGAAATTGACCACGTCCTTGTAGGTCACCCAATAGGGAACCGGAATGATCACTTCATCGCCCGGATCGATCAGAGCCTGCACAAGATTGAAGATGGCGTGCTTGCCGCCGATAGTCGCGATGCACTCCTTGACGGAGTACGCCGTGCCGTAGGTACGCTGGTGATAGTCGCAGATGGTCTGCTTCAGCTCCACCGTGCCGCTCACCGGCGTGTACTTGGTGAAATTCTGCCGCAGCGCTTCGATGGCCGCGTTCTTGATGTTGTCCGGTGTCGGAAAATCCGGCTCACCCGCGCTGAAGTCCACCACGTCGACGCCTTCGCGGCGCTGGCGATCCGCCTCCGCCGCGACCTTCATGGTGGACGATTCGCTGATCCACGATATGCGTTCGGCTAATTCCTGTACGATTGGCATCCTCAACTCCTAGGCATTGCTTACTCTTAAGCTTTCTTGGCTGCAATTCTCTTCTTCAGCCGCGCTTCCACCAGCGGCGGCACCACATCGCTCACGTTCCCACCGAGGGCGGCCACTTCCTTTACCAGATGCGAGCTGATAAACGAGTACTCTTCGCCCGCCATCAGGAACACGGTCTCGATTTCCGGCCTCAGCCGCCGGTTCATCAGCGCCATCTCCCATTCGAGCTCATAGTCAGAGACGGCCCGCATGCCGCGCACGATCATGGTCGCGCCGCACGAAGCAGCAAAATCCACCAACAGCCCGTCGAACGCGGCTACCTCCACGTTCGCATGCGGCTTCACCACTTCCGCGATCATTTCCAGGCGCTCTTCCACGCTGAACAAAGGCTGCTTGGCCTGGTTGCGAAGCACCGCGACGATCAGCCGCCCCACCATGCGACTTCCCCGGGCGATCAGATCCAGATGCCCGTTGGTAATCGGGTCAAAGGACCCCGGATAGATAGCGACCAAGCTCGTTGGAAGCACGCTGGACGGCAAAACTGATTTTATCGCACTCGGTTACCGCACTGCGACAGCCGCTCACGCGGCACGTTTATGCCACCCGATCCATGGCCAGGAATTCCTGAATGTGGGGATGCGGCGATTTTTCCAGCTCCGCCACCGGCCCGAAGTAAATCGCCCGGCCTTCATACAGCACCACCACCCGGTCCGCGACCCTCCGCATCAGGTCCAGATCGTGGGTGACCACCACGGCAGTCAGCCGGAGCTGGTTCTTCAGCCGCAACATCAGGCCGATCAGGTGATCGCCCATGATGGGATCCACCATGGTGGTGGGTTCGTCGTAGAGGATGCATTCCGGCTGTGCGGCCAGTGCTCGCGCGATGGCTACGGCTCGCTTGTGCCCCGTGGAGAGATCGGGCGGGTAGACGTCTACGGCGTCGCCCAGGTCCACCATATTCAGCAGCCCGCGCACCACATCTTCTTTGTTTTGCTCGTCGTAATCTTCGCGTGTTTCGAGCGAAAACAGAATGTTGTCCCCCACCGTGAGCGAATCGAACAACGCGCCCGATTGGAACACCATGGTCACTTTCTTGCGGATGCGGCGCAGCTCGGCCTCCTTCATGTCGGTGATGTCGGCGTAGGAAACGTAGACGCGGCCCTGATCCGGCTTCAGGAATCCCATGATGTGCCCCAGGCTCACCGACTTGCCGACTCCGCTCCGGCCGATGATGGCCAGCGTCTCCCCGGCGTCGACCTGGAAGCTCACGTCGACTAAAACCGGCTTATCGAACGTCTTATAGACGTTGGCGAACTCGATGTAATGTGACGATGTATCGCTCACTGGGCCCCCTGTTCAGAAGTCAACTGCTCGGGAGCGTTTACATTGCGGAACAGGGAGGGGTCTGGTGCGAGCCACAAACTGGATTGGATCGTGGGGACAAAGTCATGCATTTTGAGGAACTTGGGCTGAATCGCCGATTCCACGACTATCAAAGTGGACCCTTTCCAGGGCAACAGCGCTTGGTCCTGGCCCATGCGGGAATTCCGGCCTCCGGCCAGCATCCAACCCGCCCTGCGTTTTGCATGGGAAAAGCAGCGCATGAGAAGATGGTAACAATCGCCGCCAGCATGTTGACAAACAAAAAGGTGTATATTTGTTTCATAACGGCTTTTGCCATGATGTTGGCCGCCTCCCCCTATAGCCGACTGGCCGCCGCCGGAGATATCCCGGCCGCGCAGAATCCCTCGCAAAAGGCACTGGTGGTGCGCGCCGACCGGCGAACCGGAAAACTGGTGCGCAGCGTGGCTCCGGTCAATGCGCCTTCATCCGGAGCTAAAGCACTGGCATCGATCAACATATCGGAAATGGTGGAGAAGGCCGCGCACGATAACAACGTCGACCCCTTGCTGGTCCATTCCATCATCCAGGTGGAGAGCAACTATAACCCCTACGCCGTTTCACCCAAGGGCGCTCAGGGCCTGATGCAGTTGATGCCACCCACGGCCCGTGACCTGGGCGTGAACGACAGTTTTGACCCGCGCCAGAACATCGAGGCCGGAGTACGTTATCTTAAGTATTTGCAGGATCTGTACAAGGATGATCGCCTGGCGCTGGCGGCATATAACGCTGGACCGGGGGCTGTGCAGAAATACAAATCGATTCCGCCGTATCCCGAAACCCAGGATTATGTAAATCGGGTCGGCCAGCAGTACGGAGCAGCGAAGAAGGCAACCGCGCAGCACTTGGCGGAGCCTGCCGTTCCGCCAGTTGGGGTGATGGAGGAAACACACCCAAGACTGGAGCCGTTTGTCGATGCCGAAGGCAGGTTGCATCTCAGGACCACGCAGTAGGAGCCGGTTGCGCGCGATCCTCTCGATGTTGTTGGCGGTCGTGGCCGTGGTGTGCTTGGTCCCGGCGTGCTTTGGCCAAGCCGCAAACAAAGTCACCGCGGTTCGCTTCTGGACTACCGCCGACACCACTCGGATCGCCGTGGAAGTTTCCGCCGAATTCAAATACAAGTTCGATCATCTGGACAATCCCCCGCGTCTGTTCTTCGATGTGCAGGATGCGCGTCCGGTGATGACGCAAAAAACCATCGCGGTGGGCGACCGCCTGCTCAAGCAAATCCGCATCGGGGAAACACAGCGGGGAGTCACACGGATCGTGCTCGACCTGGAGCAGGACGCCGATTACAGCGCCTCGCAACTGTCCAATCCCGAGCGCCTCATCGTCGAACTCCGCTCCAAGGGCGCGAAGACGCCGGCCGCCGCCGCGATGCCCGCCACTGCCGTGACAGAAGACGCGCCGGTGCGCCAGGCTCAACCGGCTCAAGCCGAAACCCCGCCCCCCCCGAAAGCTCCGCCCTCCCTGCCAGTGCTGGCCGCTGTCAGCCGGCCGTCGGCAGGACCGCCCGCTACGACGGCTTCCCGAAAGATCGATCTACCCGAGCCGAAGGCGGCGGCGCGCAATTCCAACGGCGACCGCTCCCTGACGCGCGCATTGGGTCTGAAGCTGGGACGCGTGGTGCTCGATCCGGGACACGGTGGTCATGACGTCGGCACGCATGGGCCGTCCGGCCTGTATGAAAAAGATCTGGTTCTGGACATCGCGCAGCGGCTGGAGGCCCTGCTTCAAGACCGGCTGGGCAGCGAGGTCCTGCTCACCCGCAATGACGACACCTACGTTTCGCTGGAGGGGCGGACCAAGATCGCCAACGAGCGCAAGGCGGATTTGTTCCTTTCGATCCACGCGAATTCATCGCCAGTGAAGTCGGTAACGGGCGTCGAAACGTATTATCTGAACTTCACCACGTCCCGAAGCGCGCTGGACCTGGCCGCACGCGAGAACGCGCCGGCGGAGAGCTCTATCTTCGACCTGAAGGACGTGATCGAGAAGATCGCATTGAAAGACAAGATCGATGAATCGCGCGAGTTCGCCTCGCGCCTGCAGACCTCGCTGTTTACCTTGACCAAGGCGAGCCCGGCCACCAAAAACCGCGGCGTCAAGAAAGCTCCCTTCGTGGTGTTGATCGGCGCGCAGATGCCCAGCGTCCTGGCGGAAATAGGGTTCCTGACGAACGCCAGCGATGAAGCGCTGATGCGCAAGACCGAGCACCGCCAGAAGATCGCAGAGGCGCTCTACAAGGGCATCGCCGCCTACGCGGAATCGCTGAGCCAGCAATTCCAGATCGCCAAGCGGCAGTAAGCTTCAGGCTGCCGTGGCTTGGCGCACAATCTCCTCGGCGCGGTACCAATTCTCATCGTCCGTGCCTTCGGGTTTGCCGGCCAGTTCCCACCGTAACTCCGCGATCTCTCTCACCCGGTCCGAGTCGGGTTGCAGTGAATCAGGAAGCTGTGAGGAACTCAGAAGTTGCTGCGCCAAAATGTCGCGGTACTGATTGTAGTTCAGGCGCGCCTTTTCCAATTCCAGAAGGGCTGCGTCGATGGCTGGCCAGTCGGGGTTCGAGGCTGCCATCAAAGCTCGGGCTTGCCGGTCCTTCTGAGCAAACTCGGCAAATGCAGTTCGATAGTCGGAAAACGTTCTTGGCGCGATGCCCATGCTTATTAGACGTGATGACCAGTCAAAAGGTTCGACTACTTCCAGTGACGATGCTGTTTCAAGAGGTTAGCGTGCAGTACCGTTACGGGATTGAAACCGTGGGTATACGCTACTCGGCCCGAATCGTGAGCGCTGGGTCGACGCTGGCAGCGCGCAGCGAGGGGCGGAGACTCCCAGCGACGGTCATCAGCAACGCGAGCAGTGCTGCGGACGCGTAAATCAGCGGATCGTTAGGCTGCACGCCGAATAGCAGCGACGTCATGCTTCGCGCCGCCAGATAAGCGAGCGGCAGGGCCACAGCGATCCCGGCGGAACCGAGTACGAGCCCCTGCCTCAAGAACATGCCCAGGATATCGCCCCGCGCGGCTCCGAGTGCGATCCGGACGCCGACCTCGCGTGTGCGCGACGTGACGGCGAACGACAAGAGTCCGTGAATCCCGACCGCCGCCAGTAGAAACGCGACGCCGGCAAAGGTCACTAGAACTCGCAACTGCGCCCGCCGCGATGCGGTCTGAGATGCGAGGATGTCTTCGAGCAACTGCACATCGGAGACGGCTTGTTCCGGGTTCGCCCGGCGGATGATTTGGCGAAGCGCGGACGCCAGCGAGGCGGGATCGCCCGAGGCGTGTATGGCGAGATCCTTGGGAGCATAAAACGCTAAACTCGGTGGGACCTGGCCGGAGGGGAAATACGCCTGCGGCAAGCTGGACGATTCCAGTCCGCGCACGGCTACATCGCCGACCACGCCCACCACTGTCCAATTGCTTCCGAGAGTCATCTCGCGTCCCACCGGGTCTTGCCCCGGCCACAGCCGTTGTGCCAGGAACTGACTGACCACCGCGACTTTCGGGGCCGTGGAGTTATCCCGCTCACTCACATCCCGCCCGCGAAGAAGCGGTATGCCGAGCGTCTTGAAGTAGTCGGATGTGATGAAGCGGGTGTGCGCCCTGGTTTCCTCCGCCATCGTCACGCCGGGGACCGTCACCACGAAATTGCCGTACGTGGCCGTCATGGGAAGAAAGCTGATGTATGCTGCCGAGGTCACTCCGGGCAGCCTTCGCGCTTCGGTAAGAATTCGGGAGTAGAACTGGTCGCGCCGATCGGGCGGTGTGGCTATGGGAAGCGCCGTCCGCAGAGTCAGAACCCCTTCTGCACGGAATCCGGGATCGACGGCCTGGACTCGCCACATCGCCTTCAACAACAATCCTGCGCCGATCAATAGCGTTACTGTACAGGCAACTTCCGCCAGCACGAGAGCGGCTCGCAGGCGGTCGGTCCGGCTGCCGGAAGCGGAACGGGAGCGCAGCGCGTTCAAATCGACGTTGCGGGAGGATCGCAAAGCGGGTCCTGCGCCGAACGCGATACTGGTCGCCAACGTGAGTGCGGCAGCGAAGGCGAACACACGCCAGTCCACTTCAGGGATTCCGCCGATGGGCAGCGAGCCGGGAACCAGGATCGTCAGCGAGGGCGTAGCCAGCATCGCGAGCACCAGGCCCAGCGCTCCCCCAACGATGCCGAGAACCATACTTTCCGTGAGCAGTTGGCGAAGCACCCGCTCACGGGCAGCACCGATCGCGATCCGCACGGCGATCTCCTGCTTGCGCACCATGGCGCGCGCGAACAGCAGATTCGCCAGGTTTGTGCATGCAATCAGCATCAGGCAGAAGGCCCCGGCGGACACCGCGATCACCAAGATCCGCGCCTGCGGAGACGTGTCCTCCCGCAGTTCCAACATCCCGATACCGACCCCCGCGTTGTCTTTCGGAAAAGCCCGCTCGAGTTGCCTGGCGATCACCTCCAGGTCCGCACGCGCCTGTGTCAACGACACCTCCGGGCGGAGGCGGCCGATCACGCTGAGCATGCGGTTACCGCGGTTGTCCCAGGATTTGAGCGATAACCACAAGTGCGTATCCCGCCAGGGAAATGCGAAGCCCGGTGGCATGACCCCGATGATGTTAAAAGGTTGTCCATCGAGGCGAACTGTACGCCCCACTGCGCCGGCTGCGCTTCCAAAGAGACCCTCCGCGGTGTGGTTGCTAAGGATCGCGCTGGCTCCTCCCGGGAGATCATCCTCCGCAGTAAAGCTGCGTCCTGCCATCGGCTGGACCCCTAGCGTTTTGAAAACATCGAAGCTGACGGTGGCGGCATCCAGCCGCACCGGGTCGCCCTGGCCTGAGAGATTCATCGGGGTCAGGATCCCGATATACGCGCCCATCGAGCTGAAGCTATGGTTCATCGCCCGCCAATCCACGAAGTTCGGCGGGGTCGCGCCGGTCCGAGGATTGTGGTTGGGAATGTCTGTTTGGTAAACGGTGACCAGCTGCTCCGGATGAGCGAAGGGTAGAGGTCTCAGGAACACGTGATTGAGAAGTGTGAATGCGGCGGTGTTCGCTCCGATACCGAGCGAGATGACGGTGATGGCGGTGAGCGTAAATCCGGGGGACTGGCGAAGCACGCGGAACGTCCAATGAAGGTCCTGCCACAGCAAATCGGTATGGACGCGCAGGGCATTGGCGAGGATGTCGATAAGCGTGCCGGCCCATAACGCGACCGCGGTTTCACGCAGCCGCCGCGCTGCGAATACGGCCTGCATCTCTTCGCCATACTCGGCGCGGAAGGACGCCGGAAAGAGCCGCAGCAGGAGCCGATAAACACGCATTTACGCCTTCCCGGCCGCGAATCCGCTCTGACGCGCGAACTTCACCAGCTGCGTCAGCCTGCGCGCTTCGGCTCGCGCAACTTCGATTCCGAACTTGGTGATGCGGTAGTAGCGCCGGCGCTCGTCGTCTTCCTCGGGCGCGGGCCGGTCGCGCGTTTCGATCACCAGGCCTTGCTCGAGCATGCGCTGGATGGACCGGTACAGCGTTCCGGCGCTCAGCTTCAGTTCGCCGCCGGTGCGCGCCGCTACATCCTGAATAATCGCGTAGCCATGGCGATCCTCGTCGGCCAGCGCCAGCAGAATATGAAAGGTGACGGGAGGCAGAGGTAGAAACGAAGCGGCGTCCATGGCTCCAGTATAGCCACTATGAATATAGTGTCAAGGACTATATTCAGCGCGCGACCCACTGCCCGCGCAGAACGCCAACGCCGATCTGGCCGTGAAGGCCTTGATCGGGACGCGCTACGTCGCCGCCGCCGAACCAGACGCGAATCGAGCCATCAGGCATCTGCTCCACGCTGGGGTCGCAAATCACTTGGCTATCCCATGAGTTCGATCCGGATACGACCAAGTTTGAGACACGCTCCCAGTGGACGCCGTCAGCAGAGCGAGCCAGACCAAGACGGCGGCGTTCGCCCTTGTCGCGACCCGTGTAGAGCATCCACCACTGGCCGCCTGAGGTCCACACGGCGGGTTCGCCGACTCCGTTTTCGTCGAAAGCTCCGGGCGCGCCGGGCTCGAGAATCGGATTGGCGCGCAGCTTCTCCCAGACGACGCCGTCGGAGGAACGAGCAATGCCCAGACTCTGGCGACGAGCGCGGTCCTGGCCCAAATAAAACATGTAAAATCCGTTACGCGTATGTATTACATATGGATCGGCCACCGCCCGCTCATCGAAACTGCCGCGCGGCCCGACGCCAACAACGGGTTCGCCGTGGCGGATCCAATTCTTCCCGTCGCGCGAGCGGGCGAGCGCAACACGGAACGGGTCGCCGGCTTCGTACCAATAAAGAATCTCGTCGCCCACTACGAGAGCCGAGCCATTCGCGGCGATATAAGATCCCTCCCAGCCTTGTGGCGACAATACGCGGCCGAGTTTTGTCCACGTGATTCCGTCGGCGGAGGTCGCGGCAGCGGTGTGCCATGTCCGCCCTTCGAATTCGGAATAGAAGTTCCAGTAGGCGCCCTGAAAGCGCACGATCGAGGGATTCAGGGCATCGGAGGAATCGCCATGCGGGACGACCGGTTCCGGCTGGGCCTCCCAGGTGAACGGGGCTCGGGGGCCACTGCTTTCCGGAGCCGGCAGAGTGAAGTCGGCGTAGCGGCCGCAGCTGGTGAGCAGTATGACGAGCGCAAGAAACCGGGCCATCCGCATCTTAGAGCGGCACCCGAATGGCGAGCTTGGACCCGCGGCCCGGACCAGACTCGAGCGCCAGGTCGCCCCCCAGCACTTTCACGCGACGCTTGATGCTAGTGGGCCCCAAGCGTAACAACTCTAATTCTTCCAGCGAAAACGTGCCGGTAAAAGGGAACCCCTCGCCGTTATCTTCCACCGAGATTTGCAGATTCTGATCGGCGCGCGCCGCCGAAATCGCCACGCGCGTCGCGCTGGAGTGCTTCTGGACGTTGTTCAGCGCCTCGCGAACGATCTGGAGCACTTCGAGCGAAACCTCGGTGTCGGCCGGATCATGCAGGTCGACGCTGGAAAACGTCGTGGAGATACCGGTGTCGCGCTGGAACAACTCGGCCATGCGGCTCAGCGAGGCGGCCAGGCCCATACCCTCGTCCGCGGGCCGCATGCTGCGCACGAAGCTGCGGAGATCGGCTACCTGCGACTGGCACAATTCCTGCAACTGCTGGAGTTCCCGGGTACCGGCTTCCGTGTCGCGCAACATCAGCTTGCGGATCACTTCCAGGCGCATCTGAAAGCTGATGAAGCTTTGCAACGGGCCGTCGTGAAAATCGGCGGCGATGCGCTGGCGCTCGGCTTCCCGCGCCAGCTGGGACTGCGACCGGATCATGACGTTATGGCGCAGCGTCGTGGACATGCGTTCTTCGAGATAACGCTTATAGAGACCCACGGCCGCGGCGGCGCCGCCGGAGGCAACCACGGTCCATACCAGATTCCCATTGCGGCCGGGGGGCAAGATAAGCGCGATGAACAGCGCCGCCACGAAGGTGATCCCGGCCCGCACCAGATCGTGCAGCAGCACCGTGGATCCGAGCAAATAACCGCAGGCCAGAGCGGGCTGCCAATCCCCGGGAGCTTGCCAGGTCCAGATGGCGAAGTAGGTAGCGTCCGCGACGATCGCGGTGGCCGCGGCGACAGGACTTTCATAGCGCACGGCGAATACGGATCCCAGAGAATACACGGTGTAGGCGGCAATCAGCGCAGTCACCCAGTTCTGCCCGAATCCGACGGTTCGAACGTAAGCCGTCGCGCACGCCAAAGCGAGCACCAGGCGCGCAATGCGGAGAGCCAGCCGCCCGCGATATGGGACCATCTCGAGTTAAACCATCTTGGCGGCAATCATGTTAACGGCGGTACAGGTACAGATGGTGGCTGCGCCCTTCCCCGTCGTCATCGATCGCCAAGCTCTGGACGGGCTTCCAGGCAGTGAATTCGAAGTCGTGCGCCACGATGCGCGCGCCCTTCTTGAGCTGCTTTTCGAGAATCGGCGTCACCAGCTCATTCCCTACCGGCAGCAAATACACGGTAATGAGGTCGGCCGAGGAGTAATCCTGCTGGAGCAGGTCGCCATGGATCACGCGCGCTGTGGACCCCAGGCCCAGGGTCTTGATGCGGTCCATGCTCTGGCGGTGCAGGGAGTCGTTCAGTTCCACTCCGGTCGCGTCAGCCTTGTATTTCTGAGCCGCCATGATCACGATGCGGCCGTCGCCCGAACCCAGGTCGAACATTTTCTCGCCGGCCTTCAGCCCGCCTAGCTGCAGCATCCTGTCGACTACGGTTTGGGGCGTGGGATAGTAGGGCGCAAGCTGGTCGTCTTTAGGCTGTTGCCCTTGTATAGCCTGCGGCGCCGGCAACAGAATCAGGCTGGGAATGGACAGTACGAGAAGAAGAGCGACAATGCGCATCAAGGTTCAATATATACCCTGACGCGATTGCTCGTTTGCCCATCCACTTCGATGTACAGTTCGGCCGGCCCATAGTTGACGATATTGGGGATCTCGATTTCCACCACATACATGCCGACGGAGCCGGGCCACAGAATCGCGCGGGTGACCTGCACGGGTGCGCGATCGAGCAGCGCGCGCACGGGCGCGGCCACCATATGTGGAATGTCGGCCGGAGCGGGCAGGCCGGTGGGCCAGCTCGGCTGCACGCGGCCGAGGCCGGTGGCGAGGATCTGGACCCGCGCATGCGAATGCGCCGGATGCATGGCGTCGAGCAGCACGCCGTTATCGGCGTCGAGCAGCAGCGGCGCGCCATCGCTCGGATCCAGCTGGATGGCGGGCGCAGTGGAAACCAGAGGAACAGAAGGAAGGACGCGCGCTCCAGCAGGACCATCGATGGCCAGCGCCAGCGAATCGCCCCGCACTTCAAACGGGATTTGAACCTGCGACTCGTTTTCGGTCGCCAACAGCACCGGAACCGGAAGTCCGCCCGCATTCGCCGAATTCACACGGGCGCCTTCGATGCTGAAAAGAGTCCCGGGAGCGGCCACCCTCGCGATCAGCCCGGCGGACGTAATCAGCCGGGGATCGCCGGCGCGGTGCGGCGCCATGACCTGAAACATGCCGTAGCCTTCCAGAGCCACCCACAGCTGAATCGCGCCGGAGTCCAGCTTCACGTCGGTCGCTGGTTTTCCAACCAAGGCCGGCGGCAATCCTGCTATCGCCGTCCAGGAAGCGGGCGTAACGCTCAAGACGCTGAGATTTGTCCGGGCGAAGAGAACACCCTGATTGGTCGCGATGTAAATCGCGTTGCCCAATGGATCGGCGGTGATGCCGCGAACGGCGACGTCAGGAAGATCCGCGGAAATATCGACCCAGTTGAGGCCGCCGTCGATGGTGTGGAGCACCCGCGACGCGAGCGCCGCGAGAGCGTTGCGCGGATTGGCGGGATCCACCCAGAAGGCGGTGACTGCACCGCTCTGGCCGGCCAGCCAATCGGGCTGCCAGTTAATTCCGCGATCGGCGGAGACGATGATGCGGCCGTCCGCCATGCCTGTGTAGACGTACTGTTCGGCAATCGCGATCGCCGTGACGCCAACGCCGCGGGTATTGCTCCAAACCTGCCGAAGCCGCAGTTCACCTGCGGCATCACTGTTGTCGGCAGGCCTCCAGGCCTGACGTTCGCCCGGCTGCCATTCCACCACCATGGCCCCGGGGAGCTCGATCTGGGTGCCCTGCGGGCCTTCCGGGAGGCTGCGGATGCGGGCCGAAGGAAGATTTGGAAGGTTCTCATTGAGACTACTCCAGGAGCGGCCCCCGTCCAGGGAACGAAAGACTCCGGCCGATCCAGCCACCACAATTTCATCCTCATTGGAGGGCGAAACAGCCAGATCGCGGAGATTGTCGCCGATGATGGACAACCCGCGGAACGATGTCAGATTTTCCCAGTTCTTGCCGCTGTTGTCGGAACGGTAAACGAACCGGCCGAAGGCATATACCCGGGGACTGAAACCTGCCGGATTGCGAACCTGAGTGGCCTCCTCGGGAAGGCTGATGGTTCGTCCCGCCGGCACAGCCGGGGCGGCGGTGGTGTTCGTGAGATCGGGAATCCATCGATCAAAGTCATTGGTCTGGAAGATCTTACCCGACGAAGCTTGGATCCAGAGCTGGCCGCCCTCTGGCGAGTACCAGACCCGGTTTACCGGTCCCGTGGCGAGCCCTGTCAGTTCCAAGTCGATGGCAGCATTGCCCACATGTCTCCACTCCGGTACCTGCCCGGCGGCAGACGCCAGAGCGAGCCCGATGAGCCCCAGCTTCAAAGAGAAGCTAAGTGTGGCTTTCTTACTCATGGAACGTGTCCATTGTACTCTTACCCTATCGGCGGAAAAGACCCGAAACTGCTGATTCCAGAACCCTCAGAACTGCAAAATCGTTCCGGTGCCAGGCTTGCAACGTGCACGTTTGATGGTAGACTAACTCCATGTCTGTACCTGGTACTCCAGGTTCAGGTGGGGTTTGCTCAGATTTTTGCCGATGATTAGGATCATGCGATCCGCGACGGCGAGGTTGTCGCTTCTGTTGGCGACGACAGCCGTAGTGTGCCTGGGACAATTCCTTCCCTCCGATGCTTCCAATTATGCCGCAAAGGTAGTGACGCTCACCGGACAGGTTTCGGTTCTACGGGATTTGCAGCCTTGGGCGCTTTCCGTTGGCGACAACGTACAGGTCACCCAATGGATTGTGACGGGTGCGGATGGACACGCGGTACTCCAAGTGTCAGATGGCAGCACCATCGAGGTTTATCCGAATTCCAGGTTTGTGTTCCGGCATAATCCGGGCAATTGGCGGGACCTGATCGACCAGTTGGTAGGCAAGGTGCGCGTGCATATCGAGCATCTGGGCACAACTCCCAATCCGAATCGCGTCATAACCCCGGTCGCGGTGATTTCGGTGCGCGGCACCACTTTCGATGTCACCGTGAACGACGATGACGAGACCACCACTGTCGAGGTCGAAGACGGCACTGTCGAAGTACGTCACAATCTGCTGGGCGGGAATACTGCAGTGGTCAACGCGGGCGAAGTTTTCCGGGTACATCGTAATGAGCCGATCGCGCAGAGAATGGACAAGGGCAACATCGCGCGGCAAGCCCTGCGGATTGGCTTCAACATCGTTGCTATCATTGCCCGCTCGGGCGGGCCCGGAAAGATCACTCTCCCTGGTGGCGGCGGCGGTGGTCCCGTGGGCGACACGGGCGGGACACCTCCACCTCCGGCTCCTCCGCCCCCTCCGCCTCCTCCGGCCGGACTTCCATCACTCCCGTAACGCGCCGGCTGAAAGCGCCTGTCCACCCTGCATGCGACACTAGCGGGTAGGCCTATGAAGTCCCTCCTGATATTCCTTCCTCTGGTTTCGATCACTTTGTGGGGGCAGGCGGCCCCTAGTGTTCCCGCGTCCTGGGACGTTTCGAAGAGCGTCAGCGAGCTGGCGGCGCAGGTGGCGCAGCTGAAGCCTCTGCTGGCGCAGTTGGCTCCCCAGGACTGGGTGGAAAAGGGGGCGCCCGCGGCTTACGTGGCCCAGTGGCAAAGTGCGCGGCAGGAGCTGGACTATCTGGATCAGACCGCCCGAGCCTTAGAGAGGCAGCCCGAGAAACTGACGGCGGCGCTGGACCTGTATTTCAGGTTGCAAGGCGTGGAGTGGCGGCTGGAATCACTGTCCGAAGGCGCCCGCAGGTATCAGAATGCCGCGGCCGGCGATCAGCTCGCGGCTGCCGTGGGCGAGGATGCCACCAAGCGCGATCAGCTGCGCCTGTACATCACCGACCTGGCCGCGCAAAACGAGCAGGAGTTCGCGGTGGTGGAGCGGGAAGCGCAGCGGTGCCGGGAAGTGCAGAATCAGCTAACGCCCCGCCCGGCCGCGGCGCCGGCCAAAAGAAGCACCAAGGCCAAGTAAGGGAGACGCAACCGTGAGTGAGATTATCGCCTTCGCATGCAGCATCTGCGGAGAGCCTTCCACCGAGATCTGCGTGTATTGCACCAAGGATGCCTGCGAGAATCACCGCTGCTTAAAATGCCAGCGCTGCAGCGACTGCTGCCAGTGCGAGCAGCGGCGGACGCAAGATTAGTCGTGACGATTTAGCGTTTCTTTTTGGCCGCGGCGATGACCGCGTCGCGATCCCCGCGGGTCCAGGCTGACTGTATCTCCGGTTCCGGCATCCCGGCGACGCGACCCAGCAGGATAAAAGCCGGCAAAGCATGGCTGAGCGTTTTCCAGCGGGCCATATCGATCAGTGCGTCGAGCGCCCGCGTGCGCAACTGATCCAGGACCAGCGGATCACGGCTGTCAGTCAGAGTTTGGAGCGCCTTCAGCGCGCGGTTGCGGTCCGACCAGGACAGCGAATTCAGCATCTCGATGAACCAGGTGGGAGAGACGCGGACATCGGACGTGGGTTCGAGTTTGGCCAGCACACTCAGAGCCACCAGACTGCGCGCGGCGTTCGTGCGGACGCCGGCGTCCGCGTCCTTGAGCGCGTACTGAAGATCGTTGACGATATCGCTCTTGCGGGTGGCGTAGACCAGAACATAAGCGGCCGTGGCGCGCTGGGTTTCATCGTCGGAGTTGCGCAGCACGTTGCGGATCTGCGCCAAGTATTGGTCGGCCAGGGCGGGAAACATCTCCTGCACCGCGCGCGCTGAGCCATCCGCCATCAGAGGATGCCCATGGGTGAGATCCTCGTCCACGGACCCGCGGCGGGAAGCGACCTGGGCGGCTTCGAGGAAGCGGTTGTATGCGCCGACGATCTCATCGGGCAGGGTTATTTCTCTCTCCGGCGGCTCGCGCAGGTCGAAATGCGGCGCTCCTTTTTCTTCGATGCCGACGTAAAGAACGGTCTGGCCGTCATCGCAACACACGGCTTCCAGATGCGATTCGACAATGCCCGGAATCTGGTCTAGTTTGGCCTCGGCGTCGCCTTTGGAAGGAGGCATCCGATCGCCTTCGTGGACGCCCAGAGCTTTGCGGATCTGGGATTCGGAAACTTTATGGAGACCGTAAAAGTCGAGAACATCCACGCGCAGTTCTTGCGCGTGCATGGATGCAACGGCCAGAAGAAGAATCGGGAGGATACGACGAAAGTGCATCTTTTATAAAAGGCCGCGGCGCTTACGACTGCGCCTGCTTTTCGGCCCAGGCGCCGATGACGGGAAGAACGAACCGCTCCTTATTGTACGCCTTGTACATTAAGTACAACCACGCCGCCACGACTCCCAGCGAGAAGGCCAGCCAGAGCAGGATATCGAGCAGCCAGCCGATGAACGGCAAAGCCGCGATGGGGTAGGAAAGTATGTTCAGCGCCATGCCGATCACCATGGCGGCGATCCAGGCGAAGATAGCCTGAAAGGCGTGGAAGCGGATGACCTTGTTGTGATTGTAGGGCTCGAGCACCAGGAAGAGGATGCCTGTGAGGACGCCCACCAGGTAGCACAGCGCGGCCGCGACGTTCTCTTCGATCACCGACGAGGAAGCCGCGGAGGCCGGTGCTGCGCCGCCCGCGCCAGGACCCGTCGAAGCGCCCGCAGCAAATCCGGACGGTGCTCCGCATTTGGCGCAGAACTTTCCTTGGACTTCAGCCCCGCAACTTGCGCAGAACGCCATGCCTCAACTGTACATCAGCGCGTAATACCGAGGGTCTTCAGAACCTCGGGCGAGGGCTCCTCCACTGCAACGGCTTTGTGGCAGGTATCGCAATCCTGCGTGATGGTCTGGCCCGAGGCGGTGGAGTGGCCTCCGTCGTGGCAGCGGAAACATCCCGGAGAGTCGACGTGCCCAAGATTGTTGAGGTACGTTCCCCAGGTCACCTTGAGGTCGGGAAACACGTTGCGCTGATAGATGGCCAGCAGCGCCGCGGCGGCCGCCTGAATCTCGGGAGTGCGTTTGGCCGCCACATCCGGATACGCCTGCCGGTAGAAGCCGGTAAGGCCTTCGGGGATTCTCTGCGCGGCTTCCGCATCGTTTTGATAACTCGCCTGGATCAATGTCAATCCCGTTTTCTTGACGAAAGGCAGCGTGGCGGCGATCTGGCCGTCAGCCAGAGCCTGATCGATTGCGCGATCCGCATCCTCGAAACGATGCGCGGCACGGTTGTGGCAATCGACGCACTGCATTTCAAACACCGGTAGCGACGGATTGGCGCCGCTACCAGCGAGATACGTCCGCGCGGCTCCCGTGTCCGTGTTGCGATATTCGACCCACGGGATGGTCTGGCGTTTCTTGTCCTGCGCCGCGTAGCGAATGCGAACACCCGGTCCCATGTGCGCGCCGTGAATGCCGCCCAGTGCGCCGCCTCCAACCAGCATCGTCAAGACGGTTTCCGTCCTGGTATTAGATTCGTCCGGCTGATATTTGGCGGTCACGCGAAGGCGCGGACCGATGTATTTCTGGCGCGCGTGGCACTGCTCGCAGGTCTCCGTGGAAGAGACCAGGCGGTTGCTCTCCAGGGCGGATTCAATCGGCCGCGGGAAAGAGTTGAAGATCACTTCCATCAACTGGCGAGTGCCCGCCATTTTGCCCTTCAGCCAACCAGTCGTTCCTGGAGCAATGTGGCAAGCTGCACAGACCACCTGTTGATGCGGCGGCATCAGGTGTGCCGTGAACTCGGGCTTCATGACGTGGCAGCTCTGCCCGCAGAACTGCGTCGTATCCATGTGCTCTACCGCGCGATAGCTGAGTTGGCTCCCGATAACTACGTTGGCGGCGGTCATCACGGCAAAGAAAATGCCGGCGCGACGGAGGGCCGTGCGGCGATCCGGCAGGGCGGCGAGCTGTTGCGCGACCCGGCGCTTTCCCAATGCGATCCCGATGGGAATCAGGACGAGACCGGCGAAAAAGACGGCCGGGATAGCGATGAATACGAGCAAACCGATATAGGGGTTCTCGACATGCCCGCCCAGGCTGGCGGGGAGCACGAAGATCCAGGAGAATCCGGCCAGCGTGACCAGGGCGACGCCGGCCATGCTGAGCCAGTGGCTGGTGAGGAGAACGAATACGGAGCGGCTAGGTTTTTCGTCCATCGTCTAGTTCGACTGTAGACGGAAACTGGACAGGCTTAAGAACCCGATCCACCCCGATTCGGTCGAATGGCGGAGAGGGGGAGATTCGAACTCCCGGAACCCGTAAAGGTTCAACGGTTTTCGAGACCGCCGCAATCGACCACTCTGCCACCTCTCCGCGACACACCATTTTAGCATCGCGAGACTGTTCGTCGTTTTTTACTCGAACGTTACCCCGCAGATGCGGGTCTGCGGCCTTCGAAGGCGTTCTCGAGCAGTCCGCGTATTCCCTCACGCGTGACCGGGCGCGGATTGTAGTAGGGATTCTGAACGGCGAGATCGGCGGCCTGGTCTAGCTGCTCGCGCCGCATTCCTAGAGCTTGAAGCGAAACGGGCGCACCCAGTGATGCAGCCAGATCGTACAACCCCTCCGCGGCAGAACGGGCGCTCAGCGCCCGGGCAATGTGTCGCATCGCTTCGGGAGCCGCCGCAGCGTTATAAGCCACCGCGTGCGGCAACACCACAGTATGCGTTTCCGCGTGTGGCAGGTTAAACGTTCCACCTAGCGTGTGGCAGAGCTTGTGGTGCAGCGCCATCCCGACGGCGCCCAGCGATACGCCGCCCAGCCATGCTCCGTACAGCGCTCGCGAGCGCGCGTCCAAATTCCTTGGTTGCTTCACTATCTCTTGATTCACAATCTCCGGAAGACCGCTCGCAAGCGCCCGAATTCCCTCTTCGGCGATCAGCGAGATGATGGGATTCGCATCGCGCGAGTACAGCGCCTCGACGCAATGTGCGATGGCGTTGATCCCGCTGCTGACCGACAGTCCCACAGGCAAAGAGGTGGTGAGAGCAGGATCGTAGATCACCGTTTTGGGCAGCACGCGAACATCGCGCCCGGTCTTCTTCACACCCCCTTCGGTGATCCCCCAGATGGGCGTCATTTCCGATCCGGCATAGGTGGTCGGGATCGCGAGAATGGGGAGCTCCGAGGTCAGCGCGATGGCTTTGGCGAGCCCCGTGGTCGAGCCGCCGCCGATCGCGATACAGCAATCGGCCCCCAACCGCTTGGCTTTGTCGCGAGCAGCAGCCGCAACCTCCGCGGGCACATGCATCACGGCGCCGTCGAACACGCCCGCCGATCGCGCGCCGAGCATCACCACGATATCGGCGCCAATCGAACGCTGCTCCGGAGTACACAGCACCAACGCCCGTGTGGCGCCTAGCTTGTCGACTTCTTCCGGCAGCTTTTCGAGCGATCCGACGCCGAAAACTACGCGGGACGGCAGAGCCTCATAGACGAAGGGCAGCATTTATATAGGCGTCGACCTGGCTTTCCAAGATCTGCAACGGGACGCTCCCGGCGCGCAGCACGACGTTGTGGAATTCGCGCAGCGCGAAGCGACTGCCGAGCGCCTTTTGGGCTTTCTCTCGTAGCTCGAGGATTTTCAGTTCGCCAATCATGTAAGAGCATGCCTGGCCCGGGTACACGGTGTAGCGCTCCACTTCGCTCGCTTCAATCCCGTAGTCGATGGCCTGCTGCCGGGTCCAGCGCTTGGCGTGCAGGCCGGTATCGATCACCAGACGGCGCGCGCGCATAAGCTCGTAATCCAGTTGGCCGAGCTGGCCTTCGATGTCGTCGCCATACCAGCCCGATTCCGCGGCCAGGCGCTCGGCGTAGAGTCCCCAGCCTTCGGTGATCGCCGAGATTCCGCCGAACGCGCGCACCTGCATGAAGCGCGGCAAGTCGTGATTCTCCACCTGCAGGGCAATGTGAAAATGATGCCCGGGAACGGTTTCGTGATAGACCACGCTGCGCAGCCCGAACCTGGTCATCCACTCGATGCGACGCGGGAATTGGAATGTACCAGGTCGGGAACCGTCAGGCGCCGGGGCATTGTAGTTGGCCGCGGCATTGGCTTCGCGAAAGCGCGGGAACGGCTGCGCGACCACCGGCGCCTTCGGCCGCACGTCGAACAGCAGCGCGGCGCGTTTCTCGGCATCGCGAAGGATCTCCTCGATATCGCGCATGATCAGCGCGCGGCTCTCTTCCGAGGTCGGGTTAGGGTATTGCAAATCGAGTTTGAGCTTCGCGATGCGCTCTTTCACCGGCCCGGCGGTACGGCCCAGCCGCCGCAAAAGACTGTCCATCTGGGTCTCGATACGCGCGACCTGCTGCAGTCCGATTTCGTGAATCTGGTCGGCCGTGAGGTTCGTGGTGGTGAAGCGCCGCAGAAAATAGGCGTAGGCTTCGGGCCCACCCTTCAGCCGCCACAGACCCGCATCATTGGTCGAACGGGCAAGCTGCGACTGAAGAGTAGCGGCCGCCTTCTTCCACGCGGGGTAAATCTGCGCGCCGACGATCTTCTCGGCCTCAGCGCGAAGCTGCTCGCGTTGCGCGGCGGGTATCGTCGTTACCGCAGCCATCTTGTCCACGAACGCCGTTACGAACGGATTCTGGCCCGGCGACGGATCCACGAAGTTCTGGATCTGCTTGATGGTGGCTTCGAGGATAAATCGGGGAGGAATCACCTTCTTGGACGCCAGCCGGCGCGATTCGGCGATGGCCTCGTCCATGCGCGCGCTCACCTGTCCCAACGCGGCCACGTAGTTTTCGGCGTCCCTGGCCCTGGCCAGCGGACGCGAGACGGTGAAGCGCTCCACGGATGCGACGTTCCATCCGTTCATCTGTTCCAGTGGAAAGGTGTAGTCCCAGTACCGCTCCTCGGCGACTACCATTTCCAGCTGCCATTTCATTACTTCAGCGGAAACCCGCTGAGTCTCCGTCATTCCAGTTCGGTCGAACTTTTGGAGCTCAGCCAGCCCCTTTTGAGCGAGCTGGAGCCGCTTCCGGGCGGACGCGATGGTCAAGGGTGTGAGCTGCTGCTCCAGCCGGTCCTGTTCTTCACCGGTGAAGTAGCGCAGCGACGTCGCCAGGCTAGGATTGATGCGGATCCACTCGTCGGTGAAATCGCCAAAGAAATCGTCGATACTCCGAGTGCCATTTTGCGCGGATGCAGCCGCGGCACCGATCATCGCGATGCAGGCGTTTCTTCGGGTGAGCATTTAGGCTTGGCCGGCGTGGGCCCGCGCCGTGCGCTCGTTCAAATCTCTCAGGACGCTGAGCTCGGCGGCGGTCGGTGCCGCAGTAGCATCCAGCTTCGGCGCGACCTTCAACGGCCATCCCGTCGCGGCTACCACTTGCTCGACGGTAATGCCTGGATGCAGGCTGGTCAACGTGAGTTCCTTGGTCACCGGATCGGGAGTGAGAATCCCCAAATCCGTGATCACGTTGGTGGGCCCTTTCCCCGGCAATCCGAGCTTCTGGCGGCTGTCGCCACCCTCGAAATAGCCCCCCGACGTGAGAAAATCCAGTTTCTTCACAAAAGCCCGATTGTTCTGGCGCAGAGTGATCAGCACCTCGCCGCAGAACCCGGCGATTTCCTGCGCGCCGCCCGACCCGGGCAACCTGACCTTGGGCTTGTTGTAATCGCCGATCACGGTGCTGTTGATGTTGGCGTACTTGTCGATCTGGGCCGCGCCCAGGAATCCGAGGCCGATGCGCCCGCCCTGCAGCCAGTAGGAAAATATCTCGGGGATCGAGACCACGGCGTCGGCCGTTTCCGACAGCTCGCCGTCGCCGATCGAGAGCGGCAGGACAGTGGGCTTCGCGCCGATGGTCCCCGATTCGTAGATCAGCACGGTATCGGGCGCATGGGTCAGGCGCGCCAGGTTGGCGGCCGCGCTGGGCAGTCCGATGCCGACAAACAGCGTCACGCCGTTGCGGATCATGCGCGCTGCCTGGATGGTCATCATCTCATCGGATGTGTAGGCTGCCTCAGGCATGACTGGTCGCCCCTTCCAGACTCCGTTTGTACTCTGCGAAATCCTTAGTGCCGAGCACATGCCGATCGATCCATGTTTGGAACGTCGCCCGATCCCGGGCGACAACGTCCCAAGCCTTGTAGAACGCGTTGTCGCGCTGATAGTATCCCTGGGCGTAAGAGGGAAACGCGCCGCCCTTCACCTCGCATACCGCGCTCAGGACCCACGACGGCAGGACCACGGAATTAGGCGGAGCGTGCAGATCGTCGACAATCTCTTCCACGGTCACAATGGCGCGTTTGGCCGCGAGCACGGCTTCCTTCTGCACCCCAACCACACCCCACATCAGGACGTTGCCCTTGCGGTCGGCCTTCTGCGCATGAATAACGGTCACATCCGGTTTATGTGCAGGAATCGCGGCCAGCTTTACTCCGGTAAACGGGCAGTCTATAAATTTGATGCGCTGGTTGTACTTGACCAGGTCGGTTCCGACGTAGCCGCGCAGCATTCCGAACGGCAAATTCGAGGCGCCGGCGCTGTAGGCCGCCGCCATGCCGGCGTGCGCGTGTTCCTCGATCTCGATGGGCTGGGGCCAGCCGTTCTCGACCGCATCCCGCAAGCGGTGCAGCGATCCGACGCCCGGATTCCCGCCCCAGGAGAAAACGATCTTCTTGACACACCCGGCTCCGATGAGCTGATCGTAGATCAGGTCCGGAGTCATGCGGATCACGGTGAGATCGCGCTTGGCCTGCCGGATGATCTCGTGCCCAGCCGCGAACGGGATCAGGTGGGTGAATCCTTCTAAGGCGACCGTGTCGCCGTCGCGAACCGTTTCGCGGATCGCTTCTGAGAGTGAAAGTATGTGCGCCAGAGCTTCTATTTTGCCACGCCCAGCGGCGCGCCCGGAGGGGAATCCAGGACTCATCCGGTCCAAAAATGATCTGCTATAATCGCGCCGGAGGGACGGACATGTCCTTAGTACGAGGATTACATCACATCACTGTTTGCGCCGGTGGCGCCCAAGAAGACATCGATTTTATGACGCAGGTCTGCGGACAGCGTCTGATTAAGCAGACCGTTCTGTTCGACGGACGTTACGCTCACTATCATCTGTACTATGCGAATGCGGACTGCGAACCCGGCTCGGTCTATACCACCTTCCCGTTTAACCGCGTGAAGGGCCGCCCTGGCTCGGGCCAGATCCAATCCACGGCTTACAGCGTGCCCAAGGGATCCATCAAGTTCTGGGAAGAACACGTCAAGCGCCATAAGGTGCCCAATGAGGGCGTCAAGGAACGCTTCGGGCAGAAGTATCTGCGCTTCAATCATCCCTCCGGATTGCAGATCGAGGTGATCGAATCCGATTCCGATAAGCGCAAGGGATGGACCACGGATCAGGTCAGCGGCGATGTAGCCATGAAGGGCTTCCACGGTCCGATGCTGTCCGTGCGGGAAGTCAGTGAGACCGAGCGCTTCTTTGTCGACGCTTTGGGATTCAAGAAAACCGGCACGGAAGGCAATCTTCACCGCTTCGAAGTCGCCGGCGGCGGTCCAGCCAAGACCGTCACTTTGATCCACGAGCCCGATCGCCCATCGGGAAGCTGGGTCTTCGGCGCGGGTACGGCGCACCACGTCGCGATGGATCTAGAGAGCGATGAGAAGCTGGCTGAGCAGAAGGCCATCTACGAGGAGCTGGGCTACACCGATTGCTCCGAGATCAAGGACCGCAACTATTTCCACTCGATTTACTGCCGCTGCCCTGGCGGGATTCTGGTGGAGTGCGCGGCCACGGCCCAAGGCGCTTTTGCCCGCGACGAGGCGGAATCCGAGCTGGGCACGCACATGCTGCTCCCGCCCTGGTTCGAGGAGAAGCGCGCCGAAATCATGGCGATGCTCGATCCCATCCGCGTTCCTGAGGGCAATATTCCGAAGGATGCCAAGAAAGTCGCCGCAGCCACGCTGCCCGATGCAGGGCCGGTCGACACCAGCGCTGCAGGCGTTTCTCGCCGGAAGGCCGAATTTATCGGCGGCGACAAGCCCAAGAACTAAGGTTCAGTGCCAACCCATACCCCAGTGGTCCGCCTGCGCGAAGCGGGCCAGCCTCGGGGCCTGGCGGAGCGCGCCGGGATTCTTCTCCACGGCCGCTCCCGCACCAAACAGGAAATGCTGGACCTGGCCACCGGTCTGGACATCGGTGGCACCCGTTGGATCGCGCCCTATGCCGATCAGGGCTTGTGGTACCCGGGACGGTTCATGGAGCCGCTGGAATCCAACGAGCCCTTCCTGACACGTTCCGTGGAGCGGTGCCATCGCCTTATAAAGGACGCGAGCGAAGGCGGTCGCCTGGGTCCTGAACAGCTCTTCATCGTCGGTTTTTCACAAGGGGCCTGTATCGCGGTCGAGTACGCGCTTCGTCACCCCGGTTGTTGCCGGGCCATTGTGGTGTTCAGCGGCTACCTGATGGGCCCGCCCGGAACGGACTGGCGTCCGGCGGAGGGCAGAACGCTACGTGGTCTAAGGGTGTTCCTCACCGGCAGCGATATGGACGAATGGATTCCAGAGGAGCGCACCCGGCAGACCGCCCAGGTGCTTACGAACCTGGGAGCCGAGGTGGAGATGCACGTTTATCCCTCTCGGACCCACCTCGTCAGTAATCTGGAACTGTCTGAAGCGCGCACCTTTCTCGCCTCCGCCGTCCCCGCCGGCCAGCCATTATCCGGAGTTACTTAGAACTTTTGATGGCCTTAGCGCTACATAAGAATACTGAGATCGCGTAGGGGATAACCCTACAGTTTGTCGGTCATTCCCCTGATCGATTCCCCAGTTCTGTCTCCCTATCATTTAACTAAGACCAGACCGATATAGGACTGGAGCTATATATTATGAACCGAGGCAAAACACCATCGGAGTCCCGCAGGCGCAGATCTTCAGGCAACGTGATCGTTGAAAGCGTGTTCACGATGCTGCCCACCTTTGCCTTAATTCTGGCGTTTGTGGACTTCAGTCTGATGCTTTTTCGCCGGAGCACCTTGCAGAATGCAGTGCGCGAAGGCTGCCGGTACGCGGTGACATTCCAGACAGCGCCATCGCTGGGGCAGGATGCCTCCATTTCGGCGATTGTGCAGCAGTACGGTATGAACTTCGTGAAAACAACCGATAACCCTCAGCACATTTTCGTAAACTACTACGCTCCTACCAATCTGAACAATGCCATTGCGAATGGAGGGAACCTCCCCGGCAATGTCGTGGAGGTTTCGGTGCAAAATATCTCCTTCGCCTGGCTCGCGCCCCTCAGCGGGAGTTTTGGCATGGGGGTCCCTTTCTTCCGGAATTCTACTCCGCTCTCCATCGCGGTTTACTCGTCCGACATTCTGGGCGGCTACCCCGCCGGCATAACCTCGGTGCCCCGATGACGGTGGAGATACGGTGAAAACGATGAGCGTCAGCATAATCCGCAGTCTTGTTTCATGGAGTCGCCGTAAGCAGCAGGGGCAGGAGCTCCTCGAGTTTGGGCTAATGCTAACGGTGCTGATCCCCTTGCTCCTGGGCACTTTTGTGACTGGTCTCAGTCTGGTCCGAGCCATCCAGACGAACCAGATGGATCGCGATCTTACCGACATGTACATCCACGGCGCGGACTTTTCGACCTATCCGATGCAGCAGGTGGCGCAGAGGCTGGGACGAGGGCTGAACCTGCAGATCGGTGCATCTTTCGCCGGCAACCAGAAGCTCAACACCGGCAACGGCGGAGACGGATTGGTAACCGTGACCCAGATCATGTACGTCGGAGCACTCACAGATCCCAACTGCGTGGCAGTCGGCGCAGCGAATTGCACCAATCACGATAAGTTCGTGTTTACGGAACGCATCCAGTTCGGCAATGGAACCCTCAGCCCCAGTTCGTTGGGAAATCCGGGAGCGGGCGCCACGATTACTACCGCCGGCGTTGTGCAGAATTATGTGAAGGATTCCAATGCCGCGTTGCCGGGCTCCGCCCAGACTACCATGCAGAATCTCTGGCAGGTTTCGACTGCCCCGCGCACTCCTCTCACTGATGGTCGAAGCGCGTATGTGGTGGAAACCTATATCCAATCTCTTAATCTCGGCCTGGGCATCTATTCCACCGGTGGCGTGTACGCAAGATACTTTTTCTAGGAGCAGCTTATGGCAAGTCAAAGGCGGCGGTTAGCGCAAAAAGGTGTGTCGATGCTGGTAGGGACGGCATCCATGGTGTTATTGATTCCAAGCGCCGGCTTGGCCATTGACGCAGCGCTGCTGTATTACACCAAGGCGCGGATACAGGGGTCAGTCGACGGTGCCGCACTGGCAGCGGCTCGATCTTTGTCGTTAGGCGCCACGACTGCGGCTCAGTCCGCCACTGCCAAGCAGAACGCCGTGAACTGGTTCTACGCCAATTTCCCGACTACATTATGGGGCACTTCCAATACCCAAATGGACCAAAGCAGCGTTACGGTGTTCGACGATCCCAACAATGCTAATCTCCGCAACGTTACGGTTACGGCTAAGACCACGGTGCCCACCATTTTCATGAGGTGGTTCAACAAGCCCAGTACGGATGTGGGCTCTATCGGGAACGCCTCCCGGCGCGATGCAGTGGTGATGATGGTGCTTGACCGCTCCGGGTCAATGGGCGCTACTTGCAATGATTTGAAAGCCGCCGCCAAGGTCTTCACGGGCCAGTTTGCCGCCCAGCGGGACCGCATTGGCATGGTGACTTTCAGCGACGGAACCTTTGTCGCTTCGGCGCCCAGCACCGCTTTCCGGACGACGCTGGGATATGATGACGGCACCACTGTAGGCGCTGGCGCAATCGACAATATCGGCTGCCAGGGCGGAACGAACACCGCGGCTGCTCTCTCAGTTGGCTACAACGAGTTGTATAAGATGAACCTCCCCGGCGCCTTCAACGTGTTGTTTCTGGAAACCGACGGTTTGCCCAACACCATGACGTTGAACTGGTGGGATACTGCTGCGTCCACAGTCGGGCTGGTGGCTGCCACGTCCAATTGCACGGACAAGAACGGCAACAAGTTGTCCGTTGGAGGATGGAACGTTATAACGAACCAACGAGACTGGAACAACACCAACGGCTACGCGATGGGCCCCAACGGGTTTATGGCAGACATCCCGCCCGGGGCAGTCGGCTCGCTCTATTCCAGCGATCCGGTGGTTGCGAGTCCCGGCACGGGAACCTTCCAGGCCCTGTTTCGCCCATGGCACACCAGTTCGAATCAAGGAGCCACTAGCGAGCCAGCCTTGAACGGCTGCGCTTTTAGTAGTGGCACCCGAATTTCGGACTTGGCATGGATCCCTGCCACGGACGTTTATGGAAATGCCATCAATCCGGCCACCAATCCCTACAAAGGGGGGGTCTCACCGCTGGACGCCAAGGGGAGACTTGATTTTACTGTAGGCACCGCCAACCAAAAGTGGCAGAGATACCACAATGCCGCCTTGAACGCCACCGACAACGCCGCCTACAGGGCACGCACCAATGGTACGATTCCCGCGACTATGTTCGTCATTGGACTGGGTGGGAACAACGGCGGAGGGCCGCCCATCGACCATACGTTGCTCCAACGAATCGCAAACGATCCTGCAGCGGACGGTTTCAATTCTCCCGCGGCCTACAATGCCTGCGCGACGACTCCGAACTGCGTCAACTACCTCGATCAGCCCCAGGGAACCTACATCTTCTCGGTGGATCACACCGAGTTGAAGTCGGCGTTCCTCAAGCTTTCGTCGCAGATCCTGCGGTTGAGCAAGTAGTTCGATCGATACTTCGGGGCCGGCGGTTGCCGCGCGAGACGTCTAGACTCGCTCCAGCAGCACCGCCATCCCCTGGCCCACGCCCACGCACATAGCGGCGATCGCCGTGCGGGCGCCTGTGCGCTTGAGGTGCATCGCGGAAGTGAGCACCAGGCGCGCCCCGCTCATTCCCAGAGGATGTCCCAGGGCGATAGCGCCGCCGTTGGGATTGACCTTTTCGCTGTCGTCCGGCAGCCCGAAGGTCCGGGTGCAGGCCAGCGCCTGCGCGGCGAAGGCTTCGTTCAGCTCCAGAAAATCGACGTTGTCCATTTTCAGACTCATGCGCGCCATTAACTTCTGAACCGCGGGAATGGGTCCGATCCCCATGTAGTTCGGATCGACGCCGGCCGCGGCAGCGCCCACGAATCGCGCGATGGGCGTCAACCCGAACTTGGCCGCGGCTGGTTCGGACGCGATGAACATGGCGACCGCGCCGTCATTGATTCCCGACGCGTTGCCCGCCGTTACCGTGCCGCCTTTCCGGAAAGGCGCCGGCAGCTTGGCAAGGCCTTCCAGCGTGGTATCGGCGCGGGGATGCTCGTCTTCCCTTATAACGGCCCCCGGGGCGGCCGCCCCTTTCTTGCCTGGGACCGTCACAGGCTCAATCTCTTCCGCGAACACTCCCGCAGCTTTGGCTTTCGCCGCTTTTTGCTGCGAGGCCAGCGCGAAGCGGTCCTGCGAGGCGCGATCGACGTTGTACTTCTCCGCCACGTTCTCCGCGGTCTCGGCCATCGAGATGGTCCCGTACTTCTGCTCCATGATTGGATTGACGAAGCGCCAGCCGAGCGTCGTATCGTAAATTTGCGGATCGCGCGGGAATGCGGCGGAGGGCTTGGGCATCACCCACGGCGAGCGGCTCATACTCTCGACACCGCCGACAATCGCCAGCGACATTTCGCCCGTACCGATTCCGCGCGCGGCCACGGCGACCGCCTCCATGCTGGAGGCGCACAGGCGGTTCACGGTTACGCCCGGAACGCTCATCGGTAGATCGGCCAGCAGCAACGCCATGCGCGCGACGTTGCGATTATCCTCGCCGGCCTGGGTGACGCAGCCGAAGTAGACCTCGTCGATGGACTCCCAATCGCTGTTGGGGAATCGGCGTTTCAAGGTGATCAAAGGATGCGCGGCCAGGTCGTCGGTGCGGATCGTCGCCAGCGCTCCTCCATAGCGCCCGATGGGCGTGCGGACACCTTGGCAAATGTAGGCAGTGGGCATGTTCATATGATCGCAAGTGCGTCAACGATCCCGATCGGGAAGCGCGTCTGGTGGTGGAAATGGTTCGGCGCGCATAGCCGCGGCGCCCGTTCTTCGCGCGACCGCGAAGACTTCGGTGAACTCCGCCCCGAACAGGAAGATCTGCGCGGAGTAATACACCCACAGCAGGAACAACACCACGGATCCGGCGGCGCCAAACGGCGAGGTCGGACTGGTGCGCCCCAAGTACAGCCCGATCAGCATCTTTCCGGCCGAAAATAGAAGCGCTGTGATCGTGGCTCCCGTCCACACATCCCGCCAGTGCACCCGGACATCAGGCAGGATGCGGTAAAGCAGCGCGAACAACACCAGCACCAAAGCCGCCGTCAATGCGAAATTCGTAACTTGCAGCAGAAATTCGGTCGCGGGCAGGGCCTGCGGAATAAATTTTCCGGCGGCCGAGATAATCGTATCGGTCAGCAGCGAAACCAGAAGCAGCACGCCCACCATCATCACCGCAACAAAAGACACCAGGCGTTTGAAGAAGAACTGTTTGATATAGCCGCGCTCGGGCGGCGCAACCTCCCAAACCAGGTTCAACGCGTCCTGCAGCGCTCCAAAAGCGACGGTGGCGCCGTAAAGGAGAGACACTACGCCTGCGATCGTCGCAAACGAGCTGCCGTTATTCCCGAGATCCACGACCTCGCCGATGAATGTGGCTGCGCCCGGGCCGAGCGTCTGCGTGGCCCAGCCAATCACCTCGCCGCGCGCAGCCCGCCGGCCGATCACCATTCCGGCCGCGGCCGTTACGAAGTACAACGCCGGAGCCAAGGACAGCAGGGAATAAAAAGCAAGTGCAGCCGAGAGCAGGGACGTGTTGTGCTTCAGACAGCGTTCGAAGGTTTCCCGGAACAACCCGGCCGTGGTGCGAATTCTTCGCGGCACTCTTGGACCATCATGACAGGCCGAACGCCCCGCCGTTAAGAAAACCCAAAGAGGCGCGCCGCGTTCTCCTTCAAAATCAGGGGCCGGACCTCGTCTTTAATCTTGATCTCAGCGAAATCTGCCATCCAGCGCTCCGGCGTCAGCAGTGGATAATCCGAGCCGAACAGCATTTTCTTCTTGAGCAGGCTGTTGGCGTATTGAATCAGCACCGGCGAGAAGTATTTGGGCGACCATCCTGAAAGATCGATATACACCTGCGGCTTATGCAGACACACCGAGATCGCTTCATCCTGCCAGGGGAACGAGGGGTGCGCCAGAATGATCGGCATGTCCGGAAAATCCACGGCCACGTCGTCCATGTCCATGGGATTGCCGTACTTCAGGCGAACCCCGCCGCCGCCCGGCATGCCGGTGCCAATCCCGCTGTGCCCAGTGTGAAAGATAACCGGCAGTTTAGCTTCGGCCACCACTTCGTAAAACGGATACGCGGCTTTGTCGTTGGCGTGGAACTGCTGCAGCGGCGGATGCAGCTTGAACCCGCGAATTCCGCCCGCCTTTATCAGGCGCCGGGCTTCGTCCACGGCGTCTTTTCCGCGCATCGGATTCACGCTGGCGAAGGCGATCATGAAATCGCTATTTTCCGCGGCAAAGGCGGCCACCTCTTCGTTCGGCACGGGAGGACGTCCGGTCAGCTTCTCGTCCACCGAGAACACCACGCATCCGATGTTGCGCGAGCGATAGTATTCGGCCAGATCCTTGCGGCTGTAAGATACGCCGCTGTTGCCGAAGTATTTGCGGGCGGCCGCATCTGCGGCGTTGCCGGAGAGTTCGGATTCGACGTGCACGTGCGTATCGATTGCGACCAGATTCTGGATTTTCACTCAAGCACCTTTCTGGATGGAGATCACGCGCGCCGAAGGACGCGGCGAATATAGATCGAGCACCAGCGCGCCGCGATTCTTCAGCACCGCGCCCTGATTGAGGGATCCCTTATCGGTGACCTCGTGGGCGTCGATCGAGGGCGGCTCGGGCATCAGGATCGCGCGGGCGATGCGGTTGGAGCTGCCGGTCGACTCCGCGGCAAGCTCGTTCAGTAAGGCTTGAAACTTCGCGTGCAGCGCCGGATTCGTTACGGTCTCCGCGGCGGACGCCGTGGACGGAAGCTTCGCCAATTCACGGCAAGCGTCCAGAGCCGGGAACACCAGCACGGTGACGAAATCGCGATCGTGGCCGGCGATCACTGCATCGTGGGCATACGGCGCGCAGTGGCTCAGGAATTTTCCGCGTAGTGGACCCGTACTGACAAATGTTCCGGTGGACAGCTTGAAATCCTCCACGATCCGTCCATCGAACATGAAGCCGCGCGAGATGTCGTTGGGGTCGACAAAACGGAGCGCGTCGCCGATGCGGTAGAAGCCCTCGTCGTCGAACGCCAGCCTGGTCAGATCGGGCTGACGCCAATACCCGGGCGTGATGCTGGGGCTGCGCAGCCGTGCTTCCAGTTTGTCGCCTACCGGTACGAGTTTCAGTTCGACGCCGGACGCGGGCAAGCCGACTTCGCCCGCCCGGCGCAGGTCTTTACCTGGAAACAGCGCGGCGGGACCGGTCTCCGTCGAGCCGAGACCGGTGAACATCATGATGCGCTCGCCACACGTTTCGACGGCGAGCTGATCGAGCTCGTCCCACACCGGTTGCAATAACCCCGCGCCGGCGTAGTAGAACATTTTCACCCGGCTGAAGAAACGTTCACGGAAATCTCGACGCTCGCGCAGGAATGGGATCAGCGCTTCAAAGCCCTTGGGCACGTTCAGATACACGTTCGGGCCGACGTCTTGCAGGTTCCGCACCGAGGCCGCCATCCCGGCGGGCGTCGGGCGGCCTTCATCGATGTAAAACGACCCACCGTTGTACATCACGAATCCGACGTCATGATTGCCGCCGAAGGTGTGGTTCCACGGGAGCCAGTCGCAGATCACCGGCGGTTCATCGTCCACCCAATTGAGCACGCTACGCACAATCTCCTGATTGCTGGTGAGCATCCGCTGCGTGTTCTCGACGCCCTTGGGCGTGCCGGTGGAACCCGAGGTAAACAGGATTTTCGCGACCGTGTCGGGCGTGACTCGATCGTGCGCGCGATCCACATCGGCAGTAGATGTAGTCTCCGCAAGAGTCGAGAACGACGTGACGAGCTCCGCGTCATGCGGCATCACCGCATCGAGCGCCTTTCGAAACGGCGCGGCTTCGTTGACGAATACCAGCCCAGGTGTCAGCAGGTCAAAGATGTAGCGCAGCTTGCCGAAATCGCTGGAGACCAGCGAGTACGCGGTCGAGATCGGCGCATAGGGGATCCCGGCGTAATACGCCGCAAACCCGAGCACCGCGTGTTCCAGATCGTTTCCGGAAAGAATCGCGATGGGGCGCTCCGGGGAAAGATTGCGGTGGAGCAGCGCCTGCGCCACGTTGCGAGCCGCCGATCGAAATTGCGCGTAGGTCAGCGTGCGCCACTCGCCTGATCTATCTCGTTGGCCCATGAAGACGCGATCCGGAGCCTTCTGGGCCCAGTGGTCCAGTTTCTCCGTGAGCTTCCCCGGATACTTGCCAAGCGGATGCACCGGGCGCACGTAAATCACGCCGTGATCGTCGCGCGTCATGGTGACATCGCGGGGGCCGAAGCGGACGTCGCGCTGGGTCACAGAAGCAGGTGTTGTCATGCCTTGGTCTCATCCCAAGCGGCAAATGAGCTGCCGGCTTCGGCTAGCTTCTTAAGCAAAGGCGCGGGCTCCCAAAGATGACCGTAACGCGTGTGAAAATCGTGCACGCGCGCGTACACACTCTTCAGGCCCACCGTGTCGGCGTACCACATAGGACCCCCGCGATACCCGGGGAACCCGTAACCTGTGCAATAAATCACGTCGATATCGGCCGCGCGCTGCGCGTGTCCTTCTTCGAGAATCCGGGCGCCTTCGTTGATCATTATGTAGATCGAACGCTCGATGATCTCTTCGGGGGTGATGCCGCGCCGGGCAATGCCAGCCTCGCGCGCCGTTTTCTCAATCAGTGCGTGGACTTCGGGATCCGGAATCGGCGCACGGGCTTCGTCGTAACGATACCAGCCCGCGCCGCGCTTCTGGCCCCAGCGGCCCATTTCGTAAAGTTTATCCAGCACCAGCGGCACACGCTCGCCGGGCTTACGCAGGTAGGCGTACTCCTGCTTCACACGATACGCCAGATCGATCCCGCCCATATCGTCGACGGCGAAGATGCCCATGGCCATGCCGAAATCGGTGAGCGCCTTGTCCACCTGTTCCGGAGTAGTGCCTTCTTCCGCGAGAAACTGCGCCTCGCGCATGTAGGGCAGCATCATGCGATTGCCGACGAAGCCGCGGCAGTTCCCCACCACCACGCCCACCTTGCCCAGCTTCTTGGCGATCGCCAGCGACGTCGCGACCACTTCGTTGCTCGGATGCTTCCCGCGCACGATTTCCACTAGGCGCATCACATGTGCCGGGCTGAAGAAGTGCAGGCCGATCACCATCCGCGGCCGCGAAGTCGCCGCAGCGATCTCGTCGATATCGAGCGTCGACGTGTTCGAGGCGAGCACGCAATCGGCTTTGGCGATCTTGTCGATCTCGCCGAAGATCTGCTTCTTGAGCGGCATACTCTCGAAGACGGCCTCGATGATGAGATCGACCTTATCGAATCCGTCGTAGGTGAGCTGAGGATGAATCAGAGCCATCCTCTGATCCATCACGGCCTGCGAAAAACGGCCTTTTTTGACCGAGCTTTCGTAGTTTTTGCGAATCGCCGCCAACCCGCGATCGAGCGCGGCCTGTTCGGTTTCCTTGAGCAGCACGGAAATTCCCGCGTTGGCGCAAGCCATCGCGATCCCGCCCCCCATGGTGCCCGCTCCGATGATGCCGACGTTCGCGATGGGATAGGTCGCGGTGTCCTTGGGGATCCCCGGAACGCGAGCCACGGCGCGTTCGGCGAAGAAGATGTGGATCATCGCCTTGGCCTGGTCGCCCGCCAGAATCCGGCGAACGATCTCGCGCTCCTTCTTGCAGCCCTCGTGGAACGGCAACGTCGTCGCGGCTTCGAGTGCTTCGAGCGCGGCCAGCGGAGCCGTCTGATTGCGCCGGATCTTCGCCGCCTGGGCTCGGCCCGCCACAAAGATTGCTGCGTTCTCGGAGGCCGACCCCAATCTATCGTCTTTCTCGCGTGTTTTACGAACCGGCTGGCCCGCGACTTCGCCCGCAAAGGCGACGGCGCCCGTTAGCAGATCACCTTCGATGACCCGATCGATCAAACCCATCTGCAATGCCTGCGGCGCCTTGATAGGTCTTCCCGAGACGCACATCTCCACCGCCGCGGCCACGCCCACCAGACGCGGCAGTCGCTGCGTTCCTTCGGCCCCCGGAATGATGCCGAGGTTCACCTCGGGCGCGCCCAGCGACGCGTCCGCAACGGCCACGCGATAGTGTCCCGCCATGGCGATCTCCAGGCCCCCGCCTAACGCCGTCCCATGAATCGCCATGACCACCGGTTTGGCGCAATCCTCAATGCGCGTCAGAAGCGGATGCAGATCCGGACCACCTGACTCTGGATTGCGAGCAGCTGCTTCCAGCTCCTTGATATCGGCCCCGGCGATGAACGTCCGGCCGCCGCCAATCAGGACGATGCATCGAACGGAAGGATCTCGTTCGGCTGTCTCCAGAGCCGTCAGAATGCCTTCGGGAACACCCGGACTCAGGGCGTTCACGGGCGGATTGTCGATGGTGATCACGGCAACACCGTCGCGGGAGGAGAGGGTTACAGGCTGGGTCATCGTAAATCTGTTACGCTTTCATACGGCGCAATTTCTGATGATACCCCGCACAGCGACCGAAGGGCACAAGAGCGATCCTCCCGCGAGCGAAGCCGCGGCCAGCCTCGGGTACGCCTGGTGGGCGGTGATCGCGCTGACCGCGGTCTATACGCTTTCTTTTGTCGACCGGACCATCCTGAGCCTGCTGGTCCCCTCCATCAAGCGCGATCTGGGCGTGAGCGACACGCAGATTGGCGTGCTGCAGGGCTTGGCGTTCTCGGTGTTTTACACGCTGATGGGTCTGCCGATCGGGCGCATCGCGGACCGCTGGAACCGGCGCAACCTGATCGTCGCCGGGATCCTGGTCTGGAGCCTGTTCACGACTCTGGGCAGCGTCGCTAAGAGTTACCTGCTGCTGTTTCTCACCCGCATCGGAGTGGGCGTGGGGGAAGCCAGCCTCTCGCCCGCCGGTTACTCGATGCTGTCGGACTACTTCCCCAAGCAGAAACTGGGGGCCGCCATCAGCGTGTTTTACATGGGCGTGTTTATCGGAACGTCCCTGGCTCAACTGGTGGGCGGAACCACGGTGGACATGCTGGCTCGCACGCCTAACATCGTCGTGCCCGTACTCGGCAGCATGGCGTCCTGGCGGCTGACGTTCGTGATCGTGGGCCTGCCGGGGGTTCTGTTCGCGCTGCTGGCCTGGACCATCCGCGAGCCGGTTCGCCGCAACCTGCTGGCCTCGGCCGACGGGCGTCCCACGCAACTGAGCTTCGGCGACGCCCTGGCGCAGATCCGGATGCGATGGCAGTCGGTGGCCGGCATCTCGCTGGGTATGGTGTGCCAGGGGATGATCACCTATGGGCTGATCGCCTGGATCCCCACGTTTTTCCAGCGCGTGCACCATTGGTCTCCCGGCCAGTCCGGGCGAGCCCTGGCCGGGATCCTGCTGACGTTCGGTTGCGCGGGAATGTACGTGGGCGGACGGTTGAGCGATCACTGGCAAAAGCGCGGAGTGGCCGAAGGACCACTCAAGGTCGCCGTCATCAGCGCCATTGGAACACTGCTGCTGATGCCCGTAGCGCTGATCATTTCGGATCCCTACTGGACGCTGGCGCTGCTCGCCCCGGCGCTGTTTTTCGATGCGCTGGCCATGGGGACCTCGGCCGCCGCGCTCCAGCACATCTTCCCGAATCAGGTGCGCGGGCAGGTATCGGCGCTATATCTGTTCGTTTTGAATCTCGGTGGCGGAAGCCTGGGTCCGCTGCTGCCGGGCGTATTCAACGACTATTTATTCCACGATCCCAACATGGTCGGGTATTCGGTCGCCATTACGGTGGCTGTTGGGGCCATCGGGATGCTGATTGCCTGCCGCTCCACGTATGGGGCATATCGAACCCACTACAACATGATGATGAAGGCTGCGTAACTCGCCGGCCCGAGTCCCGCGATACTATTGTTGTTAATTCCAATGGTGGGACCGACTAGATGGCCGGGTCTGCTCTGCCTCGCCGCGACTGCCACTGCGGTCATCGCCCAGGAGACCAATGTTCTTCGCGTCAACACCCGCCTGGTAGAAGTGGACGTAGTGGTCCACAGCAAGGGCCAGGCCGTCTCGGATCTGAAACAAGACGATTTCACCGTTTTCGATAACGGCAAGCCCCAAAAGATCGCGGCCTTCAATGTTGTCTCTTCCCGAACCGCTGCGGGTAAATCGATTCCGCTCCCGCCCGGCGCCGTGTCGAACCGCCTCACTGCGGAGGGCCAGGAACCGGCGGGAATAACGATCGTTTTGTACGATATGCTGAACACGGCCCTGGAGGACCAGTCCTGGGCGCGCCAGGCGCTAGTCCACTATGTGGACACACTCCAAAGCGGCGACCACTTCGCGCTGTATTCGCTTGGAAAGACCCTGAGCGTGATCCAGGATTTTACGGACGATCCGGAGCGCATCCGGCGGGCTGCACGCCGCGCCGCGCCAGGAGCGTCCACAGACCGGACCGCCGATGATTTGGCGGCGGATTTACTGGCGTCCGCCCCGGACTTGGGCGACGCCATTGCGAATGGGCTACAGCAAAACGCCATCATGAGCATGCAGGACATGGCGCAGATAAACCGCGCCGTGATTACCACGAAAGCCATGGAGCTCATCGCCAACCATCTTCAGGGACTCCCCGGACGAAAGAAGCTGATCTGGATCTCGTCGAGCTTCGAGGCGCAAACCACCGACATTCGATCTCACAACGGCCAGCAAACCATCGAGCACAAGGAATTCGGCGACGAAATCAACCACGCCGTGCGCACGCTCAACGCCGCGAATGTGGCCGTTTATGCCATAGATCCTACGCCGCTCAAGCCGCCTCCCGACCTAGGCCTCTTGAGACCCGGTATCGCTGCGATGAACATATTCGCGGGCGGCACTGGCGGACGAGCCTTTTATGTGATCAACGACGTTGCTGCGGCCATCAAGACGGCTGTAGAAGATTCCGAGGTGACCTACGCATTGGGATTCTATCCGGGCGACATCAAGCTCGACGGCAGCTATCACTCCCTTTCCGTCAAGGTCGCGCGTAAGGGCGTCGATCTTCGCCATCGCAAGGGTTACTACGCGACCGACCTGAAGCAGCCGACCGAGAAACAAAACCAGGAGTCGCTCCAGGACATTTTCGCCACGCCTCTGGAGGCCACCGGCATCGGAATGGCCGCGCGTCTGGATCCCTACCCGCGCCAGGCCGGCATATACCGGCTGACCATGACCTTTAACCTCCAGGAATTGCATCTGGAACGCGAAAAAAACAACTGGGTCGCCCTGATCCGGCTCGCGACCTACTTCCCGTCCGCCGCCAAGCCCAATGGAACCGAGGAGTCGATTAAAATCACTCTCACCGAACAGCGTCTGCGCGAAACACTGGCCAACGGCTACTCCATGGAACGGCTGGTCATCGCGGGGACCCGGACTGGGGATCTGCGTGTGGCGATTCAGGATCGTGTCACCGGGGCCGCAGGTTCGGTGAAGCTGCCGCTGGCCGCGGCTGGGCATTGAATCTGAACAGCGCGAATCCCAATAACGGACAGTAACCGGCCCGTTTGTTTTCACAAGATAGTTATTGCAGAGGATCGTCGCGGCCATTTGCGTGCTAAAAATGGTCGCTGTTCGGAACTTTTCGGGCGGTTTGCCGTCTGTTTATCAACAAGAAGACGTGGCTGCAAAGGCTAAATTTTGACCACAGTGTGGCGGGATATCCTCTACGGTTTCCGGATGCTGCTAAAGAAACCGGGATTTACGATCGTCGCGGCATTGTCGCTGGGCCTGGGAATCGGCGCCAACGCGACCATCTTCAGCATCATCAATGCCACCCTGCTGAGCGATCTCCCTTATCCGGATGCGAATCGCTTGATGGTCCTGTGGACTGCGCCGCTGAACCGTCCGGGCATTCGCAACAACGTGACGGCCCGGAACTATCTGGCTTGGAAGGACCGCAGTCAGTTGTTTCAGTCGATGGGCGGACTGTACGGCTTCCCCAGCAACCTGGGCGCGGAACGCGACGGTTCTCCTGCCGAACGGCTGGACGGCGAACATCTCAGCTACTCGATGTGGGACGTTCTGGGCGTGAAGCCTTGGAGGGGTCGCGTTTTCACCAAGGATGAAGATCAGGACGGGAACCCCGCTCCGGTGATGGTGCTGAGTTACCCCTTCTGGCAGCGCCGGTTCGCCGCAGATCCCAATGTTCTCGGGCGGAAAGTGCTGCTCGACAACCTGGAAACCACCATCATCGGCGTGATGCCCAAGGGCTTCGACTATGCCAACTACACCACCGACTTCTGGGCGCCGCTCGGAATTACGCCGCAGCAAATGAGCAGCACGGCCAGCTTCCTTCTGATCGCGGGCCGGCTGAAACCCGGCGTTTCCATACAACAAGCCCAGGCCGAGATGGATTCGATCGCACAGGGGCTGGTCGGCGTGTTCCCGGGGAACACCAAGGACACCGGAGTTCGGGTGGAAGCCATGCAGGGGGCATTTTTTCAAGGACTGAAGCAACCGCTCACCGTTCTGCAAGGTGCAGTCGGGTTCGTGCTGCTGATCGCCTGCGCCAATGTGGCGGGATTACTGCTCGCGCGCGCGGCCTCACGGCGCACCGAAATGGCGGTGCGGTCTTCGCTGGGCGCCGGCCGCGGCCGGATCGTCCGCCAGCTCCTGACTGAAAGTGTTCTGCTGGCGATTTTCGGCGGCGTACTGGGCGGAATCTTCGCCTGGGTTGGCTTGAAGATGATCATCGCCAGCCTTCCGCTCGGCGCCTTGCCGGCCGATGTGTTCATCAGTGGGCGGGTCCTGGCATTCACGGCCTTGATCTCGATCGCGACCGGGCTGTTCTTTGGCCTGGTTCCGGCGCTGCAAACCTCGAAAATCGATCTTTCAGCAGCCATCAAGGATTCGACGCGTGGCGGTTCCGAGGGCCTGACGAAGCAGCGGCTACGCGGCGCGCTGGTCACCGCGCAGATCGGCCTGGCACTGGTGCTGCTGATTGGCGCCGGGCTAATGATGAACAGCTTTCTGCGCATCGAGAGCAACGACCTGGGCGGCGATCCCAAGGGTCTGCTGACGTTCGATTTTCGCTTTCCTCAGAGCCAGTTGATGAAACCCGTGGGCCAGCAATATCGCGGCGTTGGGCTTTGGGACATCAGCCCCAACGTGGCGCTGACCTACGACCGTTTGTTCGAGCGGATGCGCGGGCTACCGGGGGTGATTTCCGCTGCCGGCGCCAGCCGTCCGCCGTTCGCCGGCGCGATGGGAATGCAGTTCAGGATCCTTGGACGGCCCGCCCCTGAACCCGGTCCCCAGGGCAGCGGAACCAATGCCGCTTACATTCCCGTCACACCGAACTACTTTCCCACGCTGAGAATTCCCGTGCTGCAGGGCCGGGACTTCTCTGCGTCCGATACGGCATCCGCCCCGCTGGTGGTGATTATCAGCAAAGCCATGGCGCAGCGCTGGTGGGCTAACGAGAACCCGATCGGGCAGCGTATTGTCTTTGACTTCGTTCCGGACGAGCAACCTCGCGAGATCGTAGGCGTGGTCGGAGACGTCCGTCTAAGCCAGACGCAAACCCAGCCCGGCCCCATCGTGTATCTCCCGCACGAGCAGCAGTCGCAACGCTGGATTGGTCCTGCGTGGAACTATCGTTCGGCGATGTTCTATATCCTCCGGACCAGCGGCAATCCAACCAGCATTGCGTCCGCGGTTCGCAGCGCTGTGGCGGAAATAGACCCCAGCAAGCCCGTCGGAAACCTCCAAACGGTGGAGCAAAACTTGCGGGATCAGGTCAGCGGGCAGCGCGTCTACATGCTGCTGTTGACGGTGTTCGGGGCCATCGCCGCGGTCCTGGCGGCGGTGGGGATATACGGCGTGATGGCCTACGCCGTAACGCAGCGCACGCGTGAGATCGGCATCCGCATGGCTCTGGGCGCGACCTCCACCAGCATCATGACTCTGGTGGTCAAACAAGCCCTGATCCTGGTTTTTGTCGGCCTGATTCTGGGAGTGGGCGGCGCGTTTGGACTTACGCGTTTCATCGCTAATGAATTGTACGGAGTGAAACCCACGGACCCGACCACGTTCATCGCGGTTTCTATAGGACTCGTAGTAGTGGCCGTACTCGCCAGTCTGATTCCCACCCGCCGGGCGGTTTCGGTGGACCCAACCGTGGCCCTGCGGCACGAATAATCCGGCCTACTGTTTTTGAAGGTGCGCGCGGTCCTTCTCGTTTTCGGCGCAAAAGCTCTCAAAAATATCAGAGTCTGGCAGCAGATCGTGGGGGACCTTGATCGTAAAAGGCTTTGTGTACATCTTGGGATCGTCGAAGGTCATTTCGTAATCCAAGTGACCGAAGTCGCGGCGGCGGTAGCGTTCCGTGACACGCAGTGCGTCGCTATGCGGATGGCCAAACCCATCGAGCGGGGTTTTATCGTTGAAGCCCGCGGTTTCCACTACAAAGACGTCGCCCTCCCAACGCCCAACCGAGTAGCCCAGGAAGGCCGGATAGTCGAATTCTTTTGGAAGTTGACGGCCGTCGGTGTAGATTTGGCGATGCAGGTTGTCGACTTCATAAAAGATCACGCTCATGCGCGGCGCCTGAAGGATCTTGATCGGTTCCGAGAGGAGATCGGCGAGAGGGAAGCCGGGGACGCCCGCGCAAACTTCCGCCGGATTGCTGTTAGCCGCACGCTGGGCCACTATTTTCGCGGTCTCGGGCCGCATCGGCGATTCTTCGGGCTTGAAGTCCAGGAGGATATTGAGAGCGTACTTGTGTTGGGTGCCGATCTCCATTCCCGGCACGTCTACCTTGACGGCGTCGTCGATGCGGCCGCCGTACAGGCGCCTCATTTCCGCGACGGAGGTGAGCTCGTGCATCCAGACACCGGAGAGGTCGGGCTTGCCGTCGGCGGCTCGCGGCGCGGGAGCGGCCAGGTTGGCTTTGCCGTCGCGCGTGCGAGGCGTTCCCGGCTCGCGATAGTTCAACCATTGCGCGTGCACCCCCGTCGAAAGGAGCGCGAACAGCACGAACAGCCGCTGATGTCGCATCTTCAAATCTCCCGTCTTTTAGCTTCGAAACACTTGGACGGATGATAGCATTTGAGCGCAGAATCCCGCGCCACCAGTCGTGCTAGACTCCGATGCAAATATGCGAAAACCAATGTTGGCGGCTCTGTTCGTGATGCTCGGGACGGGGGCGTACGCGCAATGGACGAACTATCCCGCGCCCGGCATCCCCCGGACGCGCGACGGCAAGCCGAATCTCGCGGCGAAGGCGCCCCGGGCCTACAACGGGAAGCCCGACCTGTCCGGCGTCTGGCACGTGCAGCCTACGTCCGTCGCCGAGATGAAACGCCTCTTTGGCGACGATGTGAACGCCGTCGAAGTGCCCGGCATGGAGATCGATACCATCTCCAAGTACGCCGTCAATATTCTCCAGGACTTCAAACCCGAAGACGTACCCATGCGACCCGAAGCCGCCGCCATTTTCGGCCGCCGCTTCCCCGCCGGCCCCGAAGTCCTGCCCTCCACTCATTGCCTGCCCCTGGGCGTTCCGCTCGTCACGATGCTGTCTGAGTTCAGTAAGATCGTCCAAACTCCGGGGCTGATTGTGATCATGCTGGAGCTCGATAACGCGTATCGGCAGATCTATACGGATGGGCGCAAGCTTCCGGTGGATCCGTCTCCTTCCTGGCTCGGCTACTCGGTCGGCAGGTGGGAGGGCGACACCCTGGTGGTGGAAACCAACGGACTCAATAGTAAGGGTTGGCTCGACGTTCTGGGCCATCCGCAAAGCGAAGCTATGCATATCACCGAGCGCTACCGCCGCCGCGACTTCGGGCACCTCGACCTGGAAATCACGCTGGACGACCCCAAAATGTACACCAAACCGTTCACCGTTAAAGTGACGCACGTACTTCAGCCGGATTCGGACGCCTTGGAGTACGTCTGCGCCGAAAACGAGAACGACCGGGCCCACATGGGGCTGAAATAAACCAGCCCCAGGATCTGTAGAGGATCTGTAATAGAATCAGTTGGAGCAGAGAACGGAGGTTTCCCTCATGTCCAAGTGGTTCCTGTTGCCGTGCCTGGCGGGATTAACCGTAGCCCAAACCGTCGCCCCGGGCGCTTCCCAGGTGCAGCCGACATTCCGCGTGGGAACCCGTTTAGTGCAGCTGGACGTGGTCGTCCGTACGGATAAAAACGTGGTCCGCGGTTTGACCAAGGAAGACTTTACGGTTCAGGACAAAGGAAAAACGCAAAATATCGCCGTTTTTTCCGTAACGGACAAAAATGCTCCGCCCGCTAAGCTGACGCCGCTGCCTTCCAACGTCGCATCGAACCGCATGAACAACCGCGGTGAGACTTCGCAGAGCGCTACCGTGATTTTGTTCGATCGCCTGAATACCGCGGATCCGGCGGATCAGGCCACTGCCCGCACACGAATCCTGGCACTGCTGCGTTCGTTGAAGCCGTCAGATAAGGTTGCCTTCTATTCGCTTTATGACAACATCACCGTGGTCCAGGAGTTTATGGACACCGCGGAGCAGCTGTCCCAAGCCGCAACCCGCCTGAGCGCACAGGCGGCTGGCGGCGCCGCAGGGGATCCCTTGCAGACAGCGCTGCGTGATGCGCTGACTCCGACACAGCCGCTCGATCCCACCACGCGTGTGCGGATCACATCAACCGCGTTCCGCTCAATTGCACGCCGTTTGAGCGGCGTTCCGGGACGCAAGAATCTGCTATGGCTGACCAGCAGCGTCCCCCTGACGTATGGTTCCGGGACCGAGCGGCGGAGCAATGATGAAGGAGAAGTCGCCACCTTTGCAAGGATACTGAGCGAGGCCAACATCGCCCTATATGCAGTGGATGTTCGCGGAGCCGGTTCCAGCTTCTCTGACGCCCCCCGGGACACGCAGGTGGAAGGCGGCTTGATGCCGGGAGCCGGCAAGGGCAGTGTGAACCAAGTAGCGAGCCAGTCCGCGAATACCTTGTCGGGAACTCAGGGTATGCAGGTCATCGCGGAAGAAACCGGTGGCAAGGCCTATATCAACGTCAACGACGTATCCATCCCGTTGCGCGAAGTGCTGGACTTTGCGGAAACTAGCTACACGCTCGGCTTTTACGTGGACGATAAGGCCCTGGATGGAAAGGTGCACGACTTGAGCGTAAAAATCGCCAAGAAGCCGGAGACGAACGGAGCGAAAGTCTATGCACGGAAAAGTTACTTGGCTGCCAGTGTGCAATCGGCGGCTCAACAGCAACAGCGCGTGACCATGACCGAGCTGGCCGCCGAACAGTTGGATGCTACGCTGATCGGCGTGATGGCGGCTGCGTTGCCCGATCCCTCCAAACCGGGTCTTCATGTCGTGCAAGTTCGCGTCAGCGCTTCCGATCTGCAGTTCGAGCGGCGCGGAGATAAATGGATTGCATCGTTCGATTTGGGACTGTCGATTGAAACCGGGGGACGGCCGGGTGATGTCAACGTGAAGACCATTAAGCTTCCGGAGTTCACCGACGATCAGCTCAAGCAGGCCATGATCGGGGGATTGGACATTAACAACACGGTCCCGAGCCCGTCACAGCCGGCCAGGCTTCGCATAGTAGTGCAAGACAAGGTAAGCGGCGCAGCCGGATCCGTTCGCATTCCGATCGGGCCGAAGTAAACGGCCCACGGTGAATATGTCGCCCTGGATCTTGCCGGTTGGCTTCCTCGGAATACTGACGGCACAGGAGCCGTCTACGTTTCGAGTCAATACCCGGCTGGTGGAAGTGGACGTTGTGGTCCGCTCCAAGGACAGGGCCGTAACAGGGTTGGCCCAGAACGATTTTCGAATCCTGGACAATGGAAAGCCCCAGAACATCGCAACATTCAGCGTCAAGTCGAGCGAATCCAAAGTCACGGCCAACCCGGCGCCGCTCCCTTCCGGAGTGATCTCGAACCGCGTGAGCCCCCGCGGCGAAGAGCCGGTGGCAGCGACGGTGATCCTGCTGGACCGGCTCAATACGGCGGTAAAAGACCAGTCGTATTTCGGCAAAGAGCTGCTCAAATACCTGAAGACCCTGCAGCCCGGGGAACACGTGGCCATCTATTCGCTGCTCAAGAGCCTGAGGATCGTGCAGGATTTTACCGACGATCCCCGGCGCCTTCTCGAAGCCGCGTCCCACTCGGGCGCCCAGCAGTCGGTGTCTTTGGCTGCCTCCGACGAGTCGGCGCTGAAGGCGGAGGAAGACTCGATCCGGTTTGCGGTCGATCCCAACGACACCAATTCCGCTGCCGCCGCGGCGTTCAGTGCGGAATTGGCCATGAATGCCGTCACCGAGATGGAGGACGCTGAAAAGAAGAATCGCGCGCTGCTGACTTCCGTGGCTCTCGAAGATGTCGCGCGGCACCTGCGCGGCTTGCCCGGCCGCAAGAAACTGGTATGGGTGTCCGGTGGATTTCCTATCGGCGCGCTGGAAGTCAACTCCCGGCATGACGACGAATTCGGAACGGAAACGGCGCACGCCGTGCGGGCGCTGAATAACGCCAATGTAGCGGTCTACGCCATCGATCCGCGAGGCGTTGTGGCGTCTGGAACCAACCCGGCGATTCTCACGCCGAACGCGGTAACAGGGCAAAGCATGTTCTCTCAGATCCAGAGGCCAGATCCAGTCGGGCTCAACGCTCCCAACATCGCGGCCATGAATCTGTTCGCCTCGGGCACCGGCGGGCGCGCGATCTACGTCACCAACGATCTCGTGGGCGCACTTAAAACTGTGATGGAGGACGACGAAGTCGTCTATACGCTGGGATTCTATCCGAGCGAACAAAAACTGGACGGTTCCTACCACTCCCTCTCCGTCAAAGTCGCGCGCAAGGGGGTTGAGGTGCACCATCGGCAGGGTTATCTCGCTTCCGACACCAAGGTGTACACTCCCCGCCAGCGGCGCGAGGCGATGACCGACGCGGTCCAGAACCCGCTGGATTCCACCGAGCTCGGCTTGCGCGCATCCATCGCTGCCGTTTCCGGCCAGCCGGGGGCTTATCAGCTCGCCGTGACCCTGAACGTCAACGAACTGCACCTGGAGCATCAGAAGAATCGCTGGGTCGGAAATATCGACTTCGGGACTCACTTCTCGCTCGCGTTGGATTTCAAGGGGACCTACGAGACCATCCGCATCAGTCTCACCGAAGACCGGCTCCGCGAAACTTTAAACAAGGGATTCATCCTGCGGCGGAAGATCGATTCCGGCGGAGCCAACGGAGTGCTGCGCGTGGTGGTGCAGGATCGGGCCACAGGATCCATCGGCTCGATGCGGATTCCCATCGGAACGGAGTAGGATCCAGCGCGGCGTTATCTCCGGAAGCCGGGCTTCTGCCCCGATCTAATGCGGCTGCCTGAATCTGCCGAATAAGAGCAGTAGGCTCCGTCACCAACTTCCAGATGATTATTCCTTTTATCTCAATTGTTTGGGTGGGATTGTTCGTCGGCTTGACACTCTCCCACATCTACCAGCCCGCGGGAAAGAAGGCGAAGCCAGCTTGGTTAACGGCGCTTGAGCTGCCCACGGGCGCCCTTTCCGGCACTTGGCGGGAGTTGCTGGTAATCAGCGCCGCTGGTCTCTTTCTGGAGCTGCTGATGATCCGTTGGATTTCCTCTGAGATCGGCATCTTCGCGTATTTCAAGAATTTCGTACTGATCGCGTGTTTTTTGGGTTTCGGACTGGGGGCATATCTCTGCCGGCAACCCATCAATCTGCTGGCTACCCTGGCGCCAATGGTTTACTTCGCCCTGCTGATCAAGTTGCCCTGGCCTGCCTTGCGTGAGCTGGTTCGAAAGATCACTGTACTGCTCGGCTCAACAACGGAAGTGGATATGTGGGGAGTTCCGACGGTGCCTTGGAGTTGGCAGGCGATTGGAGGCCTGGCCGGGGCGCTGGTGATCGTCATTCCGATGTTTGCTCTCCTCTCGATGGGCTTCATTCCGATCGGTCAAGCGACCGCGAAACTGATGGAGGGCGCGCGCGACGGAATCTTGGGCTACTCGGTGAACATCGCCGGAAGCTTCCTCGGCATTTTGCTATACACCGGTCTGTGCCTGTTCTATCAGCCGCCGGCAGCATGGTTCGGCGTGGCCGGATTGCTCCTCATCCTGGGATTCCGGACGATGCGGGTACGCCTGGCGGTGGTGGCTGTCACCGTGTTCGCAGTGGTCCTGGTGAGCCTGCCCGACTCCAATGCGACGGTAGAAGAGCTCATGATGCCTGAGCTGGGCACGGCCGGGGGACATACGGACTGGTCTCCATACCAGAAGCTGCATTGGGCGGAAACGAACTATCGCGGCGAGACCGTGGCGTATCAGCTCATGACCAACGACAACTGGTATCAATACGTCGTCAATTTGTCGGATAGTTTTATCCTGTCGCATCCCGGACTGTTCGGTGGCGTTGCGCCGGAGTGGAACGCCTACAACATGCCTTATCATTTTTACCGCAACCCGCCCGCAGTGCTGGTGCTCGGCTCCGGCATGGGAAATGACGTGGCGGCGGCACTGCGAAACGGGGCTGGCCGGGTTACGGCCGTGGAGATCGACCCGATGATCATCCAACTCGGGAAACGCCTGCACCCGGAACATCCGTACCAGGACCCGCGAGTGACCATCGTCAATGACGACGCGCGGAGCTACATACAAAACGGGACGGACCGGTTCGACCTGATCACTTTCTCGCTGCTGGACTCCCACACCACCAGCTCGCATTATTCCAACATCCGAATCGACAACTACGTTTACACTCTGGAAGCGTTGACAGCGGCGAAAAAGCTGCTGACCCAGGACGGTGTGATGGTGGTCAAGTTTCAAGTTGTCAAGCCATTCATCGCGGGGCGCCTGAAGTCGACGCTCACCGAAGTGTTCGGAGTCGAGCCGGTACAGTTCGGCGTCGATCAGTCGTTCAATGTCTCGCCAGGAACGTTTTTCATTTCCGGCAATCAAAACCGTATCGCGACGGCCATCCAGGAACCTGGCCTAAGGCACCACATAGAAACCCACGCCCATGTGCCGATGGTCGACGCCCGGATTACCACCGACAACTGGCCATTCTTCTATCAACATGCCCCGGGGCTTCCGACCAGCGTGATTCTCATTTCGCTGGTGCTGGCCGCTGTTTGCTGGCAGCTCATGAGACGGGCCGCCGTCCCTGTTCGCGAAATCCAGTGGCCGTTCTTCTTCCTCGGCGCCGGCTTCATGTTAATGGAATCGCAGATTGTGAGCCGGATGGCGCTGCTGTTCGGCACCACATGGCTGGTCAATGCGATCACCATCTCCGGAATCCTGCTGTTGATCGTGGGTGCAAATATGCTGGAGCGGGCGGGTCTGCGTGTTCCCACACCGGTGGTTTACGCTGGTCTGTTCACGACCTTGCTGGTCGCCTATATCGTTCCGGTTTCAGACCTCCTGGCCGAGTCTCGCACCGTAAGAATCGCAGGGGCGATTGCGGTTTTGTGCGGTCCGGTGTTTTTCGCCAGCATCGTATTTATTCGATCGTTTGCCGCCGCGCGGTTCGCGGGTACGGCGCTCGGATCGAATTTGTTTGGGGCGCTAGTGGGCGGACTGCTTGAATCGCTCTCGATGTGGATCGGACTGCGCCCGCTGCTGTTCCTGGCCGCGACCTTGTATCTCATGGCATACCTAACATCACGGAAACAGGCTGCCACGGCGCCCCTACGGTCGGCCGTGCCGGTTTCCTGAGGCTTTTGCGCTTCTACGGGACGAACCCCACGGAGACGCCGGGGGCCTCGATTTCCAAAACAGTGAATCCGCCGGCGGAGTAAATAGTCTTGTGCTTCGGATTGTCGACCAGCAGACGAAGGATCCGTTGGCGGTCGCCGGCTTCGAATTCGGTCTCGTAGTCGCCGGGGCTGATCAGGATGTGGGTGATGCCGAAGGCCCGCGTTACCTGGTCCAAGTGCGTGAAGTTGGCTAGCATGCCGGCGTGGTCGTTGGTGTAAAACGCGACGCTGTTGGGTACCGGCCGCACGCTCTTCAGCCCGGTGTATAGGTAGACCAGTGTGTCATCGGACGCCAGCACAACCGCCGATGACGGAAGCGACGCGCGGCACCAGCGAAAAACTTCGCGACTGCGTGCTGTTGATTCGCGGCTCTGCTGCAAAAGCGCGGGAATCTGGCGCGCGATGAAAATGCTGTTCTGGCGGATCCCGTACAGACATCCCACGACCATGCCCGCCAGGATCATATACGCAGCCACGCGATTGCCGAAAGCGTTTTTCTCGAGCGAAGGTCCCTGGAGTGAACGGCGGATCAACTGAGCCAGAACTCCGCCTTCTAAATACAGTCCGATTGCCAGCAGCGGAAGCATCGGGAGCATCAGCCGCACGCTGGGGCTGAAGTTCCATACCGACAGGGTCAGCGCCAGAAGCAAACAGAAAACCGGGTATTCGATCAGGCCGGTCCGTTTGACGATCCGGACAGCTCCGGTGACCATGGCCGCGAGGACGAGTATGCACAGAAAACGCCCTGGCATCGTATCCGGCAAGTTGTGAAGGACCACGCTTCCCGAAGCGGTCATGATCGAGACGATATTGTGCGGGAAGATGTCGGGCAGCGCCCGGAGCCCACCATTCTTCAAGAACGCCCCGATGTAGTCGGTGTAGTACCAGAGAATCGGTTGATCGGATAGCTCGCGGTGCCCATTCGTCCACAGCGTCCAGCCGACGATCGCGGGCAGCACCGGGATCAGGAAGACGCCAGCCGATCGCCAGTCCCGCCGCCGGAAACTGCCGACGAGAACCGCAGGCAGGATCAGTAGCCCCGCCGACTTGGTCATGCATGCTGCGGCCGCCGTGATGCCCGCGGCGAGAAACAATCGGTGGTTGGCATCAGCACGATTGAGGAGCAGGAAAGTTGCCGCCACCAGCGCAGCAAACAAGTAATCTGAAAACGGCACCGTCGCCCAGTAGATGATCCAGGGGCTCAACGCCAGAAATGCGCACAGCGCGGCGGATTCGAGCGGCGAAAATCGAAAAGAACGAAACAGGAGTCCGGATAACGCGATGAACGACACCAGTACCACGGCCTGGTAGATCGAGACCAGCCACAAATTAGCCGGGAAGTTTCCGTTGATGGACCAGATGGCCGCGAGCACCAACGCATGCAGCGGCTGGTATTTGGTCTGGAACGGTTCGCCGGGGAGGTTCGAAATCCGGTAGCCCTGATGCTCGCTCAGGGATTTCGCGCCGATGAGAAACAGCCCGTCATCCTGATAGGTCCCGAACTGGGGAATGTCGCGGTTGGAAGCGAGCACCCATAACGCGGGTGTCAGCGCAAGGGCGACAAGGGCCACCGCAGCCACTCTGATCATGGGTTGGGGAATCCCCATCATCTACAATTCGACCGAAAAGCGTCTTTGGATTAGTCAGGGGGGATAGTCTCTTGGCTACACGTTCACGCGCCGGCTGGCATCGATTTTCAGATACAACACAGCTGCGATCAGGCACAGTCCGGCGGTCATCAGAAACGGCACATTCCAGCCGTAGCGGGCCGCGGTATAGGTGACCACAGTGGCCGCGATCGCACCGCCGAAATTGCCGAGCATGTTCATGACGGCGGAGACCGAACCGGCATAGTCGCCGCCGATATCCAGTGTCACCGCCCAGGAAATGCCAACGGTCCACTCCAATCCGAAGAAAGCCACGCAGTAACACGCCACCGACACTTTCGGATCGTGCGCGAGCACCGCCGGAACGGTCGCTGCCGCCGAGAGCAAGAATCCCGCGATGGCCACCCAGCGCCGCGCCAAGTTGACGTTGCCGGTGCGGTGCAGCACGATGTCGGAGAACCATCCACCCGCCAGATCGCCGATCACGCCGGCCATCAGGGGAAGGCTCGCGTAGATTCCCATCTGCGCCAACGTCATGCCCTTGGACTGGCGCAGGTAGGTGGGGAACCAGTCCTGATACACGTTCAAGTTGTAGTTATAAAAAAAATACATTACGGACAAGACCCACAGGTTCCCGTGAGAAAGAATCTGGCTCCATGGGACCTTGCCTTTACCTTTGCGCTGGATGCCGCCCGCGATCAACTCGCGCTCGGCGGCGTTCACGCCGGAATGTTCCTCGGGTGTGTCGCGATAGTAAAAGAACCAGACGGCGGACCACACAACACCCAGAACGCCGAACGCGTAAAATGCGGCGCGCCATCCAAAGAAGGGCACGATCGCGAGAGCGACAATGGGTGGCGTGATGGCCCCGCCCAGACGCGATCCTGCGTGCGTAATGCCTTGCGCGAAACCGCGTTCGGTAGGCCGCATCCAGCGCGAAAGAGATCGCGTGGCGATAGGAAACGCACCGGCTTCACCTAGGCCGAAGAAAACCTGAATCACGATCATCGAAGCGGCGCTCCAGGCAAGCGCGGTGAGTGCGGTGAAAGCGCTCCACCAGCTGACGACCATGGTCAGCGCGCGTCTGGCTCCGATGGTGTCACCCAGCCAGCCTCCCGGGACCTGGAACAACGCGTACGCCATACGAAAGGCAAACGTCACCCAGCCCATGGCGGTCAGCGAAATTCCGAGTTCCTCCATGATCGCCGGCCGGGTGGTTGCCAGGACCTGGCGATCCATGTAGGTGATCATGTAGGCGGCGACGGTGAGTCCGAGCACCACGTGGCGGACATGCGTCGGACGCGGATTCGCCGCTAGGCCGGAAGCTTGCACAGGTTGAGCCATTCTACTTCATCAGTTCACGAATCAGTACGGCAGGATGCTGCGCGGTGACGCCGCTCAGGTCCGCCACCTGGTGACGGCAGGACGTTCCCGGCGCGGCGAGCACATCCCCTGGCTGCATCGCCTTCGCCGCCGGAAGCAGTTTGCGGCTGGCGATCGCAACCGAAACATCGTAATGCTCGCGGGTGTAGCCGAAGGAGCCCGCCATGCCGCAACAGCCTGCATCGAGATCGACTACGGTCGTGCCGGGGATCTTCGCAAGAAGGGATTTTGACGCGTCGAGGAGTCCCATCGATTTCTGATGACAGTGGCCGTGGAGCAGCACGCGCTTTGGTCCAGGGCGCAGTGGAAGATCGAGGCCGGCCGCGAATTCTTCAAAAAGTACGCACGCGGCCGCCACGGTGCGGGCCTTGGTCTGCTGCTCACCGCGCAGCAGCGAGGGAACATCTTCTTTCACGGAGGAGAGGCAGCTCGGCTCCAGGAACAGAATCTTGGCGCCGCGGCTGGCGATCGGGAATAATCCATCGACGATCTTCGCCGCCTGCGCTCGCGCGCCTTCCAGCATCCCCTGCGAGATGAGCGGGCGCCCGCAGCATCCTGGGCGGACGACGTCGACCGAACATCCGCCGCGCTCGAGAACCTCCACGGCGGCAATGCCGATTTCAGGATCGTAATGATTGGTGAAGGTGTCGTTGAATAATGTGACGAGTGTGACCGGCCTGGAGGCCGATCCTACACGACGTCCTGCGCTCCAGTGCGAGAAGGTTTGGCGCTTCCATGCGGGCAGCTTGCGCCGGCTATCGATACCCAACATGCCCCCGACGGCGCCGGCGACCCAGTTCGAAATAGGAGCGAACGCGGAACCCAAAACGGATGCGCGCGCAACGTCGCCCAAAGCTCGCGCACGCAGCGGCGTCCCATGGCGGGTCCAATAATCCGCAAGGAATTCACTCTTGAAGCGTGCCACGTCTACCCCAACAGGGCACTCCGCTTTGCACGCGCGGCATTCCAGGCACAGATCGAGCACATCGTAGACGCCTTGATCGCCCAACCCGGATTCGCCTAGCCAGCCGGCCATCGCCAGGCGAAGAATATTCGCGCGGCCCCGCGTAGAGTCTTTCTCGTCGCGCGTCGCCATGTAGGACGGGCACATGGTTCCAGCGAGCTTTTTGCGGCACGCTCCGACGCCGCTGCACATCTCGACCGCGCCGCCGAAGCCACCGAAGTCCGAATAGTCGAACCACGTGGTTGGGTTCGGTGTTTGGTAGCCCGCGCCGAATCGAAGATTCGACGTCATGGGCGGCGAGTCGACAATCTTCCCGGGATTGAAGATTCCATGCGGGTCGAAAGTCTGCTTGATTTCGCGAAACGCTTCGTACAGCGTGTCGCCGAACATCTGGCGCATGAAGGGACCACGCACCAGCCCGTCACCATGCTCGCCCGAAAGCGCGCCGCCGAATTCGAGCACCAGATTCGCTACAGCCTTGGCCAGGCTCTCGAACTTAGCGACGCCTTCCTCGGTCTTCATGTTAACCACGGGCCGGACATGTAAACAGCCCACGGAAGCGTGCGCGTAGACCCCGGCCGTGGTCCCATGCTCGCGCACGATTTCCAAGAACCGGCCGATGTATTCGCTCAGTTTCTCGGGCGCGACGGCGGTGTCTTCGACAAAGGAGATCGACTTGGCGTCTTCCTTCATGGCCATCGAAAGTCCCAGAGCGGCTTCTCGCAGGCTCCAGATACGTGACTGCGTGACGGGATCGGTATCGGTGTGATAGCGGTAACCAAGATTACGGGCTCGCAAGTCTTCTTCCAGCGCGACAAGCCGGGGCGGCAGGTCTTCCTTCTTATCCCCGTAGAACTCGACACATAGCGTCGCGGCGGGATCGCCCTCAATGAAGGATTTCCGGATGCGATCGAGGTTCGCGTTCTGGCGGGTGTTATCGAGGATCGATTTGTCCATCACCTCGACCGCCGATGGTCCGTGGCGCACGATCACGGGCGCGGCACTTAGCGCTTCGAGAAGATCGGCGAACTCGATCACCATCACGGCTTTGGCCTTGGGGAGCGGAACCAGGCGGAGTTTGGCTTCGAGCACCACGCCCAGCGTGCCCTCGGATCCGACCAACATTTTGGCCAGATTCACTGGCGCCGCCGGGTTCACGAACTCATTCAGGTTGTACCCGCCCACACGACGCAGAACCTTGGGGTAACACCGATCGATCTCCTGGGCGTGTTCGGCTGCCAGACTCAGCACGGTCCTGTAACAGTTAGCCTCGAGCGTGTCGCCGGTGGGGACTTCGGCGCGCGGGATCTCGCGGAATTCGACGATGCCTCCGTCGGCGAGGACCACCGTCTGCTCCAGCACGTGGTCAATGGTCTTGCCGTACAGCACGCTGCGCGCCCCGGCGGAGTTGTTGGCCATCATGCCGCCGATGGTGGCGCGGCTGGCGGTCGAAATATCGGGCGCGAAACGCAGACCCAGGGGAGCGAGCTGCGCGTTCAACTCATCCAGAACCACGCCCGGTTCGACGCGCGCCCAGAGCTCTTCCGCGTTCACTTCGAGGACGCGGTTGAAGTACTTCGAAGTATCGACCTGCAGCCCCTCGCCGATCGCCTGCCCTGCTTGCGAGGTGCCGCCGCCGCGCATGGTCAATGGGCATCGCATGCGCCCGCAGATCTGGACGATGCGAATCACATCTTCGCGATTCTTGGGAATCACGACGCCTAGCGGCCGGATCTGGTAAACGCTAGCGTCCGTGGAGTAAAGGGCGCGGGTGATGGTGTCGAAGCGGACTTCGCCCTGGATTTGGCGCTCGAGCTCGCTCTGCAGAGCCGCAGTGTCAACAGCCGGCTCAGCCGGGACCTCTACCTGCACTAGTTTCAACGAATCGAGAATAGCATTTTGCATAATGGGCTGGTGCTTACCAAGCAGCAGCTACCCACCCCCGCGCTTCTCCTGGATCTGGATAAGTTCGAGGCCAATCTGGCGCGCATGGCCGCCCGCATCAAGGAATCCGGCAAAACCTTGCGGCCGCACGCCAAAGCCCACAAGTGCGTGGAGATTGCCAGGCGCCAGATCGCGGCAGGCGCTATCGGCGTGTGCGTGGCCACGGTCGCCGAAGCCGAGCTGATGGCCGGCGCCGGAATCCCTGGATTGCTTCTCACATCCCCTATCGCCGATTCGCTGAAGATGGCGAGAATCGCCGCAACGGGCGCGATGGTGGTTGTCGACCATCCGCAGCAGGTTGCGTGGTACGACGAAGCCGCGGGCGCGGCAAAGCGCAAGCTCGATGTCCTGGTGGACCTGGATGTAGGCGATCATCGCACCGGCGCACGCTCCCCGGAAGACGCCGCGGAAATCGCCGAGGCCGTGGATCAGGCAGCCAACTTGGAGCTGCGCGGCATCCAAGCGTACTCCGTTCTCGGATCGCACGCCGGCGGACTGGAAGAGCGCAAGCGCGTTTCGGCGGAGACCTTCCGGGTCGCGGCGCGCGCGCTCGGCATCATGTTGCGGCGCGGGCTTTCGACCGAGATTGTCACCGGAGGCAGCACCGGGACCTGGGAGATCGACACGGCGGTGCCGGATCTCACCGAGCTGGAGGCCGGATCCTACGTGCTGATGGACCTGGCCTACCGGCGCGAGGGCCTGGACTTCGCCCACGCTCTCACGGTGCTGGCAAACGTCGTCAGCGCGAATCATCCTGGTTTTGTCACCGTGGATGCGGGATTCAAGGCGTTTGCCACCGATCGAGGGTACGGTCCGGAGGCGGTGGATCTGCCGGGATCGAAATACCGCTGGGGCGGAGACGAGTTCGGCTACCTAGACGCTGCGGAGGGACTTCCGAAGCTAGGGGACCGGCTCGAATTTATCCCGCCGCACTGTGACCCCACAACCAATCTTTACGATAGAATTTATGCTTGCCGCGGCGAGCAAGTGGAAGCCGTCTGGCCCGTGAAACGCGCTAGTATTCGAGAGGACTTATGAACACACGTATTCTACGGATTGGGGCGGCTGCGACGCTACTGGCCGCCAATTTCGCGTTTGCACAAGAGCACTGGGTGGCCACCTGGGCGGCGTCGCCCATCGCCACCAACATCCCCGCGGCTCCCGCTAAACCTGTTGCGGCGGGAGCTCCCGCAGCCGCGCCCGCAAAGCCCGGTCCAGCACCGCTTCGAAGCTTCAACAATCAGACCATCCGCATGGTGGCGAACACCAGTATCGGCGGACGCAGCGTGCGCGTCGAACTGGCCAACACGTTCGGCTCGGACCGTCTGAAGATCGGCTCGGCCCACATCGCCCTGCGAGATCACGATTCCGCCATCGTCCCCGCCTCGGATCGTAAGCTGACGTTTAGCGGCCTCGCTTCGACCACCATTCCCGTGGGCGCCTCCATGATCAGCGATCCGGTTGATCTGGCCGTGCCGGCCGTAGGCGATCTGGTGGTTAGCGTCTACCTTCCCGGCGATACCGGTCCTCCCACGCAGCACGCGACGGGATTGCATACGACCTATATCTCGTCGGAAGGCGATTTCACGGGCGTCCCCGATTTCACGCCCGCCCGGACTAGCAACTCCTGGTATTTCTTATCCGGCATCCATGTGCTGGCGCCCGCGGATACGGGACTCATCGTGGCTTTCGGAGACTCCATCACCGACGGGGCCACATCGACTAACAACGCAAATGCAGCGTGGCCGAGCATGCTCGCCAAGCGGCTGCATGACGCCGGAGTGACGAATCTGGCCGTGGTCAACCAGGGCATCTCCGGTAACCGTGTGCTGGGCGATGGAGCCGGCGTCAGTGTGCTGGCTCGCTTCGAGCGCGATGTGCTGGCGCAGCCTGGAATCAAGTACCTGGTCTTCATGGAAGCCATCAACGATATTGGCGGAGCTGCGCGCGCCGGTGGTACACCTGTCACTACTGAAGAAATCATCGCCATCTACAAACAGATGATTGACCGGGCCCACATGCGCGGCATCAAAGTGATCGGGGCGACACTGACGCCCTATGAGGGCGCAGGCTATTACAGCGAGCCCGGCGAGGGGATTCGCACCGCCGTCAATCAGTGGATCCGCACCACGGGCATGCTCGATGGGATGATCGATTTCGATCTGGCCACAAGGAATCCCGAGAATCCTAAGACGTTTCGCCCGGGCTACAACATCAGCGACCATCTGCATCCCAACGATGCCGGGTATAAGGCCATGGCGGAGTCGATCGACCTGACGTTGTTCGGTGTGAAGGGGCGCTAACGAGTGGGCTAGGAGGCGGTCCAACCGAGGTCAGTCAACGCTGACTCGAGGTACGCCAGCCCGTCGGAAAGGGTCTTACGGTAACGCTCATCGTGGCAGTTCTCGAGATCGTGCAATACGCGGGTGCGGTGAAGCAGCAGAGAGTCACACTTTTTCGCGATCGCTAGCTGTTCAGGCGTGAGTCGGGGCTTAGTATCGCCTTCGCGGGCCCGAGCAGATGCAATCTGCTCTTGAACCGACTTACTTTCCCAACCGCGAGCCACATCTCATTTTAGCGTACTTACGGGATTTGTGCCTACTCCCAACCGGACCCCATGCCATAAGGCAGCCGGATGCCGATGGCCTCCACATCCCGGATCTTGCCGTTCTTGATCTTGAACATCTCGGCCATAGGCATCGTGACGGGCTCGCCGTTGAAGTAGGCCGCGCCCCGGGTCTCGCCGTCCTTGCCCTTAACAGTCGCTAAACCCTTGTGCTGGAACATGAAAACGCCGAAAGTCAGTCCCTTTTCTTCATCTACTACAAGCACGCGACGGGGCCGGATGGCGGTAATCACGGCGAACACTCCGGAATTAAACCCGTCGACGCAACGCTGCGTGATTGGGGGACCGAATTTGCCTTTGGTCTGAGGGGGCGGCGCCCCTGAGAGCGGTGGACCCGCCGTTCGCATGCCATTTTCCAGCCGGTTGCACTCGTCATCGAACGGTACGATGTCGCCGGTCGACTGCTCAATCCCGTCGAAGTACAGGTTGGTGATTTTGATCAGCTCCTCGCGCGACCGCCGCTCGGATGGGGGCAGCGTTTCCATAATCGTCGGCCGGGGCGTCTTCAGATTCCCGAGATTGTTCGCGCCCACGCCGCGGACCGTTACCGCCTCGGCCTCGGTAATCTGGCGGTTGACGACTTTGAGCCGTAGCGCCAGGATGGTGGGCTTCTCAGGCTGCCCTGGGACGTTATGGTCGTTGATCATGCCGATGAATCCTACGGCGCCGCCTTGCGGATCCGCGATGTAGATCTTGTAATCGGTCAGCCCGTTCGCGGTGAACCACAGGCCATCGGTGAGCGGAAGCTTGGCGGCATTCTCGGTGTACTTGATGTTCGCGGCGAAGGGAGCTTGCTTGGAATCGTGCGCCACCATGGCGGCCAGATACTGATCGACGATGGCCGTGAGGCACGCCCGGTCGCACGCGCCGCCCTTAGTCTGCGCGTTCGTGGAGGCGGCCAGCACAACCGACAATACGCCTGCTAGGACGTTCTTTCGCATGAAACTTTCTCCTCTACTGTTGGGGAACGAACGGGTTCTTTTGCCCGTAGGGCAGGCTGACCATCAGAGCTTCGACTTTTCGGATCTGGCCGTCCTTGATGCGGAACAGCTCCGCGACGTCCACGGCAAACGGCCGTGTGGCGGCCGGACCCATCTCTCTGCGGGTGCCGTCGGCATTCTTGATCCAGGTGATATCGCCGGGATGGTTGAACATGAAGAATCCGAACGCCAGTTGCCGCTCTTCATCGACCACAACGAAGCGCCGCGGGTAGATCTTCTGGATGTAGTCGAAGATGTGCGTATCGAGCTGGGCGGAGCATCCTTGCGGTCCCGAGGTCAGGGTCCCGTTTTCAAACCGGTTGCACTCTCTGTGGAAAGGCGCGACGCCGCCGTTGCCTTGCTCGATCGCTTCGAAGTATAGATTCGCCGTAGCGATCAACTTGGCGCGCGGCAGGCGCTCGGCCACGGGAATGGTTTCCATCAAGACCGGATCGGGCGTGCCGGCCTTCTCCATATTGATGGCGGAGCCAGCGCCGCGGAGAACCAGCGTTTCGATTTCGCTGATCCGGCGATTCTCAACCTTTAACCGCAGTACGAGAGATGCCGGCCGGCCATTTTCGCGAATCGTCCCGAAAAAGCCCACCTGCCCGGCCTGCGGATCGGCGAAGTACAGCTTGTAGGTTCCAAGACCGCTGGCTGTCTTCCACAGCGCCTCGCCCGGCTTGAGCAGGATATCGTCCTCTGTGAACCGGACGTCGGGCGTCATCTGCAGACGTGTGGGATCGTGCGCCACCAGAGCTTCCAGATACTGGTTGACGAATCCTTCCAGACACGCGCGATCGCAGGGTCCTTGCGGACCGCCACGCCCTTGGCCGAGGGCAACACCAGCTACGAATACAACTAGGAAGATTTTTCGCATTATTTCTTCGTCCTGCGCCAATCGTCGTTAAAAAACGGATCGGGAGTCCCATAAGGCAGGTTGATCACCAGATTCTCTGCCCTGCGGATCTTCCCGTCCTTCACGCGGAACAATTCCGGAACAGCCAGGAAACCGGGCTGGGTGTTGGCATCCGTCATTTTCAAGATGCCGTGCCCGGGCGATTGCACGCTGAGAATATCGCCAGGAATCTGAAATGTTGAGAACGAAAACACCAGTTGACGCTCCTCATCGACGATCGGAAAACGGCGCGGATAGACCACCTGGATGTAGCTGTACATTTTCGAGTTGATTTGCTCGGCGCATCCCAGCGTGAACGGATTCCAGTCGGCACCTGCCAGGGTCAAGGCCGGATTGTGAGTGATCTTCGTGCCGTTCCCGATGCGCTCGCAGTCCGGGTGAAACGCATCGTTGTCGGCATTGCCGTTTTCGATCGCATCCAGGTACACATTCACGGCCTTCAGCAGTCCGTTCCTCGAAACACGCTGGTTTTGAGGAACGATTTCCTGAAGCACCGGATCGGGCTTCATCAACTCCATGGCGGCGGCGCCCGTAGGCGCGGGCGGAGGAGGAGGCGGCGCTTTGGCATCACCCCCGCGACCACCGCGGCCGCCTGGAGGAGGGCCACCCGCAGCCCGATAAACGAACGTCTCGATTTCGCTGATCTTACGATTGTCAACCTTCAGGCGCAGGGCCAAGGCCACCGGCCGCCCATTCTCCATAACGGTGCCGAGGAAGCCGACCTGCCCGCTCTGGGGATCGGTGGCGTACAGCTTGTAAGTGCCGATGTCGGTGGTGACATTCCACAAACCGTCGCCCAGCTCCAGAAGCTGACCGTTCTCGCTGAATTTGACCTTCTGGGCAAACGGGAGGCCGAAGGCATTGTGCGCGACCAGCGCGTCCAGGTATTGATTGACGAACCCTTCGAGACAGGGCCGATCGCACGGGTCCGGAGGTGGGGGCGCTCCGCCGCCACCTCGGCCGCCCCGGCCTTGGGCGGATAAACCACCCGCAAGCATCAACATTGCCGCGGCGACGCCGGCGAGGCGAGTCGCGGCGGGCATTTACTGTTTCCCCTTGGCCTTCGATTCCAACTCGACGGCCTTCTTCATATGGCCTGGATCGGGATTGTTCTCGGCGCACTCGTACTCCTCGACGTGAACGCCGATAGGAGCCCTCAGGACACCGCCGGTAACATAAGGCGCGGCTAGAGCGCCGGGATCCTCGACCTTGGCTTCCCAACTCAGGCTGCCGTCATCGTTGAGCGTGTAGCGCTCCACCACGTGCATCTGCTCGGTATGGGTGCTGCCAATTCCGGAAATCCAAGTCTTGTCGTTGAAGCCGATGGTGTCCACCATCAGCGTGTCGCCATCCCACTTGGCGACCGAGTCGCCCATCCAAGTAGGCGTGACGTCGTCGGAGTGCTTCAGATCGTTGCCGATCGGAATCCGGCGCCAAGCGCGGAAGGATTCGTACAGGATCGCGAGCACCCTGGGCGTCTGGACGAACTCCATCGGCATGGGCATGCCGACGATGCGCGGGATTCCCGGCAGCAGACAGTAAAGCGTCGGATCGTCGAGCGTGGTGTAGTTCTTGGCCTTGCGAGCCGCGTCGAACTCGGGTTTGTAGACAAGAGGCTGGCGGTTGACAGGATGTTGGTCAATCGGCGGAAGGGGATTCAGCGGAGGAGCGCCGGCTTCGCCATTGATGCTCACGCCGCCACCCTGCCAGGTGCCGCTCAGATCCGGCTTTCCGTCGGGAGTGCGCGGAATGGGCCTATGCGTCACGGGACCCGTCGGGCCCTTGGGAGCGCCGCCCTTGCCTTTGCCTTGACCGGGGGCTTGCCCGCTTGACGGGAGCGAAATCAGCAGGCTGGCAGCCGCAACCGCCGTCGCGATAGTGAGCGAACTAAAGAACCGTTTTGTCATGGAGTACCTCGCCTGCGAGCAGAGTCAGTTGCCGAGCGGCCCGGCGAACTTCTTGCTGCCGTCGGGAAACGTTACTTCACGCCCAGCGCCGGTATTGGTGGCGTCTTTCGCCCTATAGGCGGTAATCGTGACGGTGTCGCCTTCCTTCAGCAGATTTCGGGTGAACCCCGTTCGCTTGAGCGTGTTCGGCGGATACCCTTCGAGCGCCCAGGAAGTGACTTTGCCACCCTCCTCAACATCGATATGAATGTAAATGTGGGGGTTGGTCCACTCGACCTTAGTGATTTTGCCCGTCAGCGTGAGCACTTGGCTCGAATCGTACTCGGCTGCGAAAGAATGATGGGCCCAGGTGGGCGTGGCGACAAATAGCACGCCGATCGAGGCCAGCACCATAACCAGATATCGTTTCATAACGCGCACTTCCCCCCTTAAAGGATTGCTTCGCCGTTATCCTACCGCCGCGAAGGGGTGAAGTCAAATACCGTGCGGATTCGGGCGGATCGCTTACAATAAGGCTTGGAAAGGGCGCATTTTACAGCCTGATGTCAGCGGTTTTAGAGTTCCAGGGCGTCTCCAAATACTTCTACCGACACAGCGGCCGGATGCTTCTGCGCGACCGCCTGGCGCATGCGCTGCGGCCGGGGTCCCGCGAACGCTTTTACGCGCTCAGCGACGTGTCGTTCTCGCTCGAGCACGGCGAAAGCATGGCGGTAGTCGGATCGAACGGCGCGGGCAAGAGCACGCTGCTCAATATCGCCACCAGCTTGTGCGACCCTAGCGACGGCCGCGTGGCCATCGGCGGAAAAGTAGAGGCCCTGCTCGAACTCGGATCGGGGTTTCATCCCGACCTGACGGGAGCCGAGAACCTTCGGATCAAAGCCAGCTTGCTGGGGTTGACCCGCCGCCAGGTGCGGGAACGATTCGGCCAGATCGTGGAATTTTCCGAGCTGGCCGCGTTTATCGAGGAGCCGCTCAGGACCTACTCCAATGGCATGATCATGCGTCTGGCCTTCTCGGTAGCGATCAACGTGGATCCGGACTTGTTAATCATCGACGAGGTTCTGGGGGTCGGAGATCAGAATTTCTTCAGCAAATGCGTGGAGAAGATTATGGAATTCCGGCAAGCGGGCAAGTCCATCCTGTGCGTGTCGCATTCTCTCGACACTCTGGAACGCGTGTGCGATCGCGGCCTCTGGCTGGATCACGGCCGTGTAGTTAAGCAAGGCGCTGTAACCGAAGTGCTCAAAGCCTACCGCGATTCGGCCACCGCCCACGCCGGGCTCACGGCGCACACCGGCTGAAATCTACTTGTGGCCGTCGTGATCGTGCGCCGCTGCCGGAGTTCCCGCTTTGGCGGCGGTACCGATCTTCACGGAATGAGCGATTTTGGTCTTGCTGTCCTCGGGAATATCGACTACCACGCGGACGCCGGCCTTGAGATCCGACACTTGCGCGGGTTTGTCGTTCTGGGTGATCTCGGTTTTAGCGTCCAGCGTAACGGCGGATTCTCCCTTGGCTGTCTTGACGGTGAGAACGTTGTTTTCCAGCTTTACCACGGTTCCCGTGACATGGTCGAAGCCGCCGTGCGCGAATAGCGCAGCGGATGCCAGCAGGAGGCTAGTGATGATGATGTTCCGCACTTGGCTCATTGTTATCTTCTCCTCTTAAAAACCGTTCTTCTTCTTGCTCTTCCCGTAAATCGTCCGGGCTCTTGGGATTCATCTTCTCCATGGCCTTCTTCTCTTCCAGGCCAATCTGTGGAAGATGACGGATGAAGTGTACCAGCTTCCAGGAGTCCTCTTCATCATGCGCAGAGCCACTACCCCATGCCGGCATTCCGGTGAGACGAATTCCATTCTGGATGATATAGAACAGCTCGCCCTCGGTGAGCTGCTGGGTCGCCGGCAGGCGCATATCGGGCGCAGGCGGATACAGACGCTTTCCCAGGAGAGTATCTCCGCTGCCGTCATTGGCGTGACAGGAGAAACAATGATCCGCCCAATGCGCGCGGCCGTCGGCGATCGCTTCAGGTGTGTTGGGGATGGGATTCATCCTGGATTTCGCATCGGCCGGCATGGCCAAGGCTCGGGCTTCCCGGGCCAGCCAGCGTTCCATGGCTGTGGGCTGCTCGCGAGTGCTGAATCCCCGGGATTGGCGGATAAGAGCCAAACCGGCGACCAGGGCGACCGCGCACACGAATAGGATCCCCAGGAGAAACCAGCGCACGGCATCACTATACTACGGTTCTCAGAACGTGAACTTCAGCGCGAGCTGCATCAGCCGCGGCGGAGCAGCCTTGACTACCTGGCCGAAGAGAGAATTGTCGAAGTCCCCGGCCACCGACGAAGGACCGAAAAACTGCGCGTGATTAAAAGTGTTGAAGGTTTCCCACCGGAACTGCAACGTCTTAGATTCGGTGAACTTGAACGACTTCATCAACGAAATATCGAAGTTCACCATTCCCGGTCCGTGGATCGTCCGCCGCGAAGCGGAGCCGGGAGTCCCCAGAACTGCCGTCGTGAAAAGGTCGGTGTTGAAATACGGGAGTCCGTTCCGCGGATTGCCGTTCAGGTTGAGATTTCCAGGAGTATAGTCCGGTAAATCGATAAGGTGATTATTCACGCCATTGGGCGAGCTTCCCTGTAGAGAAGTATCGACGTCGCTGGATATCGTCACTGGGAAGCCGGAGCTGATGCGCGTGATCCCGGAAATCTGCCATCCCCGCGTCAGGGGTTTCATGTGGCTCGAAAACCGTTCGAAGGGGAACTGGTAGGAATACGTTGCTACCAGGTTATGAGTCAGGTCCCAGGCGGAAAGAGCTCGCGTCCGCTTGTAGTTGAACGGATCGACGACATCGGAGATGCTTGACGCCTGATCGATAGATTTGCTGTACGTGTAAGCCAGCACCAGATCCAGTCCTTTAGCAGAGTGACGAACGCTTGCTTGCAAGGAGTTGTAGCTGGAGTTTCCGAAGCTGCCTTCGAAATCGTCGTTGCTGAAGTTGGGTCCGAACGGTCCGCGCGTGCCATTGATCGTCCGATTGTCCGCCGTGATGTAGGTGTTGTCTTCGCCCCCAGGGCCGCAAGTAATTGTGCCTGGCTTAACGGCACTCGGTTTGCTGAGCGCCAGGCAAAGCGCGGGGTCGCCGGGATTCGCCGAGTAAATCATCAGAAGGTGATGCGCTTGCGACCCTACGTAACTCACGCTCGCCAGGGTGTTCATCCCCAGCTGGCGCTCGACCGAGAAGAAATAGTTTTCGTTATAGGGATAGGTGTTGCCGCGGTAGGGCGTTGTCATTCCAGCCTGAGGAAGGAACGGCGAAAAATCGATGCCCTTGGTGGGATTGGACGCCGTGGTGTTCAGCGGCGGGAACGTCATAGGAAACGGCTGGGGGTGAACGGAGCCATCTGAAGCGGTAATAAACGGCCGGTCGAATAGTGTGCCATTACCCGTGTAACTCAGACCATAGGGCGGCTGCGGCTCATCGATCGCAATAGTGTTGCCCTGGATCACGGTATAAAACATTCCGAACCCCGCGCGGACACTCGTTTTCCCAGGCCCACCGATGATCTTGCCCAGGAGTCCGCCAGCCTTAGTCGGCGAGTAAGCGATTCCGAACCGTGGAGCGAAGCGGTTTCCTTGCGGAACCAATGTATTCGGAACCCCCTCGTCGGTCGGATAGACCAAGCCGCGGGGCGCGTCAGGAAAAACCTTGGACTGCTGTCTCAGATTGAAGGTCGGAATCTGGTTGTACTTTTCCGACCAGTACTGCATCAGGTCCCATCGAAGCCCAAAGTTCAGCGTCAAACTCGAAGTTGCCCGCCAGCTGTCCTGGTAGAACGCCGAGGCGTACTTGTGGCGCGCATAATAGGTCTGCGAATCTGCCTGGTTGTAGAACGTAGAAACTCCGATCAGGAAGTCGGCGATATCCGAACCGGTTTCTGTTCCGTAAAAAGTGAATGCGCCGTTGAACGTCGGATTCGGATTGACGTTGACCTGTTCATAGCTCATCTGGAAACCGGTCTTCATCGTGTGGGCCCCAAGGACCTTTGAAAAGTTGTCTGTCGCCGAGTAAGTATTGTTCGCCTGCGTCAGATTTGTGATCGGCGTTCCGAAGGTAATCGCATTCAAGGTTACATTCTCGATTCCCTCGATGTCAGGCGCCAACGCGACGATCCCGGGGGTTCCAGGACCCGTAACGAATCCCTGTGAGGCCAAACTCGGACCAACTCCGCCTACCGGCTTGCCGACGTTATTGAAGCTTCGCATGAAGCTCAAGCGAACCTCGTTCACGGCGGTGGCTCCAAAGGTTTTCGTCTGCGACAGGTTGATGAGCTGGGATCGTCCCGCGTTGATGGCCGAGAATCCGGGGACATTCGCGCCGCCTTGCCCAGTCGGATACGGATTGTTCAAGTTGTAATTATCGAGGTAGTAGTAAGCCGACAGCGCCCCCCATCGGTCACTGTTGACATCCACGCGGCCGCTGCCCTTGTTATCGTGCAGAATCTTTCCGACGGCGCCTGTGGAAAAACTGGAATCCCCTGCGTTAGGGAGAGGGATGTACTGCAGCAAGTGCTTGGCCGGATCCGACCACGCTTGCTTCGGAATCATCGCATTCGGAAACACGCACTGAACAGGCGAATTGCACCCCGGTGTGTAATAACGCTCATTCGCAACGACCGGATACCCCAATTTGTCGGTGAGCAGGTCCGCAAGAAATTTCCCTCCGACTTCGCCCGTCAGTGAGGAGGCGTCGTCTGCGAGGTTCCCGTTCCTGTTAGCGAGAGTTGGAACAGCAATCAGCCCAGTGTCAATCCCTTGGCTTTGCCGCGTGCCCTGATAGTCGCCGAAGAAGAATAGTTTGTTCTCCTTGATGGGACCGCCAACGGTCCCGCCAAACTGGTTTTGGCGGTAGAAGCTGCGCTCGGGCGAGAAGAAGTTCCGCGCATCCAGCGCCGTGTTTCTCAGGAACTCAAATCCGCTTCCGTGAAGCTGGTTGGAGCCGGACTTGGTGATCACGTTGACCACGCCGCCGGCGTAGTTGCCGTATTCAGCATCGAAGCTGTTCGTAAGAATACGGAACTCGGCGATCGAATCCAGGTTCGGCACCACGGACGTGCCGCCGTTCATCAGTTCCTTGACGTCGCCTCCGTTGACCAGGAATCCGTTCGAGTCCTCCCGTTGCCCGCTAATAGACTGATTGCCTGGATTGAGCGTGCCTGAAGGTTGGATCGCGACTGAAGCTCCCGCCATCACAATCGATTCGGGTTCTTGGGTTGTGGTGGGAACGATTCCAGGCTGAAGCGCGAGCAGGTCGGTGAAGCTGCGGCCGTTCAGGGCCACTGTCGTCATCTGCTTGCCCGTCACCACGTCACCTAACTGTGTGCTCACGGTCTCGACATGGATCTGATCGGCCGTGTCTGAGACCGTAACTTCCTCCGTCCGCTGCGCTAGCTCGAGCGTCAGATCCAATTGGATCGCGGCGTTCGCATCGATCACCAGACCGATTCGTTTCTCGGTGCGGAAACCACGGGACTCGCATTGGACTTCGTAGTTTCCGACTGGCAGGCTGGGGAACGCATAGTCGCCCTTGGCGTCGGTGGTCGTCTTGGTCTGGGTGTTCTGTTCGGTGTTGGTCGCGGTCACCATGGCGCCAGGGATCGCGCCACCGCTGGCGTCCTTCACCGTGCCGGTGATGCGTCCTGTGACGGCCCCCTGGGCGATTGGCAAACACGCCAATAGCGCGGCGAAGAACCAGCGAAATCTTTTGGAACGGAAAGAGTCGAATTGGGTGATCGGCATGAGCGAGACGCGAAAGTCGAGCTTCACCCTAGCACGCAAAATCGGCGATCCGACCCGGGGAGGGGTCAACTGGGAGTCACTGACTGGGTCAGTGACCGCAGATAACAAAAGGCTTACCCTGATATAATTCTTGACGCTATGATGCAATGTGACCGCCGGACTTTTTTGACCGTCGCCCTGGGCTCCGCCACGGCTCTGCCCACTCTTGCCCAGCAACCAGCCGCCGGACCGTCCGCGCCGCGCGACTGGTCCGGGCAAACGCCGATTCGCTATCCCGACCCGGACGTCGTTGCGGTGGACAATCGCTTTCGCAAGTACGTGGTCGGCAACACGACCATCCGGCGGGTGTACACGGGCACGCTGTGGGCTGAGGGCCCGGCGTGGAATGGCGTGGGCCGCTACCTGCTGTGGAGCGACATCCCCAACAACGTCCAGATGCGCTGGACGGAGGAGGACGGGCGGATCACTGTATTCCGCAATCCCGCCGGCTACAGCAACGGCAACACCTTCGACTTCGAGGGCCGGCAACTAGCCTGTGAGCATGGCAACCGGCGCGTGGCGCGCTATGAGTACAACGGAACGGTGACCGTGATCGCCGATAAATTCGGGGGAAAGCGGCTCAACTCGCCGAATGACATCGTAGTTCACCCGGATGGCGGCATCTGGTTCACGGATCCGACCTATGGCATTAACGGAGATTACGAGGGCTTTCGCGCAACACCGGAAATCAAGCAGGCGGTCTACCGCGTGGATCCCAAGTCCGCGCAGATCGAGAAAGTCACGGATGAACTTGACCAGCCCAACGGCATCTGCTTTTCACCTGACTACAAGAAACTGTATGTGGCCGACACCGGATCCGGCCGCGAGACCAAGGTGTTCGACCTTGATGGCAATAAGCTGAAGAACGGGAAACGGTTTGTCCAGTTCGCGAACGGCGCGGCGGACGGCATGCGTTGCGACGTCGATGGAAACTTGTGGGCCGGAGCGCCTCCCGGCGTTCAGATCGTCGCGCCCAGCGGAGAACCGATCGGAATGATCCGCCTGCCCGAGAATTGCGCGAACGTGGTTTTCGGCGGTACCAAGCGCAACCGTCTGTTCATGTGCGCCAGCCAGTCGCTGTTCACGGTGTACGTCGGCACCACGGGCGCGCACATTACCTAGCTGCATCACCGCTGCACGCGTCCCGAACCGCCTTCGTTCACGAGCGCCTTCACTTCGGCTACGCCCACGCGGCTGAAGTCGCCCGGAATCGAATGCTTCAGGCAACTCGCCGCCACGGCAAATTCGAGCGTCTCCTGACTCGCGAGCTCGCTCAGCATTCCGTAAATCAACCCGGCCGCGAAGCAATCCCCCGCGCCGACGCGGTCCACGATGTGGGTAATCTCATAGCGGCGGCTGGTCAGGAACTGCTTGCCGTCATGCAAACAAGCCGACCAGCCGTTGTGCGAAGCGCTGAAAGATTCGCGCAGCGTGATCACGATCGCCCGGAGGTTGGGGTAGGCGGATAGCACCTGGCCTGCCAGCTTTTCGTACTGTCTTCGGTCGAGCTGTCCGGACTGAACGTCAACTTCAGCTTCCAGGGCCAGTGCCGCCTGGACATCCTCTTCATTGGCGATCAGGACGTCCGCGTACTTCACCAATTCGGGCATTACCTGGCGCGCGGTCCTGCCCCATTTCCAAAGATTCTTGCGGTAGTTAAGGTCGCACGAGACGGTGAGACCCGCGCCGCGCGCGGCGCGCACCGATTCGAGCGCCAGATCCGCCGCCGAGGAGCTGAGGGCCGGCGTGATTCCGCTGATGTGAAACCACGTTGGTAACGAGGCTGCGCCCTCGAATACGCGCGGCCAGGAAATGTCGCCAGGCTTAGCCAGCGCCATCGCGCTGTGGTCGCGATCGTAAACGACCCTGGACGGGCGCTGGTTGGCTCCCGCCTCGAGATAGTACACGCCCAGACGGCCCGGCGCACGAACGATCTGCGAAGTGTCGACGGCAAAGCGGCGCAGTTCGGCCACGGCGGCATCCGCGATCGGGTTGGCCGGCAGTACGGTTACAAAGCTGGCAGGCACTCCGAATGACGCTAGCGCCACGGCGACGTTGGCTTCGGCTCCGCCGAAGGTCGCCACGAATTGGGAATTTTGGAGGAAGCGCTCGAAGCCCGGCGGAGCCAGCCGCAGCATGATTTCGCCGAAGGTGACCACCTTCCCGGTCATCGGGCTCCACGAGCTTCATGGATGACGCCAAGAAACCGGCGCGCCAGATCGGTGATGGATTTGAAATCGCCGGTGATGGCGCCCGCAGTGAGGTTCCCGCCGACTCCCAGCGCCACGCTTCCGGCCCGAATCCATTCAGCCGCGTTGTCGATACTGACGCCGCCGGTGGGCATGAGGGAAGCTTGCGGCAACGGAGCTCGCGCGGCCTTCACGAACGCCGGCCCTAGCGTCTCGCCCGGAAAGATCTTGACGATATCGGCGCCGGATTCCATGGCCTCCACGATCTCGCGGATAGTACCTGCGCCCGGCAAGTACGGTATTCGATACCGGTTGCACAGGCGTGCCGTGGCCGCATTCAGCGCAGGGCTCACGATGAACTGCGCGCCCGCCAGAATGGCGATGCGGGCCGTTTCCGGATCAAGCACGGTCCCGGCGCCCACCGCGATCTGTTCCGCCGGATAGCGCTTGGAGAGCTCCTCGATGATCGCGGCTGCGCCGGGAACGGTGAAGGTGATTTCGATGGCGGTTGTGCCGCCCTGCGCGCACGCCTCGACGATTCTGGAAGCTTGGCTGGAGCGATCCGTTCGGACGACGGCCACCAGGCCGGACTCCGTGATGCTGCTTAGTACTTGAGTTTTGGCGTCAGCCATGTCGATTTCTGTTCTCGACCAATGTATCGCATCATGGTTTCTCCCACCTTCATTTCGATCTCGCGTTCGCGCCCGCCGATTGGGACATTCTGGCAGAATCCGTCGCGACGAAGTGTCGCACGGATTGCCGCGGTCCTCGGGCTTCAAGGTGGGCTATCTACATATTTCGAAAGAACTTCAAACATCCACAAGACAGGCGCCCGCAATGGTGTGCGACGTGCATTCATCGGGTCACCAGTGCAAGTTCCCGACACCAACAGACGAGCGTTGATGGCCGTCTATATTTGCACAGGCATTGTGGTATGCCTGATCAGTCTCGCGCACGCGGACCCGCGCCGCTTGAGCGAATTCCAGTATTACCTGATCTGCGCCATCATCGCCGCCCTAGGGTTGCGGCTCACGACGTCTCGCACCTCGATTCCCGCCGGCTTCCTAGTGATGTTGCTGGCGATCGAAGACCTGAGCCTCCCGGAACTGCTATTCATCGCCAGCGTGGTTGCGCTGCTGGGCCAACTTCAGGAGTCTGGACGCACTTTGCCGCGACCCTCGGCCGTGATTTTTTGCATTGCGAGCGGAACCCTGGGCATCGCCTCGGCCCAGAGGGCCCACCAGGTCTTCGCGCTGTTCAAATACAACGTTCTGTTTCCGGCTCCGGTCATCGCCAGCTCCCTCGTGCTGCTCTTGAATTGGGGTCTGGCGGAGACGCTGCGGAAAGACCGCTCTGTCTCTATCGGCCAGGTACTTCAGAAGGAGTGCCGCCCTTTATTGCCCTGGTTTGTGGGACTGGCGTACCTGGCATATCTGGTTCGAAGCGCCGCGATGCTGAATGGGATGAATCCGGGCCTGGTGGCGCTACCCATGCTGTTTGCGCTGGATGCGGCATTTCGCGCCTGGTTCGATTCCAAAGCGAAGCACCGCGAAGAACTGGCATCGCTCCACCAGCGAACTCTGGAGACCCTGGCAGTGGCCATCGACGGCCGCGACCACACCACGCACATGCATCTGCGCCGGGTCCAGTGCTACGTTCGGGCGGTGGGACAGGAGCTGAAACTCAGCGAGGAACAGTTGGACCACCTGAATGTGGCAGCGTTGCTCCACGACATCGGCAAGCTGGGGATTCCCGACCATATCCTGCTCAAGCCGCGGAGCTTATCGCCGGAAGAATGGGAAAAGATGAAGACCCACCCGGTCGGCGGCGCCGAGATGCTCAAGCGGATGAACTTCCCGGAGCCGGTGCAGGAAATCGTCGTCACCCATCATGAAAAGTGGGACGGTACGGGCTATCCGCAGGGCCTTAAAGCGAATCAAATTCCGATCGGCGCGCGGATTCTTTCGGCGGTGGACTGCCTGGATGCACTCGCGTCAGACCGGCCCTACCGCGGGGCTCTCCCCATCGATGTGGCGATGGCCACAGTCGCCAAGGAAGCGGGAAAGAGCTTCGATCCGCGCGTGGTTGCCGTGTTGCAACGGCGCTATGTGGAGCTGGAGCGAATGGCTTGGGGTGAAGTGACGAATGACGGGGGCGCCGACGGAGCCGAGGCCCCCGGCCAAGATCTTGGAACGCTGTCGGCTACTCTGAATGCCGCCTCGGGTTCCGCGAATTCGATCCTGGACCCGATTGTCTCGGCGCGGCAGGAAACGCAGCTTCTGCAGACGCTGGCCAACGCTCTGACGCACTCGTTGGGCACGCGCGAGGTGACCTCGGCCATCCATGAGGGCGTGAAACAGATGATCGCACACGATACGCTGGCGATCTATGTGGGGCGCGGAAGTGAGCTGGAGCCTGTCGAGATCGTGGGGAAGAGTAGTCACCTATTCCGCCGGGAAACATTCCCCATTGCGAAAGGACTCTCGGGCCGCGTTCTTCAGCACGGCACTTCGATCCTGAACGGGGATCCGTCCGTGGAATTTAGCTTCAAGAACGATTCGGTGGTGGTATACAAGCTGCAGTCGGCACTGGCAGTGCCCCTGACGGGCCCCAACGGGATGGCGGGGGTCCTGACTCTGTACCATACCGACCTGGAAGCGTTTAACCGTGATCATCTTCGACTTCTCGAAGCCGTCAGCCAGCAGGTCGCCCCAGCCGTCGAAAGCGCGCTGCGCTACCACGACACCGAAAAACTGGCGATAACCGATCACCTGACGGGCCTCCCCAACGCACGCTCACTGGAACTGCACCTGCATCGCGAGCTTTCACGGGCCCAGCGGGAAAACACCACCGTAGGAGTCATGGTCTGCGACTTGAACGGATTTAAGCAGGTCAATGACCGGTTCGGTCACTTGAAGGGGAACCAAGTGCTGCAGGCGGTTGCGAAAGGATTGGAGGATGTCTGCCGGAAGTCCGATTACGTCGCACGGATGGGTGGAGACGAATTCGTCATCGTGGTGCCCAGCCTGCGGGATGACCTGCATTTTTCCTATGTCGAACGGCTGCAAAGCGTGGCGCACGTAGCTGGTTGGAGCGTGTGCAGCGAGCAGTGTATTTCCATCAGCGTGGGCACCGCCATTTATCCTTTCGATGGGGTGGATGCCGAAGTCCTGCTGGCCGAGGCCGACCGGAGAATGTACAGCGCCAAACCGCAGCGGCCTCTGCTCCTGGCGGATCCCGACCGCGGGGAAGTAGTGGCCCAAGAGAGCGCTAGTTGAGTATTGCGACTTCTACTGTTGCGAGGACGACGACATCTCGTCGGCTGACTTCTTGACCATCAGCAGTACGATCGTCGTGGCGAGGCAGGTCACAAATGATCCCACGTAATTGGTGAACAGGGCTACCACCGTAAGCGCGGCGGAGAGGATGAACAGGCCGGTGACAATCTTGCCAAAGTGCTGGCGGAGGTTTTTCTTCGCTACCGGGTTGACCAACTCCCCGCAGTTGATACAGGCTACGTCGCTTTTGGCGATCGGGGACTCGCACTGTTTGCAGCGTTGCATAAGTGCCTGAATAGACCAGGCAGCCCCAGTCTACAGTCCGTACCGGACGCTGTCTATTGGGGGTTTACCCGATCTGGTCTAAGCAATCCTCTCCCCGCCGTACCTAGAGGGTGCGGTAAACTACCCTGTCGGTAGACGCTGTTGGTAGACGTGAGGAGGCTGACATGGCCAGGACGTTACTCTGTATCGCGTTCGTCATCGCATTTATAGGGGCTGGAATCGTGACTCCCTCCGCCCTGGCACAGGTCCAAAACTACAAGCCCGTTACTGCCGCGGAGTTGGCTAACCCCAGCCCGAATGACTGGCTGAGTTTCAGCCGTACCTATGACGACCAGCGATTCAGTCCGCTGAATCAGATCACGCGGCAGAACGTGAACCAGTTGCGAATGGCATGGTCGCGCGGGACACCTGCCGGTACCGTCGAGAGCACTCCTCTGGTTCGCGGCGGCACGATGTATATCATGACCGCTACGGGCGGCGTGATGGCCCTGAACGCCACCAACGGCGACTTGCTGTGGGAATACACTCGTCCGCAGCCACCCGCGCCGGCAGCTCCCGCAGCAGGGGCCGCGGGTGGTGGTCGGGGCGCAGTCCGCGCGGGGGGTGGCCGTGGCGCACCGGCGCGAGTGTACAACTCCCGATCGAAGACGTTCTCCATCTTCGACGACCTGATCTTCTATACCGCTCCCGACAGCAACGTGGTGGGCCTGGACGCCCGCACCGGCGAGCTGCGCTGGCAGAGCAGGGTCGACAATCGCGGCAACTCTTCGGGCACAATCATGGCCGGCGACAAAGTGATCTCGGGCGGCTCGGGCTGCGGCACGCGGGCGAGTTGCTATATTTCGGCGCACGACGCGCACACCGGCAAAGAGTTGTGGAAGTTCTACACCACGCCCGCGGCGGGCGAACCCGGCGGCGATAGCTGGGCGGACGTGCCGGACGAGCGCCGGGTGGCTTCCACCTGGGGTTCTCCCGGCGCCTACGATCCGGTGCGCGACATCGTTTACTACGGCATCGCTAACCCGACGCCGAACAGCAGGATTGCGCGGCACAACGGCAATCCGTTCGCGATTCCGACGTCGGCACCCTCGGCGCTCTACAGCAATTCGACAGTCGCGCTGGACGGCAAAACCGGCAAGCTTCTGTGGTATTTCCAGCACCTGCCCGGCGACGACTGGGATGAGGATTGGACCAACGAACGCACGCTGATCCACACCAAGGTGAACCCGAATCCGCAATTCGTGAAGTGGATCAACCCAAAGATCAAGCCCGGCGAAGAGCGCGACACAATTTTCGCGGCGGGCGAATCGGGCGGCATCTTTTTGCTGGACCGGCTGACGGGCGAGTTTCTGTGGGCCAACCCGTTCCCCTATGATGCGCCGAACTTCTGGCTGAAGAATGTCGACGTTAATACCGGCAAAACCTATTTGAACGAAGACCTCATCTTTCGCAATAAAGGCGAAGAGAAGATCATTTGCTTCTTCAACACCCGCAGCTACTGGCCGGCGGCTTACTCGCCGCTGACCAACTCGATGTATGTTCCGTACATCGATGTGTGCCTCGACAATATCGAAGGCGGCCAGCGCAAGGGCGTGGCGCGCGCGGGCGCGGATCCGCAAAAGTTGAACGGGATCGGGAAGATCAACATGGAGACGGGCGAGATCCTGCGCTTCGGCGAGCAGCGCGCTCCCGCCAACGGGGCCGTGCTGGCCACGGCCGGCAACCTGATCTTCTGGGGCGATCTGGACCGCCGCCTGCACGCGTTCGACGCCGAGACCGGCAAGCAGCTGTGGGAAGGCATCGTCGGTGGAAGCATCGCGGTAAGCACCATCACCTACGCAGTGAACGGGAAGCAGTACGTCGCGATTCTGACCGGCGACGGCGCGCTCGGTCCGGGCTTGGTCACATTGCACGCGCCCGAGATCAAGCGCGTCGCCGGGCACAACGCGGTATATGTGTTTGCACTGCCGTAGGCTCGGGGGATCGGCTTTGCAGCCTGACCTCACAGATTGATTGAGAAGTTTTCATTAAATCAATAACATGAGTCGGCTGCATCGATTCTTTTTATTGGACGGTTTGCCCAGCGGCCGGTAGCATTATGTTGCAGAGTCTCCTCGTCGCTGCTCTCACTGATCTCAGAAGATTTGAAGAGTGCAGCCGTGCCAATTTCAAACTCCTATATCATTCAGTATCTTTTGGACGGAACCTCAGAAATTCCGGCGCAGATCCATTGGTGTGAAAAAGACGCGGATCAGATCGGGTATGTGGCGCTGGTGGAAGACGTGGACGTGATTTTAGAGCCGGTCTACTCACGAGCGGGCTCGCGCATGGTCTTGAGGTTCCGCCATGCCGGCGAAGAATTCAGTATTAGTGAACCTGCGGGCGGAGGGTGGCTGGGCCGCAAATTCTCGACTGAGGACGAGCGCTATCTGGTGGGGCTGTTCCGCGGACTTATCGCGGCCGTGACTTCCCAGTGCGCTGCCCGGCGTCAACGGGCTGATGAGAATCAAGAGGAGATCCGGGTGCGAATCAGCCGCCGGCTGCTCTTCGGAGAAGCTCGGGAAACTTCCAGACGAGGCGTTATCGCCCAACGATTGTAAGCAGCGCGGTTGCGGATTTCGTCGGATCGGCAACCGTTGGCGGACAAGTACGTACTCGCTTGATGATGCTACTCCGTGTTCATGATTCGGAGCATCGTTATATCATCGATAGCGCATGTTGAAGCTGGACGCGAAGCCTGAGCCAGTAGAAATCGACCTTGCCAAGTCCGCTGTGGTTGTGGTGGATATGCAAAACGCGTTCGCCAGCAAGAACGGGATGCTGGACATCGCGGGCGTCGATATCACCGGTGCGCCAGCGGTCGTTCGAAGCATCGCCGGCGTGCTGGAAGCCGCGCGGCGGGCGAGGGTGCCGATTGTCTACCTGCAAATGGGATTCAAACCGGATCTCAGCAACAGCGGCGGCCCCGCGGCGCCGAACTGGCACAAGGAGCTGGCGCTTCGCCTGATGGCTTGCAGGCCGGAGCTCAACGGTAAGCTGCTTGTGGAGGGAACCTGGGACTTCGCCATTGTGGATGATTTGAAGCCAAGACCTGGGGATCTGGTGGTGGTGAAGAGCAGATACAGCGGCTTCGCGAACACCACTCTTGACGACGAGCTTAAGTCTCGCGGAATCAAGTATCTGATCTTCACCGGCATCGCGACGAATGTGTGCGTCGAAACCACGCTACGCCATGCGTTCGTGTTGGATTACTGGCCGATCCTGATTTCCGATGCGGTGATGGCCGCGGGTCCGGCAGCGATGCAGGAGGCGACTCTGTTCAACGTCGAAACCTATTTCGGGTGGACGATTCCCGCGGGCGAGTTCATCGAGAAGATCGTGTAAGGTGATATCCTGCGCCAGGAGGAGACTTCCATGGCACTCTCGCGTCGAAAAATGCTGAAGAGAGCGGCGGCAGCGGGAGGAGCGGTGCTCTCGCCGCAGGTGGTCACCGGGCAGGCGCCCGCACAGCTCACGGGCACTCAGACCGGACGCCGGTTCAAAGCGTTTGTCCGGCACGGCACCGGCGCGTCCGTCGAGGAGCTTAAGCTGCGCGCGATCCAGCCACGCGAAGTCCTGGTTCGCACGCAAGCTTCGGCGGTTTGCTACACCATCGTCGGCGGAGCCCTAGCAACTACGACTGTCCAGCAAGCGTCGATCCCGAATCATTCCGGCATGGGTGTGGTGGAAGCCATCGGGCCGCTGGTGAAACGAGTCCAGGTCGGCGACCGCGTAGTGGTCCCCGGCACACCGCAATGCGGAGTGTGCTATCAGTGCCTGCACGGACGGGCTGACTGGTGCCAGTTCCTGGACACCGCGCCGGCGCATCCCATGGCGGAGATGGCGGACGGCACGCAGGTGTTCGAGGGCGCCTCGCTAGGTGGCTTGAGCGAGATCATGGTGGTGCCGGAAGAGTACTGCTGTCCGGTGTTCACCGATCTTCCCGCCGAGCAACTGACGCTGCTCGGTGACACGGTCGGCACTGGCCTGGCCGCGGGACGCGACTTGGTCCAGATCGAGCCGGGTTGGAACGTTGTAGTGCAGGGTGCGGGACCCGTCGGGATGGGTGCGATCCAAACCGCGCGGCTCGCCAACGCGGGTCAGGTGATCGTGATCGAACCGATCCGGGCGCGAAGAGAGATCGCCATGAAGGTGGGCGGGACGATAGCCCTGGATCCAAACGCGGAAGGCAACGGCCTGATCGCCAAGATTCACAACCTGTGCAAGGGCATCACCGACCGTCGTTTCGCCGGCGGGCGGATCTTCGGCGAACGGTTCCTGGCGGTGCCCGATGGCGCCGACTTCGTCATCAACGCGGTGGGCAGCGACTGGTTCCCGCCCAAGGTCGAGGCGGGGCCCGATCCCACGGCCATTCTGCCGCTGCAACAGTGCTTCGACTTCACCCGCGCGGGCGGGCATATCGTGATGCTGGGCGTGGCTTGGCGCGGCAATGTGAGCTTCAACGCCGCGCAATTCTCCAACCGCGGGCGGACCTTCTACTCCGGCCAGCAGGGCGGCCTGAATATGCTGCGCGACATCCCGCGCTACGTGAAGCTGATCGAAAAGGGCGTGATCGATATGAAGTCCATGATCACGAGAACCTATCCGATCGAGCGCACCCGGGAAGCCGTGCAGGACGTCGCGGATCGCACCGTGCTCGGCGCGGTGATCACCTTCTCTTAGCGAAAGTCTGGACTTACTATCTATGCGAATTGCCCTTTTTGCAGGCCTGTGCGCGATCGTAGCCTCAGCCCAGTCGGACATCGACCCGCAGTCATTCAGCCGCCTCCCGCTAATTCAGCGCGAGAAGCTTTCCGGCGACACGCTGCGCGTCTACGACGCCGTCGTCGGCAAGGACGCGAATGGCAAGGATCGTCCCACGCCGCCGCTGGGTCCGGCGGCGACATCTCTTTACAGCCCGGGTGTCGCCCTCCCGATGAACCAGCTCAACCAGTATCTGCGCAACACGGTGGTCGGCACCGCGGTCTTCCAGATCTGCACCTTGATCGCCGCGCGCGAATTCGACGAAGCTTATGAATGGAATTCGCACGAAACTGGCGCCAAGCGCGCCAACGTGGATCAGAAGACCATCGACGCGATCAAATTCAATCGACCTTTGGATGGAGTACCGGAGAAAGATGCGCTGGTGATCCGCTTCGGCCGGGCGATTTTCCATGACCGCAAGGTCAGCCCCGAACTCTACGCCCAAGTGGTCGAGGCTTTCGGCCAACAGGGGATGTTCGAGCTCACGGCTGTCATGGGCGATTACGCCATGGCCGCGATCATGCTGCGTGCTGTTGACCAGCACGTGCCGAACGCGACGAGCGAGCTACCGGCGATCAAGCGCTAGACTGTATGAACTGTGACAAAATATGGGCGAAGGTTGCACCATATTTCGCATGGACTACGAGCAAGCCATCAAGGACCTTCAGGACAATCTAGTCGTGATTGCCGAGATCGAGCGGCGGCGATCCCGCATGCTGCTGGAGCGCTCCGAACACATCGGCGAGTTGATCGAGTACCGTCGGCGGATCGACCATAACCTGGCTGAAATCACCGACAAACTGAACGGTCTGATCGGCTACGTCGACGGGCTCGGGCCCCCGCCGGCCCCCTAACCCAGCTACTTTCCTTCGACAGAAAACGCCAGCAGCACGTTCCCGCCCTGACCGCCCGCGAATGCGTACCCTGAGGTCGCGACCACCATGCCGTTCGCGATGGCCGGGCCGCCGCCGTTGAACGCCCCGCCCTTGCCCGGGATGCCGTTCACGGTGTTGGGGAACGTCTGGACGGCGTCGAAATCCCACACGATCGCTCCGTCCTTGGTCGAATAGGCTCGCAGGTGTCCTCCAAAGGACGCCGAGAACGCGATCCCAGGCATAGCCGAAACTGCCGACGATTGCGCCCGATTGCCTGCGCCCTGGGGAGCCGGCGTGCTCCAGATCTTCTCGCCCGTATCGATTTTCAGTGCGTAGAGCCCGGGAGTCCCGTCCGGCTTGTTGATGTCGGCGATCGCGGCGTACACCGTCTGTCCTTCGGCGGCCATGCCCCAGCCGATTCCGCCCAGCAGGCCGTTCCCGACACCGATGCGCGTCTTCCAGATAACTTTGCCGCGTTGCTCCGGATCCAAGGCGTAGACCACGCCCGATTTCTGACTGGCGAGAATCACATCGCGCGCTCCTACATTGCGGAGGAGTGTAGAGCTGCCGAAATCGTAATCGTCGCCGGGATTCTCGGGACACAACGGGCCGCGGGGACAGCCGGGAACCCAGTTGTCTCCAGGCGTCACCTGGTTCGACCACAGCAGGCTGCCGGTCTCCAGATCAAAAGCCAGGATCGCATCCGTGGTGGGAAGCTCGATGCCCGTGTAGGAATTGCCGCTGCCAATGTAGATCCTTTTGCGCTTTTCGTCAATGATCGGCGCTGACCAGAGGCTCGCGCCCGCCGGTCCGAACATCTTTCTTCCGTCGGCCGTGGTCTTGTACTGTTTGGGCGGATCGGGAATGGTGTAGGTCTTCCAGATCACCTTCCCGGTGCGAGCGTCGAGCGCGGACAGGCTGCCCCGGAACTTGCAGCATTCATAATTGGCTGCTCCCGACCCGGTCTCTTCGCCGGAGGACATGGGAACGTACAAGCGGCCGTTGTTGTACACGGGCGAGCCGGTGATGCGGGCGAGCGGAAAATCGTCCACTTTCGTTTTCCAAATCAGTTGGCCGGTCTGCGCGTCCACTGCGTGCGCCGTTCCGCCGCTATCGCCGAAGTAGGCGATCCAGCGAGTTTCGTTCGGCAGTTTGACGATCTGAATCGCCGTGCGCGCGATGTTACCAGTCTCGTAGCTCCAATAGGTGCAACCCGTCGCGGCATCGAGCGAAAACACAGTGCCGTTGGCGCTGCCTACGAAAACGCGCCCGCCGACGATCACGGGCTGAGCTTGATTGCGCTGATTGACCACGCCCGGAAACGCGAACGCCCATTTGAGTTTTAGCTTGGGCACGTCGGCTGCGGCTATACCGGGCGTCGGCTGGAAGCGCGAGCCGGACGCGTCCACGCCCCATCCGTTCCAATCGCCTGCGCCTGGGGCGAACGGCTTGGGTGTCCCGGAACACCTTCCTGCGTCGGGAGTTTGAGCGTACAACGATGCCGCAAGCGCGGCGAACAGAAACAAGCGCATGGGACCTACTTTATCTCAACTTCCTGCTAACTGCGTTTTGAGGTAGTTTGCCAGTCCGCCCAGTTCCAGGATCTTCTTCACTGAATCGGGAAGCTGCGGGAATGCATATTCTTTATTGCGTAAGTGGATTTTGCTGGCGGCTAGATCGATCTTCAGCGAATCGCCGTCCTGGACGTCCGGATACAACTCGGGGCACTCGAAAATCGGCAGCCCGTCGTTGATGGCGTTGCGGTAAAATGTCCGCGCGAATGAGCAGGCCACCACCGCCTGAATCCCGAGCCCTTGAATCGCTGTCGCAGCCTGCTCGCGTGCGCTGCCGCAGCCGAAATTGCGGCCCGCGACCAGGATCTGGAACTCGCGCAGCTTGGCGGGAAATCCCTCGCCTAACACTTCGAATGCATGCTGGGCCAGGCGCTCGCGATCGATGTAAATGAGATAGCGGCCCGGGATGATGATGTCGGAATTGATGTTGTCGCCGAACTTGTAGACTCGGCCTTGTATAGTCGATTCCATTTAGAAGAATTCACGCGGATCGGAGATGACGCCTTTGATCGCGGACGCGGCCAGCGTGGCGGGACTTGAAAGGTAGATCTCAGCCTTGCTGCTGCCCATGCGTCCGATGAAATTTCGATTCGCTGTAGAGAGGCAAACTTCACCGTCGGCGAGAATGCCCCCGTCGCCCGCGCAGGCGCCGCAGCCAGGATTGGTGAACATCCCGCCGCTTTCGAGCAGCGTCTGAAAGACACCGGTCTTCGAGGCTTCGAGTAGAATCTGCTTCGACCCCGGAGTAATGATCAGCCGGACACTCGGATGCACGCGGCGGCCCTTGAGAATGCGCGCCGCCACTTCCAGGTCCTCGTACTTAGCGTTGGCGCACGATCCCAGAAATGCCTGATCAATGCGGGTTCCCTGCACCTGCTGAATCGGTTTAGTGTTCTCGACCTCGTGCGGACACGCGACCATTGGTCCGAGCGTGCCCAAGTCCGCCTGGATTTCTTTTGCATACACGGCGCCGACGTCGGCGATGACGGGCTGATAGCGCTTGGACGCATCCATACGCCCGCGAAGATATTCTTCGGTCTTCGCATCCGGCGGCACGAACGCGCACTTCACGCCCATTTCCATGGCTAGGTTGGTCATGGTCATGCGTTCGGAAACGCTGAGACCGCTGGTCGCGTCGCCATGAAATTCCACCGCTTTATATCCGCAGCCATCGGCGCCCAGGCTTCCGATCAGATACAGCATCAGGTCCTTCGAATAAACACCCGGCGCGAGTTTCCCGCTGAGGATGATCTTGAAAGTCTCTGGCACCTTCATCCATAGCTTGCCGGTGATCCACACCGATGCGACTTCCGTATAGCCGATGCCTGTGCCGAGCGCGCCCAGACTGCCGTAAATGGTGCAGTGCGAATCGGTGCCGACGATCAGGTCACCCGGCGCGACGTGTCCCGCTTCCATCAGCACTAGGTGCGCGATGCCTGCATCCACGTCGTAAAACTTGTTGATCCCGTTGGTGCGCGCGAAATTGCGGCTCACTTGCTGATCGGTGGCGTTCTTTTCAGTTTTCGCCGGAGCGATGTGGTCCAGAACCACCGCCAGCCGGTCCGGATCATAAAGCTTGGACGCGCCGACTTTCTGCATCACGCTGACCGACCGCCACGTCGCCGTGTGGCTCATCACCAGGTCGGGATAGGCGTCGACGATCTCGCCCGGCCGCACGGAGGTCCTCCCGGACTTGGCGGCGAGAATCTTTTCGGCAATGGTAAATCCCAATTCGAGGTCCTTCTGCTAACATAGCAGTCGCGAAAGGCGACGTCGTCATAAACGTGTCGAATCAACGTCAACCCGTGGCGGGATGGCAGGTTTTAGCGGCGTCGTTCACCATCCTCATGGTGGCGTTTTCATTCGCCCTGTTTTCGCTCCCCATCTTTTATCCGTTCTTGCGAAGGACCTACGGCTGGAACGCAGCACAGGCCTCGGCGGGGGGTTCGATCGTGCTGTTGTTGATCGGCGTGCTGGGTCCCTTCATCGGGAAGCTAACGGACAGGTTCACGCCAAAGAAAGTACTGCTCACCGGCATGTGCATCGGCGCAGGAGCGCTAGCGCTGCTTTCTACGATTGCCGGCTTGCCGCAGTACTACGCATATTGCGTTCTATTCGGAATCGGCACGGCCGCGGTGTCGCTGGTGCCAACTTCGATGCTGATCGCTCCCTGGTTTTCTACCAAGCGCGGCCTGGCCGTGGGAGTGATCAATGCGGGAGTCGGCGTCGCCGGATTCATCGCGCCGAACATGACCAGGAAGCTCATCGAGACGTTTAGCATGTCTTACGCGTTTGTTGCGCTAGCGGCGCTGATGGCGATCCCGTTCATCGTGACGCTGGTACTGGTGCGAGGGGCGAATGTTTCACCGGCTTCTCCTCGTGCGACGCCGCGGCACAGCTTCAGCAAAGCCGGTGACGTGATCAAGACGCCGATGTTCTGGATGTTTGGACTCGGCCTGTTTTTCGCCGCTCACACGCTGACCGGCATCCAGCAGCACCTGGCGCTCTACATGACCGGCCACGGCGTGACACCCACCAATGCTGCGTTCGCCTTGAGCATGCTGCTGGGCGCGAGCGCAGTGGGCAAAATCGGCGGCGGAGCGATTGCCGACAAATATTCGTCGCGCGTATCGTTGCTGTGGAGCATCGTGTGCCTGGCAGCGGGCATCGGCGGCCTGCTGGCCGTGGAGCCGGGATCACCGGTTGTTTATTGGTCGGCAGCGACGTTCGGATTGGGATACGGAGGCGTCTTCAACGCACCGCCGCTCATCGCCTTCGAGCACTTCGGAACACAGCGGGTCGGGACCATTCTTGGGCTGTTCATGATGTTCTTCGGAGTGGGGACTTCTTCCGGAGGCCTGGCCGCGGGGATGATTTTCGATCGTACGCATAACTACGCAAATTCGTTTAGCGTGGACTTGGTTTCTTGCGGCATTGGATTTCTACTGTTGTTCGCCGCGAGTCGATCGCGCGCGCTGCGTCACGCGACACTTCCCGTGCAAGCATAGAAAATGACTCCGTTGATCCTCGAAGGCGACTGCTGGAAGTTTGGCCATAACATTCCCACTGACATGATTACGCCCACGGCGTACGTCATGCGCGGTATGGGCGAAATGGTCAAGCACGTTCTCGAAAACGCCAATCCCGACTTTCCCAAGAATGTTCAAAGGGGCGACATCATCATCGCCGGACGCAATTTCGGCTGTTCCTCGGGCCGTGCGATCGCCCCCAAGGCGATTAAAGCGACGGGCGTAGGTGCGGTTATCGCCGAGTTCTTCTCGCGCACGTTTTATCGCAACGGCCCGGAGATCGGGCTGCCGCTGCTCGAAGCGCCCGGGATCCATGATCTGGTCGAAACCGGCCATCGCATCCGGGTGAACATAGAAGCAGGTATCGTGGAAAATCTGACCACCGGGAAATCCATTCAGGGACGTGCGCCATCGGGCCTGCTGCTCGATATGCTGCGGGCCGGCGGCCTGATCCCGCTGCTGAAATCGGATGCTGGGAAAGTCCTGCTCGGGTCATGACGCTGCTGCTGACGAATGAAGAAGTGGAGCAGGCACTGACTCCGCAGGATGCGATCGCGGCCACCGAAAGCATCTATCGCGAGCTAGCCGAGGGCAAGGCGCTGAATCGCGCACGGTCGCAGGTGTATCTGCCGGCCGAATCGCGCGAGCATCCGGGTTTTCAGTACCGCATGAAAACCCAGGAAGGCGGCAGTCTCGATTGCGGCGTGTGGGCCCTGCGTATCACCTCCGACATGGCAGGTTTTTCTTACACCGCGGGAGTCAAGCGCCGGCGCATTCTGCCGGTAGCTACTGGCAACAAGTACTGCGGCCTGGTGATCCTGTTCGATGTTGAGAAGATCGAGCCTGTGGCGATCATGCCGGACGGCGTGATCCAGAAGGTCCGGGTCGCAGCTATGAGTGCCGTTGGCGCGCGCTATTTGGCTCCTGACAAACCGAAGGTTCTCGGATTATTCGGCAGCGGCTGGCAGGCCAGCGCGCATCTCGAATTCCTGGCCGCGCAATACGCTTTCGACCAGATTAAAGTTTTCAGCCCGAATCAAGAACACTGCCGCGAGTTCTGCCGGAGCATGTCCGAAAAACTCGGCCGCGAAGTTCGTGCTGTGAGCACGCCCAAGGAAGCTATCGACGGCAGCGACTTCGTGCAAGCCGCGACGGCCGCATGGGATCCGGTGTTCGACGGGCACTGGGTGGAGAAAGGAATGTACGTAGCGTCGATCGGCGGCGCGGACGCGAGCAATAAGCGTCGCGAGATCGACGACGAGACGATTCGCCGCGCCGATGTGTACTTCGTGCACTCGAAGGAGGTCGCCCGTAACGACCAGTCGCCCGATGTGTGGGAGGCCGCGCAGAAGGGCATTGTCCGCTGGGAGGATATCGGCGAGCTTCAGGATTTGGTCGCCGGGAAGCTTCCCGGGCGAACCAGCGCCGATCAGATTACGCTGTTCAATAACAATACCGGTGCGGGAACACAGTTCGCTGCAGTGGGCTCAGCTGTGGTCAAGCGCGCTCGGGCGATGGGTCTTGGTCGCGAGCTTCCGACCGAGTGGTTCCTGGAGAGCGTGTCGCCCTAGCCATGCAGATGATTAACGAACATCGCCGTCGGCAGCTCATGAATCTGATGGCCGAGCGCGGCTGGGATTCGATCCTGCTCTACGGGAACGCCTGGCGCAAGGACCCATTCCGCAGCCTCGTGAATTTCAACTTCTCGGGCGATCACGCCCTCGCGCGCTTGCCGCGGTCGGGCGAGATCGCCGTGACGTTCAGTGATCCCTGGGATGCCGAAAACGCGTATGGCACCTTGCAGCCCGACTTCGAGAAGGCGTTCGCGGGCGGCGCCTCAGCGATTGCTGGCCTCGAGTTCATGGAGGAGCGGTTCGTTGCAGCCTGTGGGACGCTGCCGATCTCAGCGACAGCCGACGTCGAAGAGCTGCGCCGCGTCAAGACGGCCGAGGAGATCGGGTACATCAAACAAGCTTGCGATCTCGCGGATCGCGGATACCAGCACTTCGCCAACGTGATCGAACCCGGGATGCGCGAGTTCGAGTTGGTCGCCGAAGTCGAGGCGTTCCTCAAGACGGACGGCGCCGAAGATAACTTCATGCTGATTGCGTCCGGCGGGACTGAGGTCGTCGGCATGAAGCCCCCGACGGAGCGCAAATTTCAGAAGGGTGATTCGGTCACCACGGAACTGACGCCGCAGGTCAATGGCTACTACGCGCAGATCTGCCGGACGCTGGTTTTAGGTGATCCGTCGCCCGAACAGAACAAAGCCTTCGAGATCTTCTCGGAAGCGCAGTGCGCCGCGCAGGATTTAATCAAGCCCGGCGTCACCGCTGCAGACGCCGCACGCGCGCAGAACGACGTGTTTCGCAAATACGGCTATGGCGATTACACCGATGCCAAGTACACACGTGTGCGCGGGCACTGCCTGGGGCTCTATCCGGACGAAACGCCGCACATCCTCGAAGACGTCGATTACGTCCTGAAGAAAGACATGGTGGTGATCGCGCATCCCAACACCTATCTGCCGCTTTCGGGATACATGGTGTTCGGCGATACGTTGCTCATCACGGAAACCGGCAACACCCGGCTCAACAAAACCGAGAAGAAGTTGTTTACGAAATGAAACGCGGACTGATCACTTGGGACAAAGCGGAACTGCCGCCTTCTGTGTTCGAAGCGCGGCTGGCGAAGGCGCGGAAGGCGCTCGCGGCGCAGGATTTGCCGGCGCTTCTGGTTTACTCCGACGTCTGGCGATCGACCGAAGGGCGGCATCTAACCAACTACATGCCGTACTGGAACCGGTCGTTGATCGTGATCCCGCGCGAGCAGGCGCCCGTCCTCCTTTGTGGACTTTCGCCGCGCGTCTATCCGTGGATCAAGTCGGTGACCATATTCGACGAGATCCGTCCCGCTTCGAAGCTGGTGCCGACCCTGCTACAGCTTTGCTCGGAACGGGGATGGACCAGGCTCGGCGTGCTGGACCTTCCCCGGTTGCCGCATGAGATCTACTCGCCGCTGGCAGCTTCCAACTTGGGCATCTCCGACGTGAAGCTCGAGCTGACGGATGAAGCCGAGGTCGCGATGCATCGGCATGCGGAACAGATGGCTCACGAGATACTGACGGTTGAATTGCCGAAGGGAGTTGGGCTTACGGATTACCAGTTTTCCGGACGCTTGGAACGGGCTTTTCGGCGGGCGGGGGCCGAAGACTTGGTTCTGCTGTTCGGCACCGGCAACTCAGCACCGCGTCCCGCCTGCGGCGGGATGCTCGGCGACAAATACTCAGTCGCGGTGGCTCTCGAATATCGCGGACATTGGGCACGAGTGACGCGAGGGTTGCCGCTATGAACATGATCGAGAAGATCCTGGCCAAGGCCAGCGGCAAGAAGGAAGTTGGGCCGGGCAATATCGTCGTCGCCAATGTGGACCGCATGGTTCTGCACGATCTCAGCTCGAATCTGGTCTCGAAAGTATTCGAGAACGAGATGAGCGACGGCACCATCTTCGATCCCGACCGCATCGCGTTTGTCTTCGATCACACCTTCTCTCCGCCTAGCCAGGCCGATGCGGACGTGCTCACCGAAGCCCGGCGCTTCGCGGCCAAGTACGGAATCCGCAACGTATTCGATTCCGGGTCGGGCAGCATCCATCATGTGATCATCGAAAGCGGCTTGTGGGCTCCCGGAGACGTGATCATCGGCTGCGATTCGCACACCACAGTCTATGGCGCGCTGGGCGTTTTCTCCACGGGCGTGGGGAATAATTCCATGGCTGCGCTCGGCTATGCGCACGGTAAGGCCTGGTTCCGCGTTCCCGAAACGATTCAAGTTCGTCTTCACGGCCCGCCGCCGGCCGGCACCGCGCCGCGCGACGTCGCGCAGTATCTGGAAGGGTTTCTCGGCGAGGACAGCGCCGTCTATCGTGCCGTTGAGTATGCGGGTCCATTTATCGAAAACTTGTCCATCGAAGACCGCATGCTGTTCCCGCTGATGGCGATCGATCTAGGGGCCAAGGCCGGCTACATCAATCCGGACGAAAAAACCGCCGCCTACGCGAACAAGTACTCGCGCAAGAAACATTTCGAGCTGTTCAAGAATGATCCAGGAGTGCAGTATGCCAAGGTCATCGACGTGGACCTGGCGCAACTCGAGCCGCAGGTCGCCTGTCCCCCGACGGTCGGCAATGTCAAACCGATCGGCCAGGCGGTAGGAATCGAGATCCAGCTGGCCGAAATAGGCGGCAGCACCGGAGGACGCCTGGGCGACATCCGCGTCCTGGCGCAAGCCCTTCAAGGAAAAACAGTTCACCCGAACGTGCGGCTGCAGGTGGTGCCGGTTACGCGAGGCGTCTATCTCGCGGCACTCCGGGAGGGACTGCTCGAAACCATCGTCGAAGCGGGCGGAATCATTTTTCCGCCCAGCGCCGGTTCCAACCAGGCGGTCAACATGGGCGCCATGAGCGAACAGGAGGCGATGATCTCCACGCAGGCGCGAAATTTCCCCGGCCGCAACGGACATCCCAAGGCGCGGCACTACCTGGCGTCCGCCGCCACCGTGGCCGCTTCCGCGCTGGCGGGGCGAATCACCGATCCACGTGAAGACGCCCGCCAGAACACCTGAAGTTGCGGGGGTTCGGTATGATGTACGAGCGGCCTTCGTCGTCAAAGAATGACCAGGCTGCGATGGAGAATGGGATGATTATCGACTCACACGGCCATGTCACTGCCCCGGAAAAACTGTACGTCTACAAGGCCAACATTTTGTCCCATCGCGGCGCGCACGGCCGCGGCAGCCACGGCGCCTCCGACCAGGAGATCAAGGACGCGCTGAACTCGCCCGTTTTCGGCGGCACCTCCCATTTAGAGCAGCTCAAGGAAGTCGGGACCGATATGCAGCTCATCTCGCCGCGTCCCTACCAGATGATGCACAGCGAGGATCCGAAGGTCGTGCGGTGGTTCATCGAAGAGACCAACGACATCATCTACAAGCAAACTAAGTTTTACCCCAATGTGTTCCGCGGAGTTTGCGGATTGCCGCAGAGCCCCGGAGTCAGCCCCAAGGAAGTTCTACCGTATCTGGAAAAGTGCGTCAAAGAGATGGGTTTCGTCGGATGCCTGCTGAATCCGGATCCGAGCGAAGCGACTTCGACGACGACTCCTCCGCTGGGCGACCGCTTCTGGTATCCCCTGTACGAAAAGATGGTGGAGCTGGATATTCCCGGCCACATCCACTCTGCCGGTTGCAGATCGCCCCGTCTTCCGTATTCGCTGCACTTCATCAATGAAGAAAGTATTGGCGTCGTATCTTTACTCGAATCGAATGTCTTCAAGGATTTTCCGACGCTGAAGATTCTTGTCTCGCACGGCGGCGGCGCGATTCCCTACCATTGGGCGCGCTTTGAGGCCAGCTCGCTCCGCAAGGGTGGCGAACGTTTCTCCGACAAGATGCGCAATTTGTACTACGACACGGTTCTCTATTCCAGCGAGTCGCTCCAACTGCTGATCAAGACCGTCGGGGCGGATCGATGCCTGTTCGGCACGGAACGACCCGGGGTCGGCACGGTGAAGGATCCGCGCACGGGCCGGTGGCTCGATGAAACGCGCTTTCTGATCGAAGCCTTCGACTGGCTGAGCACGGCCGACAGGAAACTGATTTTCGAGGACAACGCCAAGAAGCTCTTCAAGCTCGATGTCCCGGCTCAGGTGCAAGCCAAAGGAGTGACGTCATGAGATCCCGAATCTGGCTGGCCTGGCTTATCGCGACGATCGCGGCTGCTCTGGTTGCTCCCGCCGCCTCCGCCCAGAAGATCACGCTGATCTACCCCAACCGCAGCGGCTCGCAGTGGCCTTTGTTCCTGGCGAAGGAAGGCGGCTATTACCAGAAGTACGGGCTCGACGTCGATTTGAAGTTCGTCGTAGGACCGGGAGGCATCGCCGCGCTGGTAAGCGGAGACGCGGCGCTGGTAAATTCATCGCTGGAGCAATTGATGCAGGCCGCTTCCAAGGACGGGTCGATGGCGCTGGTGGGCAGCTCGCTCAACAAAGGCATGTTTGCCGTGATGGCCCGTAAGGACGTCGCCAGCATGAAGGATCTGAAGGGCAAGCGCATTGCGGTGGGCCAGGTGGGCGATGCGCCGTACGGATATGCGGTGGCACTGCTGGCGAAATCCGGCTTGAGTGCGCGCGATGTGACGTGGGTTCCGGTGGGTACCGACGTGAGTGGCCGTGCCGCTGCGCTCGAAAGCGGCCGCGCCGACGCCACCATGTTGACGGCCCCAGCGTATTTCAGGCTGGAGGAAGCCGGGTTTAAGACACTGGCGAATCTGTCCGAGCATGACGACATCTTCGCTTCCACTGGCTTTCTGATGAAGAAGAGCCAAATCCAGGCCAATCCCAAGCTGCCTGAGCTGCTGATCAAAGCCCAGGCCGAAGCCACCAAGCGCTTCTATGAAGACAAGGCCTTCGCGGTGAAAGCTTACATGGTCTACGACAAGCAGCCACAAGCCGACGTGGAACGGATCTACGATCTTTACGCCAAGCCCAATGCCTTTGAACGCGTGCCCTACGTGCTCGCCGGCGCCGTAAACGCCGTCGTGGCGCAGCAGTCCGATCCGCAGGTCGCCGCGCAGATGAAAGCTTTCGACTTCCACAAGGTGGTCGACAATAGCACGGTGGATCGCCTGGTGAAGGAGAAGTTCTTCGAGACGCTGTTCGGCGCGACGATCAAAGCGGAAGAGGATCGAAAGGCCAAGCTCGCTTTCAAGTAACAGCACATGGTTAAGTTGTCCATCGAGCACCTGTCCAAGAGCTACTGGTTCGAGCGCGAGGACCGCGAGGTGCTGGCGATGAGCGATGTTTCGCTCGCGGTTGAGGACGGCGAATTTCTGGCGATCGTGGGGCCCAGCGGGTGCGGCAAGACCACCTTGCTCAACATCGTTGCGGGCCTCCTGCCCTATGAGGAAGGCTTGGTCAGCATCGACGGGAAGCGCGTCGACGGGCCGGGTGTGGACCGTGCGGTTGTATTTCAGCATTCGAGCTTGCTGCCGTGGCGGACCATCGCCGGCAACGTCCGTTACGGGATGGAGATGCAGCGCCGCTTCGATGAAAACACCATGCGCGAGCGCACGGATCACTTCGTCAAGATGGTGGGCCTCAACGGATTCGAGAGGCATTTTCCCAACGAATTATCTGGCGGCATGCAGCAGCGCGTGAACCTGGCCCGCGCCTTGGCAGCCGATCCGAAGGTGCTGCTGATGGACGAGCCGTTCGCGGCGCTCGACGCCCAGACGCGAGAGTTCATGCAGGCCGAGCTGCTGAAGATCTGGTCGCAGGACCGCAAGACCGTGCTGTTCATCACGCACCAGATCGACGAAGCGGTGTATCTGTCCGACCGCGTCGTCGTGTTCAGCCGGAGGCCCGGTCGCATCAACCAGGTCGTGCCGATCGCGCTGCC